>JAYQBG010000008.1:86266-115391 GCA_038137215.1 Alphaproteobacteria bacterium
GAAGTTGATCATCAGCTTGAGTTTGATACCGGTTCCGTACTCACCCACATAGAAGGTCTTGGGGCAGATATGCTCCAGGACGGGCTTCACAGCCTCACAACGGGCGTCATCACCGCTCATCATGATCACGCCGTTGCCAGCCCGAATGATGGGCTGGGTGCCGCTGACCGGGCAGTCGAGAATGGTCGCGGGGCCCGCCTCGACCTTGGCCCGGATAGCCTCCTTGTCCGCCACACCGAAGGTGTTCATCTCAACGATGGTCAGCCCCTCATGGACGCCCGCCAGCAACCCGTCCGGACCGTCCAGCGCCTCGTGGGACGCCGATACATTGGGCAGGGTGGAGATCACGATATCGCAGGTTTCGGCCAGTTCGCGGGCAGTCTCGACAAGCTTGCCGCCCTCGTCGGGAAAATCCTCGGTGCTCGGTCGCCGCACCGCGTAACACACATGCCCGGCCGGCATCAGCTTCTCTGCCGAAACCCGGCCGATCAGACCCAGTCCCAGAATTCCGATTTTCTCTACCATCATCTTCTCCCGTGTCAGGGTGCGGTGCCCAGAACCGCCTCGCGGAACCGGGATCGCAGCCATGCGCCATCGCGGGCGGGCAGAACCTTGGGGTGCTCGCCCGCATCGATCTTGATATTGGCAAACAACGGACCCTCTGTCCGGTGCAGCCGTTCGGCCAGCGTACCGACCCCGTTCATGTCGCGGATATGGTCGGGAGCCTCGATGCCGCAGGCGCGCGCCACACCCACGAGATCGACCCCATGGGCAATCGCGGTCAGCTGCGCGCCGGTTTCCCCGTAACGCTCGTTGTCCAGCACGACCACCGACAGGTTTTTCGGCTGTTTTGTCCCGATGGTCGCAAGCGCGCCAATCCCCATCAGCATGTCCCCGTCGCCCGTCAGGGCCAGCACCGGGCGTTTGGGTTGCGCGAGCGCCAGACCCAGCGCCATGGCCGCCGTTCCGCCCATCGCGCCCCAGAGATAGAAGTTGCGGGGATCGTCCCCGGCCGCGGCCGCATCATAGGTCGCCGAGCCCAGCCCCGTGACCACAAGAAGGTCGCGGCGATCGCGCAGCAGTGCCGCAACGGTTTCGCGCCGGTCCAGCAGCGGCAGGACATCCGTCATCTCAGTCCTCCGCCATGAAGTCTTTGCGCCCGATCAGACGCTGGGAGAGCAGCACGGCAGAGGCGAGCATGCCGTCATAGGATTGGGCGATGGCCGCCTCCAGCATGGGTCCCGCATCTGCGGGTTTATCGACCCGATGGACCTGCAGGTTCATCCGGTTCAGGACATCAGGCGTCGCCAGCCCCATGGGCGCCTGCCACGGATTAAACTCCCCCCATTCGCCCCGCATGGTGATGAGCGTGACAAAAGGCATGCGGCAGTTCTCGATCAGCGAGAACATGTTCACGCAATTGCCGACACCCGAGGACTGCATCAGCAAAACGCCGCGATCCCCGCCCAGCCAGGCGCCGGCCAGCAAGGCCACGCCTTCTTCCTCGGTGGTCAGCACCGTGGTGACCATTCCGGGATCGGCCTCGCAGCGTTCGATCAGCCGCGAATGGCCGGCATCGGGGACATAGGCCACCTGACGCACCTTCTGGCGCACGAGAGTGTCATAGAGTGCATCCTGCCAAGTTTCGCTCACAGGCTGCTTCCCAGGGCCTGCAGCCTGTCGCGTGCGGCCAGTAGCCGGGCCGCCTGCAATTCCTCGTCCCCTTCCATTCGTACCAGCGGTGCGGCAATGGCCACGCCGAAGACATCGCCGTAGACTTCAGCGGTCGTTGCAATGCCCATCACATCGACGACGTTTTCACCCTTGGTCACGAAGTATCCCTTCGCGATACCCGCGCTCAGATCGGCTTCCAGCGCCACACGGTCCACGATCGTGTTCGGCGTGTGAGTGTCCATGGGCAGGCGTGCAATTTCCGCAGCACGTTCACCGGGATCAAGACGTCCGAGAAACGCCTTGCCGATGGCGCTCGAATGCAGCGGCTTGATGCCGCCGACCCCCGCCGAGTAACGCACCGTCTGTCCCCCCTGGATCACGTCCAGATAGAGCACACCCTCCCCCTGCCGGCGGCCGAGCAACACGGTTTCATTCGACTTGTCACGGAGCGATTCAAGAATCGGGACAATGCTCTCCAGAACCGGGTCGTGGTTCGATATGACGGTCGCGATTTCGAGCAAACGCTTTGTCGGGTAAATCGCGCGGCTCTGCTCGGATGTGTAGAGGTAACCCATGGCGCCGAGGGTGCGCACCAACCCGTGGCAACTGCTGATCGGCGCGGAAAGGCTTTCGGCAATCTGGGTGAGCGTCATCGGCCCCTTGCGACGCGCAAAGGCTTCGAAAAGATTGACGGTCCGGACTGCCGTCTTGACGCCTTCATTCATATCCATGAAGCAAATTTTTGATCTGTGAATGTATCCGAGTCAATCCACGTCTCTATCGCCGTGAGCCGCCTTCTGGGCGGCGGCTGGCAACAAAACCTTAACCGAAACCATTAAAGCTACGCTCAGGGTCAATTTTGCCCGTGCAGATCGGGATTTTGACAGTGCCGGATACATTGAACCACGAGGCGTCGGACCAAGACGCCCGGCAAACCTTTGACTACGATCTGGTTGTGCTGGGATCCGGCCCGGCCGGACAACGCGCGGCGATTCAGGCCGCCAAGCTGGGCAAGCATGTCGCCGTCATCGAAAAGCGCGCGGTGGTTGGTAGTGTGTGCATCAACACCGGCACCATTTCCTCCAAGACCCTGCGCGAAGCCGCGCTGCATCTATCCGGATTTCTGCACCGCAACGTTTACGGCTCGGCCTATTCGGTGAAGCAGGACATCACCATGTCGGATCTGATGATGCGGACCGACCATGTGATCCGCACCGAAATCGATGTGACCCATCACTAGTTAAGGCGCAACGGCATTGAGGTTTTGTCGGCATCTGCCTCGTTCTCGGGGCCCGACACCATCCGCCTCGACTTCGCCGACGGGCGTGGCGAACGCGAGGTATCTACCGACAAGGTGGTGATCGCGGTCGGCACGGAATGTACCCGCGCGCCCGAAATCCCGTTTGACGGACAAACCATCTTCACCAGCGACGACGTGCTATCCCTCGAGGACATTCCGCGCTCACTAGCCATCATCGGCGCCGGGGTGATCGGGCTGGAATATGCGACGATCTTTGCCACGCTGGGGGTTCGCGTGACCCTGAGCGACAAGCGTACCAACCTGCTCGACTTTGTGGACGGAGAGATCACAGACGCACTCGCCTATCTGATGCGTCAGCATCGGGTGGCCCTGCGGCTGGGGGAAGGCGTCGAACGCGTCAGCCGTTGTGACAAAAACAATGGCCCACGCGTGCGGATCGATCTCGAAAGCGGCAAGCAGATCTACACCCAAAAGGCGCTCTACAGCATCGGGCGGACCGGCGCGACGGGCGAGCTCGATCTGGCGGCAGCCGGGCTGGGAACCGACGAACGCGGCCGGGTCACCGTTGACGCCAATTATCGCACCGAGGTCGCGAACATCTATGCGGCCGGCGACGTGATCGGCTTTCCCAGCCTTGCCTCCACCTCGATGGAACAGGGCCGCCTCGCCGCCTGTCACGCCTTCGGGGAAAACGCGCAATCATTCGCCGAACTGTTTCCCTACGGCATCTACACGATCCCCGAAATCTCGGTGATCGGCGCCAATGAGGAGGAACTCACCCGCGAGGGTGTGCCCTACGAAGTCGGCAAGGCGTTCTACAAGGAAATCGCACGCGGCCAGATCATCGGCGACCATACGGGCACGCTGAAGATATTGTTCCGCACCGAGACCCGCGAAGTTCTCGGTGTCAGCATCCTCGGCGAAGGAGTAGCCGAGTTGATCCAGATCGGTCAGGCCGTGATGGCCCACAAGGGCACCATCGACTACTTCGTGGACACGGTGTTCAACTATCCCACGCTCGCCGAATGCTACAAGAGGGCGGCGTTCGACGGCCTGAACCGGCTGGAATAAGCGCCACCTGTCGGTTCAGGCCATCCCCAGACCTGCCTCGGTACGGTCGAGGATGATCGGAACCACCAAATCTTCCTCATCGTCGAGATGCCGCTGCAGCCCCTTGTCGAGCCGCTCCAGATCGTCGCGCATGCGGGGCACCAGCCCCATCACCTCATCCGGCTTGTCCCGGATAGCCGCATCCAGCGCCACGATGGTGTCATAGGCGCCGCGCAGCCGGTCGTGGATAGTGGTGTGATCGCCCTCCAGCAGAGCGATGCCTTTCTCCATCCGCGCATCGGCCCGGGCGAGCAGCGGGAAGTAGTGATACTCCTCCACCTTGTGGTGGGTATCGAGCTCGCCCAGAAAGAAACTCGCGCGCGGCATGAACCAGTCGTGGAAGCCCTGGGGATCGACCTGTGCGGATTCCAGCTTTTCGCAGGCATCGCGCAGCCCTTCCCCGAACTCCCGGAACATCGTGTGACGCGCCAGCCAGAACTGGCACCACTGCCCGTTGTTGGGGTGGCTTTCCCATGTGGAACGCGGATGCGCCGGCAGCAGAAATGCGTAATCCGCCGGCAGGGCGGTGCGCGCATTGAGGGCGAGTTCGGTAGGTACGGCGTTGGTCATGATCCGTGAGGGGATATACCAGGACGGCCCGGAAACAAAGACCTCGCGATCCCCCACCTCCCCCGATTCTCTGTGCTCACCACCCTCTCCTCCCGGGAGGAGAGGGTCGGGGCGAGGTGGAGTTGCACCGGTTGCGAGGCGGGAATGCATCCGACACACTTGCACGCAAAGCAACACGTTCAGGGGAACTCCATGGATTACCGTATTTTCAACAGCGACGAGATCGACCACCAGCAATGCTACCGACTGCTGATCGGTTCCATCGTGCCCCGGCCCATCGCCTGGGTGAGTTCCATGGACGAAGACGGCGTACCAAACTTGGCACCCTTCAGCTTCTTCTCCATCTGCTCGCACTACCCGCCGCTGGTCTCGATCACCGTGGGCGAGAAGGAAAAGGCCCACAAGGACACCTCGGCCAATATCGCGGCCACCAAGGGCTATGTGATCCACACCGTCACCGAAGGATGGCAGGAACAGATGAACGCCAGTTCGGCCGCCCTGCCCCGCAACGTCAACGAGTTCGAGACCATCGGCATCGACACCGTCCCGTCGGACCTGGTGGACGCCCCGCGTATCAAGGACTGCCCGGTCGCCATGGAGTGCGACTACCAGCAGACCATCGAGTTCGGAGATGACTGGAAGACCTATCTGGTGATCGGCAAGGTGCTGCGCTGGCATGTGCGCGAGGATCTGATGCTCGACGACAAATACGTCAATCCGCACTTGCTCAAGCCCATCGGCCGCCTCGGCGGACCCCGCTACTGCCACACCGAAGATATCTTCGAGATGCAGGCGCCCTATGTGCAGCCCGATATCGGCCACCCGAACACGGGCGAGCGGAACTAGGTCAGTCGAGTTTAGCCATCATTGCGAGGCCAATGGCCGCGGAACACCGTGAGAACCACGGTTCCCTTGGCAAGCAGGTCAGCGGAACTGACGTCCTCGCCATCCGCATTTTTGAGGGTGAAGGGCGGCAGAGTGTCGCCGACCTTGATGGTCTGATCCATAATTCCGGATTCGCGAAGTGCCTGGGTGGCAGCGCCCATCGTGGCGCGAACCTCCTCCGGCATTCGCTTGGCACCCGCGGCACTAATTTCCGCAAGATGTTCTTGCAGGCTCATATTGGCCTCCTGTGAGAGTTTCGATTAAAAAGCACTTTCAAGCTAGGCCTGTTCAACGGTTCCGCCCAGCGTTTCGTGCGCTTTTCGGACAACGTGCGGGCACAAGTCCTTTAACGCGTATCAATTCCAGCACCCGAGGCCTTCAGATGACCGACCCGATCCAGATCCGCATGGGGGGCTACGGCCCGCAAACCACGACCCACAGCCGGGCCCTGAAATTCATCGGCGACAAGCTGGAAGCCCAGTTCGGGGACGGCGTCGATATCAAATACATCTGGAACATCATGGACTTCGGCTACCGCGCCGATGAAATCCTGTGGCTGACCGAATGCGGCATCCTGACCATGTCCTATCAGTCCACCAGCTACCTGACGGACCGGGTGCCGGAACTGAGCTTTGTCGATCTGCCCTTCCTGTTTCCCGATCTCGACAGCGCGCGAGCTGCCTTCGATGGCGATCTGGGCGCCTATCTGAACACCTGCATTGAGCGAGAGTACAACTACCGGATGCTCGGCTATTTCGAGAACGGCTTCCGGCACATCTCCAACAAGGAACGTGCGATCCACCTGCCCGGGGATCTGGCGGGCCTGAAGATCCGCATGCTGCCCAGCGACACCCATGTCCGCACCTTCGACCTGCTGGGGGCGGTTCCCCTGCGCATGGACCTGACCGAGGCCATCGAGGGCGTCATCAACGGTACGCTCGACGCCCAGGAAAATCCGCTGGCCAATACCGTGACCTACGGCGTGCACAAGTATCACCCGTATCACACGCTTAGCGGCCATTTTTATCTTTCCCGCGGCGTCTATGGGCATCGCGAGAGCATTGACAGCTGGCCCGAGGAACTGCGGACGGCCATGCACGAGGCCGTGCGCGAGGCGACCGCCTATCAGCGCGGGCTGGCCGTGGAAGAGGAAGAGATCTCGCGTCAGGCGCTGGTGGAAGCGAATTGCGAGATCACGGAACTGACCGAGGACGAACGCGCCGACTTCCGCGCCGCCGTCGCCCCCATGTACGACGAGGCCCGCGCTCGGTTCGGCGACACGATGTTCGACCTGCTGCCGAAATAGCTGAAAAAAACACGGGAAAGTTGGTAGGCCCGGCAGGATTCGAACCTGCGACATAACCGTTATGAGCGGTCCGTTCTAACCAGCTGAACTACGGGCCCACCGTGCCCGGACGGGATGGTTTTTATAGCACAGGATTCAAAAGAAAAGAGGCCGGCACAACGCCGGCCTCGTCCCGTTCGGATTCATGTCTGCATCTAGTGGTCGAGGAAGCTCCGCAGCTTGCGCGAGCGCGAAGGGTGCTTGAGCTTGCGCAGGGCCTTCGCCTCAATCTGGCGGATGCGTTCGCGGGTGACCGAGAACTGCTGGCCGACTTCCTCCAGCGTATGGTCGGTGTTCATGCCGATGCCGAAGCGCATGCGCAGCACGCGTTCTTCACGCGGCGTGAGTGAGGCCAGAACCCGGGTTGTGGTTTCGCGCAGATTCGACTGGATCGCGGAATCGACCGGCAGGATCGCGTTCTTGTCCTCGATGAAATCGCCAAGATGGCTGTCTTCCTCGTCACCAATGGGGGTTTCGAGAGAGATCGGCTCCTTGGCGATCTTGAGGACCTTGCGGACCTTCTCCAGCGGCATGTGTAGGCGCCCGGCGAGCTCCTCCGGGGTCGGCTCGCGGCCGATCTCGTGGAGCATCTGGCGCGAGGTGCGGACCAGCTTGTTGATCGTCTCGATCATGTGCACCGGGATACGGATCGTGCGGGCCTGGTCGGCAATTGAGCGGGTGATCGCCTGGCGGATCCACCAGGTGGCGTAGGTGGAGAACTTGTAGCCGCGGCGATACTCGAACTTATCGACCGCCTTCATCAGGCCGATATTGCCTTCCTGGATCAGGTCGAGGAATTGTAGGCCGCGATTTGTGTACTTCTTGGCGATGGAAATCACGAGACGCAGATTGGCCTCGACCATTTCCTTCTTGGCGCGGCTGGCTTCCTTCTCACCCTGCTGGACCGTCTGAACTATCCGGCGCAATTCGGTGATCGGCAGGCCGACACGCACGGAAATCTCCATGACCTCCTTACGGATCGCGCGGATTTCATCGCCGTTCTTCTCGACGAACTTCTTCCAGCCCTTGCGCTTCAGGCGCCCCACACGACTGACCCAGCGGGGGTCGAGCTCGTTGGTCATGTATTCTTCGAGGAAGTCCGCCCGGGTGACGCCGGCATCCAGCGCCATGCGCAGCAGCTTGCCTTCGAAACTGGTCAGACGGCGGTTCAGGCCGTAGAGCTCATCCACCAGGGCTTCGATCCGGCCGTTGTTCAGGCGGACCTGCTCCATATATTCGACAAGCTCGTACTGCAGCTTGGCGTAGCGCTTTTCCTGCGCCGAGGAGAGCTGATCGGACTTGTTCTTCATCCCCGCCAGGCGCTGCTCCTGCAGCTTGCGAAGCTTCTTGTAGGTCTTGTCGATCGTATCGAAGAGCTCGAGCACTTCCGGCTTGAGCTTGGCTTCCATTGCCGCGAGGGAGAGGTTTGCACCCTCGTCCTCATCGTCGTCGTCGTCATCCTCGACGGTGGTGCCGTTCTCCGCGGCTTCCTTGCGCTTGGCCTCCTCGGCTTTCTTCTTTTCCTCTTCGGCCTTCTTGGCATTCGCGCCGCCATTGGCGGAATTGTCTTCGCCCGGCCCCCCGCTATGGGTCGCGTCGAGATCGATCACGTCGCGCAGCAGGATCTGTTCCTTTCCCAGCGCATCGCGCCAGGCGATGATCGCGCGAATGGTAAGCGGCGATTCACAGATCGAGCCGATCATCTTCTCGCGGCCGGCCTCGATGCGCTTGGCAATCGCGATCTCGCCTTCGCGCGAGAGCAGTTCGACCGAGCCCATTTCGCGGAGATACATCCGCACCGGATCATCGGTGCGGCCGAGATCTTCCTCGCGAGTGGTGCGGGTCTTGGTCGGAACCGTGGTGGGGACTTCTTCCTTGCCCGCGGCTGCGCCGTTCGCGCCCTTGCCGCCGTCCTTGGCGGCCTTGTCGCCGGCGTCGTCCTTTTCTTCTTCTTCGACGACATTGATGCCCATCTCAGACAACTGCGCGAGCACGTCCTCAATCTGTTCGGAGGACACTTGTTCCTGCGGCAGGGTTTCGTTCAGCTCGTCATAGGTGATGAAGCCGCGTTCCTTGCCGCGGGCGATCATCTTCTTCACACCCTGAACCGAGCCATCCATCAACGGACCGTCAGGGGCGTCGTCGCGATCCTCGGTCTCTGCTTCCTGCGCTTCGTTTCGTACCATAAGTATCCCTCGCTGCAGCGCCGGAAGACCCGGTGCGCATTCGATAAATCAGAAGTCTTTCGTTACAGGCTGCCCGCACCCGACGCTTCGCGAACGAGATTGAGAAGTTTCGTACTGTTCTCTTCGTTCATCTCGTCCTTGGCATCCCTCTTTGCATCCGCGCGATCAGCATCCAGTCGCGAACGGCCAAATCGCACAAGCATCTCGTCCAGCGCGGATCGTGCTTCCGGTACAGTTGCGTCCGGCTTCGCGAAAGAAGCCTGACGATACACCTGCGCATGCAATACCACCCCCAACAGCCGCTCATGGCCGATTTCGTTCAAATGGCGCTGCAAGTCGCGTGTGTCAAGCACTGGCGACGTAAAAGCGAGGTTTAAAATCACATCCAGCAGGGTGTCAAGTTCCCTGTTTTGCAGGGAAATTTCATTCAGGGCCTCAATCGAGTCATGAATCAGGTCCGGGTGATTGATCAGCGTGGCGAGCAAAACCCGCTCCTGCACGGCTTTCATGGCGCCAATATCGCCCCGTACGCCCAATCCGGGCACCAGTTCGGGCTTCCGGTCGCGCCAGTCGCTCCGTTTGCCGCCGCCCGGCCGCCCCCCGGAGGCGCGCGGTTGGAAGAACAGGTCTTTGAGGCGTTGCCGGAAGCTCTGCTGATAGTGGTACTTCACGCCTTCATCGGCGATGGTCGCCACCCGCATGTTGACCCGGCGCTCCAGATCGGCGCGGCGTTCGGGCGTATCGTGACGGGCGGCGGACACCTCGGACTGCCAGATCACATCGGCCAGTTGATGGGCCCCGTCCATGAGCTTCGAAAAGCCTTCCGCGCCACGCGACTGCACCAGCGAATCCGGGTCTTCGCCGGCCGGCAGGGTCATGAACCGCAGCGTCTTGCCGGGCTTGAGCAGCGGCAGGCCGCGCTCGGCGGCACGCAAGGCGGCACGCGCGCCCGCATTGTCACCATCGAAACAGAGCACCGGCTCGTCGGTCACCCGCCAGAGCAGACCGATCTGCTCTTCGGTCACCGCCGTTCCCAGGGGCGCGACCGCATGGGGCAGCCCCGCCTGGGCGAGCGCGATCACGTCGGTATAACCTTCCGCGACGATCACGGTGCCGGACGCGCGCGAGGCCTCGCGGGCCATGGCAAAATTGTAGAGATTGCGGCCCTTGTGAAAAAGCGGCGTTTCGGGCGAGTTCAGATATTTCGGCTGCCCGTCTCCCAGAATGCGCCCGCCAAAGGCGATCACCCGCCCGCGCCCGTCGGCAATCGGGAACATCACCCGGTTAAAGAAGTAGTCGCGCGGGTCGCCGCCGCCCTCGGGCATCTTGATCAGTCCCGCTTCGACAAGCTGCTCCTTGCGGATGCCCTTGCCCTCCATCGCCTGGAGCAGCCGGCCCCGCCCGTCAGGGGCATAGCCCAGCCGGAACCTGGCGATGGTTTCATCGGTAAAGCCGCGTCCGCGCAAGTAATCATAGGCTTCACGGCCGCCGGACTGACGAAGCTGGTCCTCGTACCAGTGGCAGACCATCTCCACGACGTCATAGAGCGAAGAGCGGACCTTGGCGCGCTCACGCTCTTCGGGGGATGACTGGGGCACCTGCAATCCCGCCTGCCCGGCCAGCCGTTCCACCGCCTCGGGAAAGCTCAGCCCCTCGGTTTCCATCACGAAGGTGATGACATCCCCGTGCTCGCCGCAGCCGAAGCAGTGATAGAACGCCTTCTCGTCATTCACCGTGAAGGATGGCGTCTTTTCATTGTGAAAGGGGCACAGGCCCGCATGTTCGCGGCCCTTGCGTACCAGACGCACCTTTCGCCCCACGACTTCCGATACCGGAAGCCGTGCACGCAACTCATCGAGAAATTGCGGCGGAAAGGCCATACCCAAAATGATCCCGTCAGCGTCAAACGGTGAACGTAGCGTGCAAGAGCCCACCGAGTCTCAAAAGCGGCAATACGATGGGAATTATTTGCGTGTATTGCGGGGATAAAGCCCGCGATTGGCATCAGCCGCCCAGGCGGGCCTTCACGATGCCGCTGGCGCGCCCGAAATCCATCTGTCCGGCGTAATTATCCCGCAAGGCGCCCATCACCGCGCCCATATCCTTCAGGCCAGTCGCGCCGAGTTCGGCGATGGTCTTGTCCACGGCCTCTTCGGTGGCCGCCGCATCGAGCTGTTCGGGCAGGAAACGCTGGATGATGGTGATTTCCTCACCCTCCTGCTCGGCGAGTTCGAGCCGGCCGCCCTTTTCATACATGGAAATGGACTCGCGGCGCTGCTTGACCATGGTCTGGAGCATCTGGAGGATTTCATCATCGCTGATGCCGTCCGGATTGCCCTTGCTGCGGGCGGCGATGTCCCGGTCCTTCAGAGCAGCAATGATGAGACGCAGCGTCGAAACGGCGCGCTCATCCTTGTCTTTCAAAGCTGTCTTGTACGCGTCAGGAAGCTGGTCGCGGATCATGATTTCTTGCCTTGTTTGGAAGCGCAGGACGGTAGCCGATTTGCGCATCGAGCGCAACGAAAGGACGAAAGTCTTAACCAGCTGTTTTTGTTCACATTTTTCATCCCCAGCCTCGCTTGACGACTCTGACCCTGTGCCGTAAACAACGCCGCAATTTGCGTGTCATACATGACACGCGCCGGCCAACCCTGGTCGGCCCGAAAACACATCATGCCCCGGTGGCCCGCGCGATGCGCCCGGTCACCATTCCGAGGATCGGAGCGATATGGCCGCTTCCGCGCCACAAGACCGGAGCCAGCCTGAATGGGCGACCGGCGCATTGGTGCTGCCCGACGGCGCCGTTTTCTGGGGTCGGGGGATCGGTGCCACCGGCGCCTCCGTCGGTGAGGTCTGTTTTAACACCTCGCTGACCGGCTATCAGGAAATCCTGACCGACCCGTCCTATGCCGGGCAGATCATCAACTTCACCTTCCCCCATATCGGGAATGTTGGAGCCAACGAAGAAGACGTCGAGACCACCACACCGGCCGCGCGCGGCTGTGTGCTGCGCGCCGATATCACCGACCCGTCAAACTGGCGGGCCGCCCAGCATCTCGACACCTGGCTCAAATCCATGGACCTGGTCGGCATCGCCGGCGTGGACACCCGCCGCCTGACACGGCACATCCGGGACAGCGGGGCACCCAATGGTGCCATTGTTCATCAGCCCAAGGGTGCGATCAACACCGCCACGCTGCAGGCCGCCGCCAGTGACTGGCGCGGTCTGGAAGGCACCGATCTGGCCAAGGACGTGTCCTGCACCCAGACCTATATCTGGGACGAGACCCCCTGGTTGCTGGGACATGGCTACGGCACGCTGAAGAAGCCCAAGCGTCATGTGGTCGCCGTCGATTTTGGCGCCAAGCGCAACATCCTGCGATCGCTGGCCGGGCTTGACTGCAAGGTCACCGTCGTACCGGCCACGGCCACGGCCGAAGAGGTCATGCGCCACAAGCCCGACGGTGTGTTTCTCTCCAACGGCCCCGGCGATCCGGCGGCCACGGGCGAATACGCCGTGCCGATGATCGAGGGGGTGCTGAAATCCGGCACGCCCACCTTCGGCATCTGCCTGGGCCACCAGATGCTGGCCCTGGCACTGGGCGCGAAAACCGAAAAAATGCATCACGGTCATCGCGGTGCGAACCACCCGGTGAAGGACCTGGCGACCGGCAAGGTTGAGATCACCAGCCAGAACCACGGTTTCGTGGTGGAGGAAAAATCCCTGCCCGACAATGTAGAGATGAGCCACCAGTCCCTGTTTGACGGATCGCTCGAAGGCATCCGGGTCAAGGACGCGCCGGTGTTTTCCGTCCAGTACCACCCCGAGGCGTCCCCGGGCCCGCATGACAGCCATTACCTGTTCGAGCGGTTCATCGAGATGATCGACGGACAGAGCTGAGATGCCCAAACGCACAGATATCAAATCCATTATGATCGTCGGCGCGGGGCCGATCATCATCGGACAGGCCTGCGAGTTCGACTATTCGGGCACCCAGGCGGTCAAGGCGCTCAAGGATGAGGGTTACCGGGTGATCCTGGTGAACTCCAATCCCGCAACGATCATGACCGACCCGGCCTTCGCGGACGCCACCTATGTGGAGCCCATCACGCCCGAAATGGTCACCAAGATCCTCGAGGCCGAGAAGCCCGACGCGATCCTGCCCACCATGGGCGGCCAGACGGCGCTGAATACCTGTTTGACGCTCGCACGCGACGGCACGCTCGACCGCCTCGGGATCGAGATGATCGGTGCCAAGGCCGATGTGATCGACAAGGCCGAGGACCGGCTGCAGTTCCGCGAAGCTATGGACAAGATCGGGCTGGAATCGCCTCGTTCCATGCAGGTGAACAATCGCGAGGACGCCGAGAAGGCGCTGGACTTCGTTCGTTTGCCGGCGATCATCCGCCCGTCCTTCACGCTCGGTGGCCAGGGCGGCGGCATTGCCTATAACCGCGAGGAGTTCTTCGACATCGTGATGGGCGGCATCGATGCCTCACCCGTCAACGAGGTGCTGGTCGAGGAATCGGTTCTCGGCTGGAAGGAGTACGAGATGGAGGTCGTCCGCGACAATGCGGACAACTGCATCATTATCTGCGCCATCGAGAATATCGACCCGATGGGGGTCCATACCGGGGATTCGATCACGGTCGCGCCGTCTCTGACGCTGACCGACAAGGAATACCAGATCATGCGCAACGCCTCGATCGCGTGCCTGCGCGAGATCGGGGTTGAAACGGGCGGCTCGAACGTACAGTTCGCCATCAACCCGAAGAACGGCCGCATGGTCGTGATCGAAATGAACCCGCGGGTCAGCCGCTCCTCGGCGCTGGCCTCCAAGGCGACCGGGTTTCCGATTGCCAAGATCGCGGCCAAGCTGGCCGTCGGCTATACGCTGGACGAACTGGACAACGAGATCACCGGGGTCACGCCCGCCAGTTTCGAGCCGACCATCGACTATGTGGTCACCAAGATGCCCCGCTTCACCTTCGAGAAGTTCCCGGGTACGGACGCACTGCTGACCACATCGATGAAATCGGTCGGTGAGGTCATGTCCATCGGGCGGACCTTCGCCGAAAGTCTGCAGAAGGCCTATCGTTCCATGGAAACCGGCCTGACCGGACTGAACGAGGTGACCATTCCCGGCGCGCGCTCACGCGGCGAAGGACAGAGCTTTGACGAGGACGCGGTGTTTGCCGCGCTGGGCAGGCCCACCCCCGACCGCCTGCTCGTGATCGCGCAAGCCTTCCGGCATGGCATTTCGGCGGCTGATATCCAGCGGGTCACCAAATTCGATCCGTGGTTCCTCGAACAGATCTCCTCGATTGTTCAGGCCGAAGCCCGCATTCGCGAAAACGGACTGCCCAACGACTATGATGGGATGATCAAGCTCAAGAAGATGGGCTTTTCCGACGAGCGCCTGGCCGAATTGACCGGCACGGACACCGATACGGTTCCGGCCCTGCGCGACAAGCTGGACCTGCACCCGGTCTTCAAGCGTATCGACACCTGCGCGGCCGAGTTCCCGAGCCAGACACCTTATATGTATTCGGCCTATGAAGGGGATTCGACCCTTCCAGGCGAGAGCGAAGCCGAGGTCACATCGCGCGAGAAGGTCATTATTCTCGGCGGCGGGCCGAACCGTATCGGACAGGGGATCGAGTTCGACTATTGCTGCGTCCACGCCGTCTTTGCGCTCCGCGAGGCGGGCTACGAGACCATCATGGTCAACTGCAACCCGGAAACCGTGTCGACCGATTACGACACCTCGGACCGGCTCTATTTCGAGCCCCTGACGGCGGAAGACGTGATTGAAATCTGCCGGCTGGAGATGCAGTCGGGTGATCTGCGCGGGGTGATCGTACAGTTCGGCGGCCAGACCCCGCTCAAGCTCGCCAACGCGCTTGAAGCGGCGGGCATCCCGATTCTGGGCACCTCGCCCGACGCCATCGATCTGGCCGAAGACCGCAAGCGGTTCCAGGCTCTGCTGCAGGAACTCGATCTACGCCAGCCGGAAAACGCCATAGCCGAAAGTGCCGAGGAAGCGCTTGCAGCTGCCGAAGATCTTGGGTTCCCGCTACTGATCCGCCCGTCTTATGTCCTGGGCGGACGGGCGATGGAACTGGTCCACAGCATGGAGCAGCTCACCCGCTACATCAGCGAAGCGGTCCGCGTCTCGGGCACCAGCCCGGTGCTGCTCGACCGCTATTTGCAGGACGCCATCGAAGTCGATGTGGATGCGCTCTGCGACACCGGCGGAAACATCCATGTGGCCGGCATCATGGAGCATATCGAGGAAGCCGGAATCCATTCCGGCGACAGTGCCTGCTCGCTGCCGCCCTATTCGCTTGGCGCGGATGTCATTGCGGAAATTCGCCGCCAGACCGAAATTCTCGCCCGCGCCCTGAACGTCCTGGGCCTGATGAATATCCAGTTCGCGGTGAAGGACGGCGATGTCTATCTGATCGAGGTGAACCCGCGCGCCAGCCGGACGGTCCCGTTCGTGGCCAAGGCGACCGGCGTGCCGATTGCCAAGATCGCCGCGCGTATCATGGCCGGTGAAATGCTTGCCGACTTCAAACTGCCCGATACGGCGGCCGCGCCCGATCATGTCGCCGTGAAGGAAGCTGTCTTCCCGTTTGCCCGCTTCCCCGGGGTCGATACCCTGCTGGGCCCGGAGATGAAATCCACCGGCGAGGTGATGGGCCTGGACCGGGATTTCGGTCACGCCTTCGCCAAGTCGCAGATCGGTGGCGGAACAACCGTGCCGACCGATGGCCGGGTCTTCATCTCGGTTCGTGACCGCGACAAGCCCGCCATGGTCGAGATGGCGCAGCAACTGATCGGCATGGGCTTTGAGATCGTCGCCACCAGCGGCACCGCCGAACATCTGGAAAAGGCGGGTATCGCGGTGGTGACCGTGAACAAGGTGCTCGAAGGACGACCCCATATCGTTGACGAGATGCAGAACGGCGATATCCAGCTGGTCTTCAATACAACCGAGGGGGCAAGCTCCATCGCGGACAGCTACAGCCTGCGCCGCAACGCGCTGACCCAGAAAATTCCCTACTACACGACAGTTGCCGGTGCCCGTGCCGCGATCGCCTCGATTGAGGCCGTTCAGAGCGGCGGTCTTGAAGTTGCGCCGCTTCAGTCGTATTTTAGTCATGAATTTTGAACGGCTTGACCCGCCGGACGTTCGCTAAGGCCCGATTTGGGGGCCGGAAGCGGCCAGCGGCGGGTTTTTTAGTCTCTCAAAGCCCCTTTGGCCTGCCGCATTTTGTGTGCGGCGATTGAACGAGCAGTAAACCCATGGACAAGCTCCCGATGACGACCCAGGGCCACCAAGCCCTTCAGGAAGAGCTGCGCAATCTGAAGTCGGTTGAACGGCCGAATATTGTGAAAGCCATCGCGGCTGCGCGCGAACACGGCGACCTGTCGGAGAACGCCGAGTATCATGCCGCGCGCGAACGGCAGAGCTTCATCGAAGGCCGTATCGGCGAACTCGAGGACGCCATCAAGCGCGCCGAGGTCATCGACACCTCGAAGATCAAGGGCAAGACGGTCCGGTTCGGCGCTACGGTCAAGGTAGCCGATGAAGAAACCGACGAGGAAATCACCTATCAGCTCGTGGGCGAGCTGGAGGCCGATATCCAGCAGCGCAAGATTTCGATTGGATCACCGCTTGGCCGCGCCCTGATCGGGCGGGAGGTTGGCGACAGTGTCGAGGTCACCACGCCGAACGGCGTGCGCTATTTCGAGATCATGACGGTCCGCTTCAAATAGGCGTGAACTCAACCCATCGTCATGCCCGGATTTGATCCGGGCACATTTGCCCGACTGAGCCCTCACCCTGAGCCTGACGAAGGGCGAGGGCGGCATCCTCATACTTCGACAAGCTCAGCATGAGGATCTCAAGAGACACGCGGATCAAGTCCGCGTAGACACCGGTTGGGTTCGGGGAACTACTCCACCGGTTCGTCCACCGGCACGCTGGATGCGTATTTCGAACTCCGGATCACCTGAAACGTCTGCACCGTGGAAACATGGGGCGCGGCCGTCAGGCGTGCGGTCAGTTCATTTTCGTGCGCCGTGTTGCGCGCCACGATCCGCAGCATGAAATCACCACCCCCTCGGATCATGTCGCAGCGGCGGACTTCGGGCCAGGCGGTCATGTGCTCTTCAAACTCGCTCAATACCGTGTCGGACTGGCTCGTCAGGCCGACAAGCGCATGAAACGCGACTTCATAACCGAGTAACTCGGCATCGAGTTCGGCGTGATAATCCTTGATATAGCCAGCCTCTTCGAGCGCGCGCACCCGGCGCAGGCAGGGGGGCGCCGAAATTCCGGCGCGGCGCGCCAGTTCGACATTGGTGATCCGGCCCTCGTCACGAAGATTTCTCAGGATACGGCGGTCGATGGCGTCGAGTTTGACCTTGCGGCTCTGCGCGGCCTTCCCGGCCACATCATCCCTGGATTCACTATCGGCCATAACTCTCGTTGTCTCCAGGGCGGCAGGGAATTTGCCGCATTCAGGGGGCCCGTGGGAATCAACGGGACGCGACCCTATAGTTGTCGTCTTGCCGGAGCTGATGCTAGCAGATTGAAATTATATTTCAAACGAAGGCAGCGGCATTCCACATCATTCCATGGTCGCATATCGGTGAACCAGAGCTCTTCAAAAACCATCTCGTCCTGCTGGATATTGACCGACGGAAAGATCGGGATGGTCAACCAGTGCAGGGGGCTTACCGAAGTCCTGGGCCTGGATCCGGTCTCCAGGGTCATCCGGCAAGGCGCGCCCTGGCGCTGGCTGCCGCCCGCGCTCACGCCGGCCTCCCTTCGCGTTCTGTCCGCATCCTCCGAGAAACTGACCCCGCCCTGGCCCGACCTGCTGATTGCCAGCGGTCGCAAATCCGTCGCCCCCGCCCGGGCCATTCGCAAGGCCAGCAAGGGCGGAACCTTCTGTGTCCAGATTCAGAACCCCGGGGTGTCCCTCTCGGCTTTCGACCTAGTCGTGGCCCCGGCCCATGACGGCCTGAACGGAGAGAATGTCATCTCGACCACAGGTGCGCTTCATGGACTGACGCCGCGCGTTCTCGAGACCGCCCGTACAGCCTTCGCCGAACGCATCTCCCATCTGCGCCGCCCCCTGCTCGCGGTTCTGCTGGGCGGCGACAACGCGGTGTATCGCATGACCGAGGCCTTCAGCCACGATCTCGCCAAACAGCTTCGCACCCTGACAGAAACCGGCGGGTGGGGCCTGGCCATAACCCCGTCGCGGCGCACACCCGACCATGCCCGCCGCGCCATATCATCCGCGCTGCAAGGAACCGATGCGGAGATCTGGGACGAAACCGGCGAGAACCCCTATCTGGGCTATCTCGCCCATGCCGATGCCATCGTGGTGACCGGGGATTCCGTCAACATGGTGAGCGAAGCCACCGCCACCGGGAAACCCGTCTATGTGGCCCAGCTTGAAGGCGGGTCGGAGAAGTTCCGGCGGTTCCACAAGAACATGGAAAGCCGCGGCGTGACGCGCCCGCTCGAGGGCAAAATCTCGGACTGGGACTACGAACCGCTTGATGACACCGCAATGGTGGCCGCAGAGATACAACGACGGATTGCAATTGGCTGAGTCGCGATTTATGAGACGGACATGTCCATCATCGATTTCCAGGCACTGGCAGACGTCCCGCTCGCCCATGACCCCTACGACCATGTGCTGGTACCGGGACTGATCACCAGTGACGCGCTGGCCGCGGCCAACCGGGATTTTCCCGCGATCAGCAAACCCGGCAGTTTTCCAACCCAACAGCTCGAATACGGGCCGGGCTTCGCAGCCCTCCTGGAGGCGCTTCAGGGTCCCGAACTGGCCGCTGCGCTGGGCGAGAAAATGGGGATCGATCTGCGTGACAAACCGACCATGGTGACGGTGCGTGGCCGCGCCCGCGCCACCGACGGACAGATACATATCGATTCCACCGGCAAGCTCGTCACGGTGCTTCTTTACATGAACCCCGCTTGGGAAGAACCGGGCGGTCAACTGCGCCTGCTGCGCAGCCCCGACGATCTGGAAGACTATGCGGTGGAGGTTCCGCCCGATGAAGGCACCTTCCTGGCCTTTCCCTGTGTCGAGAATGCCTGGCACGGACACCAGCCTTTCGAGGGCGAGCGGCGCACGATTCAGTTGAACTGGGTCAACAGCAAGGCCTACAAAACCCGTGAACAGGTTCGCCACTCCATCTCGGCATTTTTCAAGAAGCTCAAGGCATAAGGCAGGCGCAGCGCATGGCGCTCGATATCAATACCTTTTCCAACGTCAAAGGCGGCTTCCCCTTCTTCAAGGCCGCCGGTCACCCGGCCGTCGCACCCAAGGCCCGCGCGCTTGTGGATCGCCTGGCCGGGATGGACACGATTGCCATCTACGACCCGTCAGGTTTCGCCCCCGCCTTTTCACAGCTCTATCCCTTCGACGATATGACGATTGCCCATGTGTTCGTGCAGGACCTCGCCGCGCTGGGAGAGACGGTGCTGGGGCAGCAGACCCAGCCGGTCACCGATCTGGCATCCGCGAAGGTGTCCGCCGTGCTGGTCATGGCCTTCGATGCCGAGAAAACCGTGCGCGATATTGCCCATCTGGTACCGGACGGCACCGAGATCGTCACGCTGGATGAAATTCGCCTCCCGGCGGACCGCCTAACCAACAAGACGCGCTATCTCGATCCGCTGAACTTCGCGACGAACTTTGCCTTCTTCCGCGACGGACCGGACGGGCGCGGCAACAGGCTGCACACCCGGATTGCGACCGCCAATTACTGGCACCGCTACGGCGCGGAAAATGTGAACCTCTGGCTCAGCCTAATCGACACCGACGGCAAGACCATCGGCCAGTGGGATCTGGCGCTGCCAGACTCCCCCGGCGGCATCACCATCGACAGCGCCGCGGTCTGCGCGCGTTTCGGCCTGGAGGAGATCACCGGCCAGCTGTTCGTGCACGCCATCGGGGTGAAGGGGCATGACATCGTCAAGTACGCGCTGGACACCTATGGCGACGATCCGCGCGATCTGTCCTGCACCCATGACGCCAATGCCTGGCCCGCAGACTTCTATGGTGGCCTGCCGGCGCCGAAAGACAATGAGCGGGTGATCCTCTGGATTCAGAACAGCCATCCCTGCGCGATCCCGTCCGGTGTGGTCGGCCTGAACCTGATGGGTCACCCGGAGACCGCCTGGCTCGACCGGGAAATTCCGGCCTTCGGATCCTATGCGCTCGACGCCGCCGATCTGCTGCCCGATGCGCGGTGGCCGGAACAGATCGAGGTCAATGCCGGGAAGCATTTCGTACGCCCGCGCTACGAGATCGAGACCCGTGACGGGGGTGAACTCGACCGGCGGCGCACCGCCCATGTGAATGTGGAACGCGTCGATCTGGAACCGAACTCGAAGATCGCCGAGATCGGCAACCTGATGGGCAAGGGCTTTCTGCTGCCCGCACCGGTGCTGCCCCGCGCGCAATTCCGCTCCATCGCCCTGCCCACACCGATGTCCACGACCCAGGAAACCCATCCGCTCGCCGCCCGTGTCTATGACCGCAACGGGCAGGAGATCGCGCGCCATGCATTTGGCGAACTGCGCCGCAACGAGAGCGTCGCGCTGGACCTCGACGAATTGCTCAACGGCGAGGCCGCACTCGATGACGAAGCCGGGCATATAGAACTGCTCTATGACTTCGGGGTCGCCACACGAGGCGTCGATGGCTGGCTGCATGGCCTGTTCCGCTACGAAGCGCGCGAGTCCGGCCATGCGGCGGAAACCAGCTTCGGGGCCCATATCTTCAACACCGCGCTGACCTGGCAGGGCGAACCGCAATCCTATTCCGGTGATCCGCCCGGGCTGTCCACACGGCTGTTCCTGCGCACCGACCCGGCCATGGCCGTGGGTGCAGAGGACAACGACACCTTCTGTCAGCTGATCTATCCGGCCTCGACCCCGTGGCATCAGACCTCCGATACCCTGCTGATGCTGTATGACGGCTCGGGCAACATCGTCGCCGAGACCACAGCCAAGATCCCCTGCGGTGGATCGTTCCATTTCCGCCTGAGCGAGTTATTCGATGCCGAGGCGCGCGCAGCCGCCGCAAAATCAGGCGCGGCGGGCAGCGGCTATGTACTGATCCGCGACACCACCTGCCGCCTGTTCGGCTATCACGGCGTCATCGCACACGATGGCACCGCGTTCTCGCTGGATCATATGTTCGGGTTCTAGACTCGCGCCTGCGCGGTGCTAATCTTTCCCCCGGGAACAGAGCTTGGGGGGAACATCATGACATCAAAACTGATCTCATCGGCGCTCGCCGGTGTGGCGCTATTGGCGTGGCACGGCGTGGCGAATGCCGAAACGCCGCTCGAACGCGGCACCTATCTGATGCAATCCATCGTCGCCTGCGGCAACTGCCACACGCCGAAAGGACCGAAAGGGGAAATTCCGGGGATGGAACTCGCGGGCATGGCCCCCTTCGAGAAGACCCCGGGCTTCGATGCCAATGCGCCCAACATCACGCCCGACCCGGAAACCGGGATCGGTACCTGGACCGACGAACAGATCATCGCCTCGATCCGTGAGGGCAAGCGCCCGGATGGCTCGATCATCGGGCCGCCCATGCCCATCGGCCTCTATCGCGGCCTGTCGGACAAGGACGTCGAGGCCATCGTCGCCTATCTGCGCAACGTCAAACCGGTGAAGAACGAGATTCCGCCATCGGTCTATCGCATCCCGTTGCCGCCCGCCTATGGCCCGCCCGTTGTCAGCGTTCCCGAGCCGGACCGCAACGACCAGCTTGCCTACGGCGCCTATCTCGCCGGGCCAGCCGGTCACTGCGTGGAATGCCACTCACCATTGACCCCGAAGGGTCCCGATCTGGTCAACAATCTCGGCGCGGGCGGGTTCGAGTTTCATGGCCCCTGGGGCGTGAGCGTCTCTTCGAACATCACCCCGACCGGGCTCATGGATCGCAGCGACGACGAGATCAAGGCGATGATCACCAGGGGCGTCCGCCCGGACGGCACCAAGATGCTGCCGCCGATGGGCTATGCCTATTACGCGAACATCAGCGATGCGGACCTTGATGCCATTGTTGCTTATCTGCGAACCTTGCCGCCCAAATAAGTATCAACGGCCAAGCCACCGCGACGGGTTGTCGAAATGGATATTTTTCTTCTCTGGCCCGCATTCAATCGTATCTACGGAGGGCCGATTGCCCGTATTCGCGAGACTGTTGAATGCGGTTCGAGTTTCACCCAGTTCCGGCTGTTCCTCACCCTGATTTCTCCCCTCCTGTTTTTCGGAGCTCTAACGCTTCTGTTTCGCGTTGAGCTGTTCATCTTCATTGGTGCAGGAATCCAGATTTTGCTACTGCCACTCCTCGTAGCTTTTCAGTTCGCCAGTCAGGGCAATACGCAGAATCGGAATATCGAGACCCCAAAAGACATCTCGCTGCGAAAGTATCGTTCCTCCGGCAAAAAGAATCGCTCCAACCAAAAACGGTCATCGGTCATCCTCAACAGGAAATAATCCATGGAACGCGAATTCAATGTGACCACGCCCGACGGCACCATGCCGTGCTTTGCGGCCTGGCCGGACGAGGACGGTCCGCACCCGGTGGTGGTCATGTATATGGACGCACCGGGCATCCGCGAGGAGCTGTACAACTTCGCCCGCCGGATCGCGGTTCAGGGCTACTACGCGGTGCTGCCGGACCTCTACTACCGGCTGGGTCATCACCGCTTCAATCTGGCCCGGCGTACCGAGAAGATGACCGAGATGATCTTCGCGGCCTGGCACAGCCTGTCCAACGCCGATGTGGTCCGGGACACCGCTGCGCTGATGGACGCGCTGGGCGAGGAGGACGCGGCCTCTGACGGCCCGATGGGCTGCGTCGGCTACTGCATGAGCGGCGCCTTCGTGACCGCTGTGGCGGGTAGCTTTCCGGATCGTTTCGCGGCCAATGTCTCGCTCTACGGGGTCTATATCGTCACCGACAAAGACGATTCTCCGCATCTGCTCGCCCCGCAGATCGAGGGCGAGATGTACTACGCCTTTGCCGAACACGACCGCTGGGTACCCATGGAGCTGATCGACAACTTGCGGGCGACACTGGATGCGCATGGGATCTCCCATGAGACCGAGGTCTTTCCGACCACCGAGCACGGCTTCGCCTTCCCCGAGCGCGAGGTCTATCACGAACCCTCGGCCGAGATCGTCTGGGACAAGATGTTCAAGCTCTATGCGCGGGTTTTGGGGTAAGCGAGAACAAGTGTTTTAGAGTTTCACGCGCTTGCACTCGCCGTCCGCGCTTGGGACACTCTCCCCAGAACGACACAACAGAATTTCGCCTGTCCGGGAGGATTTGCCATGGAAACCCGCGCCGCCGTTGCCCTTGAGGCCGGAAAGCCGCTCTGGATCGAAACCGTTGACCTGGAAGGCCCGCGCGAGGGCGAAGTGCTGGTCGAGATCAACAACGGCTTCGACCTGATGCACAAGGGTGAATCGATCCGAAGTGTTGTAAACTTCTGACAACATTGAAATTTACTGCCTGATGGACCGTCCTGCTTGCCGGACCTCAATCCGCCGACTATCTAACGCGAACAAAGAACCCCGCACAGGGGTCCCTCCAAAGGAAGAGTTCCATGTCCGAGACCCATCACTCCAAGGTCCTGATCCTCGGCTCCGGCGCGGCAGGCTGCACCGCGGCCGTCTATGCCGCACGCGCCAACATGAAGCCGATCATGGTGGAGGGCATGCAGCCGGGTGGCCAACTGACCATCACCACCGATGTCGAGAACTATCCCGGCTTTGCCGAACCGATCCAGGGCCCCTGGCTGATGGAACAGATGGTCGAGCAGGCCCGCAATGTCGGTACCCAGATTTTCAGCGACCTGATCGTCGAAGTGGATTTCAGTTCCCGCCCGTTCAGGGCGATCGGCGATTCCGGTGACATCTACACCGGCGATACCGTCATCGTGGCGACAGGCGCCTCGGCGCGCTGGCTCGGACTCGAGAGCGAGCAGAAATTCTCCGGCTTCGGGGTATCGGCCTGCGCCACCTGCGACGGCTTCTTCTATCGCGACAAGCCAGTGGCCGTGATCGGTGGCGGCAACACGGCCGTGGAGGAAGCGCTGTTCCTGACGAATTTTGCCTCCAAGGTCACCCTCATTCATCGCCGGGACGAGCTGCGCGCGGAGAAAATCATGCAGGACCGTCTGTTCCGCAACGAGAAAATCGAAGTGGTCTGGGACACGGTGCTCGACGAGGTGGTCGGGATCCAGGACCCGCCGGGCGTGACAGGCGCCAGGCTGAAAAACCTCAAGACCGACGAAGCGCAGGACCTGGAAGTCGACGGCATCTTCATCGCCATCGGCCATGACCCGAACACCAAGATTTTCCAGGGCAAGTTGGACATGGACGACGAGGGCTATCTGATCACCGCGCCCGACAGCACGGCGACCAATATTCCCGGCGTGTTCGCCGCCGGCGACGTCAAGGACAAGGTCTATCGTCAAGCGGTCACTGCCGCCGGCATGGGCTGTATGGCCGCGCTGGAAGCCGAAAAATTCATTGCCGAGGCTGAGGACGAAACGTCACGCGAAGCAGCAGAATAGCCGAGATTTCATCGACTCGCGGCTTCAGGGGGGGGCCGGCCCTATGGCCATGGACTGGGACAAGCTCAGAATTTTTCACGCCGTCGCAGATGCCGGCAGCTTCACCCATGCGGGTGAGACGCTGCATCTGAGCCAGTCTGCCATCAGCCGGCAAATCAGCTCGCTGGAAGACAGCCTGAACGCCAAACTGTTTCACCGCCACGCGCGCGGCCTCATCCTCACCGAACAGGGTGAACTGCTCTATCGCACCGTGCACGACGTCTTCGCCAAGCTGACCATGGTCGAAGCGCGCCTGTCGGATTCCCACGAACAGCCCCAGGGTCCGCTGAAGATTGCAACCACGGTCGGGCTGGGCTCGCTCTGGCTGACACCGCGGATCAGCGAGTTCATCGACCTGTATCCGGATATCGAGGTGACGCTTATCACCACAGATGAAGAGTTGGACGTGTCCATGCGTGAGGCGGACTGCGCGATCCGGCTGACCCCACCGACCCAGGCCGACCTGATCCAGCGCCGTCTGACCCGGGTCCACACCCATGTCTTTGCGTCACCAGAATACCTCCAGGCCAGGGGCATGCCCGAAAAGGTGCGCGACCTGGCACACCACAAGATCATCGCCTATGACGAAGATCGCACCATGGCGGCGCCAAACCTCAACTGGCTCCTGAACGCGGTGCGCGATGCGACCAATGAGGAACCCCACAAGGTGCTCACCCTGAACAACCTCTATGGGGTCTTGCGGGCTGTCGAGGCCGGTGTCGGGATGGCCGGTCTGCCGGACTTCCTTGCCCGCGAAGCCAAAAACCTGGTTCGCGTCCTGCCGGAACTCGAAGGTCCGGGCAATGACGCCTATTTCGTCTATCCTGAAGAACTGCGGAATTCGCAACGGATCGGCGTGTTCCGGGACTTCCTGCTGCGCAAGGTGGCCGAAACCCGGTTCTAAGGCCGGCGCAGCAACTGCGACAATCATGACAAGTTCATAACCAGTTATGCATTATGCGCATATCTGGTTAACGGTTTGCTCCCCTCCTCTTCTGGCCCGGGAGTACCTATCTAGGAGTCACACTCGGTGATACGTGCACCGCACCGTCTGCGTGACCCTCCCATATCGCAGATGGTTGAGGGGCCCCTGAACATGGCCCCGGCGTCATCCCTAGACGCAAGCCTCCCTGTTCAACTGCCGGACCCCTCGGGGTCCGGCTTTTATTTTGGGGGATCGAAATTCCGAAGGCAGGCCTAGAGCAGGATCATTTCAGTTGGAAACGACACTGCTTGCGCCTCGGCGCCTCCATCACATCATCTCGTCCTGCCCGCAAAGGCGGGCCTCCACAGACACCTTACTCCGGCAAGGCAGTCGCCCGTGTTTATGGGTTCTCGCCTTCGCGGGAACGACGAAACACGCGGTGGACGGAGCTGCGGCGGAACCGATTCCACCCCACAAGATCATGCTCTAGCGGAAGTACACTTCGCCGGCATCTTTCGGATAGAGATGCGCGACAAATTCCTCATAGCCATTGTAGAGCCGGCTCGGCACCCGGTCGTTCTGGGATCCCCCGAGCTGCCATTCCGTGGCCTGGCTCCAGCGCGGATGCGCCACCGCGGGGTTCACATTCGCCCAGAAACCGTATTCCTTCGCCTGCAGGGACTCCCAGAAGGTTGTCGGCTTTTCATCGGTGAAGGTGAAGCTGATGATCGACTTGATGGATTTGAAGCCGTATTTCCACGGCGTCGCCAGACGCAGGGGGGCTCCGTTCTGCTTGGGCACGGGCTTGCCATAAAGCCCGGTCACCATGAAAGCCATCTCGTTGGTGGCTTCCTCGATGGTCAGGACCTCTTGATAGGGCCACGGATACCAGAACTGGCGCAAACCCGGCATCTCCGATTTGCTCTTCTCGACCGTATTCATCTTGATGTATTTCGCGCCGGAAAGCGGCTTGGCCAGTTCCACCAGTTGCTTCATTGGGAAGCCCGACCACGGCACGGTCATCGCCCAGGCTTCCACGCAACGGAAGCGGTACACCCTTTCCTCAAGCTGTACCTGCTTGATCAGATCGTCGAAACCGATCTCGAATTCCTTTTCGACCAGACCGTCGATCACGATGTGCCAGGGCCGCGTTTCCAAGCGCTGGGCGGCCTTGGAGATCTGCTTGTGGGAGCCGAACTCGTAGAAATTGTTGTAGGTGGTTGCATCCTTCTCGGAGGTCAGCGCCCGATCGACGGTATATTTCTCATTGCGCGGCACCGGATAGAGATGGGCCGTCGGATCGGTCTCGGTCGCCATCGCCAGGCCCGAGGGCAGAACACTCGCGCCCGCGGCAATGGCAGGCGCAATTCCCATGGCCTTCACGAGTTGACGGCGGTTCAGGAACACATCTTCCGGTGTGACGGCGCTCTCGGGAAGCTCCCAACCGCGTTTGACCTTGATCAGCATGACGATCTCCATTCATCGATGTCTGGCCATACGATGGGACCGCGCACGCGCGATTACAAGTCACGGCTGGTTGAAAACCGGCCGAGGGAATAACTCTCCCTGTGCGGTGTTACAGGCCGGAAATCAGGCTGTTTTCGGCTCTGTCAGCCGCTCGACCGGCTGATCACGGATCGGCCAGTGCAGTGCAGCCGCAAGCAGCCCCAGCAGGATCGAGGTGAACCAGACGGCGTTGTAGTCGCCCGATACATCGAAGTTGAGGCCACCGAGCCACGCGCCCAGGAAGGCACCGACCTGATGGCTGAAAAACACGAGTCCGAACAGCATGCCGAGATGGCGTGCGCCGAAAATCTTGGCCACGACGCCGCTGGTCAGCGGCACTGTGGACAGCCACAGAAACCCAAAAACCCCGGAGAAAATATAGATGGTCAGTTCGGTTTTCGGCATCAGCATCAGCCAGGCGATCAGGGCCGCACGGGCGAGATAGATCAGCGAGAGCAGATTTTTCTGCCGGAACCGGTTGCTGAGAACCCCGGCGAGATAGGTTCCGAGAATATTCCCGCCGCCAATGATCGTCAGCGCGGTGCCGGCGACCCCGATCCCCAGACCACACCAGGCCACGAAACCCGGCAGATGGGTGCCAATGAACGTCACATGGAAGCCGCACACGAAGAACCCGGCAACCAGCAGCAGATATCCACGGTTCTTGCGCGCCTCGGTGAGTGCGGCCGTCCAGCTCTGCGGCGCAACGCCGGTGTCGTCCTTTGCCTTGCCCTGGATCAGCGCACCCAGCGGGACCATCAGGGCGACAATCACGGCCGTCGCCAGCAGCGAGAAGTACCAGCCATACCCGCCAATGACGACCTGGGTGACTTTCGGCAACACGAACGGGCCGAGGGCGCCGATGGTGCTGACAATGGCCATGGCATAGGTCCGCCGCTCCGGCACAACCATGCGGGCAATGGCGCCATAGACGACCGACATGCCCACGCCGCTCATGCCCAGGCCGATCAGGACACCGCCGCTGATCAGGAGCTCGGTGGGGCTGACGGCACTCGCCATCCCGATCACACCCAAGGTGTAGCAAAGCGCGCCGCCGACAATGACGCGGCCCGACCCGTATCGATCCGCCAGCCCGCCGACGAAGGGCTGGGACGCACCCCAGAGAAGATTCTGGATCGCCATGGCGAGACCGAAAAGTTCGCGGCTCCAGCCCAGTTCGACGGTCATCGGAACGAGATAGAAGCCGAACCCCTGCCGGACGCCCAGCGTGACCGCCAACAAAGCGGCGCCCGCCCCCATGACAATGACCTGTTGGCGGGTAAGAACCTGATCCATAAGAACCCCTCTACAAATGCCTGGCGCAGTATGCGCGCAGGCACGCGAATCTCAAACAGGAAGAACCAGTCCGGCCGACCCGAAAACACGCTCCAAAATGGCTAAAGCTTGCGGCCGCGCACTTCGACCTCAAGCTTACGTATTAGGGCCTCGATGCCCGGCAGTTGCGGATGGACCGCACGCGCTGCTTCGAAGGCTTCCAGCGCGGCATCGCCATTTCCACGCAGCAATTCAATCTGTCCCAGCCCGCTCAGGGCACCGAAATGCCGGGGTTCCAGTTCAAGCGTGCGGTCCACATCTTCGGCCGACAATGTCAGATCACCGATCAGAAAATAGACCGTCGCCCGTTTGTTCCAGGCTTCGGCGAAGTCCGGTTCTTTCTGGATCAGGCTGGAAAAGATACCGATCGCCTGACCGTACTGCCCTGACGCCATGGCCACCGAACCGGCCTGCATCATGCGGCTGTACTCAGCATTCCGATGCTGCATCCAGATGGACCAGATTAGGCGCTCGGTCGCCTGAATTTCAAACGACTCCTCGCTGTCGCGCAGCAGATCGAACAGGGTGTCCAGCCGCGGGTCATTCTGATCGGCGACGGCGGGCGTCCCGAAGAGCAGGACAAAGGATAGGCAGATCGGGAAAAGAAGTCGTCGCATAGACAAATTAT
>JAYQBG010000009.1:0-91568 GCA_038137215.1 Alphaproteobacteria bacterium
CCTGATTGCCTCGCCGATGGGGGCTTCGTTTTCGTGTGCGAAGGCGGTAGCTGGGCCAGTAGCCGCGATGAGGATCACGAGAGATGCGGCGAGGAGGCATGTGGGCGTGCGGCGCATGGTGAACGCCCTTTGACGTGTCTGTGTCCGGAACCCCGGCCAGGGCGGTGGATTTCGCCTTTGATTTCCGGCGGTGGAAGGGGCAAAACTTAGGGAAACGCCACAATACGAAAATTTTACAGGGAGGGGACCGATGGCGAAATCGACAGTACGCAGGCCGAAGAAAAAAGCCAAAGACGGATCATGGACCGAGGTCCGCGACGGGATGCGGATCGACTTCGATCTGCCGATCGTCATGGCCGATGGCACCACGCTGCGCGCCGATGTGTACCGCCCCAACAAAAAGGGCAAGTTCCCGGTCATCATGACCATGGGCCCCTATGGCAAGGGGCTTGCCTGGCAGGACGATCTCTATGCCACCACCTGGGAGCTGTTCACCGGCGACCATCCCGACGCCATCAAGGGGTCCACCAACAAGTACCAGAGCTGGGAGACCGTCGATCCCGAGCAGTGGGTGCCGGACGGTTATGTCTGCCTGCGGGTGGACAGCCGGGGCGCCGGGCGCTCGGAAGGCTATATGGACCCGTGGTCGGCCCAGGAAACCGACGACTATGTGGAATGCATCGAATGGGCGGGCACCCGCGACTGGTCGAACGGCAAGGTCGGCCTGAACGGCATTTCCTATTACGGCATGAACCAGTGGTGGGTCGCCGAGCGCAACCCCAAGCATCTGGCGGCCATGTGCGCCTGGGAGGCGGCGAACGACTATTATCGCGAGTTCTCCCGCCATGGCGGGATTCTCTGCACCTTCATCGACAGCTGGTACCGGATGCAGGTGCAGCCGGTGCAGTACGGTGTGGGCACCAAGGGCTATCGTAGCTGGGTCCACGGCGATCCGGTTGCCGGCCCGTCGACGCTCTCGCCGGCGCAGCTGAAGAAGAACCGCACCGATATGGGCCACGACATCCGCTCGCGCGAGATGATGGACGAATGGTACGAGAAGCGGCAGCCGAACCTGAGCAAGATCAAGGTGCCGCTGCTGTCGCCTGCGAGCTGGGGCGGGCAGGGGCTGCATCCCCGCGGCAACTATGAGGGCTTCTATCAGTCCGGTTCGAAGGAAAAATGGCTCGAGGGCCATGGCCTGGAGCACTGGACCGAGTTCTACACGCCCTATGGCGTCGAGCTGCAGAAGCAGTTCTTCGGGTATTACCTGAAGGGCAAGAAAAACGGCTGGGACAAGAAGCCGCCGGTGCTCCTGAAAGTGCGCCATGTGGGCGAGAAGTTCGTCGAGCGCACCGAGAACGAATGGCCCATCGCGCGGACCCAGTGGAAGAAGGTCTATCTCGACCCCGCCCATATGAGCCTGGAGCCGAAGGCCCCGGCCAAGAAGGGCAAGATCACCTATGAAGGCATGGGGGACGGGGTGACGTTCTTCCTACCGCCCATGGACGAGGATGTGGAAATCACCGGTCCGCTGGCCTCCAAGCTGTTCGTGTCCTCGGCCACGAAGGATGCCGATCTGTTCCTGGTGGTGCGCCTGTTCACGCCGGACATGAAAGAGGTGACCTTCAAGGGCACGGTCGATCCCCACACGCCGATCGCGCAAGGCTGGCTGCGCGCCTCCCACCGCAAGCTCGACAAGAAGATGTCGAAGCCCTGGCGGCCCTGGCACACCCATGACGAGAAGCAGCCCCTCAAGCCGGGCAGCATCTACGAGCTGGATGTGGAGATCTGGCCGACCTGCATCGTGGTGCCCGCCGGGTACCGCCTGGCGCTGACCGTCCGCGGCAAGGATTACGTTTATTCCGGGGAACCGCTGAACCTGTCCAACTTCGCCCATCCGCTCGATGGTTGCGGGCCCTTCCTGCATGACGATCCCAAGGACCGCCCGAAATCGGTCTTCGGCGGGGACGTTACCCTGCACACGGGACCGAACCACAAGAGCTATCTAATGCTGCCGGTGATTCCGCCCAAGTCAAAAGTGAAGTCGAAAGCCCGGAAGAAAAAGTAGAACGCGCGACCCTTTTCGGTCGCCATGCGCGGTGTGCGTCCCGGGTGGCGCACGCCGTGATGTCTCGTGTGCGTCTCCGAAATCTGCCGGGCGCTGCGTGATCTGTCGGCGTTCCGGAGCGAGCGTCTCCGCGTTGCGGCAAAAGCAATAAAAATGGAAGCCGGATATGATCAGCACCGTCCCCTCGACATTCGGGGAAAAGCTCAAAAACGCACTGCTTCCCCCCAAGCGCTACATTGCCCACCGTGCCCGCAAGGAGTTGCGGCGTGGTGAGCGTGAACTCGGGCTTCTGCCTTTTCTGGTGGATCCGACCCGCGTGGCGCTGGATGTCGGTGCCAATAAGGGCGTCTGGACCTGGTGGCTCGCCGGACTGGCCTCACAGGTTTACGCCTATGAGCCCAACCCCAAGCTCTTCAACATTCTGCGCCGCAATGTTGCTGCCAATGTCGTGGCCGAACAGATAGCGCTCTCGGACCGGGCCGGGACGGCGGAACTTCGCGTGCCGTACAGCGCAAGGGGCTACTCCAATCAGGGGGCATCGCTCAGCGCTACCAAGGTGGACGGGACGTTTCTCGGCATTGAGGTAGAGACCCGGCGGATCGACGATCTGGGGCTCGGGAATGTCGGCTTCATCAAGATCGATGTGGAGGGCTTTGAACAGGAGGTTTTGCGGGGCGGCCTGGACACCATCGGCGCAAACAAACCGGTGATGGTGATCGAAATCGAGGAAGTTCATACCAAGCGGGACCTTGCGGAAATGCTCGGTGAGATCGAGGCACTCGGCTATGCGGCCCATTCCCTGAAGGGAAAGGTCCTCACCCCTGTTTCGCGGATCGACCTTGATGTGCATCACCGCAATTGCACCGACCCCGCGGATTACATTTTCAACTTCGTTTTCCTTCCGCAATAATCGGAACCTTCCCTTGTCCGCGCGCCGGATGAGGCTGGACGAACTGTCAGGGCGGTCCGGAATGCCGGCAGATACGACAAATGAACTGGGGCAGGCGGTCGGTTTTCCCATCGCGGACTGGCGGCCATCGCCATTGCCGCCGCGCCGGACACTCGATGGCCGCTGGTGCCGGGTGGAGCCGATCGATGTGGCGCGCCATGCCGGCGCCCTGCAGGCCGCGTTTGCAACGGATGCGGCGGGCGCGGACTGGAGCTATCTGCCCTACGGGCCCTTCGACACTGAGGAAGCCTTCGAGTCGTGGCTGCACGAGACCTGTTTGTCGGACGACCCCATGTTCTTTGCGATTGTCGATGGGCAGACGGATCGTGCCGTCGGACTGGCGAGCTATCTCAATATCCATCGTGCCCACGGCACCATCGAGGTGGGGCATATTCATTTCTCGCCGGCGCTCCAGCGTTCGCGCATCGCGACGGAGGCCATGTATCTGATGATGGGGTATGCCTTCGGAGCCGGGTACCGGCGCTACAAGTGGAAGTGCAACGCCCACAACACCCGCTCCCGCCGGGCGGCGCAGCGGTTCGGGTTCTCCTATGAGGGCAACTTCCGGCAGCACATGGTGGTGCGGGGCCACAACCGGGATTCGGCATGGTATGCCTGCGTCGATGGCGAGTGGCTAGCTCTCAGAGATGCCTATGAGACCTGGCTGGCCGCGGAGAATTTTGATGAAGCCGGTGCGCAGCGTTTGAGCTTGTCAGCTCTGACCCGCCCGCTGCTTGTGGCCACCGACTGACAGACGACGGACGGAACGACGATGAACGCATTCGAAAGCAGAACCGCATCCTGGAAGCTCGACTATCCGACGATCGAGGACCTTCGGATTCGGGCCAAACGGCGCACACCGAAATTCGCCTTCGACTATGTGGACGGGGCGGCGGGTGCCGGTGAGCAGAACATGAAAACCAATGCGGCCGCCCTGGATGCGGTGGAGATCGTGCCGCGCTATGGGGTCGAGAATTTCGCTCCGGACCTCACGACCGAGCTATTCGGCCACAGCTACGCCATGCCGGTGGGCATCGCCCCCATGGGCATCCCGAGCCTGGTGCGCCCCGGAGGCGAGAAGGACTTCGCCCGTACCGCCGCGGCCCACAATATCCCGCTGGTGCTCGGTGGCGTGGGCGGCGCGACTGTAGAGGATTGCGCGGCGCTGGCGCCGGACAATCTCTGGTTCCAGCTCTATCGCGTGGCGAAGGACGAACTGGCGGTCAATCTGGATATGGCGCGTCGGGCCAAGGATGTCGGCGTGCATGTGCTGGTGCTCACTCTGGACGTGCCGGCGCGCACAAAACGCCCGCGCGAACTGCGCGAACGGCTGATGATCCCGTATCGACACAGTGTTCAGACGGTCTCGGAGGTGCTCAAACATCCCGGCTGGCTGTCGGCGTATTTTCGTCACAGCATGGACGGCTTTGCCAACTACAAGCCCTATGCCGGGGACAACCCCTCCATGCAGGACGTCACGGCCTTCGTGCGGCGGGAATCCGGCGGGTCTTTCACCTGGGATGAAGTGAAGAAATTCCGTGACGCCTGGCCGGGCGCGCTGGTGGTCAAGGGATTGCTGCATCCCGGTGATGCGGAACAGGCCCTGGCGGCGGGTGCGGACGGTGTGATCGTCTCCAACCATGGCGGCCGCCAGCTGGAAGCCGCGCCGCCGGCGATCGATTGCCTGCCCGCCATCGTGGACGCAGTGGGCGAGAATTCAAAGGTGATGTTCGACAGCGGCATCCGCAGCGGCATTGATGTGGTGCGGGCGATGGCGCTGGGCGCAGAGTTCGTGTTTTCCGGCCGCCCGTTCATGTACGGGCTGGGTGCGCTCGCCGAACACGGGCCGGGCTTTGTAGCCGAGTTTTATGATGAGGAAATTTCTGCCGCGATGCGCCAGATCGGGGCGCAGAGCTTCGCGGCGGCCCGTGATCTGACCATCCGGCATCCGGGGGCGCTGACCTTCGACGACTGATGTCGAGGTCAACACACCCGGCTCCGCCGGTTGCGGATCAGGAGCGGTTTCGCGTCTGCATATGCGACTTGAACTCCTGCTTGTCGATCATCCCGTCACTATTGGTGTCCATGGGCTGAAAGGCTCGCTCGCTCCGATCGGAATAGGCGCGATCATCGTCGTCGTCATAGCGATTACGCATGTGCTCAGACCGGTCATCATCGTCGTCGTATTTGCGACGATCCTTGGCGCGCCCCGGATAGGAATCGGAATCGGACATCTGCATGCGGGGGCCGTCACCGGCATATTCACCCGACATCTTGCTTCCGGCGACAGCTGTGCCGGCGGCAAGCAGGGAAAGAATGGCGGTCGCGGCGAGAAGGGTCTACATGGTGTATCTCCTTGTGATGCTACGCGTTAAACATAAGAGAAACATAATATAAGAAAATACTAATTATAAGGGGTCACCTCTGAATTTTTCCGCGTGTCGTTCGACGGCGTCGATATGCTTCTGCTTTTCGCGGTCTTCCAGGAACGAGGCGGCGAAGGAATTCTTTGCCAGGGTGATGATCTCGTCCGGGCTCAGGTCGACCGCAGCACTCACCGCCTTGTAGTTGTCGTTGATATAGCCACCGAAATAGGACGGATCGTCGGAATTGACCGTCACCAGCAAGCCCGCCTCCATTGCGCGCTTGATCGGGTGGTCCTCCAGCCGTTCGATGCCTTTCAGGCGCAGGTTCGACAGCGGGCACATGGTCAGCGGGGTCTGCTGACGGGCGAGCCGCGCGACCAGTGCCGGATCGTCCAGCGCGTGATTGCCGTGATCCACGCGGGAAACCTGCAGGATGTCCAGGGCATCCTCCACATAGGCCGCGGGGCCTTCCTCGCCCGCATGGGCGACAGCGATGAAACCTTCCTTTCGTGCGGCTTCGTACACGCGGGCGAAATTCGCCGGCGGGTTGCCGGCTTCGCCGGAATCGAGCCCGACGCCATGGATATGCTCTTTGTGGCGGCAGGCAGACTCCAGTGCTGCGAAGGCCTGTTCCTCGGGCAGGTGCCGTAGGAAGCACATGATCAGCTTCGAGGTAATGCCCAGCTCGCGCACGCCCGCTTCAAGGGCACCGACGATCCCGCCGAGGACGGTTTCGAACGCAATCCCGCGGTCGGTATGAGCCTGGGGATCGAAGAAAATTTCCACATGGGCGACGCCCTGCGCGGCTATCTTGTCGAGATAGGCGCGGGTCAGATCGTGGAAGTCCTGCTCTTCGATCAGAACCGACATGCCCGCGTAGTACAGGTCGAGAAACTCCCGCAGCCCGTCGAACTCATAGGCGGCGCGAATTTCTTCTACTGTCTCATAGGGTATTTCAACGTTGTTGCGCTTGGCCAGTGCGAGGATCATCTCTGGCTCCAGCGTCCCCTCGATATGGAGATGCAGCTCGGCCTTGGGGAGGTGGTCGATCAGGGTGTCGGTGGTATCGGGCAATGTGTCGTGCCGACGGTTGTTGGAACAAGTGTGCGGGACCGGATTGTACCACGTCATGCGTTCTGTTGATGACAAGGGAGGTGTCGCCGAGCCACACAATCATGAGAGCGTGAAATACGTTTACCGAGAACCGAAGCGTCCCTATTTACGTAACAATATCAATCCAAAAGTATAGCTGCGGGTTGCCCTTTGCGTCGGCGCCCTGACCGTTGAGAGATCGATATGGCCCGAAAATTGTTCACCCGCAGAACCGTTCTCGCCACGGGTGCAGCCGCTGTTGTGACCGGCGCATCCGGACTGATGGTGCCAGCCCATGCCAAGGGCCTCGCACCGACACGTACCATGAGCGGGGGTGCCAACAACTATCTCCCCAATGCTCCGATCGTCGAACGGATCGGGGGTGGCGGTTTCTGGATGACCGGCACCGTACGCCGTGCGGGCGATGGCGCGCCCCTTCCCGAGCAGCGTATTCAGGTCTGGGCGCACACCACCGAAGGGCATGAACGCGACCCCCACAGCCACGGTGCGACACTGACGGACGCAAACGGAGAGTTCCGTCTGGAGATGCCGCAAATCGTCCCGGCTTTCGGCCAGGCCCACGGCCATCTGACCTATGACAGTGGCGATTTCAAAACCGTGTTTCTGCGCCCGGTCATGGGCAGTTCCAGCGATACGACCCTGCATGCGGACTTCGTCCTGCAGCCCGCTTGACCCCAATGGTTAAGACGGCCCGGCGCGGGGTTCGCGGAGCACTGATAGGGGCTGCGCTTGTGACCGCGGTTGCCGTGCCACTTGCCGCCGCGGCCTTTAGCCCGCTCCTGGCCTGGCGCGAGCCAGTGTATATCATGGCCGGTTTCTCCGGCATTCTGGCCATGGGGCTGCTGCTGTGCCAGCCGGTCCTCGCCGGCGGCTATATCCCCGACCTGTCGACACGCATAAGCCGTCGTTTGCACCGCCTGATCGGCACCACGCTGGTGCTCATGGTTCTGGTGCATGTCGGCGGCCTCTGGATCACCAGCCTGCCGGATGTGGTGGACGCGCTCTTGTTCCGCTCGGCCACCGCCTTTTCCGTCTGGGGTGTGATCGCCATGTGGGCGGTCTTCGGTGCGGCGCTGCTTGCCCTGCTCCTGAAGCGCTTGCGGCTAAAATGGTGGGTGTGGCGCCTCGGCCATACCTCCCTGGCGGCCATCAGCGTGGTCGGAACGATCATCCATGTGTTGCTAATTGAGGAGACCATGGAACCGGTCACGAAGGTGCTGCTCTGTGTTCTGGTTTCCGCGGTAGTCCTGAAGGTGCTGATCGATCTTCGGGTCTGCACGACCGAGACCCGGCGAATGACAAAGCACGATGTGGGATCAACGCCTTCCACTTAAATTTTCACTGAAAATGGCGTAAGACACCGCCCATGAGTGCCGAGACACCATATTCGCAGCCTGCACCGCTCTCGGTGGCGCCGATGATGGACTGGACGGACCGCCATGAGCGGTATATTTTGCGTCAGATCAGCCGTCATGTCCGCCTCTACACCGAGATGGTGACAACAGGCGCGATCCAGCACGGGGATCGTACGCGCCTGCTGGTCTTCAATCCGGCCGAGCATCCCGTTGCCCTGCAACTGGGCGGCTCCGAGCCGGAAGCACTGGCTGAGTGCGCGAAGATCGGCGCGGATTTCGGCTATGACGAGATCAACCTCAATGTGGGCTGTCCGTCCGACCGGGTGCAGTCCGGGCGTTTCGGCGCCTGTCTCATGGCCGAACCGGACCTCGTGGCGCGCGGCGTTGCGGCCATGCGCAACACTGTCGATATCCCGGTTACCGTCAAGCATCGCATCGCCATCGACGATCAGCCCGAATGGGACACCCTGATAGGGTTTGTCGATACCGTGGCCGCCGCGGGATGCGCGCGCGTCATCGTGCACGCCCGCAAGGCCTGGCTGGAGGGCCTCAGCCCGCGTGAGAACCGTGAAGTACCGCCGCTGCATTACGACCTGGTCTATCGCCTCAAGACCGAACGTCCGGGCCTGCACGTCACCATCAATGGCGGGATCGAGACGCTGGACGAAACGGCTGAACACCTGGCTCATGTCGACGGGGTGATGCTGGGCCGGGCGGCCTATCAGAACCCGTATGTGCTCGCGGAAGCGGACCGCCGTTTCTTCGACCCTGATGCACCGGTGCGGTCCCGACACGATGTGATTGAGGCCTTCGCGGCCTATGTGGAGCGGGAGATTGCCGCCGGAACGCCCCTGATCGCCATGACCCGGCATATTCTGGGCCTTTTCAACGGCCTGCCGGGCGCGCGCGCCTGGCGCCGCTATCTGTCGGAGAATGCGCCGGGCTTTGAGGGGACACCCGCAGAGGCGGGGGCATTGGTCCGCACGGCTGCTTCGATGGTTGAAGACACCGATCGGGTGGAAGCGGCCTGAACGGGCGGGTCTGTGACCCGCCGGCAGCCTAAACGTACCTGCCCACGAGCGTTGTCTCGGTTCCACCCAGCCCGCGCTTGAAACGCGCCACGCCCGGCGCATCGTCGCTGATCCCGCCCAGGTCAAACCAGCTCTTGCCATCCGCTTTCAGGGCTTCCACCGCGCGCCAGAGCAGCAGGTGTGTGGCGCGCAGATCGCGTCCGGCCTCACCGGTCCAACCCACCAGATAGGTGGCTGCGCTGCCATGGGTTGCGAGAAGCACCGCCGCAACGGTTTCCTCTCCCTGCTCGGCCACCAGCAGGCGCAGGCCGGCCGTCTCGTTGCCGTGTTTGTGCAACGTTTCGAGCAACGCGCCGGACGCGCCACGGTAACCGCCGACTTCCATATGAGCGGTGTGCTCTCCGATCAGCCAGGGCAGGCGGGTGCAGTGCGTGTCGTCGATGACGGTGAGCCCGGCCCGTTCGCCCTGCACCAGTGCGTTGCGCCAGTTCTGGTGCTGACCGGTACGCAGATCGTCGAGCGAATGCGAGAGGTCGAGCCAGATGGTGCGGTAGCCCTCAGCGACCCGGCGAAATCCCGCTTCCGACATTTGAGCATGATGGGCGGGCGTATCTTCCAGTTCGGGGTGGAACGTCACCGGCCGGGCCCTGCGCAGCCGGTAGCGTTGCCGCAGTAGGCCGAGGGCGAGCTTTTGCATTTCGCCGGGGATTTCGTCATGCACCCAGAGCGGGCCGCGATAAATGGTCTGGCTGCCGGGTGTCCCGAAAGACGGTTTTCCGTGGGATACGATAATGCCGATGGGCTTCTTGTCGAACCGGATCACCCCGAGATCGGCGCGCAGACCCTGGGTTTCGTGCATGGCCAGAGCGTAGGTCGCGGTCTGGGTCAGGCTTGGCCGTTTGCAGGCGGCCAGCATGCCGTCCCACTGGGTCCGGTTGTGCCGGTTTCAGCTGATCCGGAACGGGTTGAGGTCGGACATCCTTACCGCGCCTGGATGTTGCTCTGTGCGTCGAGCACGGCATGCAGATCCCCATGATGAGTTTCCAGCAACTGGCGGGCATCGTCCGGGGCGAACCCCCGGGCCACGAGGATCGCGGGCTTGACCGCGTATCCGGTGGCATCGAGTGCGGCCTGTGCTGTGGCGTCATCTGTGTCGGACCCGGCGGCCACGATCCGAACGGCGCGCTCGCGCAGCTTGGCGTTGGACGGAATCACATCGACCATCATGCCGCGATAGACCCGGCCCAGCCGGATCATGGTCAGTGTCGAAAACAGGTTGAGCGCCACCTTCTGGGCCGTTCCTGCGCTCATCCGTGTCGAACCCCCGATGGGTTCGGGTCCGGATTCGAGCAGGATCGGGTGGTCGACGGAATACAGCAGGGGGGTACCGGGATTGTTCGCGATCCCGATGGTCAGGGCACCGGCGGTGCGCGCGGCGTTGCTCGCGGCAATCGCGTAAGGCGTCACGCCGCTTGCCGAGAGCGCGATACAGACATCGTCCCGTCCCAGTTTCAGATCACGTGCATCCGCCACGGCCTGGTCGGTATCGTCCTCCGCACCTTCAGCCGTGCGTGTGAGTGCGGTCGGGCCGCCGGCAATCAGATAGGCGAGTCTCTCCTCGGGCCAGCCGAAGGTCGGCACCAGTTCCACACCGTCCTGGACACCGAGACGGGCCGAAGTGCCGGCACCGGCATATACGAGCCGGCCGTTCGGATTTTCCCGAAGCCTTGCTGCAGCCGCGTCAGCCGCGTCGTCCAGTTGGGGCAATCCCGGGTCAAGGGATGCCAGGGCGGTGTTCTGCGCATCCAGAAACGCGCGCAGAATGTCCCGGTTCTCCCGGGTTTCGAGATCACGATAGGTTTCGGCGAATTCTTCGGTCTTGCGCATGGAATGGATTGCTTGCGAATACCATCTTTCCATAGCACACCGTACCGCGCCGCAATGTCGCCGAAAGCGCGGCGCAAAACACAACCGTGTAGAATAGACGTCCAACCCGACCGGAAGATCTAAGGCCCATGGATTCTCGTTTGTTTTGTTGCGTCGATGGCGGTGCCAGCAACACCCGTGTGGCGCTCTACGATACATCGGGCAATCGCCTGGGTTTGTCGGTCGGCGGGCCGACCAGCCTGACACTGCGCGGGGCCGAGGCGTGGCAGGAGATTCTGGCGGTGCTGGAGAATGTGGCGCGTGCGGTCTCGCTCGAAGGCGACTATCTGGCCCAGACCCATTTCGGAATCGGACTGGCGGGCGCGAACAACACCCGCCAGCGCGATCTCTTCATGGCCGCTGCGCCATCGGCCGGTGGGCTGCGTGTCTCGACCGATGCCTATATCGCTGCGCTGGGCGCCCACGGCGCGGCCCCGGGGGCTGTGGTGATCGTGGGAACCGGCAGTGTCGGCTACCGGATCGAGGCTGCGGGCCGGTGCCGACTTGTTGGGGGCTGGGGGTTCCAGGTCGGTGACGAGGGAAGCGGCGCCTGGATCGGTCGCCAGGCAATCATGCAGGTTGTGAAAGTGCTCGATGCGCGGCACCGAAACCGGTCCACAGCCTTACATCACACGATTGCCGAACGTTGCGGGACGACCCGCGAGGATATGCTCGCCTGGCTCTGGCAGGCTGAGCCGGCACAGTTCGCCGAACTGGCACCGATGGTCCTGGACTGTGCCGGTGACGGCGACACGGCCGCGATGGCCATCGTGACGGCGGCCGGGCGAGAAATCGATGCGTTGGCCGAAGCCCTCGATCCGGGGCGGCAGGTACCGCTTGCGCTTGTCGGCGGTCTGGCCGAACCTCTCGATCCCTTTTTGCCGGATCGTTTGCGGAACTGGGTCCGCGCACCGAAACAGGAACCGCTCCTGGGGGCGTTGATGCTGGCGCAGGGCCGGGCCCCGGACGAAACAATTGTGTGGCAGAACCGATGAGTGAAGAGCAACAGGTTGGCCGTATTCTGACGCCAGAAGGCTGGGTGGCCGGCCGGATCGTCTATGACGCCCATATTCGAGCGATCGAGCCCGGGGCTGTTGCCGCCAGCGCGCCTGCGATTATCCCGGGTTTTGTCGATCTGCACGTGCCCGGCGGTGGCGGGGCGGATGTGATGCAGGGCGCGGATGCGGTCCGGACGGCCGCGAAACTCCATGCCCGGCATGGCACGACCTCCTTCCTGCCCGCGACAGTGACGGCACCGCGCGAAGACCTGGAACGCGCATTGTCCGAGATCGGAGAGGTCCAGGGCGCGCGCGAGACGGGCGAATCCCGTGTTCTGGGCGCACATATGGAGGGGCCTTTCATCAATACCGAAAAGCTTGGGGCGCAACCGCCCCATGCGCGCCTGCCGGAAACGGACTTCATTGCCGAGGTCTGCGCCGGTCAGGTTGTAAAACTCGTGACCATCGCGCCGGAGATCGAAGGTGGGCTTGCGGCGATCCGGACATTTTCGGAGGCGGGGATCGCGGTGCAGATCGGTCACACCGATGCCGACTATGAAACCGCCTGTGGGGCGCTGGATGCCGGCGCGCGCGGGTTCACGCATCTGTTCAATGCGATGTCGGCGCTGCACCACCGGGCGCCGGGTGTGACCGGGGCGGCGCTTGCGCGTGGTGAATATGCAGCGATCATCCCGGATGGGGTACATGTGGCCGACGGTGCGCTGAGGGCAGCTCTTCGTGCGATTCCGAAGCTGTTCTGTGTGACGGACGCGACCGCAGCGGCGGGGATGCCCGATGGTGAATATCCCCTCGGCAGCCAAACCGTGACCAAGCGCGGCGACAGTGTGTTCCTAAGAGACGAAACCCTCGCGGGGAGCGCGCTGACCATGGATACGGCTCTGGCGCACCTGTTGGCGCTGGGCCTTCCGCTTGAGGATGCCAGCCGCCGTCTGTCGGCCTATCCCGCGGATTTCCTGGGCAGGTGGGATCGCGGGCGGATTGCGAGGGGCGCCTGGGCAGACATGCTCATACTGGATGGAAACAACCGGATCGACAGTGTCATCGTCGAAGGCGAGACGATCTAGCGCCAGCTGGAAACGATGTCTTCGGCGGACGCACCCGAATCCAGCAACTCGCGCAGATCTGAGCGGGCGAAGAGGTTGTTGATCGCGCCGCCGGGCGTGCCGTCGGGTCCCGGTATCCAGGCGAAATCCGGGTGATGGTCCCGCAACCAGGCCAGAAGATGCACACCAAGGGAAAGCGGATAGAGGCGGCCGGCCTTCTGAGGCCAGATGGCGACGCCGGGAAGCGCCTGGCCCGCAAGATCATTGCGCAGATGGGTCACGACAGTGGGTTTTCCCCGAAACCCGGTGTTCCATTCCGCCATGGCTGCGGCGAGGGGGTCGACGTCGAGACCGGGTGCCGAAATGCTGCGAAAGGACTGGGCTGAACCGCGCCCCTCGCTGATATTGGTCGCTTCCAGCAGCACCAGTCCCGCATAATTTGCCACTGCGTCGGGGTGTGACAATGCCGGTGAGGGCGCCGTCCAGCCCAGGTCTGCGGTCAGGACGATATCGGCGGGATAGACAAGATAGGGGGCGTCCGTGATCGTGGGCGCAACGGCGCGGGAAACCAGTTCGGCGATTGTGTGGCCGTGCACGAACCGGACGTCGAAATAGGCCAGCAGGGAGCGCCGTGACCCCTCGGGAGGCGGACCTTCGGCACCGGGCCCAAGCGGGTTCGCCCGGTCGCAGACAATCACCTCGATATGCTGTTCGAGTGCCTTGCGTGCCGCACGCGCGGCGGTGGCGGCGTAGGTGTAGCAACGCACACCCACATCACGGAGATCGATAACCAGCGTGTCGATGTCCTCGAAGGTTGCGTGGTCGTCCAGCCCGCTGCCGGCATAGAGGCTCCGGACCGGCAGTCCCGTCAGCGGGTCTGTCCCGTCCGCCACCGATTCTCCGGCGCCGGCGGACAGGTGGATGCCATGCTCCGGCGTGAACAGTTGCAGGGGCGCTCCGCCCGCGCTTCTGAGACGTCGATTGAGGGCACGCGACCCCGGAGCGCCGTCAATTGTTGTGCTGGCGTGATTGGTCAGGAAGCCCACCTGTCGTTCAGCCAGACGGGTGATGGTCTGTTCATCGGCGAGCAGACGGTCCAGACCCGACAGGGTACGCCGCGCGGGCGGAGGAGGGGCATCGTGCGTGGGCATCAGAACCAGACTACCGCTGGCTCTCGTGGCCGAGAAAGACCTATCGCAGTCAGACGAACTAGTTGACCAGTGAGCCACCGTTTTTGAGGACGGCAGATTCTTCTGCCGCCTTCTCTGCCGGCAGGCGTCGCACAACATCGCCGGTTGTCGGATCGAGGATCTCGACAAAGACGTCAGCCTCGATCGGATCGTAGCTCAGCCGTGCCTGGAATATCCGGCCTTCGGTTTCGACTAGTTTGACAGCGCGCAGATCGTCCCCGATCTGGCCCGCATCCGGGTCATCCTGCAGGGCGGATTGCGGGGCCTCCTCGTCCCGGACGCGCTTGGCGAACCAGTCAATGCGCGGCTCCGCTGCAGGTCTGATGCGTTCAATGGTCTCCATGTCACGCTCCGGGGTTGGGCTTAAAGCCTGTCTGGCCCCTCGAAATTCGGAGGAGCATGTCCGCACGCATTGCGGTCACTCGTGAAACATTGCGCGGAGTGCATGCACACGCAACGAGGATCGCGTGCAGTTTTAGTTTTTGGAAATTCGAGAGGTTTTCGCAGTAATTCTTCTCGATACCCGAAAATGCCTAGCGGACCGCGACCAACTTGGGCCGGCTCTTAATGGCGGTTAGTGCGTCCATAAGGTCCTGGCTCTGTTTCAGCTTCTGGGGACCCCGCGAAACCACGTAGCGCCGCTGTCGGTTGCCCTTCTTCGGGAATTTCTCAATCGAATACAGCGGATGTTCGGCCGTGTGGCGAAAGACCGAGAAAACCGCCCGGTCGCGCAATAGGTCGATGGCATAGTCGCGCCACTCACCGGCGGCCACGCGGCGGCTATACTCGTTCAGAAGAATACGAAGCTCGTTTCGGTCGAACGTGACCTGGGCCGGTGTCCGGTTGTGCTGGGTCACGATGTGCACAGAACTCATTCGGGATATGCTCGACCGTTACGGTTGCATGACTGTTGTGAGAGTTTTCCCGATTTTCGGGGATGTGTCCAGCGACCCAGGACAGTTCGACCCGGCCCGTTCTAAAACGTTCTTCGGCTTTCGGTCTTGTGCGGATTTCGAACCGGGTAGTACGTGATCTGTGCAATCGAGCGATAACAGACCTGGTCTGGAGGCTCGGGCTTTTCGCCGCGCTCGGGAATACACCAGGCATTGCCGCGCAACGAATTGAGGAACGAACAATTCTCACCCGTGGCGAACGACATTGCGTGGTCTGTGACGGTTTTCCCCGAATCGACTGCGGTGACGACGCTTGCGCCCCCAAGATCCAAGGAGGCGGGATCGGCGCAGGCGGACAGGCCAAAGGGCCAGAGCAGAAGTGCGAGAATCGGAATAGGCTTGGTCATAATCGCTTGCCGGTCGGAAACGAGGTAGTTTTCCCGTGTTTGGGTTAAGGAAAGGTTTGATTGGGTGCGCAGACGGATCAAAAGCCTGTTAATAGGTTGATTTCATCGCGCGCTACAGCGATATAGCCTGCTGACGCTTCGGCGAAGTGATTGAAAAGGAAATATTTTCGTGTCGGACGAGTTGTTTCGCGAAGTTGATGAAGAGGTCCGCCAGGACCGGTTCCAGAATCTCTGGAAACGTTACGGCATCTATTTGGTGATCGTCTTTGTCGTGATTGTCGGGGCGACGGTCGCCTTTGTGTTGTGGCGCGATGCGCAGGAGAGCGCACGCCAGGCCGACAGTGCACGGTTCCTCGAGGCGGTTGTGGCGGAGCAGACAGAACGGAACGCTGCGATCGACCAGTTGCGCGAGATCGCACGCGAGGGAACACCCGGCTACCGATTCCTGGCGAGCTTGCGCGAAGCCGCACTTCTCGCCGATGGCGGCGAGACGGGCGAAGCCGTGATCGTATTTGATGCGGTGGCCGCAGATGAAGACTTCGAGCCCGTCTATCGTGATATCACGCGTCTCCTCGCCGTGGCGCACGGCATGCAGAACATGTCTCAGGGTGAAGTTGAGGAACGTTTGGCTGGCCTTGCTGCGGACGACAGCCCCTTCCGGATCACCGCCCGAGAGTTTCTTGCGGTAGCGGCGATACGCGGGGGGAATCCCGACCGGGCAGCCGAACTGTTGCGTGCCAATATCGCCGACAATGAAGTCTCTCGGGTCGCCCAGGCGCGCGCCGGTGAACTGCTCGCGACGCTGGACCGCTGAACATGACCTCTGTGATGGCCAGAACCGGACGAAAATTTGCGCTGGCGGCCGCGGCCGCACTCGCGCTTACGGGCTGTGACACCTTTGATTTTCTCGGCGCGTCGGATGATCCGCCGCTGCCCGGTGAACGAATTGCGGTGCTGGCCGAAGAAAACCAGATTCTGCCCTCCGAGCGGGTGGCCGATCTGTCCGTCCTGCTGCCCCGTCCGCTGATCAACGAGGAATGGCCTCAGCAGGGTGGATATGCCAATCACGCGATGCACCATCTGGCGATCGGCGATGTGCCGAGCGAGCTCTGGTCGGCCAGCATCGGGGACGGCTCTGATGACGATGCACCGATCCTCTCGGGACCGGTCGTCGCCGAGGGTCTGGTGTTTTCTATGGATTCCGATGCGGAAGTGACTGCGCGTCGCGCCGACAATGGAAATCTTGTCTGGCGAACGGACATTGAGCCGCCCGAAGAAGACGATGGAAACTGGGGCGGCGGTGTATCCTATGATCTCGGCCGCATCTATGCCGGGACAGGCTTTGCCCAGGTGGTGGCGCTGGATGCGCAGACGGGTGCCGAGCTCTGGCGGACGCCGGTATCCGGGCCCATGCGCTCGGCACCCACGGCCTTTGGCGGCAAGGTTTACGCCATCACGAAGGATAATCAGCTTTTTGCACTGGATGCCGAGCTGGGCACCGTGGATTGGACCCATACCGGAATCGAGGAAACCGCAGGCCTGGTCGGCTCCGCGAGTCCGGCTGTGGATGGCGACATCGTTATCGTTCCCTATTCGTCGGGTGAAATTTTCGCCCTGCGGGCCGAGAACGGACGCCAGCTCTGGAGCGACAACCTCGCCGCGATCCGCCGCGCGGACGCGGTTTCCGCCTTGGCCGATATCCGGGGGCGCCCGGTGGTGGACCGGGGGCGGGTCTATGCAATCAGCCATTCCGGGCGGATGGTCGCCATCGACCTTGCGAGCGGACGGCGCCTCTGGGAAGCCGAGCTGGGCGGGGTCAATCAGCCCTGGATCGCGGGACGCTTTCTCTACGTCGTGACCACCGAAGGAAATGTGGTGGCTCTTGTTGCAGAGAATGGGCTCGTTCGTTGGGTGATGCCGCTTGGTCGCTATGAGGATCCCGAGGACCGGGAAGGGCTTCTACGCTGGTCCGGGCCGGTGCTGGCCAGCGATCGCCTGATCGTGACCGGTAGTCAGGGAGTTGCCGTCGCGCTCTCGCCCTATACCGGGGAGATTATCGGCGAGATTGATATGCCCGATGATGTCTCCCTGCCGCCGATCCTGGCCAACGGAACGCTCTATTTTCAGACCGACGATGCACGCGTGATCGCGTACCGCTAGGGCCTGAAAGGGCACATATCTGATGCTTGCCAATGTCGTCATTGTGGGACGCCCGAATGTCGGGAAGTCCACGCTGTTCAACCGTCTGGTCGGCCGGCGCGAAGCGCTGGTAGATGACAGCCCCGGCGTGACCCGCGACCGGCGTGAAGGTGTCGGCTCGATTGCGGATCTGAGCTTTCGCCTGGTTGATACCGCCGGTCTGGAAGACGCATTCGATGACAGCCTGCCCGCGCGGATGCGGCGGCAGACCGAACAGGCCATTGAAACCGCCGATCTGGTGATGCTGGTCGTGGATGCCCGCGCCGGGATCACGCCGCTTGACGAGCATTTTGCCGATTGGTTGCGCACACGCGGGGTCGAAGTCCTGCTGGTGGTCAACAAGTGCGAAGGCCGGGCCGGACAGAGCGGCTATCTCGAAGCCTATTCTCTGGGGCTGGGAGAACCAGTCGCGATCTCGGCCGAGCATGGAGAGGGTATAAATCTGCTGTTCGACGCCATCGCGGCAGTGTCTCCCGAACCCGACGCGGAGGCTGATCCCGATACCTTCGTCGAAGAGACGGACTCGGCTCTGCAACTCGCCATTGTGGGGCGCCCGAATGTCGGGAAATCCACGCTCATTAACGCGCTGGTTGGCGATGACCGTATGCTGACCGGCCCGGAAGCCGGTATCACGCGGGATGCGATCTACATCGAGTGGGACTATGAGGGACAGCGGATCGCTCTGGTGGACACGGCCGGTATGCGCCGCCGGGCCCGGATCGAGGAAAAGCTGGAGAAACTCTCGGTCGGGAACTCTCTGAACGCGATCCAGTATGCCCATGTCGTGGCGCTGGTTCTGGACTCCGAGCAGATGCTCGAAAAGCAGGATCTGGCCATTGCCCGCCATGTCATTGAAGAGGGCCGCGCGTTCGTGATTGTGGTCAACAAGTGGGACCTGATCGATGACGGCGCGGCGGCGTTGCGTGTGTTGCGCGACCGGATGGAGATTTCCCTGCCCCAGGGCACAGGGACGCCCATCATCACCCTGTCCGCCGCCACCGGGCGCGGGCTGGAACGACTGATGCCGGCGGTGATGTCAGCTTACGAACACTGGAATCGCCGCGTGCCCACCTCTGCACTCAATGACTGGCTGGACGGGGTTCTGGAACGCCACCCCCCGCCCTTGGCGGCCAATAAGCGGGCGATCCGACTGCGCTATGTCACCCAGCCCAAGGCGCGGCCACCGACGGTGGTGCTGTTCGGGAACCGGCCGGAAGACCTGCCCACGAGCTATTTGCGTTATCTGGAGAACAGTTTGCGCGTGGAGTTCCAGCGGGCGGGCACGCCGATCCGGATACAGACCCGCAAAAGCGATACCCCGTATCACAGGTCGTCCTAGAGCGGGATCGTTCCAGATGGGAACGACTCTGCCTGCACCTCGGCGCATCGATCACATCGTCTCGTCACGCCCGCGAAGGCGGGCCTCCATGAACACCTTGCTCCAACAAGGCAGTCGCCCTTGTTTATTGGTTCCGGTCTTCGCGGGAACGATGAAACAAGCGGTTGGCGGGTCTGCGGCGGAACCGCTTCAACCTCACAAGATCATGCTCTAAGCGCTAGCCGGCGAGGTCGATCCGCTCGCCGTTTGCTGTCCATTCGGGGCTGGCCAGTTCCACGAATTTCCCGGCAATATCTTGGGGTGTTTTCAGGGTCTCCGGGTCTTCCCCCGGGAATGCCGCAGCGCGCATTCCGGTGCGTGTCGCACCAGGGTTGAGAATGTTGACGCGGACATTGCTTTTTTCGAGTTCGGAGGCCCAGACTTTTGCCATCGTCTCGACGGCCGCCTTGGTGATCGCATAGGCGCCCCAGAATGCGCGCGGGTTGGAGGCAGCACCGCTGGTCACCACAATAGCGCGTCCGGCCTCAGACCGCCGCAAGAGAGGCTCCAGCGTGCGGATCAACCGCCAGTTGGCATGGACGTTGACGTCAAAGACCTCGTGCCAGACCTTGGCATCGTAATGGGAGAGGGGCGTCATCATGCCAAGTGCGCCCGCATTCCCAACGAACACGTCCAGACGCTCGAACCGCTCGAGGAGTGCCGGACCCAGCGTGTCGATGGCTTCGAAGTCGGTCAGGTCGCAGGGGACGAGCGTCGCCTCGCCACCGGCAGCCTTGATCTCGTCATCGACCTCTTCCAGCCCACCCACGGTGCGCGCGATCAGGATGACATGCGCGCCCTCGGCGGCGAAGCGTGTGGCAACGGCGCGTCCGATACCACGTGAGGCCCCTGTGATCAGGGCCACACGGCCCGACATGGTTTGCTTACTGGACATCGCGTTCTGACCTCAGGCGAGCTCGGCGAGGAGGGACATCTGGGTCGCGTCGTCCGCGTGCTCGATATCGGTCAGGGCAATCGGGTAGTCGCCGCTGAAGCAGGCATCGCAATATTGCGGTGCATCGTCGTGGCGTCCGGGTTCGCCCATCGCGCGGTACAGACCGTCCATGCTGATATAGGAAAGACTGTCGGCCCCGATGAGCTTGCGGATGGCCTCGACATCGTTGTTGGCAGCCAGCAGCTGTGAGGCTTCGGGTGTATCGATCCCGTAAAAGCAGGGCCCGCGGGTCGGGGGGCTGGAGATGCGCACATGCACTTCGCTGGCACCCGCAGTCCTGACCATCTCGACAATTTTCTTCGATGTGGTGCCCCGGACAATGCTGTCATCGACCAGGATCACGCGTTTTCCGTTCAGCTGGCCGCGGTTGGCATTGTGTTTCAGGCGCACGCCTAAATGGCGGATTTCGTCGGTCGGCTCGATGAAGGTGCGGCCCACATAGTGATTGCGGATCAGTCCCAGTTCAAAGGGGATGCCGGCTTCTGCGGCATATCCGATGGCAGCGGGGACGCCGCTGTCGGGAACGGGGATTACGAGGTCCGCTTCGATATGACTTTCGCGGGCCAGTTCCGCACCAATGCCCTTTCGGGCTTCATAGACATTCTTGCCGTCGACGTCGGAGTCCGGCCGGGCGAAGTAGATATATTCGAAGATGCAAAGCCGTTTGCGGACCGGCGGGGAGGGCTTGTAGGAGTGCAGGCCGTCTTCGTCGATGACGATCAGCTCGCCGGGTTCGATATCGCGGATATAGGTGGCGCCGATGATATCGAGCGCACAGGTCTCGGAGGCCAATATCCAGGCGTCTCCGATCTGGCCGAGCACCAGCGGGCGAACACCCAGCGGATCGCGGGCACCGATCAGCTTCCGGCGTGAGAGGGCAACCAGCGAATAGGCACCGTCAATGGCCCGCAGTGCCTCGATAAACCGGTCGAGGAGGCGGGTTTCGCGGCTTGTCGCGATCAGGTGCTGTATGACTTCGGTGTCCATGGTGGACTGGAACAGCGAACCCATCTGAACCAGTTCACGACGCAGCTGGCGCGCATTGGTCAGATTGCCGTTATGGGCGAGCGCCAGGCCGCCGAAGCTGTAATCGGCATAAAGCGGCTGCACATTGCGCAGCACGGTTTCGCCGGCGGTGGAGTAGCGGTTGTGTCCGATCGCGGAATCGCCCGGCATGGTCTGTATGACTTCGGCATTGCCGAAGATGTCGCCCACGAGGCCCATGGCGCGGTGCGGATGAAAGCGCTTGCCGTCGTAAGACACGATCCCGGCGGCTTCCTGGCCGCGATGCTGGAGTGCATGGAGGCCGAGCGCGGTCAGCGCGGCGGCATCCTCACTGCCATAGACGCCGAACACGCCACATTCCTCGTGGAACTTGTCGTCGTCCTGAACCGGTTGGAACGGATGAGTTGTTGAATAGTCGGTCACTGGCTTTTCCGGATCAGATCTTCAAGGCCTTCACGCTCGCCTTCCTTATACCCTTCCTGCGCAGGGGGCGCAGATGTTTCGGGCGGGCGTGTCAGCCGGTCAAGGGCCTTTCGGGCCGCATCAACGTCATTGGCGCGCTGCTGGGCGCGTTGAAGCGCAGAACCTGCTTCACCCACGATATCGGGAGGCAGGAGATCGCGCACGAGAAGCGCGCCGCGCTCGACGGCAGGGCGGGTGCGCGCGGTTTCGATCCAGTCCGGGGTATCGTCTTCCAGCGTGTTGCTCATGAACAGATAGCCGACGCAGATCACGAGCAGGGCCGACACAAGCCCGGCCAGCAGGCCCAGAGACCGGTCGAGGGCATTCAGCCGCCCCGAGCGGACCCACCCGCTCAGCATGTGGCTGATCAGGTGAAATACGATCAGCGCGATGATGAACAGCGCCGCGCCCGCGACCAGGTCGGCCACCCACTCGGGCTGAATGTATTGCGCTGCAAGCGGGGTCGCCTGTTCGAACCCGTAGATGGTGACCAGACCTGCACCAACCCATGACGCCACGAACAAACCGCCACGCACGAAGCCCGTAACCAGCCCGAACAATGCACCCAGAAACACGACCGCAAGGACGCCGATATCGAAACCGCTGAAACCTGCTATTTCCATGACTAGACCGTTGCAACTGCCCGGGGGCGGGCGGACATGTCGAAATGCCCGAACAGATCGCGGAGCTCCGAGATTTCCGAAATCTGCAGGCCATCCGGGCGCTTCTTGCCGCGTTTGCTGTGCGCGGGGATCAGGGCACGTTCAAAGCCCAGGTTCTTGGCCTCGCGCAGGCGGGCGTCGGGCTGGCCGACCCCGCGCACCTCGCCGCCCAGGCCGACCTCGCCGAATACGACTGTCCGCGCGGGCAGGGGCTGTTCCAGATGGGCCGATATCAGTGCGGCGGCCACGGCCATATCGGCACCGGGTTCGCTGATCCGCAGACCGCCGGCGACATTGAGATAGACGTCGTGGGAGCCGAGATTGAGCCCGCAACGCGTCTGTAGGACGGCGATGATCATGGCCAGTCGGCCGGAATCCCAGCCCACCACCGCACGCCGGGCCGTCCCCAGATCGGTCGGTGCCACAAGCGCCTGAATTTCAACCAGAACCGGGCGTGTCCCTTCGATGCCGGCAAAGACCGCCGAGCCACTTGTGGTGTCGCTGTGGCCGGCCAGAAAGAGTTCCGATGGGTTGGCGACCTCAGCCAGCCCGGTGTCGGTCATCTCGAACACACCGATCTCATCGGTCGCGCCGAAGCGGTTTTTCACCGCGCGCAGCAGGCGGAACTGGTTGGCGCGTTCGCCTTCGAAATAGAGCACCGCATCGACCATATGCTCGAGCACACGCGGACCCGCGATGGTACCTTCCTTGGTGACATGGCCAACCAGAATCATGGTCTGTCCGCGCCGCTTGGCGACCCGGATCAGTTCCTGGGCGCAGGTGCGCACCTGCGCGACCGTGCCCGGTGCCGAATCCAGCGTATCCACATACATGGTCTGGATCGAATCGATGATTGCGACTTCTGCGGTCTCCGTGGAATCCAGGGCGGCGAGAATATCCCGGATGTTCGTCGCGGCGGCGAGTGAGACCGGCGCATCGGCCAGGCCCAGGCGGCTCGCGCGGAGTCGAATCTGGTCGATGGCCTCCTCGCCGGAGATATAGGCGACCGCGGTACCGGACTTGGCGAGCAGGGCAGCGGCCTGCAGCAACAGGGTCGATTTGCCGATGCCGGGGTCACCGCTCACCAGAAGCGCCGAGCCGGGTACGAACCCGCCACCGCAGACGCGGTCGAGTTCCTTCAGGCCGGTCAGGCGGCGTTCGCGGTTTTCGGGTGCGCCGTCCAGTGAGGTGAAGGCGACAGGCTTGCCGCCTGCGCGCGAGACCCCCTTGGGCACCGTGGCTTCCGAGGATTCCTCGACGATGGAATTCCACTCGTTGCAGGAATCGCATTTGCCGGTCCATTTGCCGTGCACGGCTCCGCAGGACTGGCAGACAAATCGATTGGCCGCACGCGCCATATCAGCTCGCAACCCGAAGCTGGATCGGCCCGTCCGGGCGACCGTGAATGAACTGATCGAGCATCTCGTTCCCCGAGTGGTCGATATCGGCAACCGGCCCGTGCCAGATGATCCGACCCTCGTAGATCATGGCCACATTGTCGGCGATTCGCCGTGCGCTCGCCATGTCATGTGTAATCGTGAGCGCCGTTGCCCCCAGTTCGCGGACCGACCGCACGATCAGGTCATCGATCACGCTTCCCATGATCGGGTCGAGGCCGGTGGTCGGTTCGTCGAAGAACAGAATCTCGGGTCTTGTGGCAATGGCACGGGCCAGGCCGGCGCGTTTCTGCATGCCGCCCGACAGTTCGGCGGGGGAACGATCCGCGATATCGGTGTCGAGACCCACCTGGATCATGGCCTCCAGTGAAAGTTTCCGGGCCTCGCGGCGGTTCATGCCCTGGCTTTCCATCAGCCCGAAGGCCACGTTTTCCCAGACGGTCAGGCTGTCGAACAGGGCTGCGCCCTGGAACAGCATCCCGAATTTGCGAGTAACGCGTTCGCGCTCATGCGATGCCATGTGCACCTCTTCCTCACCATCGATCCGGATGGAACCGGAATCCGGTTCCATCAAACCGATCAGGTTCTTGATCAGGACCGACTTGCCGGTACCCGATCCCCCGATCACCGCGAGAGATTCGCCGGCTGCCACCGTCAGATTGACGCCGCGCAGCACATGTTTGGGCCCGAAGGATTTGTGCAGGTCCCGGACCTCGATTTTTGCCGTGTCGGTATCCGTCGTCATGCGGCGAAGAAGAGCGCGGTGATGATGAAGTTGAACAACAGCAGCAGGATCGAGGCCGAAACCACGGCATTTGTGGTTGCCTGACCCACGCCCTGGGCGCCGCCCTTGGAATTGTAGCCGTGATAGGTCCCCATCAACGCGACGATGAAGCCAAAGACGGCGGCCTTGACCTGGCCCGAGACGAAGCCCTGGGTGTCGAGGCTGTCCCAGGTGCTCTTGAGATAGGTCGTCGGATTGAACCCGAAATCGAGGACCGACACGATAAACCCACCGAGCACGCCGATCACATCGGCGACAAGCACGAGCAATGGCAGCATGGCCACAGCCGCGATCAGGCGCGGCGCGACGAGATACTTGAAGGGGTTGGTCGAAAGTGTGGTCAGGGCGTCGATTTGCTCGGTGACCCGCATGGTGCCGATCTCAGCAGCCATCGCCGCGCCGATCCGTCCCGCCACCATGAGGCCCGCCAGCACCGGGCCCAGCTCGCGGGTGATGCCCCAGACGACCACATTGGCGATGGCTGCTTCCCCGGCAAAGGCAAAGCCGCTGAAACTCTGGAGCGCCAGCACCATGCCGGTGAAAATGGCCGTCAGGCCCACAACCGGAAGCGAGTAGTAACCGATCTCGACCATCTGGCGGAGAATCAGCCGCGGATACCAGGGCGGGCGCACGCTGTGATACAGCCCGTTGCCGGCAAATACCGAGATGCGGCCGATCACGGCAAAGGTGGCAATCGTGCCCCGTCCGATGGCGCGTAGAAACCGCATTGTCAGGACTGACCGCCTTTGTAGATCCGGTTCAGGCGATTGCCCAAACCTGTCAGGATTTCATACCCGATTGTTCCTGCTGACGTGGCGAGTTCGTCGGGCGTGACATGGGGACCGAGCAATTCGACCGGTTGCCCGGCGACAGCAAATTCGTCGGGCAGTTCGGTGATGTCGAGTGTGATCAAATCCATGGAGACCCGTCCAAACAAGGGCACGTTGTAACCGGCGATGCTGGCGTGCATCCGGCCGCCGGTTCTGCTTACCGCCGCGCGCGGATACCCATCGGCATATCCCGCCGCCACGGTGGCGATTCGAGTCGGTTTTTCAACGCGATGCGCGGCACCGTATCCAACGGTCATGGGGGTGTCAACGTTCCGCACTTGCAGAACTTTTGCATTAATTTCAATAACTTGGCGCAGGGGGTTGGGTCGCTCGAGACTCGGTGAGATGCCATAGAGAGCTGCGCCGGGGCGGGTCAGATCGAAATGGAAATCCGGCCCCAGAAAGATGCCCGGAGAGTTTGCGAGGCTTGCCCGCAGCGGACCCATGAGGCTCTCGACACGGTCCCGAAGCGCCCGGAAGCGATCAAGCTGTTTCCGGTTCATCTCGTGTTCAGGCGTGTCGGCACAGGCCAGATGGCTCATGACCGTCGAGATTTCGATGCCCCGGAGCCGCGCGGGGTCCGCGACGAGAACATCGATATCGGAGCTGTCCAGTCCCAGCCGGTTCATGCCGGTATCCAGATGGAGATAGGCGGGAGCGACGTCCCCGGCAGGGCGATCCTGCCATAGCTTGATTTGCTCCAGGCTGTTGAGTGCCGGCGTCAGGCCGGCCTCCAGAAACAGACCGGCCTCATCCCGGCCCGGTCCGTTCAGGACCACGATCTCGGCGTCGGGCAAAATCTCGCGGAGCTGTTGTCCCTCATCGGGTGTTGCGACAAAGAAAATACGGCATCCCTGCTGCGCGAGCAGGCGCGCGACCGGGGCCAGTCCGAGCCCGTAGGCATCGGCCTTTACCGAGGCACCGATTTCGGCGTGGGGACATGAGCCCTGCAGCAGTTGGTAATTCCGCGCGATCGCATCCAGATCGACGATCAGTGTGGCGCCGGTCTCGCCGGGGATCGTGCTATTGCCCGCAACCAAGGCTCTAGAACCGTTCCTCGGGCAGGTAGGTGTCGGCCTTGAGGTCCGCGAACTGGGTGAAGTCGCCGTTGAACTGCAGCGTGACGGTACCGATCGGGCCGTGGCGCTGTTTGGCAACGATCACTTCGGCCTTGTTGCGGCACTGCTCGAGCAACTCGTTGAAACGGGTTTCCCGCTCCAGATAGGTTTCCTGTTTCTCGTTGTCGCGCGGCGTCGGGCGTTCACGTTCCTTGTAGTACTCTTCGCGATAGATGAACGAGACGACATCGGCGTCCTGTTCGATCGAGCCCGATTCACGCAGATCGGAAAGCTGCGGGCGCTTGTCCTCGCGTTGCTCGACCGCACGCGAAAGCTGACTGAGCGCGATGACCGGCACGTTCAGCTCCTTGGCCAGAGCCTTCAGGCCCCGCGTGATCTGTGAGACCTCCTGCACCCGATTGTCCCCGCGGCTGTTGGCCGGCGGATTGATGAGCTGCAGGTAATCGACAATGATCAGGCTCAGCCCGTGCTGGCGTTTGAGACGGCGCGAACGGGTCCGGATCTGCGAGATCGTCAAAGCCGGCGTGTCGTCGATGAAGAGCTTCAGGCTGTGCAGTGCCTGGGCCACCGCGAAGACGCGGTTGTATTCTTCCTCGCGCACATCCCCGCGCCGAATCGAGTCCGAACGTACATGGGCCTGTTCGGACAGGATACGCGTGGCAAGCTGTTCGGCCGACATTTCCAGCGAAAAGAAAGCCACGCTCTCGGATTGCTCGATATCGGTGCCGTCGGGGCCTTCGACCAGCTTTTTCGACGATGCCGCGTTATAGGCAATGTTGGTCGCGAATGCGGTTTTGCCCATCGACGGACGTCCGGCAATGATTACGAGGTCGGATTCGTGCAACCCGCCGAGAAGGTTGTCCACGTCGGTGAACCCGGTCGGTACCCCGACCAGTTCGCCGTCGCGCTTGTAGGCGGCGGCGGCCATGTCGATGGCGCCGGTGACCGCGCTCTTGAAATCCCGGAATCCGGTTTCGGCGGAACCCTGTTCGGCGAGCTGGAACAGCATTTCCTCGGCGCGCTCGATCTGCTGCGGGGCGGGCGCATCGATCTCGTATTCATAGGCCGCATTGACCACATGGTCGCCGATATCGATCAGCTCCCGGCGCAGAAAGCAGTCGTAGATTTCCTTGCCGAGATCGCCGGCGTTCTGAATTGTGATCACCGCGTTGGCGAGTTCGGCAATATAGGCCTGACCGCCGATGGCCTGCAGGTCTTCGTCATCCTTGAAGTAGTTCTTCAGGGTGACCGGATCGGCAATCTGGCCGCGCTCGATCAGATGGGCGCAGGCTTCATAGACACGCCCATGGGCCGGATCGGCGAAATGTTCGGCGAGCAGGAATTCCTGGACCCGCTCGAAAGAGCGATTGTTCACCAGAATCGCGCCGAGCAGCGCCATTTCAGCTTCGAAGTTATGGGGCGGAGAGCGGAATCCCGGTACGTTTTCATCTCCATGAAGAGGAGTCACGTTGGCGGTTTCATCGGCCATCTGGTCTGTCATATCGCTTGTGGTCATGGGCGCACCCTAGTGGTGTCATCTTTTCGACAGTCTAGCCTTGTTCGGTGAGTCTGGAGGAACATGGGGAAAACCCCGGCTGAATTCCGCTTGCAAGCTTGCGAAATATCGTGACCCGCCTTTTTCCGGCTGACTTTCCGAAACAACATGCAGGACTATATTGTCCAAAATCAGGCACTTGATCATGGGGGAACAAAATATGCGCGCAGTTTGGCATTCGAAATTCGGTCCGGCGACGGAGGTTTTCGAGATCGGCGAATATGAAACACCCGAGGCCGCCGAGGGGCAGGTCCTCGTGCGTGTTCACGCTTCGGGGATCAACCCACTGGACGTCAAGGGACGCAACGGTGGTCGCTGGCCGATGCGCGGCGATCGCATGATCCCCCATTTTGATGGCGCCGGGGTGATCGAGGCGGTTGGCGCCGGCGTGGATGCCGGACGCATCGGAGAGCGGGTCTGGCTCTATGAGGGGCAACTGGGCCGGGCCGAAGGCACGGCGGCAAAATACATCGCCCTCGATGCCTCGCGGGCCAATCCTTTGCCCGAAAGTCAGAGTTTCTCCGAGGGAGCCTGTCTTGGCATTCCGGCCATGACGGCGCATGCGGCGGTGTATCGGGACGGAGCAGTCGAGGGACAAACCATTCTGGTGACCGGTGCGGCCGGCGCGGTCGGCAACTATGCTGTCCAGATGGCCCGCAATGGCGGTGCGACGGTGATCGGCACGGTCAGCTCTGATGAAAAAGCTGCCCGCGCACGCGAAGACGGCGCTACCTACACAATCAACTACAAGACCGAGGACGTCGCCGAACGGGTTCTGGAACTCACCGGCGGTAAGGGTGTGGACCGGGTGGTCGAGGTCGAGCTTGGCGGCAATATCGGCGTCACCGCCAAGGTGCTGAAAACCGGTGCGGTCATCGCTGCCTATGCCTCCATGGCCGAACCGGTTGTGCCGTTCCCGTTCTATCCGGTGCTGATGAAGTCACCGACGCTTCACATCATCGGCTGTTTCACGATGCCGGAGGCCTTCAAACAGCAGAGTGTGGTGGATATTTCGCGTTGGATGGCCGAGGGCAAGCTGACCAATCGTGTGGCCGCCGAATTCCCGCTGGAGGAGATCGGTCAGGCACACGTGATGGTTGAAGACGGCCGCCAGGTCGGGACCGTGGTGGTGCTGCCGGGTTAACGGGTTGGCCTTTGTTCTCGCGGTCGTCTGCTAGTTGAGGCGAACACCGCTCTCCGCATCGAACAGGTGGCAGTTCTCAGGCTCGAATTCGAAGGTCAGCCTGTCGTCGGCACGGAACTCGAGGTCCGGGTCCACTTTGGCGACCAGCCGGTCGGCATTGCCAAACTCGAAGAAGACGAGCGAGGCGTCTCCCAGCGGTTCGACAATGCGCACCTCACCCGCGTTTGGACCGCTGTTGACCCGCACATGCTCGGAACGGATCCCAAGCACGACCTTGCGCCCGGCGAGGACGGAAGGTGTGTCATCGCCAAGCGGCGCGCGAATGGCGTCGTTGGCGAAGACCATGCCGTCGTCTGTCGCTGCGGCCTCGCTGACCACCGTCTGGGTCACAAGCGGGTGGCCGTGGAAGCCGAACATGCCGCTGTTACTGACGAGTTTGACCTTGAGTTGATGACGCTCTGCCACCCGGACGATTTCGTCCTTCACCGGGCAGGCGTCTGCATCGACATAAATTTCAGGCACGACTGTTTCCGGACTAAACAGGGGATGCGGAGATGTTCTATTCCGCCGCTTTGCTGTTGTCGCGCATCATATCGCGGTCCCAGTCCGTGATGTAGTCGCGGGTCAGGGGGACGGCATCCTGCCGTTTTGCGATCTGGATCTGGAAGACCATCTGACCCATGCGCCGGAAGGCAATCTCACAGCCGATCAGGTAGAACTCCCACATGCGGCAGAAGCGTTCATCATAGAGTTGAAGAGCCTGCTCACGCTGTTCCATGAAGCGTTCGTACCAGAGGTGCAGCGTGTCGGCATAGTGCAGGCGCAAAATCTCGATATCGGTCACCCAGAGCCCGGCCTTTTCGATTGCCGCCAGGGTCTCGGAGAGCGCCGGGGTGTAGCCGCCGGGGAAGATGTATTTCCGCAGCCACGAGTTGGTCGTTCCGGGCGGTTCCATCCGGCCGATGGAGTGCAGCAGGAAGACCCCGTCATCCTTGAGAAGCTGGCGTACCTTGTCGAAATACTCCTGATAGTGCACCGCGCCGACATGCTCGAACATGCCCACTGAAGCGATCCGGTCATATGTTTCCGGCTCGTCGCGATAATCCTGAAGTTTGAAGCGGACCTGATCGGAAAGTCCGGCGTCGCGTGCACGCCGTTCGCTGACCTTGTGCTGTTCGCGGGACAGCGTCACGCCGGTCACATCGGCGCCGGTTTCCTGCGCCAGATAGAGGCCCATACCGCCCCAGCCCGAACCGATATCGAGAACCTTCATCCCGGGTTCGCGCAGCAGCAGCTTGGCCGCGATGTGCCGTTTCTTGTCGTGTTGGGCGCGTTCGAGATCGTTGTGGGTGCCGTCGAAATACGCACAGGAATACTGTCGGTCGCTGTCCAGGAAGAGATCGTAAAGATCGTCGGAGAGATCGTAGTGATGAGCGACGTTCTTCTGCGCCTTGCCGATCGGATTGTACTGCTGGAGGCGCCGGAACATCCGGCTTACGCTCGCGCTGAAATCCGACAGCCAGTGGTGCTCGAACGACTCGATGTTGCGACCGATCAGGTCGATCAGATCGAACAGCGACCCTTCTTCGATTGTTAGGGTCCCGTCCATATAGGCTTCGCCGACGGCAAGCCTGGGGTGCAGCAGCAGCCGCCGCTCTGTTGCGCGGGTGTGAAGCCGAATGGCAACTTCAGGCGCGGCTCCATTGCCGAATTTGTATGACTGACCGCGCGCATCGATGAGGGCCAGGTCACCCTCTACAATGACGGCGTCGAGAAACCGAGCCAAAAGCATCGCTTCCCCCGTGTTGCAATTGCGTTACGTCATCGGGGTAAAAGCTAGCAAAACTCTTTCAAACGGGCAAAACCGATTTCACGATCAGGATTTTTCCTCATCGCTGTCCGCGTCACCCGCAGCTTCAGCAGGTTCGGCGTCCGCAGATTCGTCCGGACTTCCGTCGGCTTCCTCTGCCACCCGTTCGGCGACGTCCTCTTCGACCATGCCCTCAACAGCTGCGGCTTCCGCACCCTTGTCATCGGCAATCGCGAGCGCTTCCTCGGCCAGGGCCAGTGCCGCCTCGGCCGCTTCGCTTTCCTCGGCGATCTCGGTGATCGACAGACCGCGTTCGCGCTGGGTTGCTGCTTCGTCCTCGGTGCGCGCCACATTGATCGTGACTTCCACCTGGACTTCCGGGTGCAGCGAAATACGCACCGGATGCAGCCCGAGTTCCTTGATCGGACGGTCGAGCATGACCTGACCGCGCGAGATCGTCACGCCTGATTCGGTGACAGAGTCGGCAATGTCGCGACCACTGACCGAACCATAGAGCTGGCCGTTGTCGCCCGCCTGACGGATCAGCGCGATGTCTAGATCGTCGAGCTTTGCCGCGACGGCCTCGGCATCCTTGCGGCGTTCTAGGTTCTCGGCTTCCAGCTGAGCTCGCTGAGCTTCGAACTGGCTTTTGTTGCCGTCGGTTGCGCGCAGGGCCTTTTTCTGCGGCAAGAGGAAGTTGCGCGCATAGCCCGGCTTTACCTTTACCACATCGCCCATCTGGCCGAGTTTTTCGATACGTTCGAGAAGAATTACTTCCATGTCACACCTCCAGGCCGGCCGGGACGCGCCCGAAGCGGCGGCGAAGTTCGAGGGTTTGGTCCGCCACGCCGATCAACGCAACAACTGCGATAAGGGGCGGGAAGACGATTATAAAGCCGTAGAACACGGCGATAACGAGATAAGAGATTGGTGTTCGGCGCGCGATGGCGTGGAACGTTCCGGCACCGGCCAGGAACATGGGCACCAGCAGGGCCAGCGCCGCATTCTGTCCCAGATAGGCCAGATTGAAGTCCCCAACGATCACGAACAGAATCGCAAGCCCGAAGGCGAAGGGAATCCAAAGCGGCAGGCGGAGTTCTTCCATGCGCGGTGCCGGACGCCGCAAGGCGCCCGCAAAGTGCAGCAACGCAAGCGCGCCGGCCGTTGCGATGGACAGCATCAGCAGCCAGGCCGCAACAATCCCGCCCGGAAATAGCGGATTCAGAACATCCACCAGAGCACGCGTACGATGAAAACCGAGTTCCGGCATCAAACCCGTGAGGGCCGGTTCAAGAAAGGACCGCGTCAGGAAGGGCAGATCCGTGTTTCCCTGAATGACCATGGCCGCAAACACACACATGGCAAGCAGTGCGCCGGCGAGAAGCCAGGCCATCACGTTCAGGGGCGGATGCCATTCGATGTAGCCCAGAGAGGTCGTTCGTGACCGCTGGAGTTGCTGTACAGCAAAAACCACTGGAATGGCAAAAAGTCCCGCGAACAGGACAACCGGCTCCGAACTGAGTGCAAAAACGATTACCAGGGCGAAGACCAGCATCAGGCCGGTCACGCCGGCTCCGATGGCGGCCAGCAGTCCGAGCCCCAGACTGGCGGCCATCAGCAGCACGCCGGTGAGGGTCAGCGGCGCGACAGCACCCAGCCCCAACGCGAACGGAGCCGCGAAAATCAGCGCCGCTGCCGCACCGGCGGCAAGCGTCAGGACGAAGTTTTTGGCCGTGCCTTGCATCATCGCATCCGTGTCGTTCGCGCAAATGCGAAAGACGATCCGTGCCTCAGTCGAGGACGTAGGGCAGCAGCGCCATGAAACGGGCGCGCTTGATGGCGCGTGCCAGTTCACGTTGCTTCTTTGCCGAGACAGCCGTGATACGGCTCGGCACGATCTTGCCGCGTTCCGAAATGTATCGGCTCAGCAATTTCGTATCCTTGTAGTCGATCCGCGGCGCATTCTCGCCGGTGAACGGGCAGGTCTTGCGACGGCGGAAGAACGGACGACGGCCACCGCCGCCGCCGCCACCTGAGCGGGGTCCCATAGCCATTATTCTTTCTCCCCTTCGCTGTCTGAATCGGAGCTCGACGCGGCTGCGTCATCGGCCGGAGCCGCGGCGGCTACCGGGGCGTCCTCGGTCTTGGCGGCTTCTGCACGCGGTGCGGATCTTTCGCCGTCATCGTCGTCCCGACGCGAACCGCGTTCGTTGCGGCCCTGCATCATGACGGTCGGCAGTTCTTCGTGCTCGTCAACGCGCAAAGTCATATATCGAAGGATGTCTTCGTGGATGCGCTGCTGGCGTTCGAGTTCGTTGATGACATCCGACGGTGCGTCGATGTTCATCAGAACGTAGTGGCCCTTCCGGTTTTTCTTGATCCGGTAGGTGAGGTTGCGAAGACCCCAGGACTCGGTCTCGACGACCTTGCCGCCGCCGCTTTCAACGACACCGGTGAAGGTGTTGACGATCTCATCAACCTGCGCGCCGGATACATCCTGACGCGCAATAAAGACGTGTTCATAGAGTGGCATATGCTGCGACTCCCTTTGGCTGTTTACTGACCGCCGCCGATCGCCCCGTTCACGGGCCGCGGCTGCACGGTCATATCCGGTGGGCCCAATGCGTCACCGGCAAGGAGAACGGTGCGGATTTCTCCCCGCCACCGAATGAAGCGCGGGAATACACTAGTTGGACTTGTCGGTGCAAGCGCTTCCTTGCGGTGTCTTGCGACGCTGCGTGAGCGCCTATATGACTGACCGAAAGAGACATTGAGGGGAAATTCCAAAATGAGCCGTGCATTTGTCTTTCCGGGACAGGGAAGTCAGGAAGTGGGAATGGGTCTGGCGCTGGCGGATGCCTTTCCCGCCGCCAAGCTGGTCTTTGAGGAAGTTGACGACGCGCTGGAACACCGGCTCAGCCGGATCATGTTCGAAGGCCCGATCGAGGAACTGACCCTGACCGAGAACGCCCAGCCGGCCCTGATGGCGGTCAGTATGGCGGTGGTGCGGGTGATTGAATCCGAAGGCGGAACCAAGATCGCCGACCTGGCGTCCTTCGTGGCCGGACACAGTTTGGGTGAATACTCGGCGCTCGCCGCCGCCGGCGCACTGCCTCTGGCGGAAACCGCACGGCTTCTGCAGACCCGCGGCGAGGCCATGCAGGCCGCTGTCCCGGTGGGGCAGGGTGCAATGGCCGCAATCCTGGGCCCGGCCCTGGAAGAGGTGGAAGCGATTGCCGCGGATGCCGCCTCGGATCAGGTCTGCGATGTGGCAAACGACAACTCGGACGGGCAGGTCGTGGTGAGCGGAAACACCGAGGCCGTCGAACGGGCTGTGGAGATCGCCAAGGAGCGTGGCGCGAAACGGGCGATGATGCTGACGGTCAGCGCACCGTTTCACTGTGCCTTGCTCGATCCCGCAGCGGACGTCATGACCTATGCGCTGGCTTCGGCGAACATGTCGGCCCCCAATCCGCCGCTGATTGCCAATGTAACGGCTGAACCCGTTTCCGACCCCGATGATATTCGCAACCTGCTGATCGAGCAGGTGACCAGCCGCGTGCGTTGGCGTGAAAGTGTGCTGGCCATGCGCGATCTGGGCGTCGAAGAACTCTGCGAACTCGGCGCCGGGAAGGTCCTGTCAGGTCTGGTACGCCGGATCGACCGCGACATGTCGAGCCGGGCGATCGGAACACCTGCCGACATCGAAGATTTTCTCGGGTCGCTCTAAACACCCCCAAAGAACAAGAAGAGGAACGCTATGTTCGATCTTGAAGGCAAGACCGCGCTGGTCACCGGCGCATCGGGAGGTATCGGCGGTGCCATTGCCCGCCAGCTTCATGCGCGGGGTGCGATGATTGTCGCCAGCGGCACCCGGATCGAGAAGCTAGAAGGTCTGGCTGCCGATCTGGGTGACCGGTGTCATGCGGTTGCGGCCAACCTGTCCGAGCCGGATGCCCCTGATGCATTGATTGCCGCAGCGGGCGAGGTGGCCGGTGGTGTGGATATCCTGATAAACAATGCCGGCCTGACGCGCGACAATCTCGCGATGCGCATGAAAGACGAAGAATGGCAACAGGTGATCGACGTGAACCTGTCCTCTGCCTTCCGGCTCACTCGGGGCGTGTTGCGCGGCATGATGAAGGCACGTTGGGGCCGTGTGGTCACGATAACCTCCGTGGTCGGTACAACCGGCAATCCGGGGCAGGCGAATTACGCTGCGTCGAAAGCTGGTCTGACCGGGATGTCGAAGGCCCTGGCTCAGGAGGTTGCAAGCCGGGGGCTCACCGTGAACTGTATCGCGCCCGGGTTCATCGAAACCCCGATGACTGATGCCCTGTCGGACGATCAGAAGGCCGCACTGCTCGAGCGCATCCCCTCGGGGCGGCTCGGCGTAGTGGATGATATCGCGGCCTGCGCGGTCTATCTGTCGAGCGACGAGGCATCCTATGTGACGGGCCAGACACTGCATGTGAATGGCGGAATGGCGATGATCTAGACGATTGCGTGATGTGCGTGGCTTGACGTTACGCGCGAACGAAGCTAAGTCGCGGCCTACCTTCACTGTGGATTACGGTCTCTGGCTCGTGCATATGCGCTGTGATAGGGATCGATGGTCGTTTTCGGGGGCACTTGGTCACCGAATCGTCTTAAATCGTTGTCGTAGAAACGATCCCGTTTCGGGATTGGGAAATCGTCCCCCTGCGGGATAACGAAACAAGAAATTGAGGGCAGGCTGAAATGAGCGATATTGCCGAACGCGTCCAAAAAATCGTTGTCGAACACCTGGGTGTCGATGAGGGCAAAGTAACCGAGAATGCAAGTTTCATCGATGATCTGGGCGCGGACAGCCTCGACACCGTTGAACTCGTCATGGCATTCGAGGAAGAGTTCGGGTGTGAAATCCCTGACGACGCGGCCGAGAAGATTCTCACGGTCGGCGACGCCGTGAAGTTCCTCGAAGAAGCTGCTGACTGACTTTCGGCACCTGACCCGGGCGGTTCGCACCGCGCTGGTCATGCAACCGTAAAACAGCGCATCGGAATCCTATGAGACGTGTCGTTGTCACCGGAATGGGTCTCGTCACGCCGCTCGGCGTGGGCCTCGACCATAACTGGACCCGCCTGACCAATGGTGAGTCCGGGGCATCTGCTATCGAAAAGTTCGATGTGTCGGACCTGCCTACGAAAATCGCCGCGCAAGTGCCGCGCGGTGACGGGAGCAACGGCACGTTCAATGCCGATGACTATGTGCCGGCCAAAGATCAGCGCCGGATCGACGAGTTTATAGTCTATGGCATATCGGCGGCTGTGGAAGCGGTTGAGGATTCCGGCTGGAAGCCGGATGCGGAGTACGATCAGGAGCGCACTGGCGTCATGATCGGCTCTGGCATCGGCGGCCTGCAGACGATCTATGAAGGCTCGACGCTGCTGAACGAGAAGGGCCCCCGCAAGGTGGGGCCATTCTTTATTCCATCTGCCCTGATCAACCTGGCATCGGGCCAGATCTCGATCCGCTATGGATTCAAGGGCCCCAACCATGCCGTGGTGACGGCCTGTTCGACCGGGGCTCACGCAATCGGAGATGCGGCCCGGCTGATCATGTGGGACGACGCCGATGTGATGGTTGCCGGGGGCGCGGAAGCCGCGATCTGCCGGATCGGGATCGCCGGATTTGCAGCTTGCCGGGCACTTTCGACCGGATACAACGACACCCCCGAAAAGGGGTCCCGACCCTATGACAAGGGCCGGGACGGCTTCGTCATGGGTGAGGGTGCCGGTGTTGTCGTGCTTGAGGAATACGAGCATGCCAAGGCGCGCGGCGCCAAGATCTATGCCGAGGTGACCGGCTATGGCCTATCCGGTGATGCACATCACATCACCGCGCCGGCAGAGGACGGGAACGGCGGCTACCGTTCGATGGAAGCTGCTCTCAAACGTGCCGGCATCAACCGCGAGGATATCGACTACGTGAATGCGCACGGCACCTCGACCCCGCTCGGGGACGAGATCGAGCTGGGTGCAGTCAAACGTCTGTTCGGTGATCACGCCTACGAGTTGTCGATGTCCTCGACCAAGTCGGCCATCGGCCATTTGCTCGGTGCGGCGGGTGCAGTCGAAGCGATCTACTCGATCATGGCGATCAACAACAATGTCGTGCCACCGACGATCAACCTCGACGATCCGTCGGATGCCTGCGATATCGACCTTGTGCCGCATACAGCCAAGGAGCGGCCTGTTCGCAATGCTTTGAGCAATTCCTTCGGCTTTGGCGGCACCAATGCCAGCCTGGTTTTCGCCGAAGTCTGACCCTCGCGATTCCATATTTCCCGGGTATCATGACCGGGTCATGAACGAGATCTCCGAAACTCCTCTGGAAAGACCGCCACGGCGGCGATGGACCTGGCTGCTGTCGGGTTTTGTCCTGATGCTGATAGCCGCGGCGACCGTGGGTGGCGGCGCCATCGTCATGTTGAATCGGGCCTATTCGGACCCGGGACCGCTCATGGCCGAAACCCGTCTGATTATTCCTGCCGGTGCGACCGGTCGTGATATTGCCCGGGCGCTGACCGAGAACGGGGTCGTGTCTGATGCGCGCCTGGTACAAATTTCTTTGCGGACCTTCGCCCCGGATCGGCTGATGCGTGCGGGAGAGTACATGTTTTCTCCCGGCATCAGTCTGCGCGATGCCATTGCCAAATTGCAGGATGGCGACGTCGTCGTTCGTCGCATAACCTTTGCCGAGGGCCTGACAACGCGCCAGATGCTGGCCGAACTGAGCCAGGCAGAAGGCCTGACCGGACCGGTTCCCGAGTCCGACAAAATCGGTGAAGGAACACTCCTGCCGGAGACCTATCACTATTCCTGGGGCGATAGCCGGAACGGTGTTGTGGCACGGATGCAGGCAGCTATGACAGAGACGGTGGCCCGGCTCTGGGCGCAACGCGCCGAAGGCTTGCCGCTGAACTCGCCCGAGGAAGCAGTCGTGCTGGCGTCTATTATCGAGCGCGAGACGGCCGTGCCCGAAGAACGCGGGAAAGTGGCCGGTGTCTTCATCAATCGTCTGAATCGGGGCATGCGCCTGCAATCAGATCCGACCGTGGCTTACGGACTGCGCACAGAGAATGGCGAATTCACCGCGCGGTTGCTCTTCCGGCATCTGGAGACCGATCACCTATACAATACCTATACCCGCGACGGCTTGCCGCCGGCCCCTATCGCAAATCCGGGGGAGGGCAGTATTGCGGCCGCGCTCAACCCCGAGGACACCCGGTATTTCTATTTTGTTGCCGACGGCACCGGCGGACACGCGTTTGCCAGAACCCTGGCGGAGCACAACCGCAACGTTGCCAAATGGCGGCGCATCCAGCGGCAAAATCGCTAGGACTGCGCGTATGCGTCGCAGTGACACGAATGCCTTCTGGTCCTAACATTAGGTTAATCTAATGTTAAGACCAGAAGGAGTGGAGCCTATGAATTCGGGTTTGTTCAAAGCAGCTTTGGTGAGTGCGTCGTTGTTGATGGCACCTTCGATTGGCATGGCCGCCGATATGAAGCACGGCGCCGGGAACACGATGAAACATGGCGACATGAGCCAGGAGCAGATGTCCAAGGGTATTAAAACCAGCAATGTCTGGTCGCGCGCGACGACGCCGACCGCCAGGACGGGTGCGGTGTTTCTGGAACTCACAAATATGGGCGATGCGCCCGATCTGCTTTTATCTGCAGCCTCCGACATTGCCGAGAAAGTCGAGTTGCATACGCATCTGATGGACAAGGGCGTCATGAAAATGCGCGCGGTGGAGGCGTTTGAGGTCGCTCCGGGCGCCCCGACGATTCTGCAGCCCGGTGGCAATCACATCATGCTGATCGGTCTGCATCGCGGTCTGAGCGAGGGTGAAACCTTCCCTGTCACGCTGACATTCCGTGATGCCGGGTAGATTGAACTCGAGGTTACGGTCGGTCCCGCCGGTGCGCGCGGGCATGGTGGACATAAGGGGCATGGTGGCAACTAAAGCGGTCTGAAGGCCGTTCAGACCTTCTGCCCGGGCTGTTCCATCACCTGATTGATGACCCGGTTGTAGCCGCCGAAATCAAGGAAGCCGCCATCGACGGCGATGTCATGGCCGGTGATGTAGCTTGAATCGTCGCAGGCAAGAAACAGGACCACCGAGGCGATTTCTTCTGGTTCGGCACCACGCTGCATGGGCGTCTGATCCCCCAGGGCATCGATAAAGTCGTCTGATCCTTCGACTAGGGGAGTCAGAACCAGCCCGGGTGCGACGGTGTTGACCCGGATTCCCCAGTCACGAAGTTCCATCGCCGCGCTTTTCGTGACGCCGCGAATGCCCCATTTGCTTGCGCTGTAGGCGGTCGAGAAATGCCCCGTCATGCCGGCGATGGACCCGGTGTTGACGATGGCGCCACCGCCGCTGTCGCGGATCAGCGGTGCGGCTGTCTGGATGCCCAGAAACGGCCCGGTCAGGTTCACCGCGATGACCCGGTTCCAGTCGTTCAGCGCGGTATTGGTGACCCGCCCGCCACGCAATGCCACCCCGGCGTTGTTGATCAGAATGTGGAGCGCGCCGTAGTCCGCGCGAATCCCGTCGATGACCTGCTGCCAGTTGCCCTGATCGGCGACATCCAGGTGACGATACTGTGCATCGCCGCCGGCATCTCGGATTGACTTGGCTTCGGCTTCGCCCTTGTCGTCCTGAACATCGGCCAGAATAACCCGGGCTCCGGACTGGGCAAACAAGCGCGCTTCGGCGGCCCCTTGTCCGCCGCTGGCACCGGTCACAAGTGCGATCTTGTCCTTCAACTTCTGGTCCATGGGATTCTCCTGTCTGTTTGTTCAGATCAACGCGAGCATGCGTACGCCCAAATAGAGAGGCAACGGGAACGCGATGGTGCCCCGGTTGCGGGCGAGTTTATTGCGGATGAAACGAGCCGCGCGGTCGGACTCCCACAACAACGGCATGCGGAAGTCATTGGCGTCGGTCATCCGCGAGCGCACGAAGCCTGGGCAGATCACGCTGACTCCAATCCCGTCCGGCGCGAGTTTGCGGCGCAAACCGGCGCCGTAATACCGTACGGCGGCTTTGCTGGCACAATATGCCGGTGCATCGCGAAACGCGTAAAAACTCGCCAGGCTCGACATCACCGCGATCTGGCCGTGACGGCGGGCCTGCATGGCCGAGATCAACGGCGTGACCGTAGTGACCACGCCATCCACATTGGTGGCGAAGATTTCTGTATCGCTATACCGGACAGCGTCGCTGCGTTTGCGTGCGCCCGCGGAGATGCCTGCATTTGCCACCACAAGATCCAGCGGTGCGGTCGTGTCCGACTCCGTGAGCCAGTCCGCCATGGCGCTGCGGTCCGTCACGTCGAGAACGCGGGTCCGGCACGTTGCGCCGGCGCCGGAAGCCTGTCGGGCGACTGCTTCGAGACGTTCCTGGTTGCGGCCGCTGAGAAACAGGCTGTGACCCGGTTGTGCATAGGCCAGCGCGAGCGCGGCGCCGATCCCGCTTGAGGCGCCGGTGATCAGAATGTTGCGGGGGGACGCGAAGGCTCTCATGGGGCTGTGTTTGTCAAGCGGGCTGCTTGTTGGGGGTGAGGCACCAAGCTATAAGGCGATGCATGAAAAAACCAGCCATCCCGAAAGTGAGTTGCACCTGCTGTCGAAATTGGAGGGCGGCATGACGGTTCAGAGCATGACCGGATTTGCGCGTACGGCGGGTCAGGATGATCGCTTTGCCTGGGTCTGGGAGGGACGGAGCGTGAACGCCAAGGGCCTGGACGTTCGTTGCCGGATTCCCGGCGGATACGAGGCGACCGAGCAGGCTGTGAAGGTGGCAGCAAAGAAGCTTTTCGCGCGCGGGAACGTGACCCTGGGCCTGTCGTTGGAGCGCCTGGATCAGGGGGCTGCGACTTACCGAGTGAATCGGGATTTGCTCGCCAAAGTCCGTGAGCTGCGGGACGAACTGGCCGGCGAGATCGTGGCGGATGCGCCGACGATCGAGGGGCTGCTTTCGATCCGCGGCATGCTGGAGATGGTCGATGACGCCGATACCGAAGAGGCGCTGGCGGCCCGGGTTGAGGCCCTGACCGCGTCTGGTGAGGAGATGCTTGATGCTCTGGCTGCTGCACGGGGCGCTGAGGGGGCACAGCTCGACACCGTGCTCAGCAGCCAATTGGCCATGCTTTCAGATCTCGTGACGAAGGCGGCCAGCAGCACGGCAGCGCAACCCGAAGCGCTTCGGGCCCGGCTTCAGTCGATTGTCGCCGAGTTGCTCGGTACCGATCTCGGTCTGTCCGAAGAACGTCTGGCTCATGAAGCGGCACTGCTGGTGGGAAAGGCCGATATCCGCGAGGAGATCGACAGGCTTGAGGTGCATATTGCGTCGGCGCGGGAATTGCTGACCGCGGCGGGTGCGGTCGGCAGACGCCTGGACTTCCTGTGTCAGGAACTCAATCGTGAAGCCAACACGCTGTGCTCCAAATCTGCAGATGTGGAGCTGACGCAGATTGGCCTTGAGATGAAGGCGACGATCGAACAATTCCGCGAACAGGTACAGAATGTCGAATAGGGGGCTGGGAATGGCTGACGGAGACAGCGGCGGACTGCACATCAAACGGCGCGGGTTGATGCTCGTCCTTTCATCGCCCTCGGGCGCCGGCAAGACCTCCATCTCGCGCGAGGTTCTCGAACGCGACGACAATTTGTCCCTCTCCATCTCCGTCACCACGCGTCCCCGGCGCCCGGGTGAAGTTGACGGAGAACATTACCGTTTTGTCGACAAGACTACCTTTGATCTGATGGTCAATCAGCAGGAGCTTCTCGAATACGCCAAGGTCTTCGACCATTACTACGGTACGCCGCGCGGACCGGTCGATGAAGCCTTGCAGGCAGGCCAGGACGTCCTGTTCGATCTCGACTGGCAGGGAACCCAGCAACTTGATGAGCGCGCGCGCGATGACCTTGTCAGCGTGTTCATTTTGCCGCCGTCCACGGCCGAACTGGAGCGCCGGCTTCACACGCGCGCGCAAGACAGCGCCGATGTGATCGCCGGACGCATGGCCAAGGCTGCCGATGAAATCACGCATTGGTCGGAATACGACTACGTGGTCGTGAACCACACCTTTGAGGAAAGTGTGACACAGGTCCGCGCTATTCTGGAGGCTGAACGGCTCAAGCGAACGCGCCAGGAAGGTCTGTCAGACTTCGTGCGTCTCTTACGTCAGGGACAGTAGAGAGTCTGCGGAGAACCCGGTGCGTCCAGGGTCAGATCAGACGTGCGATTGCACAGAACTGATCGATCGTCAGTTCTTCTGCCCGGGCTTCTTCGGAGACGCCGGCGGCTTCAAGAAGTGCGGCACCGCCGATCGGGGCGAGTGAGCGGCGGAGCATCTTGCGACGCTGCCCGAAAGCGGCGCGGGTCACGATCTCCAGTTTCTCGCGCTGTGCGTCCGCCAGGGGGTGCGCGCGGACCTTCATGTGTACGACCGAAGAGGTCACATTGGGCGGAGGCACGAAGGCGCTCGCCGGGATGTCGAACATGATCCGCGCCTCTGTCAGCCATTGGGACAGAACGGATAGCCGTCCATAGGACTTGCCGCCCGAGGGCGCGACGATGCGCTCGGCGACCTCTTTCTGGAACATCAGCGTAAAGGCCGCGAACTGGTCGGCCTGTATCAGCCAGTTGATGAGCAACTGGGTGCCAATGTTGTAGGGCAGGTTTGAAATCACGTGCCGTGGCCCGGGCATGATCCGGGTGAGGTCAAGCGACAGAGCGTCGCCCTCCAGGACCGTCAGGCGGCCTCCGGCATGCTGTGCCAGTTCCCGCAGGGCGTTCACGGCACGGGGGTCGCGCTCCACGGCGTAAACGTGTTCGGCTTCGCTCTCCAGCAGCGCTCGGGTCAGTCCGCCCGGTCCGGCGCCGATTTCCACAACCTGCACACCCGAAAGGTTGCCGGCCACGGAGACGACCCGCCGGGTCAGGTTCAGATCGAACAGGAAATGCTGACCGAGCGACTTTTGTGCGGCGATATCAAAGCGCCCGACGATTTCCCGGAGGGGCGGGAGCTGGTCGGCGTTAAACACGCAGATCGACGAAGGCCGCCCGGCGCAGATCGCGCAAATAGCGGCGTGAGAGCATGCCCACACGTTCGCGCAGCAAGGTCTGGCGGATCTCGTCGCGGTCCGGTCCGGCATTGTCCTGACGATCGCAGACCATCACCACCTGAATTCCCGAAGGTTGGCGGATTGGCGCGCTGGCCCGCCCGACAGGTACGGTGGAGGCGAGTTCGCGAAGCTCCGCGTTAAGATCATTCAGGCGGAATTCCGCCGGTTTGTTGGGCTGTGGCGTTCCGGCTTCCTCGGCTGCGGCCGCAAAGGCCGGACAACCATTCACACTGGTGGCGATCTCTCGGGCCCGGGCGAGTTGGGCATCCACCTCGGTTTGCGGGGCGTCCTCGGCCACCAGCAAAAGGAGTTGCCTGAGCCGGACAACCCGGTCGCCTTCATCGGGCGGCGCGTTAGTCCGCTGTTCGATGAGAGTGATGATGGCAATTCCGTCCGAGACGTCCAGCGGTTCGGAGATCTGGCCGACCTCCATACCGGTCAGCGCAGTGTTGATGGGACCCTCGAGTTCGCCAGGCAGAACCCAACCGATATCGCCACCAGTGGCTGCGCTGGCACTTTTTGAAAACTGCTGGGCGACGGCTCGGAAATCTGCACCTCCGCGCAACTGCTGAACCAACCGCTCGGCGAGTGTACGAATGTCTGAAGCGTCGGCCGGATTGTCCACCGGCAGCAGGATTTCTCCGACGCGAAACTCGGTCACGCCCCGGTTTGCTTCGATGCGTGCGATCACATCGTCAATGGCCTCTTCCCCGATCTCGATCGTAGGGATGACTGTGCGGGACAGCAATTTCTGCCAGGCGATGTTGACGCGGATCTGCTGCTTGGCCGCTTCGACGGAGATTCCCTGGCGTTGCAGGAAGGACTCGAAGCCGCCGGGCGGAATATTGTTGTTCTGTTCGACCCGGCCGACTGCATCCTGAAGGTCGCGGTCGGTGACTCGAATGTTCAGGCGGTTGGCCTCCTGCTGCTGCAAGGCCTCATCGATCAGGCCGCGAAGCACCTGCGGTCCGATACGTCGCTGGGTTTCGCGAGTGTTGGGCAGACCCGAGGAGGCGATCAAAATTTGCATGCGCTGTTGCACATCAAAGATCGAGATCACCTCTTCGTTGACCACAGCGGCAATGCGCTGAACGTCCTGTGCCTGAGCCGCTGCCGAAAAGGTCAGGACAAATGCCAGCAGAAGAGTACAGCGTTGCAACAAGCCGAGTGTGTGGGTCACGTTTTCCCTTTTTTACAGCAGTGCCGAGGACACCTGTCCTAGGCTCTTGAAAATGAAGCGGAAGGTCAGGGATTCCGTCGGCGGAACATCGCGATCCTGCGTGAAATCCCTCCGGTATCTTAGCTCAAAGTCCATGCAGTCGCATCTATAGAAAAGCGAGGCACCATAAGAGAGGGGGCCACCGTCCGATGTCAGGTCGCGCCGCGTATCGACCCGTGCCGACCATGCTTCGGTGATCTGGGAGGTCAGCCCTGCGGTGACCTCTTCACGATCGGGGAAATCCCGGGTCTGATCGAAAAACACATAGTTCAGGTCGAGTTTCAGGGCGCGCGGACCGGCGGTAGTCTTGATTTCCGTGCGCCGGGCGCGGAAGGAATCCTTGTCGATGCGGGTCTTGTAAAGCAGGTCGAAGAAGTTGTTTGGCGAAACCTGCACGCTGGCCACGATGTCGGATAACTGATCTTCGAGACCCGAGCCGTTGTTGAACCGGCTCGAATCCCGGAATTGGTAGGACTGGCCCACGATCAGGGTTGTGGCTCCCCCGGAACTCCCGAAGAACCCGGTGCGCAGCCCATAGACCACCCGTTGCCCGCTATCGACGCGATCATTGCCGGCGAACCGGTTCGCGCTGAACAAGTTGGTTTCGTCGAACTCAACGCTGAGGCTGTCTTCGTTGGGGATGGCGTCGGGATTGCTGCCATTCGGCGCGAGAACCAATGCGGTGAGGGGTTCAAGAATCTGGCTGCTTGTTCTGATCCGCCGCACCCAGGGATACCGCCATGTGACGATGGCCTGCGGGAAGATGCGGCCATAGACACCGCTTTCCGTTTCCGTTGGCGTTGTTACGTCGTGGGTGTTGTAGAGGTCTGTCTGAAGCGATGTCCGGAAACTCGTGATCGTGCCCAGACTGTCGGTGTGGGAAATTTCCCAGCCGGGGATAACGCTGATCCGCTGGCTTGTCGCGCCCTCTTCGCGGGTCAAGGCCTGAAAATTGGCGTCCATGGTCGTTATGCCGCCGAAACTGTTCGGTTCGCTGACATAGTTGTAGTCGAACTTCGGTGCCACGATCGGAATTTCGGCCTGCTCGTCTTCCTGCTGCAGACCCTGGAAGTAATACGCTTCACCGACCGCGTAGCTTCTCGATCCGAATCCCTCGAAGTATAGGTGATTGTTGAGCGTATCAGGGCTCCGGAACCCGTATCTCTGCAGATAGGTGTCGTCGCTTACGAGTTTGACGTCCAGTCCCCAGCGCCAGAGATCGTTGATGGAAAAACGTGTCTCGGAATCGATGTGACCGCGAAACCGGCTCTGGTCGGCCAGAGCATCGTCGCGCGTGCCCGAGAGTCTTGTGTAGTGTTCGCCATCGCCAAACCGCTGCCGGTACTCGCCGGACAGGACCGGCCAGCCTTCCGTGGACAGGATCGGGTCGAAGGTCAGGTCCTTGTCCCGGTCAATGGCCCAGAAATAAGGTGTCTTCACCGACGTTCCGAGCAGGCTGGATACCCCGAAGGTCGGGGTCAGAAAGCCGGTCTTGCGTTTGACCGTGGGGTCGGGATGGCTGAGATAGGGGGTGTAGAGAACCGGCAGCCCGAGCAGTTCGAGGGTCGCATCCCGGTACACGACCTCCTGGGCCTCGGAATCGTGCATGACCCGCCGCGCCTTGACCTGCCAGAGCGGTTCCTCGTCGATCCCTGTACAATTGACACACGGCGAATAGGCGGCGCGGGTCAGTTCGGTTTTCACACCGCCGCGCCGTTGTGCACTGACGGCCGCCAGCCGCGAGTCATCGGTGAGCAGCATCCGGAACCCGCGCAGGAACCCCTCGCGCATGTCCTCGGTCAGTTCGGCATATTCGGCGAACAGCACTTCACCCGACGGTTCGAGCAGAACCACATTGCCCGACGCAGTCACCAGATCGTCACGTTGGTTGTAGCTAACGGCGTCCGCGTTCAGGATGCGTTCGCCCTGGACGATTTCGACATTTCCGCTGGCGGTGGCCAGTCCGAGATCCTCATCGAAGGTCAACTCGTCTGCTGTCATCAGCACCGGAATTTCGGGCTCCGATGTCTGTCCCATGGCAGGGCGGTCCATCATCCAGCCCCACGCCGAAACGGACATGACAAACAGAACTGCCTGGCGAAGTGCGGAATTCATCAACCGTCTTCCAGATGGAGCAACATTGTGACCCCTGCGAGAAGGCAAAAGCCGGCAGGTGTCCAGGCTGCAAGAATTACAGGCACACTGGCCCCCAGGCCAAGAGCCTGAACCACATTTGTCAGCAGGAAAAGGAAGAAGCTCGTCAGCACGCCCGCGGCAACCAGAAGGAGTGTCCCACCGCGTCGCGTGAGCCGCAGCGAAAATATGGCCGCGATCAGGACCATGGCAGCCAGCAGGACCGGCTCGGCTAGAAGGGCATGGAACTGAAGCCGGTGAGCGACGGGGGAGAAGCCGGTTTCCTCCAGCACCCGGATAAACCGCAGCAGGTTCCAGAAGGCCACGGTTTCGGGGCTGGCGAAACTTTCCTGAATTTTGTCCGCCGTCAGGTCGGTGGGCAATTCGTGCTGCGCGGTGAAAACACCGGCGCGCGTCGGCTTGGTCAGCCAGGCATTGGAGAGTTCCCAACGGCCATCGAGCAGTCGCGCGCTTTCGGCGTCCACACGGCTGATGAACTGGTCGTCCTCGGCAAACTCGAACACGATCACATCTTCGAGCAGCAATTCGTCGGGCTGCGCACGTGCGGCATGAACGACGGTCTGGCCCGTACCGTCGCTGCTTGTCTGACGTAACCAGAGCCCCTGCGAGGAGACCGCGAGAAGCGAAGACCGGCCGGTGAAGTATCGCCCCTCAAGCTCCTCAAACTGGGATAGCATTAGGGCCGAGAGCGGATTCAGAACGGTGACATTGAGGACGCCGATCAGGATGGCGGCGATCAGGGGCGGGGCCAGGAACTGCCAGACGGAAACGCCCGCCGCACGCACCACCACCAGTTCGTGGTTCCGGGTCATCTTCAGGAAGGTGAAGATGCCGCCGAACATGACGGCAAACGGGATGGCTTCCTGTGCCAGGAAGGGCGCGCGCAGCAGAGCCATTCCGGTGATGATCGAAGCTGTTGCGTCCGGCTTGTTGGTGCCCCGTCGAAGAAGCTCGACGGCATCGATCAGGCCGATCACCGTGACCATGGCGACAAACATCACCAGGAACCACAGCAGGAACTGCCGCAGGATGTATCGGGACATGGTGGGAGAGGAAAACATGCTGATCGAACCGCCTAACCTTCTGCCATGGCAAGGCCCGAGGGCCGCCGCACGCGGGAGCGAACGAGCACAAGCATGCCGATCAGGATGGAGAGCAGCGGCAGGGCATAGACCAGCGGGACGAGTGACAGGGACTGGCGCGACAGGTTGAACAGACCCAGCGCCATGACCTGCAGGGTAAACACGATCGCGATGGCGGCGAGAATCCGGCTGGTATTGCCGCGCCGGTCGAAATTCCCGGCGATCATCGCGGCCATGGCGACGATGGCAAAGACAAGGATATAGAGGGGCCCCGCAATACGCCGGTGGCCCTCTGCAACAAGCTGATTGGCATAGAACACATCATGCGCGCTGTCGCCCGGACGAAGCAGCGAGCCCAGGAAGCGTTCCTCCGGTTCGCGCCAGCGTGGCTGGGCCGTTTCGTTGAAGATGTTCAGGTCCAGCGAATACTGGTCGAAATTGAAGAGTGTCAGACGGCCCGTGTCCCGGTCCACATCCTGCTGACTGCCGTTAAACAACACCACACGGGTGCCGTCTTCGTTCTGAACCGCGGTGCCGCGTTCGGCGGTGTAGGTCACGGGGCGTTCGGGGTCGCGGGAGTCATGGGCGAAGATGCCGCGCAACTCGCCTTCGCTGCTGCGTTCCCGAATGTAGATCGTCAGACCGGGGATCGGCGTGTTGAAGCGCTGTTCCTGGAGAAGCACGCTGCCATAGGAATTGCGGTAATTGAGCTGCTTCAGTTTGAATTCGTGGATTGTCGCCGGAACAAGATAAAGCTGCAGCACATATCCGATAAAGACGGCGGCGATTCCGAGCAGCAGACCTGGTCGCGCCAGCGCAGCCGGGCTCATCCCCGCCGCGCGCATGACCACCATCTCGCTGTCGTTCCGCAACTTGTTGTACACCACAAGGACGGCGGCAAAGACAGCAATGGGCAGCAGGATCGCGACGAATTTCGGCAGATTGAGCGCGCTCATCTCGAACAGCACCGTAATCGGGAGCCCGCGGTTCACGATGAAGTCGATAAGGCGAAGGGAGCCGAACAGGGTCACGAGGACGGTCAGCACGCCGATCACGAACAGGGTCGCGATGGCAAGTTGCCTGAAAATATACTTGCTGATCGACGTCATGACCGCTCCGGTGGGAATTCGTGCGGGGAATCGTCCCTCAAGTTGCTGATTCGAAAAACAAACATGTTTGTCAGCACTGCGCGGTTGTAACAGATCGTCCGAAGCTGACAAAGCACTGCGCACGAGCCGGTGTCTGCTTGCGCGCGATTGGCTGGTACTCTAAATCTCGAAGTCCGAAAGCGGGTTCGAGAGACCTGCGGGTCCTGTCAATGACGGAAGCGAGTGCCATGAAAATCAGCTTTGCCGAAACCAAACTGCCTACGTCCGGATATCTTGTCTTCCTGGTTGGCGGCAGCGGGGATCTTGCGCCATCCGCCAAGGCCGTCGACAAGGCGACCAAGGGGGCGTTGTCCCGTGCACTCGAGGCGCGCAGTTTTTCGGGGAAGAAAGGCGAAACTTTGGCGGTTCATGCGCCTCAGGGGCGTGAGAAGCTGAGCATCGTGTTGGTGGGCACCGGCGCGGCGGTGGATTTGGACGCGCTCAAGGCCCAGGAGATCGGTGCGCAGATTTACAAGGCGCTTTCCGGCCTTTCCGTGAATTCGGCGACTGTCGTGGCCGAACTGGCGCGCAGTGGACGCGTACGCGGAGCCGATCTGGCCGCCGCTCTGGCGGCCGGCGCGCGCATGCGCAGCTATCGCTACGACAAATATCTGACCAAAACCGGCTCAAAGCCCCAGGCAAAGGGACCGGGGCAGCTCAAACTGATGGTCAAGGGCGCTGCGGCGGCACGTCGTCAGTACAGCGATTTCGCACCCATTGCGGACGGTGTGGATTTTGCGCGCGATCTGGTTTCCGAACCCAGCAATGTGAAGTCTCCCAAGTGGATGGCCAGCCAGTGCCGCAAACTCACCAAGCTGGGTGTAAAGGTCGAGGTTCTGGGCGAAGCGAAGATGAAAAAGCTCGGCATGAATGCCTTGCTCGCAGTCGGTCAGGGCAGTGCGCAGGAATCCCAGTTGGTGATCATGCGCTGGGATGGCGGGTCGAAAGACGACAAGACCGTCTCGCTCATCGGCAAGGGGGTCACCTTCGACACGGGCGGAATCTCCATCAAGCCTTCAGGTGGCATGGAAGACATGATCTGGGATATGGGCGGCGCGGGTACCGTGATCGGGGCGATGCATGCGATCGCCGGGCGCAAGGCCAAGGCTAATGTCATTGGCGTTGTCGGACTGGTCGAGAACATGCCCGATGGCAAGGCGCAGCGCCCCGGCGACATCGTGACGTCGATGTCGGGCCAGACGATTGAGGTCATCAACACCGACGCCGAAGGCCGTCTGGTGCTGGCCGATGCCTTTACCTATACCCTCAAACGCTTCAAGCCGGACGTGATGGTGGACTTCGCAACGCTCACGGGTGCCATCATGGTGGCCCTGGGCCGCGAATATGCTGGCCTCTACGCCAATGACGACGATCTTGCCGACAAGATCATTCAGGCGGGCAAGACCGTTGGTGAGAAAATCTGGCACATGCCGCTTGATGATGCCTATGACAAGCAGATCAACACACCGCGCGCCGACATGAAAAATGTGGGGCCGCGCTGGGGAGGCAGCATCACCGCCGCCCAGTTCCTGCAGCGTTTCACCGAGGATGTCATCTGGGCCCATATGGACATTGCCGGCGTGGCCTGGTCGGACAAGGAACTGCCCCTGATGGCCAAGGGGGCGGCCGGGTTTGCCGTCCGTGCCATGGATCAGTTCGTGCGCGACAATTACGAGAAATAGTGCGGGGCCCGTGAGACGTTGTGACCGAAATCAGGTTCTATCATCTGACGCGTAAGAGCCTCGAAGAGGTTCTGCCGGTCATGCTGGAACGTACCGTCGTACGAGATGGCCGTCGTGCCGTGGTCGTTGCCGGGACGTCCGAGCGCGTCGAGAGCCTGAACGCCTATCTCTGGACCTATGATGACCGTGTCTTCCTGCCCCATGGCAGTAAGGCCGACGGGCATCCGGCGCATCAGCCGGTGTGGCTGACGGACATGGACGAAAATCCCAATGGTGCGCGGGTGCTCTTTCTGGCCGATGGTGCGACAAGCAAACAGGTCGATGAATTCGATCTGGTGTGCGAGTTATTTGACGGTCGAGATGAGACCGCAGTCTCGGCAGCGCGGGGACGCTGGAAGGCATACAAGGACAACGGCCATGCGTTGACCTACTGGCAGCAGACCGAGCGGGGCGGCTGGGAGCAGAAGGCCGAGGGCTAAATCGCTCCGGCGCCTTGTCGGCGGCATCCACGCTGGATATAAGGCGCGCACAATTCATCTTCCACCGGAGCAGATTCCATGGCGACCGAGCGCACTTTCTCGATTATCAAACCCGACGCAACCAAGCGGAACATCACCGGCAAGATCATTGCCAAGCTTGAGGATGCCGGCCTTCGTGTCGTTGCACAGCGTCGCATTCAGCTGACGAAGGAACAGGCCGAGAGTTTCTACGGTGTGCATCGCGAGCGGCCGTTCTTCAACGACCTCGTCGCCTTCATGACCTCTGGCCCGGTCGTGGTTCAGGTGCTGGAAGGTGAGAACGCCGTCGCGCGCAATCGCGAAGTCATGGGTGCGACGAACCCGGCGGAGGCCGATGAAGGCACGATCCGCAAGGAGTTTGCCGAATCCATCGAGGCGAATTCCGTGCACGGTTCCGACGCGCCGGAAACCGCCGCGGAGGAAATTGCATTCTTCTTCAAAGAGGATGAAATCGTCGGCTGATGCCACGATTTTCGTGTGGTGGGCGCGTCAGATCAGACGAGCGTCCACCACATGATCACCAGCGCGATAGCCACGGCAATACCGGAATAGGTCATCAGCTTCAGGAAGCCGCCCCAGACCTTTTTGCGCTGATCGAGATTCATGATTTCGTCGGACATCTTCGCTCGCGTTCGTTCAAATTTGCGATAGTAGGCATTTTATACGCGACCTGATTGCGGCGCGAAAGTCCGGTTTTGCCGCATGTCATCCCGCGGCCGGGGGACTGATGATCCGCGCATTTGTGTCGCGCGGCATATCGACAATTGCTGTATCGCCCGCAATGCGCACGCGGCCCTCGGCGATCAGTCGCACGGCGAGCGGATAGCAGCGGTGTTCGACGGTCAGAATGCGTGCGGCGAGGGAATCGGTATCATCCTCCGGCAGAACCGGAACCGCAGCCTGGACCAGAATCGGACCGGCATCCATCTCGGCGCGCACGATATGAACCGTGCAGCCACTCAACTTCACGCCGGCCGCGATGGCCTGTTCATGGGCATCGATACCCTTGAAAGAGGGCAGCAGCGAAGGGTGGATGTTGACGATCCGGTCATGCCAGGTCTCGACGAACCAGCCTGACAACAGGCGCATGAACCCGGCCAGACAGACCAGTTCGACCCCGGCCGCGCCAAGCTTTTCATGGACAGCCCGGTCGAAGCTTTCGCGATCGGGATAACCTGTGTGTTCGATACAGGCTGTTGCCAATCCCGCATTGGCTGCGTGCGCAAGGCCTTTGGCATCCGGCTTGTTGGAGAGGACCAGTACGATTTCGGCCGGAAAGTCTGCATCGGCGCAAGCTTCAATAAGCGCCTGCAGATTGGATCCGCGTCCCGAAATCAGAACACCGAGTTTCAGTCGGGCCATCACACTGTTCCGAGGGCGGCCTGAAGATTTTCGATCCGGACCCCGGCATCGGCGTCGGTGACAACTTCCCCGATCGCACGGGCCTGTTCGCCGCTTTGGTTCAGGTTATCGATGATTGCCGCGGCCTGATCGGCAGCCGCGATGGCCACCATGCCGATCCCGCAATTGAACGTGCGGGCCATTTCCCGGGATTCAACGCCGCCCTGTTCCTGCAGCCAGCCGAAGACAGGCGGTGCGGTCCAGTGGCTGCCGTCTATTTCCACACCAAGCCCCTCGGGCAGCACCCGCGGGATATTTTCCAGAAGCCCGCCGCCGGTGATGTGGGCCAGGGCGTTGATGCCGCCCGTGCGCACCGCGGCCAGGCAAGACGCCACATAAATGCGGGTCGGTGTGAGAAGCGCTGTCCCGAGTGTCCGGGAGGTGTCGAACGGGGCTGCCTCACCCAGCTCCCGTCCACTGGCATCCACGATTTTCCGAACTAGTGAATACCCGTTCGAATGAACCCCATCTGACGCCAACCCGATGATCACGTCACCGGCTGTGACAGGACGGTCCGGGTCCGGTAATCCTGTGCCGCGTTCCATGGCGCCGACGGAAAAGCCGGCAAGGTCGAACTCACCTTTTGTATAAAGACCCGGCATTTCGGCGGTTTCTCCGCCGATGAGCGCGCATCCGGCCTGTTTGCAGCCCTCGGACACGCCGGCAATCACCTTGGCGGCGACGTCCGGCTCCAGCCCGCCGGTGGCAAAATAGTCCAGGAAAAAGAGTGGCTCGGCGCCCTGGACGACCAGATCGTTCACGCACATGGCGACGAGGTCGATCCCGATCGAATTGTACTGCTGTGTGTCGAAGGCCAGTTTCAGTTTCGTGCCAACACCATCGGTGGCTGCGACCAGGATTGGGTCGTCATATCCGGCCGCACGGGGGTCGAACGATGCGCCGAATCCGCCCAGCGCATCCATGGTTCCGCTTCGCCGTGTTGCGGCGGCCAGCGGCTTGATGGTGTCCACCAGTTCATTGCCTGCCGCGATATCGACGCCGGCATCCTTGTAGGTCAGCCCCAGAGCCCGTCTCCCGTACATATTTTTGACGATTTCGTGCTATCTCTTCGCCGAAGTCGCCAGCATGTGGACCAAAACGCGTCGAATCGCGTTGTACATGCGGGTCACAATAGGTGTTTCGAGGTCATTTGCAATGCGTGGCAAAACGTCAAAAATCAGCGCAGTTCGGGCGGCCGTGGCGGGCTTTGTGATGATTGCTGCGACGGCAGGCATTGCAACGGCCACGGCGCAGGAAACCGGCCTGACCGCGGTGTTTGTGGTCAGCGGGGTGTCCGTGGACGAAACCGCCGCAACCTCACGGGCAGCGCGTGAAGTAGCGCTGACCGCCGGCCAGATTTCGGCCGCGGAACAGATGCTGGCACGGCTGACACGGAAGGAAAACCGGGCACTGTTGCCGCCCATGGATATCGAAACCGCGCGCGCCCTCGTGAAGTCGCTGCAGGTTGAAAACGAGCTGACCTCCGATGTCCGCTATCTCGCAGATCTTGTTGTCGCCTTTGAGCCGGATGCTGTTCGCAGTTATCTGCGCGCAGCGGGGGTTCCCTTTACCGAAGTGCGCAGCCGGCCGGTCCTTGTCGTACCGGTGCTGGCCGATGGTGTGAACTATCTCCTGTGGGAAGAACCGAACCCCTGGCGTGCCGCATGGCGTGACCATCCGGAAAGCTATGGGCTGGTTCCGATCGTGTCTCCGATCGGCGATCTGAATGATCTGACCGGTTTGAGTGCGGAGCAGGCTGTCGATGCCGATGAGGGCGCGCTGGGTGAGGCCGCCGTTCGATACGGGGCAGGATCGGTGATGGTAGCCATCGCGACCATTACGGGCGATGAACCGGGGGCCCAATCCATTGAGGTGGTGGCGAGCCGCGTGGGACGATTCGAGGAGCCGCCGCTGATCATCTCGCTTCAGAGTGCCCCCGAAGAAACCCCGGAGTTGTTTCTTCACCGGGCTGTCGGCGCTGTTGTCAGCGCCCTTGACGATGACTGGAAGCTGACCAGTACCGTCAGTTTCGAAGAGGTTGGCAGCATGCTTGTGGCGGTGCCGATTTCGGGGTTGCCCGGCTGGATCGAGCTACGCCGCCGTCTGGCCGGGGTGCCCAGCGTCACCGACGTCTTCGTCAACGCGCTCACGGCGAGTTCAGCCGAAGTCGAGATCGACTACCGCGGTGACGCGCAGCAACTGGTGCGGGCGCTCGACCGGTTTGACCTGACTCTGGAGCCGGTTGGTTTCCAGAATGATGGGGCCGTCACCCAGCCATTCGATCCGCTTGATTCGCCGCGCCCCTCTCATGTTCTGCGCCTCGCGGACAACTGAGCGAAGTTTGGTGTCACGTCAGCTTATTCTCGACCTGGGACACCGGACCGCGCGCGGCCGGGCGGACTTTCTCGTTTCGGGCAGCAATGCCGAAGCAGTCGAGTGGATCGACCGCTGGCCGGACTGGCCAGCGCGCGCCTTTGTGATCTGGGGGCCACCCGCATCGGGCAAGACCCATCTGGGATATGTCTGGTGCGCACGCAGCGGGGCTGATCTGATCCGTCCCGACGATGTCCGGACATGCCAGGCTTCCGATCTGCGGGACAGAAATGCGTGCCTGTTTCTCGACGATGCCGGTGATCTGGCGGGCAACCGGGGAGACGAGGAAGCGCTGCTGCATCTCTACAATTATACCCTCGAAACAGAGGGGACCCTGCTTCTGACAGCCCGCCAGGCCCCGTCATTCTGGCATGTCGGGCTGGCGGATCTGTCCTCGCGCATGAAGGCGTTGCAGGGGGTGGGGATCGCCGCCCCCGATGACAGCCTTCTCGCGGCGTTACTGGTCAAACAGTTCCAGGACCGGCAATTGCGCATTGGCGAGGATGTGATCGCCTATCTTCTGCCGCGGATCGAACGCTCTTTTGAAGCCGCATCTCGGATCGTGGCGGCGATCGATGCCGCGGCCCTGGAGCGCCTGCGCCCGATCACCGTGCCGCTGGTGCGCGAAGTTGTCGAGTCTTTCGAAGACTGAACCGGTCTGTCATGACCCTGTCATGCTCTTGTCATAAATTGCGGACAGGTTGCGATCACGTTAGCCTGACAGCGCGTTGTGCTGGTTCGCAACATCAATCCTGACAAGAAATGGTCCCGTGGTTTCAGAAGAAACAGTCGAATACGACGAGATATCCCCTGCAATAGCGCCCGATTCACCGGGTCGCTTCATCAACCGGGAACTGTCCTGGCTGGCCTTTAATGAACGCGTGCTCGAAGAGGCGGAAAACCCGAACCATCCGCTGCTGGAACGCTTGCGGTTTCTGTCGATTTCGGCGTCGAACCTTGATGAATTCTACATGGTGCGCGTCGCCGGTTTGAAAGGGCAGGTCGATGCCGGTGTCACCACGCCCAGTCAGGAAGGGCTCTCGCCGGGTGAGCAGCTTTCGGCGATCAATGCGCGTGCGGGCAACCTGATGGCCGAGCAGCAGCGTATCTGGCGCTCGCTGGTGACGGCTTTGCGGGAACACGACCTGACCGTTGTTGAACCCGAGGAACTGACCCCCGACGAGAGCGGGTGGCTCGAAGACCACTTCATGAGCACGATTTTCCCGGTACTCACGCCGCTGGCCGTCGATCCGGCCCACCCGTTTCCGTTCATCCCGAATCTCGGCCTTGCTTTGGCCATGGACCTCTTCCGGGAATCCGACAGCCGGGCGATGGTGGGGCTCCTGCCGCTGCCGGGACAGATTGACCGTTTCATCCGGCTGCCGGGCAGTCATCCGCGTTTTATCGCGCTGGAACGCTACGTCTCGATGTATCTCGGGCATGTCTTCCCGGGCTTTGATCTGAAGGGTTACGGCACCTTTCGCGTGATCCGCGACAGCGATATCGAAATTCTCGAAGAGGCCGAAGACCTGGTCCGGCTGTTTGAAAGTGCGCTCAAGCGGCGCCGGCGGGGGTCGGTGATTCGGCTGACCTTCGACAGCAATATGCCCGAGAGCCTGCGCAATTTCGTCGCCGCGGAAAGCGATGTCGATGATGAGGACGTGTTCCTGCTGGACGGCATGCCGGGGCTCGACCGCACGAAGGAGCTCATCATCGATGAGCGCTCCGATCTGCTGTTTCAGCCGTTCAACATCCGGTTTCCCGAGCGTATTCGAGACTTCGCGGGCGATTGCTTTGCTGCGATCCGCGCCAAGGACATTGTCGTACACCATCCCTTCGAATCCTTCGATGTCGTGGTGCAATTCCTGCGGCAGGCGGCCCGCGATCCCAAGGTTGTTGCGATCAAGCAGACCCTCTACCGGACATCGGAGAACTCACCGATTGTGCAGGCGCTGATCGAGGCGGCGGAGGCCGGCAAGAACGTGACCGCCCTGGTCGAACTGAAGGCGCGTTTCGATGAAGAGGCCAATATTCGCTGGGCGCGCGAACTGGAGCGGGCGGGCGTTCAGATCGTTTATGGGTTCATTGATCTCAAGACCCACGCCAAGATCAGCCTGGTGCATCGCCGCGAAGGGTCCGATCTGCGCAGCTATGTGCATTTCGGCACCGGCAATTATCATCCGATCACGGCCCGGATTTACACCGATCTCAGTTATTTCACCCAGAACCCGGTTCTATGCCGTGATGCCTCGCGCGTCTTCAACTACATGACCGGCTATGCCCGTCCCGAGGAACTGGAACGGGTTTCCGTGGCCCCGCTGAGCCTGCGCCAGACCCTGATGCAGGGCATCGAAGAGGAAATCGCCCATGCCGAGGCCGGGCGTCCGGCCGAAATCTGGGCGAAGCTGAACAGCCTCGTGGATGGCGACATCATCGATGCGCTCTATCGCGCCTCGCAGGCCGGCGTGACCATCCGGCTCGTCATTCGCGGTATCTGCTGCCTGCGTCCGGGGGTGCCGGGCCTGAGCGAGAATATCGAGGTGCAGAGCATCGTGGGACGGTTCTTGGAACATTCCCGCATCGCGGCTTTTGGCGATGGCGAAGAAATGCCCAATGCCCACGCCAAGTTGTACATCTCTTCGGCCGACTGGATGCCGCGCAACCTGGATCGCCGGGTCGAGCTTCTGGTGCCGATCGAGAACGGCACGGTCCATCAGCAAATTCTCGACCAGATCATGGTTGCGAATCTTCTCGATCGCGCTCAAAGCTGGGAGATGAAGCCCGACGGCACTTACGCCCGGATCGACACCAGCGGCGAGCAAGACCCATTCAGCGCTCACAACTACTTCATGACCAATCCGAGCCTCTCGGGACGCGGCAGTGCTTTGAAGAAGCCCGGCAGCGCGCCGCAGTTACTCGCGCATCCGGATTAACCCAGCGAACCCCGCAGGCGGTCCGTCATGGCCGCTAGGCTTGCCGTCCGCGACGCCCGGCCGGCTGCCGTGGTCGATATCGGCTCGAACTCGATCCGATTGGTGGTGTTCCGGGACCGCTCGCGTGCGCCGACGGCCGTGTTCAACGAGCGTGTGATCTGCGGCATCGGCCGCGACATGGCCCGGACCGGCCATTTGCACAAGGACGGCGTCGCCCAGGCGTTGGCCAATCTGCCGCGCTTTGCAGCCATCGCCAAATCCATGGACATCAGGGACACCTCTCTGCTGGCCACAGCCGCCACGCGTGAAGCTTCCGACGGACCGGATTTTCTCAGGAGAATCGAAGACATCTTCGACCGGCCCGTGGTGCAACTCGACGGCGATGAAGAGGCGCGTCTGGCGGCGGCCGGGGTTCTCTGCGGCCTGCCCGATGCGCGCGGCATGGTCGCCGATCTGGGCGGCGGCAGTCTGGAGGTCGCCGCCTTGTCCAAGGGCAAAATGGGGAAGTTTGCCACCCTGCCGCTTGGCCCCCTGCGTCTGCTGGCGACGGTGGGCGATGACAGGGGTAAGATATCCAAAAGTGTCGGTGCGGCGCTGGACGAAATCGACTGGATGGACAGCGCTCTGAAGGACGGTTCGATCTATATCGTGGGTGGTGCCTGGCGGGCACTGGCGCGGCTGCACATGGTCCAGACCGGCTATCCGCTGCGGGTCATCCACAACTACCGGATCAGTGGCCGTGAGGCGGCGGAGTTCTGTGACGTGGTGTCCGGGTTGGGGGCTTCGACCCTCGCGCGGATCGATGTGGTGCCCAAGGCGCGCGCCAACACCCTGCCGGTGGCTGCCGCTGTGTTGCAGCAACTGATCGTGGAGTCGAAAGCCGAACAGATTGTGTTTTCCGCGCTCGGCATCCGAGAGGGACGTGTCTTCGACATGCTCGACGACGAGGCCAGGGCCGAAGACCCGCTGATTGTCGCCTGCGATGAGGTCGCCGAGCGGGAAAACCGCTTCCCCGGTGCCGGAGAGGCCGTGTTCGACTGGGTGTCGCCCCTCTTCGAGGAAGAGTCCTCCGGTGAGAAGCGTTTGCGGCGCGCGGCGTGCCTGCTCGGAGATATCGGCTGGCACGAGCACCCGGATTACAGGGCCGAACAGGTCTATTTCCGTATCCTCCGCCTCTCGCTGCTGGCGCTCACCCACACCGAGAAAACCCGCATCGCGCTGGCCGTCTATCGCCGCTATGGCGGGTCCATGAACGATCAGGCTTTACGCACCGCCGAGGCGCTGCTCAGCGACGAGGACACTGTCTGGTCGCGCCGGCTCGGTGCCGCCCTGCGGCTGGCGGAAACCCTGACAGCTGGCACTGCCGACCTGCTCCGGGGTGCGCAACTCAAGCTGTCTAAAGACAGTCTGACCCTGAAGATGAAAAACGGCCATGCGGCGCTGGTGGGTGACGTGGTGCGAAACCGCTTTTCAACCCTCGCCCGTCAGTTCGACCGGGAGCCGAAATTCGAGGGCAAGGGGCTTTAGGGCTTACCGAATCTTCCTCGCCGTCATTGCGAGGAGCGGCGCGACGAAGCAATCCAGTCTGTCGCACACGTCCACTCTGGATTGCTTCGGGCCTCCGGCCCTCGCAATGACAGGGTGCCGAAAACGGCGGCTAGTCGCCGATCTCCACCATCCGGACCTTGCCCATGCCCGCGCCCAGCGCGATCTCGCCGTGTTTGAGGCGGAGCGCGTCCTCTCCGAAGATTTCGCGCCGCCAGCCGCGCAGGGCCGCCACATCGGCGTCGTCATCGGCGGCAATCTCTTCCAGGTCGGCGACGGTGGCCACCAGCTTCTGGGCCACGTCATGAGTATCGCATTTAAATTTCAGCAGCACCTTCAGCAGGTCCATCAGCGGTCCGGCCCCGGGCGGCAGTTCGACAATCGGCGGCAACTCCGGTGCCTCGTCTTCGGGCAGGTTGCGCCCGGCCTCGATGGCCTCTATCAGGCTGCGGCCCATCTTGCCGTCGGCAAAGCCCTTGGGAAGGCCGCGTACCCGCGACAGCGCCTTGGGGTTTTCCGGCGGGCGGGCGGCGAGCTGTAAGAGCACATCGTCGCGCAGGATGCGATTGCGCGGCTGGTCCCGGTTCATGGCCTCTCGGTCCCGCCAGGCCGCCACGGCCTGCAGCACCGCCAGATAGCGCGGCTGGGCGCGCTTGGTCTTCATCCGCCGCCAGGCTTCCTCGGGTACGACCTCGTACTTGGCCGGGTCGGCCAGCTTGATCATTTCCTGCTCGACCCAGGCGATGCGGCCGTTCTCCTCGATCCGGGCGCGGAGCTTCTCATAGGCGACCCGCAGATGGGTGACGTCCGCCATGGCGTATTCCAGCTGGGACTCCGACAGGGGCCGGTGCGACCAGTCGGTAAAGCGGCTCGCCTTGTCGAGGCGCACCTTCGCCAGCTTGGCGATCAGGCCCTCATAGCCCACCTGGTCCCCGAAGCCGGCGACCATGGCGGCCACCTGGGTGTCGAACAGGGGCTGCGGGGTGACGCCGCCCTCATGGTGGAAAATCTCGATATCCTGGGTCGCGGCGTGCATCACCTTGAGCACGTTCTCGTTGGCAATCAGGTCGTAGAGTGGCTTCAGATCGATGGTGTCGGCCAGCGGATCGATGATCGCCTCGTCATCCGGGCCGGCGACTTGCACCAGGCACAGGATCGGCCAGAACGTGCTCTCGCGCATGAACTCGGTATCGACGGTGATGTATTCGGCGCTGGACAGCGCCTCGCAGAACGCGGCGAGGGCGCCGGTGTCGGTGATAACTTTCATGGACCGAATATCTACAGGAAATCGAAGAGGCCGGGAACCCGCACAAACGCTCCGTCATTGCGAGGTCCGCAGGACCGTGGCAATCCAGAGCGGTCCTGTTCAGGCGTCTGGATTGCTTCGTCGCTTCGCGTCTTGCGATGACATGCTTGTTTCGTCACGGTCCGTCCATGACGTTTGCGGAGGGTTTTGTCCGGGTCGGCGCTGAGATGCCCGGGTCAAGCCCGGGCATGACAAGTGAGTGTTGGCGCGGACAGCAACAATATTGTCCTACCCGGACCTGATCCGGGTATCTCACAATCATCCTCATACTGAGCCTGTCGAAGTATGAGGATGTCGTCCTCGTCCTTCGACAAGCTCAGGATGAGGGCTCAGGCGAGGTCTTGCATCTTCTCCGATGCCCGACGCGCGCCCTTGACACACACCCGTGTTCCATGGCCATTGGCCCGCGCCTCTACACCCTGAAAAATCAACAGATTCCGAGAAGCGACCATGCATCCGTACCGATCCCATACCTGCGGCGAACTGCGCGAAGATCACGCCGGTGAGACCGTCCGCCTCTCGGGCTGGGTCCACCGCAAACGCGACCACGGCAATCTGCTGTTTGTCGACTTGCGCGACCCCTTCGGCATCACCCAGTGCGTGATCGACACCTCCAGTCCCATTTTTGAGACGGTGGAGACCGCCCGGGTGGAATCGGTGCTCACGCTGTCCGGGCCGGTGGTCGCCCGCTCGGACGAGACCATCAACGATGCGATCCCCACCGGCCGGGTGGAGGTGCAGATCGCCGAGGTGAAGGTCGAGTCCCCCGCCGATGTATTGCCCCTGCAGGTCAATTCCGACGAGGATTCCGGCGAGGATATCCGTCTGCGCTACCGCTATCTGGATCTGCGCCGTGAAAAAGTCGCGCGCAACATCGCGCTGCGTTCGGACGTGATTTCCTCGATCCGCCGCCGCATGATCGAGGGCGGCTTCAAGGAGTTCCAGACCCCGATCCTCACAGCATCCTCCCCAGAAGGCGCGCGGGACTATCTGGTGCCCTCCCGCCTGCATCCGGGCAAGTTCTACGCGCTGCCCCAGGCCCCCCAGCAGTTCAAGCAGCTGCTCATGGTCGCGGGCTTCGACAAGTATTTCCAGATCGCGCCGTGCTTCCGTGACGAAGACGCCCGCGCCGACCGCTCGCCGGGTGAGTTCTACCAGCTCGATTTCGAGATGGCCTTCGCCACCCAGGACGATGTCTTCAACGCCATCGAGCCGGTGATTGCCGGGGTGTTCGAGGAGTTCGCAGGCTTCAACCGCGAGACCCCCTGGCCGGTGACCGCCACGCCGTTCCCGCGCATTCCCTATGCGGAGTCCATGCTGAAATACGGCAACGACAAGCCCGATCTGCGCAACCCGATCCTGATCGCCGATGTGGCGGATGTCTTCGCCGGGTCCGACTTCAAGATTTTCGCCGGGCTGATCGAGAAGGGCGGCACCGTGCGCGCCATTCCCGCACCGGGCGGAGCCGCCCAGCCGCGCAGCTGGTTCGACAAGCTCAACGACTGGGCCCGCGAAGAGGGCGCGCCGGGGCTGGGCTACGTCATTCTCGAGGACGGCGAGGGCAAGGGCCCGATTGCCAAGTTCATCACCAGGGAGCGTCTCGAGGCGCTGAAAGCCGCAACCGGCGCCCAGGATGGTGACGCTGTGTTCTTCTCCGCCGGAGATGCCCATGGCGCGGCCGATCTCGCCGGCAAAGCACGGACGCGGATCGGCGAGGATCTCGATCTGATCGCCCAGGACCGTTACGACTTCTGCTGGATCGTCGACTACCCGATGTTCGAGGCCGACAAGGACACCGGCAAGATCGAGTTCTCCCACAACCCGTTCTCCATGCCCCAGGGCGAGATGGAGGCCCTGGAGACGATGGACCCGTTGGATATCCTCGCCTACCAGTACGACATCGTCTGCAACGGCATCGAGCTGTCCTCGGGTGCGATCCGGAACCACCGCCCGGACATCATGCTGAAGGCCTTCGAGATCGCGGGCTATGACCGCGAGGTGGTGGAGACCGAGTTCGCGGGTATGTTCAACGCCTTCCGCTTCGGCGCCCCGCCCCATGGCGGTTCGGCCCCGGGCATCGACCGCATCGTAATGCTGCTCGCCGACGAGCCGAACATCCGCGAGGTCATCGCCTTCCCGATGAACCAGCGCGCCGAAGACCTGATGATGAATGCCCCCGCCGAAGTTCCCGACGAGCGCCTGCGGGAGCTACATCTGCGCAAGGTGCTGCCGAAGGCTTGATTTGTCTGCGATGTGCTCTGTCAGTGAATTTCTAGAATTGTTGAGTGGGGCATTGGTCCCGATACTCGCGATCTTCGGTATCTATTATGCGAGAATGCAGGCAAAGACAGCCAAGGATAAAGTTCGGCTTGATAATTTCGAACGCCGCTATGCTGTCTTCGAAGCGTTTCGAATATTCGTCAAGGATTCGTTGCGGCATGCCAAGATTGCCGAACAGAAGTTTCATGAATTCTCGATTTCCACAGCTGACGTAGACTTCCTGTTTGGCAAGGAGGTGTCGAACTATGTCTAAGAATTTCGGGCTAGAGCGATAAAAATGCTCGTCGCCCAGGGAAATCTATCGGGTGAGCCAACTGGAGAATATCGGCAAAAGCTGACCCAAACCCAAGCTCGCTCATCTCGGCCTGTTCACCCGGGGCATGGCGCCGATGCTCGATTTCTACACCGGGCTCATGGGGCTGACGATCACCGATGAGGGAGCCTATGGCCATCCGCCCGCGCGTACCGTGTTCATGTCCAACGACCCCTTCGAGCACCATCAGTTCGTGCTGGTCCAGCCGGGCGATCCGGACGCAGAGCAGGACAAGATGGTCGCCCAGCAGATTTCCTTCGTGGTGGATTCGCTGGAAGACCTGCAGGCGCTCTATGGGCGGATGACCGGGGCCGGGCAGACGGTGGACCGGGTCATCACCCATGGCAATGCCTGGTCGTTCTACTTTCACGACATCGACGGCAACCGGATCGAGTGCTACTGCCATACCCCCTGGCACGTGCCGCAGCCTCACGCCCATCCCATCGATCTGAGCCTGCCCGCCGACGAGGTGCGCCGGATCACCGAGGCGCACTGCCGCGCGACGGACGGCTTCATGATGGCCGAGGACTGGCGGGCGAAAATTCCGGCGAAGATGGCGGCCAACGCCTAGTTCCGGGAACGCCGGACCGTTAGACTGAGGCTTCTTGTTTCTGGCTCCAGCACACGGTTTGTCCCATGAAAATTGACCTGAACGGCATCTCCTTCCGCTACGAAATCGACGGTCCCTCGGATGGTGGCGCGGATGCGCCCTGGATCGTGTTTTCCAACTCACTGACCACCGATGTCACCATGTGGGACCACGAGGTCGCGCAGCTGAAGGATCGTTTTCGCATCCTGCGCTACGACACCCGCGGCCACGGTCAGTCCGGGGCCTCTCCCGGGCCGTACAGTTTCGCGATGCTGGCCGATGACACGGTTGCGCTCATGGATCATGTAGGCGTCGATAAAGCCCATTTTGTCGGCCTGTCGCTGGGTGGCATGACCGGGCTCTACATGGCGATCCACCATGCCGACCGGCTGCTGAGCCTGGCCTCCTGCGATGCGCGGGCCTGGTCGCCGCCCGACTATATTGAGGCCTGGGTCGGCCGCATGGCGATCGCCCGCGAGAAGGGGATGGAGGCGCTGGTCGAGCCCACGATAGAACGCTGGTTCACCGCGCCGTTCCGCGCCGATCCGGCGAGCGCGCCGGTGCTGGATCGGGTGCGCCAGATGATCCGCGAGACGGCGGTGGACGGCTACACCGGCTGCGCCGAAGCCCTGCGCGCCCATGACGAGCGCGCGGGGCTGGCGGGTATTTCGGTGCCGTGCCTGTTCATGACCGGCAGCGAGGACACCTCGACCCCGCCGGAATGCGCGCAGGAGATGGCTGCGGCGGTGCCGGGTGCGGAATGCGTGATCGTCACCCCGGCCTCGCATATTTCCAACATGGAAAACCCGGACGTGTTCGACGCCGCGCTGTTCGCCCACCTCGAACGGGCGGGTTGAAGCGGGCTGGCTAGCGGTCCTTGCGGCCGATGGAGGCACGCAAACTGGCAACATAGGTTTCAATAAGTAGATCGACCAGCTCTGGGAACTGGTGCAGTGGCCGGGCTGCGGAAACGACGTTCGCGGCGTCTGATGCACGAGTAGAGTCTTCCCTGTGGCCATCCCGGTATGGCTGGCCTATATCAGGCGCAGACAACAAGACATCAGGGGAGCATGTCATGCGCGCAGCATTCTATGACCGACTGGGACCGGCCAACGAGGTTCTGACCGTGGGCGAACAGCCGACAACCGAACCGGGACCCGGCGAGGTGCGCGTAAAGCTGGAAACCTCGGGTGTGAACCCCTCGGACTGGAAGGCGCGTCTTCGTGGGCGCGGCGGCAGCATTCCGTTTCCGCTGATCATTCCCCACAGCGATGGCGCGGGCGTGATCGACGCCGTAGGCGATGGCGTTGATGACAGCCGCGTCGGCAAGCGTGTCTGGCTGATGAACGGCCAGTGGATGCGACCCTTCGGGACCGCGGCGGAATATATCTGCACCGGATCCAAATACGTGATCGACCTGCCCGACGGGGTCGATATGGCCGAAGCGGCGTGTTTCGGGATTCCGTTCCTGACCGCCCATCGTGCGGTGATGTTCGATGGCCCGGTGGACGGCCAGACGATCCTGGTCCAGGGCGGCGCAGGGGCCGTGGGACATCACGCGATCCAGGTGGCCAAGGCCAACGGCGCGCGGGTGATCACCACGGTCAGCTCCGAGGAGAAGGCCGAATATGTGCGCGAGGCCGGGGCCGACGAGGTTGTGAACTATCGCACCGAAGATGTGCCCGAGCGCATTCTAGCGCTGACTGACGGCCAGGGCGCCGACCGGATCGTCGAGCTGAACATCTCCGCCAACGCGCCCATGTACGGGCAGGTTCTCGCCCCCCGCGGTACCGTGATCGTCTATGGCACCAATGACTTCATGGCGAGCGTTCCCGCCCAGGACTTTATCGTCAAATGGGCCTCGCTGAAATGGTTCATCGTTTACACAATCGATGACGCCCAGCGTGACGAAGGCGTGGCGGCGCTGAACAAGATGCTGGCCGAGGGCACGCTGAAGACCACCATCGCCAAGCGCTTTCCCCTTGATGAGGTCGTGGCCGCCCACGAGATGGTCGAAGCGGCCAAACACATGGGCAATGTGGTGCTTGATATCGGCTAGATCCGGGTTGCCGGTCACCGGCCCGGGTCCCATATGAGGCGCTGACCGCAGACCCCCATCGAGGCAAGAGTTCGGTATGTCTGAAATCGCAGACCGTCGCGCAAGACTGTGCGTCTTCGTCGAAAGCCCGCGCTTTCGCTATCCCATTCTGGTGCTGATTTTCGTCAACGCGATCACGCTGGGACTCGAAACCTCGGATGCGGTCATGGCGGTGATGGGCGGGTTTCTGACGACCCTCGACAAGGCGATTCTGGCGGTTTTCGTGATCGAACTGGTGGTGCGCATCTATGCCCATGGCTGGCGGTTTTTCCGCGATCCCTGGGGATTGTTCGACTTCATCATCGTCGTGATTGCCCTGTTGCCGGCCAGCGGCCAGTTCTCCGTCTTGCGCGCGCTGCGCGTCCTGCGTGCCCTGCGCCTGGTCTCCGGGGTGCCGCGCCTGCGCCGGGTCGTCGAGGCGCTGCTGCGATCCCTACCGGGGATCGGGGCGGTCGCCGCGCTGTTGCTGCTGATCTTCTATGTCTTTGCGGTGATGGGCACCAAGCTATACGCCGGCACCTTTCCGGAATGGTTCGGCACGATTGGTGAATCGATGTTCTCGTTGTTCCAGATTATGACTTTGGAAAGCTGGTCCACGGGAATTGTCCGCCCGTTGATGGAGGTGCATTCCTTTGCCTGGGCGTTCTTCGTGCCGTTCATCATCATCTCCACCTTTGCGGTGCTGAACATGTTCATCGCCATCATCTTGGATTCCAAGCAGGCACTTCACGAGGAGGAAGATGCCCACGCGGCCGCCGAGGCCCAGGCGGCGGGGCTCGAGGGCCCCCATACGGCGGCGGGGGAGATCGCGGCGCTGCGCTCCGAACTTCGGGAGCTGCGCGAAATGCTCGAACGGCGCGCCGCTCAGGACTGACGGAACCGCTGTTTCGGCAGGATTCGGATGCCGGGACACCTCACATTTCGGATTCACGCCGGAGATTCCGTCCTTCGGAGGTGTCTTCCTAAGCCTCTGAAAATACGCAAGAAACAGGCACAGCCTGACTCACTGGAGAAACCGGACAAGCCTCTGAAAAAATTGGGTAAATCGGTTTTTACAATCGTCCCGGAATGAGTCGAAAATCTCAATAACTCAATGAATATAACATTTTAGGTGCTTATCTTCATTTTTTGCTTCCCAAATCGAGTCGCCTCCGTCCATTGTCGAAAAATGGCGAGAGGGAGATCCTGGCATGCGCAAAACCTTGGCGATGATTGGCTTACCTATTTTGTTGGGGGGCTGCAGTCTTCCCCCGGCGTTGACCGCGGCCTCCTGGGCCCTGGATGGCGTCAGCTATCTGGTCTCTGGCAAGAGCGTCACCGATCATGCGATTTCCGAGGTCGCGCAACAGGACTGCGCGCTGTTCCGCATCGTCCAGGACCGTGAGATCTGCGAGGATTACGAGATCGACGGCAATGTTGACGGCACCATTCTGTCGGCATCGGCGGTGACCGAGATTAACGAGCCGGACGCTCTGGCCGTGCCGGTCGATCTGGCGAGTTTCACGGTCGCGTTCGGTCCGGGTACGGTCGAGGCCGAGACCGTGGCGTTTGCGGACCCGCCGATGGCTCACGAGATGCAACCGGTTTTGGCGGCGCAGCCGCACTTTGGAAAGGCGATGCCGCGCCCCCGCCCGCTTCAGATGGCCGCTGCAAGCTCGTCCCCCGACGAGCAGATGCGCGAGGACCTGCATCGGACCCTTTCGGTGATTGGCAGCTTCCAGCAGATTGGTAATGCCCGGGGCCTGGCGACGCGTGAGGCGGGTCTGAACGCGCAGGTGCGTACCGTGCTGGCCGATGGCAAGACCTGGCACCGTGTGATTGTGGATGCGCCACTGGCAAAGGTCCGCGCATCGGGGTTTGAAGATGCCTGGGTTCTGAGAACCTGCCATCCTGCCGATGAATCCGTCCTGTGTGGTGGTGCGCCCGTGCATGCCGCGTTCGATCATCTGCAGGTGGCCAGCGCGAATTGACGCATTGCCATGAAGTTGCCCGTATCTTCGGGTACAACATGAGTATGACAAACCAGTTCAGACTTTCTGCCTGTATCGTGGGGCTGACGCTCTCGCTGACCGCCCTTGTCGTTTCGATGCCGGCGCAGGCCAGCGTCACCCATGCCTCTCATCGCGCGTTCTATGAAATCGAGATCGGACGGGTCGATCCCGGCTCCAGCATTGTCGATGCCCGCGGCCGCATGGTCGCGGAATGGCGCGAAGCCTGTGACGGCTGGACCACGAATCAGCGGCTTGTGGTCAGCATGGCGCCGGGTGAGGGGGAGCCGATCGAATCCGAGGTCACGATGACCAGTTTCGAAAGTCTCGACGGCACGTCCTACAACTTCGATTCCGAAACAAAGATCGCCGGAGAGACGGTCGAACGCGTCCGCGGCAAGGCCGAACGTCCGGCCCGGGGGCAGGCGGGGAATGCCGTCTATACGGTTCCCGCCGGCACGCGTCTTGATCTGCCGGCGAACACCTTATTCCCCTTCGAACACACGATCGCGGTGCTCGAAGCCGCCGAGCGCGGTGACCGGCGGTCCTTCAGCTACTATTTCGATGGCTCGCAGCCCGATATCTCCCCCATGGCTGCGAATTCCCTGATCCTGGGCAAGCCGCGTCCGCCTTCGGATGGTTCGCAGAACACCTTTGGAGAACTCACCGACCACAAGTGGTGGTCCATAAGGCTGGCCATGTTCGATGGCCGCAAGCCCGGTTCGGGAAGCGAAGAGCCGGAGTTCGAGATGACCCAGCTTCTTCAGGACAATGGTGTGGTCCGGAAGTTCGCGTTCGACTATGGCGATTTTTCGCTTGTCGCCGCGCTCGTCAATATCGAGGCCATCGACCGTCCGTCCTGCGGCTGAGCCGGCTTGGACCGATTGCAAACCCGGTAGCGGGTGTTACGAGGTACCCGGTCCGAGGCCGCGTCCCTTGGTGATTGCGTCCTTGCCGAGCTTTCCCCGGACCTCATCCATCACCTGTTCGACCCGCTTGCGGTGGGCCGCGTCGGGATCCGCCAGATCGGGTGGGTCGGCTTCGCGCGGATCGGAGAAATTCGAAAGGCCGACACCGATAAGCCGGAAGGCGCTCCCGCGTGGCGCGGCTTCCACGGCACGCAGCAAGAGTGTTTCGGCATTGCGGTAGAGGGTTTCGGCCAGCTGAGTGGGGTCGGGAAGCGCCTGTGAGCGGGTCAGTGTCTGAAACTTTGCCGTCTTGAGTTTGAGGGTCACGGTACGGCCTGCCAGTTCGCGGGTTTTGAGCCGACCCGAGAGTTTTTCACAGAGGGGCCAGAGCCGTCGCAGAAGTTCCATCGGGTCCGAGATATCCTCGGAAAAGGTCGTTTCGTTGGAGACGTTTTTCGGCAGGGAATGGGGTGTGACGGTCCGGGAGTCTTCCCCGCGGCTGAACCGCGCCAGGCGCAGCCCCATAGCCCCGTAGCGGGCCACGAGACGGGTCTCGTCAACCCCTCGCAATTGCCCGATCGTGTGTAATCCGTCTGCGGTCAGTTTGCGGTGCAATGCCTTGCCGACCCCCCAGATGCGGGTGACCGGCTGACTGTCGAGAAAATCCAGTGCCTCGGCCCTGCCGATGATGGCAAACCCGCGGGGCTTGTCGAGATCGGAGGCCAGTTTGGCGAGGAACTTGTTGTAGCTCAGCCCGATGGACACCGTGACTCCGATCTCGCGCTCGACCCGGTTGGCCAGCCGGATCAGAGCCGTGGCCGGGCTGGCGCGATGCAGCCGGGCAGTACCCGTCAGGTCGAGAAAGGCCTCGTCAACCGACAGGGGCTCGACCAGTGGGGAGACCTCCCGCATCATCTCGCGGATTTCACGTCCGACCCGAACATATTTGTCCATGTCGGGGCGGATCACCGTGGCCTCGGGACAGAGTTTGAGGGCCTTGAACATCGGCATCGCGGAGTGAACCCCCTTGATGCGCGCGATGTAGCAGGCCGCTGACACCACGCCGCGCTGGCCGCCGCCGACGATGACGGGTTTGTCGCGTAGGGTGGGGTCGTCACGCTTCTCCACGCTGGCATAAAAGGCGTCGCAGTCGAGATGGGCGATGACGAGACTCTGCAATTCGTTATGAAATAGAGTGCGGGGCGATCCGCAGGCTTCACAACGATTTGCATCTGGACTGAGTCCGGCACTGCAGTTGCGGCACAGGCCGCCGGATGCGGTCCCGTCTTGCGGCCCGCTCATGTGTGATCGGGCCAGAGCCAGGCCGCCCCGCGCACGCCGCCGGAATCGCCGTGGACCGCCTGCACGATGGGCGTGTGGACAGCATCCGAGAAGGCATAGTGAGCAACTTTCGCGGGAAGGTTTTCGTAAAGCAGCGCGATGTTGGACAAACCGCCGCCCAGAACGATCACGTCGGGATCAATGACGTTGATCAGCACGGTCAGAGCCCGCGCCAGTTGGTCTTCGAAGCGATTCAGGGCGATGCCCGCATCCCGGTCGCCTGCGCGCGCTGCTTCGGCAATTTGCGCGGCATTTCGTTTTTGACCGGTCTGCTGCGCGAAGGCGGATTCGAATGCCGGTCCCGAGACAAAGGTCTCGATGCAGCCCTGCCGACCGCAATAGCACGCTGCGCCGGGATATTCTTCGGCGGTCATCCAGGGAAGCGGGGTGTGGCCCCACTCGCCGCTGACCGCATTGGCGCCGGTGATCACCGCGCCATTGACCACCAGTCCGCCGCCCACGCCCGTTCCCAGAATGACGCCGAACACCGTTCCGGCGGACCGCCCGGCGCCGTCCGTGGCTTCGGAGATGGCGAAGCAATTGGCATCGTTCGCGACCCGGACCGGCCGGCCGAGCTGTGCCGCGAGGTCCGTGTCGATGGGGTGGCCGATCAGCCATGTGGAGTTCGCGTTTTTGACCAGCCCCGTTGCCGGAGACACCGTGCCGGGAATACCCAGCCCGACGGGCGTACGTTTGTCGGGTTCGGGATCGATCCGGCCAACGAGTCCGGCAATCGCATCGAGCGTTTTTACGTAGCAACCTTGAGGTGAGTCAATTCTCTGACGAACAACCTCAAGTCCGGTGCTGTCCAGAACAGCCCCTTCAATCTTTGTCCCGCCAAGATCTATTCCGATGCGCATCTTTATGACTTTAGGTGGACATTTGGGTTTTTATTATCCATTTTCGTGACTTTCCGAGAACGTTCGCCGGCCGGGTGTTTTTGTGGGTATGAGCCGTAAACACATAGTGTTGCCGAGAACCCTGACTGGACCAATCCTATAATGGCGAAAACTGTCCTCATCGTCGAAGACAATGAGCTGAACATGAAACTCTTTCACGATCTGCTTGAGGCTCAGGGCTACGACACCCTGCAGACCAAAGACGGGAGAGAAGCTCTGAAAATGGCGCGTGAACACCGCCCCGACCTGGTCTTGATGGATATCCATCTGCCGGAAGTCTCCGGCCTGGAAGTCACGAAATGGATCAAGGAAGACGATGAACTGAAATCGATTCCGGTGATCGCGGTAACGGCGTTTGCCATGAAAGGGGACGAGGAAAAAATTTGTCAGGGCGGCTGTGAGGCCTATATCGCCAAACCGATCTCGGTGACCCAGTTTCTGGAAACGGTGTAGTCGTTCATCGACTAGGGCCTTCATCCCGTTTGAAAGCAGAAAAGCCGCCCCGGGGGCGGCTTTTTGTTTGCGGTGATACCGGAGCGACCGGCATCGCGAACCGCTACTTCATCTTGTCTTCCTTGAACATGACATGCTTGCGCACGACAGGGTCATATTTGCGCATTTCGAGCTTTTCGGGCTTGAGGCGCGGGTTCTTCTTCGCCGTGTAGAAAAAGCCGGTATCGGCCGAGCTCACGAGCTTGACGAGGATGGTGCTTGGTTTTGCCATTTGTCTGTCCTGACACTGAATTCAGGCGGCGAAAATAGCGTGCGGCGGCGGCAAGTCAAGCGCCATTCACCGATAATCGCAGCCGCTGCACAACAGGGCCTAGCGATTGGCGACCGTGGTTTCGGCTTCCTGCAGCAGGGCGCGATAGAGAGCGCTGTCGGCGATGATCGCCCGGGCCAGTTCCAGATCCACATCCGGCGCGCCGTCATCGGACGGACAGATTTCGCGCAACCGCTCACGATTGACGTCATCGGTGTTGCCGGTGGCACGCCATGCGCTCAGGCGCCCGGCGAGGACTTCGTCGCCGTTCTGGACGGCGGGCACGAGGGTCTTGGCGTCGCGGGTATTGCCGCCGCCATGGGTGCAGACCGAGGGCAGCACGCCAAGTTCGTGCAGCCGGTAACCGGAGGGGGCGAGGAAGCGCGACCATGTCAGGGTGATTTCGCCACGGTTGGGCAACTGCAGCACCGATTGCACGGTGCCCTTCCCAAACGAATTCGTACCGATAACGATGGCACGGCCGTTATCCTGCAGGGCCGCGGCGACGATTTCCGATGCCGATGCCGAATTGCCGTTGATCAGCACCACAAGTGGTGCACCGCGTGTCAGGTCGCCCTTTTTGGCCTCGAACACCTGTCGGCTTACGGGGTGGCGCCCCCGTGTGGCGGCAATGGCACCGCCGTCGAGGAATATGTCGGCGATCTTGATGGAGGCATCCAGGCGTCCGCCCGGATTGGAGCGAAGGTCGAGGATGAATCCTGCCGGTGCGCCGTCCGGGGAACGCATTTCCCGTGACACCAGCCGCTCCATCAGCCGGGCGGAATCCACGTTGAAACCCGAGAGCTCCATCGCGGCGACCCCGTCCTTGCGTATTACCTTGACCGTTTCGGCGACGACATGGGCGCGGACAATCGTGATGGGGACCGGCGCGGCAACACCTTCGCGCTTTACGGTGAACGAGACAGAGGTCTCGATCGGGCCGCGCAGGGTCTGAACCAGCTGACGCTGGGACCAGCCGGCAATGGATTCGCCTTCGATATGGGTGATGCGGTCCACCGGCAGAACACCCGCGCGCGCAGCCGGTCCGTTTTCATTCACGCCAATGACGAATGCGTCTTCCTCCTCCATGCGGATGGTGACGCCAATCCCGCCAAATCCGTCGCGATAGGCTCTTTTTTCAATCGCGGTTTCTGCATCGTCGTACCGTGAAAAGCGGTCGAGAGGCTCGAGAACGCTGTCAAAGACGGCCTTGAACACGCTTTCGGCCCGTGCCTCCGCGACCGCCGGCGAGGCATCCCGGACCAATCCGATCGCCTGTACCGTCGCCTCACTCCAGGCATTGGGGTCACCATTGGCGGGTACTGCCACGCTACCGACGCTCTGGCCGTTGTAGAACACCTGTATACGACCGGCGGAATCCCGCACATCCACGTTCGAATCCAGCTGCCGCAGGCCGGTCAGACCGCTGATGCTCAGTTCACGGATCGAAACCGGATCGATGTAGCGGCTGCTGATGAAATGGTATCCGGCATCGAACATGTTGCGGCTGTAGCTGTCGCTGTAAGCGGCTTTCTGCGGCGCCACGTTTTGCGTGCAGCCAGCCAGAACGACAACGGCAATCGCGATGATTGCGCGTCGAAAAAATGTGTGACGTGAATTCAAAAGGTTCATGGGCAAGACATATCGTGCAAGCACTTTACGGGTAAAGTCCGGGGGATCAGATCATCATTCTGCACGCGAAAAACTGTCAGTTCACTAACGCCGCTTTTTTTGGCGTTTGTCGGGTCTCTTTCGCCCTGATTTACGGCGCTTTTGTGGCGGTTTGCGGCGGACCGGCGCGCCGCCATCCATAAGATCGAATATGGCCGATCCGCTCAGGCCGTCAGCTTCGGCAATGCGGATTTCGACCGAATCGCCCAAACGGTAGGCGCCGCCATGCTCGGTCTTGAGAACATGCGTGCGGGTGTCGAAGCGCGGCCGTCCGCCCGGAAGACGCGAAGCGGGTACGAATCCCTCGGCGCCATTGTCGTCGATTGCCACGAACAGTCCGGCACGGGTCGTGCCGCGCACGGTGCCCGAAAAACTTTCGCCCGCATGGGCTTCCAGAAACGCAGCGGTGTAGCGGTCATTGGCATCGCGTTCGGCGGAGACAGCGCGTCGTTCGGTCTTCGAAATGTGTTCGCCGATCTCGGTGAAACGGCCGGCCTCACTGTCATCGAGACCGCTATCTCCGAGTTTCAGCCCGGTGATCAGCACGCGATGTACCAGCAAATCGGCGTAGCGCCGGATGGGCGAAGTGAAATGTGCGTAGTCGTGCAGCCCGAGCCCGAAATGTCCGATGTTCTCGGGATTGTACTCGGCCTGCATCTGGCTGCGCAGAATGATCTCGTTCACCGTGCGCTCATGGGCTTCGCCGCGCACACGCTCCAGAATGCTGTTGAAATCCTTCGGCCGCATCATCTTGCCGCGGGTCAGCTTGACCCCGAAACCCGCGAGCATGTCGCGCAGGTCTTCAAGTTTTTCGATGGACGGCTCATCGTGAATCCGGAACATGACCGGCTGTCGCAGGCGTTTGAGTTCCCGCGCGGCGGCCACATTGGCGGCGATCATGAATTCTTCGATCAGTTTGTGACTGTCAAACCGGGCGACCGGCGCGATGTTTGCCACCCGGCCATTGTCGTCGAGAACGACCTTCCGCTCGGGCAACTCGAGTTCCAGCGCCCCGCGTTCGCTGCGGGCTGCCGCCAGGCAGGCATAGGCACCATAGAGATTGTCCAGATGGCCCGGCATCACGGGGTCTTCGCCCGCATCCCGTGCAGCCTGGACCTGTTCATAGGTCAGGCGGGCCACCGAGCGCATCAGGCCGCGCCGGAAGCGGTACTTGCGTAGCTTGCCGTCCGCCCCGATCCACAGATCGGCGGCCATGCAGGCGCGGTCTTCGTCCGGGCGCAGGGAACACAATCCGTTGGACAGCGCTTCGGGCAACATCGGGACCACCCGGTCCGGGAAATAGACAGAATTGCCGCGCTTGAAAGCTTCCCGGTCGAGTGGGCTTCCGGGACGGACATATTCGGCCACATCGGCGATGGCGACGATCAGGTGCCATCCTCCCTGGTTGTTGGCGCTGGTGTCGGGCTCGGCAAAGACCGCGTCATCGAAGTCGCGGGCATCCGCGCCGTCGATGGTGACCAGCGGGATATCGCGTAGATCGGTGCGTTTGCCGAGCACCGGCGGCCTGGCCGCCTCGGCCTCCTTGATCACGGCCTGGGGGAAGCGGTCAGGGATGCCGGCCCGGTGAATTGCGATCCGGCTGATCGCGCCGGGCGCATCGCCAGCGCCGATATTCTCGATGATGCGGGCCTGGGGCAGGCCCAGACGGCGTGCGGGCAGAATCTCGACAACCACCAGGTCCCCAGCGGTCGCCGCGGCGTTCTCGCCGGCGGCCACAAGGAAATCACCGCGCCGTCCCCGTTCGAGTGGCATGATACGTCCCCCGTCGTCGCTCTCGCGATAACGTCCGACCACGCTTTCGGTCTTGCTGTCGGTCGCCCGGAGCGGGGTTGCCGTATAGGTGTTGTCCTCCCGTGGTGCCAGACGGGCGACAAACCGGTCGCCCAGACCGGGTGCGGGCATGCTGCGTGGCGGGGGGCGGACATCGATGCGGGGCGGCGGTCCGTCGGAGCTGTGGCTGACCGGGCGTACGGTCAGTTCGCCGTCGTCATCGACGCCGATGACCTCCAGTACGGCGACCGCCGGCAGTTCGGATGTCAGGCGCCAGCGCCGTCCCTGGACACGTTCGATGCGACCGGCATCCTGTAGTTCGCGGAGCTTGTCGCGCAGCGCGGTGCGTTGCGGGCCCTTGAGTCCGAATTCTCGTGCGAGGTCGCGGGTTGGAAGCGCCTCGTGAGACGACTTCAGCAGGTCCAGAATGGTGTCGTCGGTGGGCACGCCATCGGGGCCCAGCCCGTCGATCTTGCGCTTCGCCAAACTACGCGCCTAGTCCGCGCTCTCGGCAGACGGCGCATCGCCCTCGGCCACTTCGGCGGGCTTTTTCTTCGGGGCAGCCTTTTTCTTGGCCGCCGGCTTCTTCTTCGCCGCGGTTTTTTTCTTGGCCGCCGGTTTTTTCTTCGCCGGTGCCTTCTTCTTCCCGGCTGCCTGTTTGGCCACCCGGGCCGCGATCAGCTCCAGCGCTTCGTCGAGAGTGACCTCCTGCGGATCGCGGTCCCGCGGGATCGTCGCGTTCGTCTTGCCGTGCTTCACGTAAGGGCCATAGCGACCGTCATGCACGGTCACGGGCTTTTCATCCTCGGGATGGACGCCCAGATCCTTCAGCGGTCCGGCGCGTCCCCGGCGTCCCTTGCCCTTTTCGGCGAGAACCGTAACCGCGCGGTTGAGGCCGACCGTTAGAACCTCACGCGGTTCCGGCAGTGAGGCATAGGTGGTGCCGTGCTTCACATAGGGGCCGTAGCGCCCGATCCCGGCCTGAATCACCACGCCGTCTTCCGGGTGAGGGCCGATATCGCGGGGTAGCGACAAGAGGGAGAGGGCCAGTGCAAGATCGACTTCGTCCAGCGTGAAACCATCGGGAATCGAGGTGCGCTTGGGCTTTGTGGCCTTCTTGCCTTCGCCTTCCGGTTCGCCCAGCTGTGCATAGAGGCCATAGGGCCCCTTGCGCAGGGTGACCTCTTTCTCGGTTTCCGGATCGACGCCCAGCAGCTTCGGCCCGTTGGCCAGCTCCGCGGTCTCGTCGTCGCCGCCATCCACGGCCAGCTTGCGGGTGTATTTGCATTCGGGATAGTTCGAGCAGCCGACAAACGGCCCGTGGCGGCCCAGGCGCAGGCCCAGTCGGCCTTCGCTGCAGGCGGGGCAGACGCGCGGGTCGGTGCCGTCCTCGCGGATCGGGAAGAAGTGCGGGCCCAGCTCTTCGTCGAGCGCGTCGAGCACGGAACGGACGCGCAGTTCGGCCGTGCCTTCGATGGCAGCGGAAAAGTCGCGCCAGAAGTCCCGCAGCACGGTTTTCCAATCGATACGCCCGCCGGAGATGTCGTCAAGGCGTTCCTCCATCTGGGCGGTGAAGTCGTACTCCAGATAGCGCTCGAAGTAGTTGCCCAGGAAGCTGATGACCAGACGGCCCTGGTCTTCGGGAATGAAGCGTTTGCGGTCGAGCTGTACGTAGTTTCGGTCCTGCAGCACCTTGATGATCGAAGCATAGGTGGAGGGCCGGCCGATCCCGAGTTCTTCCATGGCCTTGACCAGGCTGGCTTCGGTATAGCGGGGCGGAGGCTGGGTGAAATGCTGCTCGGGCAGGACTTCGCGCACCCCGGCTGCATCGCCTTCATTGAGCGGCGGCAGGCGGCGTTCGTCGTCATTCTCGCTGTCGCCGTTCTCGGGCGCGTCGTCCTTGTCTTCGCGGTAGAGCTTGAGGAAACCGTCAAAGGCGATGGTCTGGCCATTGGCGCGTAGGCCGAGTTTCTCGTCGGCCGAACGCAGATCGACGGTCACCCGGTCGATCTGGGCTTCTGCCATTTCGGAGGCGAGCGTGCGACGCCAGATCAGTTCGTAGAGGCGGAACATGTCCGTTTCCAGCATGCCCTTCAGGCTTGCCGGGCGGCGGAACAGATCCGTCGGGCGCACGGCTTCATGGGCTTCCTGGGCATTCTTGGCACGGGAGCGATAGACCCGCGGCTTTTCCGGGAGGTACTCCTCGCCGAAATCCGTGTCGATCAGGTTGCGGCAACCGGTGATCGCTTCCTGGCTGAGGGTCACGCTGTCGGTCCGCATATAGGTGATCAGGCCGACGGTCTCGCCGTCTATCTCGACCCCTTCATAAAGGCGCTGGGCCACCCGCATGGTCTGGGACGTGCCGAACCCAAGCTTGCGGGCAGCTTCCTGCTGCAGGGTCGAGGTGGTGAAAGGCGGCTGCGGGTTGCGTTTGGTACGCTTCTTCTCGACCGATGCGATCTTGAATGAAGCGGCTTCGACCTCGCTCTTGGCGGCCATGGCCGTGCCTTCGTTGCCCAGATCGAAGCGGTCGAGCTTCTTTCCGTCGCGCTCCACCAGGCGGGCGGCAAAGCTGTCGCCCTGGGCGCTGTCGAGCCCGACTTCGATCGACCAGTATTCCTGGGGTTTGAAGACCTCGATCTCCGCCTCGCGCTCGCAGATCAGACGCAGGGCGACCGACTGGACGCGCCCGGCCGAACGTGAGCCCGGCAGCTTGCGCCACAGAACCGGGGACAGCTTGAAACCCACGAGATAGTCCAGCGCGCGGCGGGCCAGATAGGCCTCGACCAGTTCGTTATGGACCGCGCGGGGATGATTGAAGGCGTCCTGCACCGCGCCCTTAGTGATCTCGTTGAAGACTACGCGTTTGACGTCGATATCGTCGAGCAGGCCGCGCTCGCGCAGCAATTGTTCGATATGCCAGGAAATCGCTTCGCCTTCGCGATCCGGGTCGGTTGCCAGATACAGGGTTTCGGCACCGTCGAGCGCATCGACAATGGCCTTGATCGGCTTTTCGGCGCGGGAATCCACCGACCAGTCCATGTCGAAGTCTTCTTCGGGACGCACCGAACCGTCTTTGGGCGGCAGATCCCGGATATGCCCATAGGAGGCAAGAACGGTGTAATCCGCACCAAGATACTTGTTGATGGTTTTGGCCTTGGAAGGCGATTCGACGACAACGACGTTCATAAAAACCGTTTTCGCTTTCGGTTTGAAACCGTAACAAACACCAACCCGGCGCGGTGTGATCCTGGTCTAGAGGCCCGCAACCCGGTTGCCCGTAAGCCGTTCCAGACGACCCGCCAGTTCGAGTTCGAGCAGGATAGTCCGTACGACAGGGGCGGTTAATTGGCACCGCCGCACGATTTCGTCAACTGCGACGGGTTCCGGTGACAAACATTCCAGCACGCTCACGCGGGCTTTCGGATCGCCGGATTCGGGTTCGAGCGGTCCCGGGGAGGCCGGTGTTTTCGTCGCCGTGACGGTGGCGGCGGGACGCCGGAGCATGGGCCGGACGACTTCCAGGATGTCGCTGGCGTCGCGCACGAGGGTGGCCCCCTCACGGATCAGCCGGTTGGCGCCATAGGCTCGCGGATCGAGCGGGGAGCCGGGAATGGCCAGCACCTCGCGGCCCTGTTCGCCGGGCATGTGGGCGGTGATCAGGGAGCCCGACCGCTGGGCGGCCTCGACGATGACCACGCCGAGGGACAATCCGGACACGATCCGGTTGCGCCGGGGAAAATGCCGCGCCTGTGGTTTCAGGCCCGGCGGCATTTCGCTGATCACGGCACCGGATTCGATGATCCTGGCATAGAGCGCCTCGTTTTCGGGCGGATAGACCACATCGACGCCCCCGGCCATCACCGCAACAGTCCGGCCCGAGGGGGCCAGCGCGCCGTTATGGGCGGCGGTGTCGATCCCGCGGGCGAGGCCGGAAACAATCGTGATGTCGGCCTCGGCCAGGTCCCGGGCGATGGTCTCGGCGATGCGCCGCCCATTGGCGGAGGCATTGCGGGCGCCCACGATGCCGATCCCTGCTGTGGGCAGAATGGAAAGATCGCCACGCACGCAGAGGACCGGCGGCGCGTCGTCGATCTGGGCCAGTGCGGCGGGGTATCCCGGCTCATCCAGCGTGACGGCGTGTGCGTCGAGCGCGTCGATCCGGGCGAGTTCATCCTCCGCGGAGGCCAAATCGGGAACCTTGAGGACGCGCCGGCCGCCGCGCCCGGCCAGTTCGGCGAGGCCGTCGATGGCATCCGTGGCGGTTCCGAAAGCGCCATCAACTCACGCCAGGTGATCGGGCCGACCGTCTCGGTCCGGATCAGCCGCAGGCGATCGCGGCGCTCCGCTTCAGATATGGCTTCAAATATAGGTTCGGCTGGCACGGGCGCGAGGATGGCCTACACCCCGGACGGGGGTCAACTCGATGTGCCGGACCGCTTCAGGTTGATCCGGGATTCTTCGCCGCGCAGCAGGCGTTTGATATTGCCTGCATGTTTGATCCAGACCAGCGCGGCGAGGAAAATCGCAATTCCGGCCACCTGCGGTCCGCCAAGATACCAGCCCAGCAACGGCGCGGCCGCCACCGAGATCAGCGCGGCCAGGGAGGAGTATCGGAAGACCAGCGCGACGCCGATCCAGGCCACCAATGTGGCGACGCCGGTCAGCCAGGACAGCCCCAGCAGGACCCCCATGGTGGTCGCAACGCCCTTGCCGCCGCGAAACCAGAGCCAGACGGGGAATAGGTGCCCCAGCACGACCGCCAGGCTGGTGAAGAAGGCCACGTCGGGTCCGAAGAACAGGAAGGGCACGTACACAGCCACAAACCCCTTGGCCATGTCGAGCAGCAGGGTGCCGGCACCCAGCGCCTTGCCGCCGGTGCGCAACGCATTGGTCGCACCGATATTGCCGGACCCGGATTTGCGGAGGTCGCCCTTGCCCATGGCGCGGGCCAGAAGCAGCCCGAAGGGAATGCTGCCGAGGATATAGGCGCCGAGGATCCGCGGCAGGCAGACCTGCCAGCCATAAACGCGGGTCTTCCAGTCCGGGATCGAAAAGGTGGACTGGAACACGCTCCAGGAGAACAGGATCGGGCTGGCGCCGTCTTCGACCACATGTGCCTCCGGAGGTCAGGCGCTGCCGGTGTGAATGGTGCGTCCATCCACCACGGTGCGGATCACCTGTCCCTGCACGAGCCGCCCGTCGAAAGGTGAGTTCTTGGACTTGGACACGAAGCTGTCGGGTTCGATGCGTGCCGGCTTGTCCGGATCGAAGATCACCAGATCGGCCGGCGCCCCGGCATAGAGCCGTCCGGTCGGCAGTTTGAGCAGCGCGGACGGGGCCGATGTGACCTTGGCCAATGCGTCGATCAGGGAGAGATGGCCGTTATGGACCAGCTCCAGGGTCAGGGCGAGCAGACTTTCCAGACCCGACGATCCGGATTCCGCCAGCTCGAACGGCAGGCGCTTGGCTTCCTGATCCTGGGGGAAGTGGTCCGAGGCGATGCAGTCGATGGTGCCATCGGCCAGACCCGCCACGATGGCCTGACGATCGTCCTCGCTGTGCAGGGGCGGGGAGAGCTTGGCGAAGGTCCGGTATTCGCCAACCGCCAGTTCGTTGAGCGCAAAATAGGGCGGGGCGGTGTCGCAGGTGACGCGCAGCCCGGCTGCCTTGGCCGCCCGGATGCGCTCGACGCCCTCGGCCGTGGACACATGGGCGGCGTGGTAGCGCCCGCCGGTCATCTTCACCAGCGTCAGGTCCCGGTCGAGCATGATCGTCTCGGCTTCCCGCGGGATACCCGGCAGGCCGAGGCGGGTGGAAAGCTCGCCCGATTGCATCACCCCACCCGCCGATAGGCTCGGCTCCTCGGCGTGCTGCACGATCAGCGTGTCAAAGGCGAGCGCGTATTTGAGCGCACGGGACAAGGTCTTGGCGTTGGCCACCGCGCGCCGCCCGTCGGTGAAGGCCACCGCGCCGGCCTCCCGGAGCAGGCCCATCTCGACGATTTCGTCGCTGTTGCCGCCGCGTGTGACGGTCGCGTAGCCGAAGACCTTCACAAGCTTCACATCCCGCGCGCGCCGGGCAACAAATTCGAGGACGGAGGCGTCATCGATGGCAGGTTCCGTGTCGGGCAGCGTGACAACGGCTGTCACACCACCGGCCGCCGCGGCGCGGCTGCCGCTTTCGATATCTTCCTTGTGCTCGTTGCCCGGCTCGCAGAAATCGACTCGCATATCGACCAGTCCGGGCGCCAGCACGGCCCCGCCGCAATCGACGATCTCGGCATCGTCCGGGCGGCCGCCGTTGAAGATGTCGGGGCCCATGGCGACGATCTTGGTACCGTCGGTCAGCACACCGCCCGAGGCGCTGGCCGGATGGTCCACGCCGGAGGCCGGGTCGATGACCCGCGCGTTGATATAGGCGACCTTGCCGCTCATGAGGTCTCACCCTGACGGGTCAGGACGTCTAGGCAGGCCATACGGACGGCGACGCCCATTTCCACCTGTTCGCGGATCAGCGAGCGGTCGATATCGTCCGCTACGTCGGAATCGATCTCGACGCCCCGGTTCATGGGGCCGGGATGCATGATCAGCGCGTCGGGCTTGGCATGCTGCAGCTTGTCGTAATCCAGGCCATAGAATTTGAAATACTCATGTACCGAGGGGACGAAGGAGCCCTGCATCCGCTCGCGCTGCAGGCGCAGCATCATGACGATGTCGCAATCCTCCAGCCCGGCGCGCATATCGTGGAAGACCTCCACCCCCAGGCGATCCATGGCGGGCGGAATGAGGGTCGGCGGAGCGATCACGCGCACCCGAGCGCCCATGGTCTGCAACAGATAGATGTTCGACCGCGCCACCCGCGAATGGGCGACATCGCCGCACAGCGCCACCAGCAGGCCCTGCAGATACCCGCGGCGGCGGCGGATGGTCAGCGCGTCCAGCAAGGCCTGGGTGGGGTGCTCATGGCTGCCATCGCCGCCATTGATGACCGCGCAGTTCACTTTTTCGGACAGCAGCTTCACCGCGCCCGCGTTGGAGTGGCGCACAGCCAGCGCATCGGCATGCATGGCGTTCAGCGTCATCGCGGTGTCGATGATCGTCTCGCCCTTCTTGATGGAGGAGTTGGCGACCGCGATGTTGATCACATCGGCGCCCAGCCGCATGCCGGCCAGTTCGAAGCTTGTCCGCGTGCGGGTCGAGTCCTCGAAGAACAGGTTGATCAGCGTCTTGTCGCGCATCAGGTCGAGCTTGCCGCCCTGCGCACGATTGTATTCGGCATAGGCGTCCGACAGGTCAAGCAGATAGGTGATCTCGTCGGGCGAGAGATCCTGAATGCCCAATAGATGACGATGTGGGAACGGGATTTCCGTCGGCAAATTCGGGACGGAGAGGCCTGTTTTGGCGGCAGTCATTAAAGCGGGAATATAGGGACGGGACTCCGGAAATTGCAAGCCGCGGCTGATCTCCCGGAAAACCGGGATTTTTGCCAGTTCTGGCGGCGCGCCCGGGCCTCTGCTAGAAGGCATTCACAACACCTGACGGCCAAACGGGGAGCCGGACCATGAAGGCGGTGATACTGGCAGGCGGGCGCGGCACGCGTCTGTCCGAGGAAACCGAGCTGCGGCCCAAGCCGATGATCGAGATCGGCGGGCGGCCGATCCTTTGGCATATCATGAAGATCTACGGCCATCACGGGATCACCGAATTCGTGATCTGCCTCGGCTATCGGGGCTACATGATCAAGGAGTATTTCGCGAACTACGTGCTCCATTCCGCCGATGTCACGGTCGATCTCGCGAAGAACGATATCCGGTATCACAACACCGCGGCCGAACCCTGGTCGGTGACGCTGGTGGATACCGGTGAGGACACCCAGACCGGTGGCCGGGTGGGCCGGGTGGCCGATTATCTGGACGGTAAGCGCTTCTGTCTGACCTATGGCGACGGGGTGGCCGATATCGATGTGGCGGCGAGCCTGGCGTTTCACGAGGCGCAGGGCGCGCGCTGCACCATGACAGGCGTCCGCCCGCCGGGGCGTTTTGGCGCGGCGGAAATCGACGGGGACCGGGTCTCACGTTTCGCCGAGAAGCCGCGCGGCGATGGCGGCACCATCAATGGCGGGTTCTTTGTCTGCGAACCGAGCGTGCTCGACCTGATCGACGGCGATGCCTGCGTCTGGGAACAGGGCCCGCTCAACACGCTCGCCGAAACCGGCGAACTGGCCGCCTACCGCCATGACGGTTTCTGGCAGCCCATGGACACCCTGCGCGAAAAGACCCAGCTCGAAGCGCTCTGGGATTCCGGCAAGGCGCCCTGGAAAGTGTGGGACTAGCGCCCGGCGAACTGCCGCTGTCCTTTCCCGCTGGCCGACACCGTAAAACCGTCATGCCCGGACTTGATCCGGGCATCCACGTCCATCGGCCCCCGCAAACATTTGATCTGCTTCAACCAAGTGGATGGCCGGATCAAGTCCGGCCATGACGACAGAAAAGGCGAAGGAGTGGCAGCCTACCGGCTTGAACCGAATTCAGCGTGGTAGCGCTCTAGCAGTTCCTCCACCTCATCCAGCGGGCGGTCGAGCATGCCCGGGGTGATGTTCGCGGAATCCTGGGCCACGATCGCGAGAAGACTGACCAGCCAGCGGCGCGGGATCGGCACCCGCGCCACGACGGCCTCCCGGTCACGCAGCGAAACGGCGATGTGGTGAACCAGGTAGTTCTTGCGCCGTTCGATTCCAGTGATCTCGTGCCAGTGGACGCCGCCGACCCCGGTGATCGAGGCATTGTCGAAAACGCCCTCTGAATTGATGATCAGCGATGGGGCGCGGACCAGCAGGCGGCGCAACGCATAAATCAGCAACAGGCCGAAATAGACGACCACACCCGCCCCGATCAGCCGCGGGATCTGGTCCGGCGTGGCCAGCAGCGCAAACCCCGTGAACACGAAGGCGCCGTACAGCACCACATTCACCGCCACCCGCCAGCGGGCGGGGTAGATCAGGACTTCTTCAAGCTTCTGTTTCCTAGCCATCACGTGTTCCGCATGAAATCCATGAAGTTCTGGAGGATGATCGAGGCGGCCATCTTGTCGATGACCTCGCCGCGGCGCTTGCGGTTCATGTCGGCCTGATCGATCAGAAAGCGTTCGGCCTCGGCGGTGGACAACCGCTCGTCCCAGAAGGTGATGGGCAGATCGAACTTGCCCGCCAGATTGTTGCCGAAGGCGCGGGTGGACTGCGCGCGCGGGCCTTCCGAACCGTCCATATTGCGGGGCAGGCCGAGCACCAGCCCGCCGACGCCCTTTTCCGCGATGATGGCGCGCAGGGTCTCCGCATCGGCCGTGAATTTTGTCCGCCGCACGGTCTCGAGTGGGGAGGCGACGATGAAGTTCGAATCCGAGACCGCCAGCCCGATGGTTTTGGTGCCGAGATCGAATCCCAGCAACCGGGCGCGGGGTGCCAGCGCGGCTTTCATCTCTGTGGTGTCGACAATGGGCATGGCCACGTGTTTAGGACCGGCGGCGCAGGCTGTCTATGCCTGCGTGTGTTCCGAGTTGTCGGCGCAACGCCGCGGTGATAGCTTCCGCGCCGAATTGCGAACCTCAGGCTTCTGATCCGATATGGCGCTCGACACCGATACCGTGAAGCGAATCGCGCGGCTGGCCCGCATCCATGTGGATGATGGCGATCTGCCGGCCCTTGCAGACGAACTCAACAATATCCTCGGCTGGGTGGAACAGCTCGACGAGGTAGATACCGACGGTGTCGAACCGATGACCAGCGCGGTCGAGATGGTCCAGCGCCTGCGCACCGATGCGGTCACGGACGGTGATGTGCGGGATAAGGTGCTCGCCAACGCGCCTGCCGAAGCCGACGGCTTCTTCGTTGTGCCGAAGGTGATCGAATAATGGCGGCGCTGACCGACCTGAGTATCGCGGAAGCCGGTGAAGGCCTCGACAACGGCGATTTCACGGCCCGTGAACTGACTGACGCCTATCTGGCGGCGATGGAGGCCGCCCGTGACCTCAACGCGTTTGTCGAGGAAACCCCCGAGCGTGCCCGCGCGATGGCCGATGCATCCGATGCCCGCCGGACAAAGGGTGAGGCGGCAGGCCCGCTCGACGGCATTCCACTGGCGGTCAAGGATCTGTTTTGCACCGAGGGTGCGCTGTCCACGGCGTCCAGCCGCATCCTGGAAGGGTTCCGCCCGACCTATGAATCGACGGTCACCGCCAATCTCTGGGAGGCTGGCGCGGTGCTGCTGGGCAAGACCAGCATGGACGAGTTCGCCATGGGTTCGGCCAATATCACCAGCTGCTACGGCCCGGTCCTCAACCCCTGGAAAGCCACCGGCGGTGACGCGGCTGGCAAGGATCTTGTGCCCGGCGGTTCCTCGGGCGGTTCGGCCGCCGCTGTGGCGGCGCGGGTAGCGGCCGGCGCCACCGGCACCGATACCGGCGGGTCGATCCGCCAGCCGGGTGCCTTCTGCGGCATTGTCGGCCTGAAACCGACCTACGGGCGCTGCTCGCGCTGGGGCATGATCGCCTTTGCCAGTTCGCTCGATCAGGCCGGTCCGCTGACCCACACGGTCAAGGACGCGGCGCTGATGCTTGCAGGCATGGCCGGGTTCGACCCGAAGGATTCCACCAGCGTCGATCTACCGGTGCCCGACTATGCCGCGGCGCTCACCGGTGACATCCGCGACCTGCGTGTGGGCGTGCCCGCCGAATACCGGATGGAGGGCACCCCGCCGGAAATCGAGGCGCTCTGGGAACAGGGAGTTGCATGGCTGCGCGACGCGGGCGCAGAGATCGTCGATATCTCACTGCCCCACACGAAATACGCGCTGCCGGCCTACTACATCGTGGCCCCCGCGGAAGCGTCCTCGAACCTCGCGCGCTATGATGGGATGCGCTACGGCCTGCGGGTCGAGGGCGAGGACCTGACCGACACCTACGAGCGGACCCGCGCCGAAGGCTTCGGCCACGAGGTGCAGCGCCGGGTGCTGATCGGCACCTATGTACTCTCGGCGGGCTATTACGACGCCTACTACCTGAAGGCCCAGCGGGTGCGCACGCGTATCGCGGACGACTTCAAGACCGCCTGGGAGAGCTGCGATGTCATCCTGACGCCGACCACACCGAGCGCGGCCTTCGCGCTGGGCGAGAAGCAGGATGACCCGATCGCCATGTATCTGAACGACATCTTCACGGTGCCCGCCTCCATGGCCGGGCTGCCGGCAATTTCCGTGCCCGCCGGGTTGTCGGGCGACGGTCTGCCGCTGGGCTTGCACCTGATCGGGCCGGCCTTTGGCGAGGAAACCCTGCTGCGTGCCGCTGGTGTGCTGGAGACCGCCGCCGGCTTCGACGCCCGCCCGTGATCGGAGAGTTTGATGACTGACACGACCGACACACAGACCGACGCGATCCCCGACCATCTGGTCGCCCATTTCACCTCCCGCATCGGCCATAACAGCGCCGATCTGATCGAGGGTGAGACCGGGGCGTGGGAGATCATCATCGGCATGGAAGTCCACGCCCAGGTGATGTCGGAGTCCAAGCTGTTCTCCGGCGCCCCGACCGATTTCGGCGGTGACCCTAACACCCATGTCAGCCTAATCGATGCGGCCATGCCGGGCATGCTGCCGGTCCTCAACGAGGCTGCGATCCGCCAGGCGGTGCGCACCGGGCTGGGGCTCGAAGCCCAGATCAATCACCGCTCGGTGTTCGACCGGAAGAACTACTTCTATCCCGATCTGCCCCATGGCTATCAGATCAGCCAGTTCTCCGACCCCATCGTGGGCGAGGGCCGTGTGACTGTCGATATGGAAGACGGCGAGAGCTTTGAGGTCGGTATCGTGCGCATCCATCTGGAGCAGGATGCCGGCAAGTCGATCCATGACCGCATCCCCGACCAGACCTGCATCGATCTGAACCGGTCTGGTGTGGCGCTGATGGAGATCGTCTCCAAGCCCGATATCCGCTCCGGGGCCGAGGCCGCGGCCTATCTGTCCAAGTTGCGCTCGATCCTCCGCTATCTGGGCACCTGCGACGGCAACATGCAGGAAGGCTCCCTGCGCGCGGATGTGAACGTGTCGGTGCGCCGACCGGGTGAGGAACTTGGCACCCGTTGCGAGATCAAGAACGTGAACTCGATCCGCTTCGTGCGCCAGGCCGTGGATTACGAGGCCTGCCGCCAGATCGAAATTCTGGAAGAGGGCGGCGAGATCGATCAGGAGACCCGCCTGTTCGACCCGGACAGGGGCGAGACTCGCTCCATGCGGTCCAAGGAAGAGGCCCACGACTACCGCTACTTCCCCGATCCGGACCTGCTGCCGGTGGTGATCGACAAAGCCTTCGTGGATGAGATTAAAGCCAGCCTACCCGAGTTGCCCGACACCAAGGCCGCACGCTTCGTCGACGAGTTCGGGCTCAGCGAATACGATGCCGGGGTGCTGGTCGCCGAGCGCGAGACAGCGGAATTCTATGAAGCGGTAGTCGATGCGGAGGGTGCGAAACGCGACCCTAAGATCGCGGCGAACTGGATCACCGGCGATTTCTTCCGCCGCCTGAACGCGGATGAACTGGCGATTGCCGACAGCCCCGTGACCGGCGCGCAGCTGGGCGGGCTGATCGACCTGATCGCCGACGGCACGATCTCGGGCAAGATCGCCAAGGAGGTCTTCGACGAGATGTTCGACACCGGCAACGACGCCGGCGACATCGTCGAGGAGAAGGGGCTGAAACAGATCAGTGACACGGGCGAAATCTCCGCGATCATCGACCAGATCATCGCCGACAATCTCGAACAGGCCGACCAGTACCGCAGCGGCAACACCAAGGTCGCGGGCTGGTTCACCGGCCAGGCCATGAAGGCGACCCAGGGCAAGGCGAACCCGCAGATGGTCAACGAACTGCTGAAAGAGAAGCTGGGCGGGTAGCGGGCTTCACCACTACGCCCGCACCGTCATGCCCGGACTTGATCCGGGCATCTACGTCCATCGGCCCCCGCAAACGGCGGGACCGCTTCAACCACGTGGATGGCCGGATCAAGTCCGGCGATGACGATTGAGGTTAAGCCGCCAACATGATCCCCATCCTCTCTATCGTCCTGCCCGTTTTCGGGTTGATCGGGCTCGGCGTCATCGGGGGGAAGTCGCGGCTGTTTCCCGAAGCCGCCGTCGATGGGCTGAGCAACTTCGTGCTCTATGTAGCGGTGCCCGCGTTGCTGTTCCGGACCATCGTCAGTGCGCGGCCTTTCGAGGCGCTGAACTTCGATATTCTCTATGCATATTATATGCCGAGCTTCGTGGTCCTGCTCGGCGCGCTGGCCTTTGGACGTTATGTCTATGGTCTTTCGGGCGGCGAGCGGGCGTCCTTTGCCATGGGCTCGATGTTTTCCAACACCACCCTGTTGGGCGTGCCGCTGGTCTTTGCGACCTGGGGTGAGGCGGGGCTGGTGCCGCTGATGGTGATCATCACGCTGCACTCGCTGCTCTTCGCGACGATCTTTTTCGTCCTGCACGACATGGCGAAGGCGGGCGCGGTGGGCTGGGCCAGCGCGGCGAAGCTGGCGGCGCATTCCATCGTCACCAATCCTGTGATCATCGCGATTGCTGTGGGGCTGGCCTGGGCAGCGCTGGGGCTGCGGCTGCCGGGGTTTGCCTCGAGCATCATCGACATGCTCGGTGATGCGACCGTGCCCGCCGCGCTGTTTGCGCTGGGAGCCTCGCTCGCGCGGTTCCGGGTGGCGGGGAACGTGCAGCACGCGCTTACCATGGCGATCTTCAAGCTGGTGGTGCATCCGCTGCTGGTGTTTCTTGACGCGCGCTGGCTGTTCGACCTGACACCGCTGGAGCTCGCCGTTGTGACCCTGACGGCGGCGCTGCCCGGCGGGCTGATGGTCTTCGTCGTGGCCCAGTCCTACGGGGTCTATGTCGCCCGGGCGGGGACGTCGGTGGTGCTGTCCACGGCGGGCGGGGTGCTGACGCTTTCGGTAATCCTGGCGCTGCTCGCCTGATTTCTTTTTCGCCTGCCACTTGACCCCACGGAGTTGTGAACCAATTCCTCGTCCATACGGTAGCGTATGGAACTAGAGTGCGCGCCTTCTCGGAACACGCAACGCAAGGATGGGAGAAAACGACATGATTGGATTGATTGGGGCAACAGGTATGACCGGCCGCGCATTGGTCGCGGCGCTGAAGGAGAAAGGGGCAGAATTCCGCTGCCTCGTGCGGGACACGGCCAAGGCGGCCGAGACGCTGGGCAGCGACGTGGAGCTGGTGCAGGCCGATCTGGCCGATGCGGCCAGCATCGAAGCCGGCCTGCAGGGCTGTGACAGGCTGTTCCTGCTCTCGGGCCACAGCCCGGTGATGGTCGAGCAGCAGCTCAACGCCGTGAATGCCGCAAAGGCTGTCGGTGTGAACCATATCGTCAAATTGTCGGGCGGCAGTTTCATCATCACCGAGGACTCTCCGGCGATGATAGGCCGCGGCCACTGGCAGATCGAACAGGAGATTCGCGCCACCGGCATCGACTGGACCTTCCTGCGTCCGGGCTTCTTCATGCAGAACTTCCTGAACATGGCCGAACCCATCAAGGGTATGGGCAAGGTGATGATGCCGGTTCCCGGCGATGTAGGCCTGGGTATGATCGATGTGCGGGACACGGCCGATGCCACGGCCACCATCCTGACGACCGAAGGTCATGCGGGGCAGGTCTATGAGCTGTCCGGCCCGAACGTGACCCCGGCCGAGGCGGTTGCCGCCATCGGGGAAGCCATCGGCAAGGAGATCACCTTCGTGCAGGTGCCCATGGAAGGGGCCATCGGCGCCATGAAAGAACGCGGCATGCCTGACTGGCTGGTCGATCATCAGAGCACGCTCATGGGGATTGCCGCGGCGGGAGACATGGCGAGCTACGGCAACGACCAGATCGAGACTCTGACCGGTCATGCACCGCGCACCCCGGCAGATTTCGCCCGGGACCATGCGGGTGCGTTCCAGGAGTAATCCGCCCGCATCGTCACCCCTGCGAAGGCAGGGGTGACAGTGTGTGTTTTTGAAGAATGGAGGGGCGGGTTTTAAACCCGCCCTTTTTCTTGCGCCGCAGGTCTTCTATAAGCCTTTCGAAGATCACCATCCGGGGAGATGACCATGAGCGCTGTTGAGCATCTGCCCGAGGCCGAAGCCTCCAAATACCAGTTCCTGCTGATCCCGCCGTTCCGCCTGCCCGGTGATACGGCCTGGGGCTATCAGACCCTGCATCTCGATGGTGATCTGCCCAAGCTCGAGCGGCTGATGAACGCTGATATGGTGCTGCCCTATCTCGACGGAATCGACTGGGACCTGCATCCCGGTGCCGAAGCGACCTATGGCGACTGGCCCGTGGAGACCCGGGAAGAGTTCACTTATGCCGCCGATGCCCGTCTGAAGAACATCCGGATCGCCTGCGAGAGCGGCAAATACAACGGCATCGTGCTGCTGGGCGGGGGCGAACCGGGCTTCCTGGAAGCCCGCGAGATGTGCCGCAACTACGACATCGTCTGCACCGCCAATGCGCATTCCCAGATGTATCTGGCGACGACGCTGGGCAACAAGTTCTCGGTGATCGATATCGCCGGGGTCCACAACGTCTATTACCGGGACCTGATCTATCAGCACCAGCTGCAGGACCGCTGCGCCTCGATCCGCAATATCGGGATGCGTCTGCCGCGCCCGGGTGCGGAGGACGGCCCGCAGCTGCGCGCCGAGCGCGAGAAGGCGCTGGCCGGTGAGAAATCACTTGCAGTGGACAACGCCGTCGATCAGGCCGAGCTGGCGATCCTCGAGGACGGCGCGGAAGTCATCACCATGGGCTGTTCGGGCGTGTTCTGGCTGAAGCCTTTCATCGAGAAGGGCCTGGCCGAACGCGGCTGGGAGGTTCCGGTGCTGGAGGGCTACACCTCCTCGATCATGCTCGCCAAGCTGATGATCGATCTTGGCGTGAACGCCTCGGGAATCACCTACATGACCGACCACCCGAAGCGGCTGCCGAACAAGATCGTTGTCTAGTTAGACAGGGAGCCAGGCGTTTGCCGGGCTCCCCGCTGGATATCTGCAGGTTTGAAGCAGTTGTCTATTCGGCTGCGCTGGCGCCTGGGCGTTCGAAGTTCTTGTCCAGATGGCCGCGGCCTTCCTTGTCACCGCCATCAAACAGCCAGGAATAACCGCCCTCGGGATTGGTCAGGATTTCCCAGCAATTGTCGTCGGCATCCCAGAAGAAAAAGCTGTAGGTGCCGTGCTGCAGGGCGGGCTTGGTCAACTTGTGTACGCCCCAGGATTCGCCGTGCTCGACGATCGTCTCATAGGCGGCATCGACTTCTTCCTGTGTGACGACATCGAATCCGTTGTGGTTGAGCAGGGGCATCTCCGGCTTTTTCTTGTTCTCGACCACCGCGATGGTGTTGTTGCCGCCCAGACGAATGAGCAGCGAGATCGGGCTGGTGCGGATCACCTCCAGACCCAGAAACTCCTCGTAGAACTTTCGGCTCGCCTCGAGATCGACGGACTCAAGTGTGCCATGGGACAGAAAATTGAGTTTGAGCAGCGGTTCTTTCGTCGCGCTTTCGGCCATTTCGTGTCTCCTCCATAGATTCTAGCTCGCGGCCTTGTGCGGTCGCGTGGACCCTGATCCTGCCGGATTTATCGCCGGGCACAAGCCAAATCGCACTCGGGACCGCAAACCCGGAGGGGGCCTACGTCGTCTGATCCGTGATTACGC
>JAYQBG010000010.1:0-43893 GCA_038137215.1 Alphaproteobacteria bacterium
GACGGCGGCCTCGCCGCCTGGAAACAGGCCGGATTTCCGGTGCATTTCGACCGCCGCGCGCCAATCGATATCATGCGTCAGATGCAGATCACCGCAGGCAGTCTGGTGGTACTGGGTGTCCTGCTGGCCCTGTTCGTGTCGCCCTGGTTTCTTTTGCTGTCCGGTTTCGTCGGTGCCGGACTGACCTTTGCCGGTATCACGGGCTGGTGCGGAATGGCACGACTTCTGGCCCGTATGCCTTGGAACCAGATCGGGACCGGCGCCGCGCCCGGCTAGGCCAGCCCTTCCTTCTCGATCAGGGCGTCCGGTGTCGGCAGCTTGCCGCGATAGGCGATATAGGCCTCCTCCGGGTCCATCGAGCCACCCGATGAATAGATGTGGCGGTGAAGCTTTGCCGCCGTCTCGGGGTGGAAGGGATCGCCGGTCTCCTCGAAGGCCCGGAACGCATCGGAGTCGAGGACACCCGACCACATGTAGGAATAATAGCCGGCCGCATAGCCGTCGCCCGAGAAGACATGGGCGAAATGCAGGGTCGCGTGGCGCATCACGATTTCCTCGGGCATGCCGATCTCCGACAGGACCCCGGCCTCGAAGGCCTGCGGATCGATATCGGCGGACTGGTCCGGATCGAGAGCGTGGAACGCCATATCGACCAGCGCCGATGAGGTGAATTCCACATTGGCAAAGCCCTTGTTGAACTTGCCGGCCGCTCGCAGTTTCTCGACCAGCGCATCGGGGATGGGCTCTCCGGTCTCGTAGTGCACCGCATAGGTCTGCAACACATCGGGAACGGTCAGCCAGTGTTCGAACAGCTGCGAGGGCAACTCTACGAAATCACGACTGACCGATGTGCCCGAGATCGACGGATAGGTGACGTCCGAGAGCATGCCATGAAGCGCATGACCGAACTCGTGGAACAGCGTGCGCGCATCGTCCATGGTGATCAGGACCGGCGCACCGGGCGCCGCCTTGGCGAAATTCATGACATTGATCACGAAGGGGATCTGCTCTCCATCTCCGTTGTCACCAGCCAGACGGTGCTGATCCTGGAACGAACTCATCCAGGCACCCGAACGCTTGGAGGCCCGGGCGAAATAGTCCCCCAGGAACACCGCGATGCGTTCCCCGTCCGCGTTCAGGACCTCGAAGACCCGCACATCGGGATGATAGGCCTGCACATCCTCATGCCGCCGGATGGTGATACCAAAGAGCCTCTCGGCGGTTGCAAAAGCGGCCTCGATCATTTTTTCAAGTTGCAGGTAGGGCTTGATCTCGGAATCGTTCAGGTCGTAGCGGGCAGCGCGGACCTTTTCCGCGTAGTAGCGCCAGTCCCATGGCGCGACCGCATGATTACGCCCCTCATCAGCGATGAGTTCTGCCAGATCGGCGGCTTCCTCACCGGCGCGTTTCCGCGCCTTGTCCCACATCGTATCGAGCAGAGACCGCACATTCTCCGGGGTCTTCGCCATGGTGTTGTCGAGCTTCAAATGGGCGAAGGTTTCATAGCCGAGCAACGCCGCCTTCTCCGCCCGCAGCTTCACCATCTCCGCCACAATCGGCCGATTGTCCCGCGCACCTGCGCCGGTCCCGCGCGCCGTCCAGGCCCGGAAGGCCTCCTCACGCAGGTCACGGCGGTCCGAAAAGGTCAGAAACGGCTCGATGATCGAGCGTGACAGGGTAACCGCATGTTTGCCGGGATGCCGGCGTTCCTCGGCCGCCGCCGCCATGCCCGATACCAGAAACTCCGGCAGGCCGACCAGGTCCTCGGGGCTTTCGAGGACCAGCGCATAGGCGCTCTCATCGGCGAGAACATTCTGGGAGAAGGCCGTGCCCAGGCTCGCCAGCCGCTCATTGATCGCGGCGAGTTTCTTCTGGTCGGTATCTTCCAGCTGGGCGCCCGAGCGCACAAAAGACTTCCAGGTCAGTTCCAGCACCCGTCCCGCCTCGGCATCCAGTCCCAGGCTGTTACGGGCCTGGTAGAGCGTGTCCACACGCGAAAACAGGGCGCGGTTCATCGAGATCGCCGACGCGTGCCGCGCCATTTCCGGCGCGAGCTTGCGTTCGAGTTCCTGGATCGTCTCGTTGGTGTTTGCACCAGACAGGTTCCAGAAGATGCTCGCCGCCCGGTCCAGCAATCCCCCGGCGCGCTCCAGCGCGACAATGGTGTTCTCGAAACTCGGCGCATCGGGATTGTCCGCAATGGCATCGATCTCCGCCAGGTGGGCGGGCAAGGCAACTGCGAAAGCCGCGTCGAAATCCCGGTCCTCGATCTTGTCGAAGGCCGGCAGGCCGAGGGGGCCATCCCATGTCAGAATGGCCGGATTGACGTCAGCAAGCGTTGGCGCGGCAGAGGACATGTAGCTGTTTCCCGTTGATAGACACTGGAGTGGATCCTGCCCCTCAAGATGAGGGTTCGCCCGTCAATTACCAGCCCCGTTGCCCGGTTATGTTCGGGATCGTGACTTAGCCCGCTTCGGCCCGGTGCGTATAGGTCGCATCGAGGCGTGATTTCAGATAGTCGGCGCCCGAAATGGGCTCGTAGCGCGGCGGGCGCTCCGGGCTCCGGCAGGTCGGCAGGCATGCCACGACGGCATCCGGATTCGGGTCGAGGAAAAACGCCGCCGAATAACGCTCCTGCCCGGCCGCGTTGGTGACACGGTGGGGTGTGGAGACATAGATGTCGTTCGACCACCGCATCAGGCAGTATCCGATATTGCAGACGAAGGCACCTTCGATCAGCGGCGCAGGAACCCAGCGCCCATCGCGGGTCTGCACCTCGAGCCCGGCCACACCATCCACCGCCAGGATGGTGACATTGCCATAACCAGTATGGGCGCCCGCCCCGATTTGTCCGGGTTCCGGGTCCGCGATCTGCGGCGGATAACGCAGCAGACGCAGGGTGGACATGGGCTTGTCGAACATCGGCGCGAAATAGTCTTCGGGCAGGCCCAGATCGATGGCAAAGGCCCGATGCAACTGCAGGCCCAGGCTCCAGCACCGGTCGAAATAGTCGAGCATGTTCTCGCGCCAATCCGGCAGGTCCGGCCAGAGGTTCACACCGCGAAAGGGCACACCGGCCAGCAGTTCCGGATCGTCCCCGGCGAGCTCCAGCCCGATGTTGAACGCCTCTTTGAGGTCGGACGGCATGTCGGGATCGAGCAACTCCTCACCCATGCCGACATAGCCGCGATTGTGAGGTGATTATTTGATCGAGGCCGCGTCCTTGATCGCGGACGGGGCTGCGAAGAAGCGCCGGGATTCGGAAAACAGCCGCGCGGACACCGCATCGGGAATGCCGTGCCCGGTGATTTAGAAAAAGCCGATGCCGCGACAGGCCGTACCGATCTCTGCCGCCACGCGCGGCACATCGGTGTCGGAGATCAGATCGGATATATCGATAATCGGGATATCTTCGCCCAAGGCGTCCTCCTGCTGAATTTGCGGCAACCTGCCATCCTCTGTCAGCAACCTGCATACCAACTTGAAATGCCGGAAACCGGCCCGTCCGAGGGAGAATTAAAAGTTCCGTGGCGAAACAGCTGCCCAGAAAGAAGGCAATCGCGCACTCAACGGTCAATCACGGTCATGACTTCGGCGTGTCGAAGGCCCGGTCGCCCGCATCTCCCAGGCCCGGAACGATGTAGCCGTTCTCGTCGAGCCGCTCGTCCAGCGCGCCCACCAAGACCGAAACATCCGGGTGCGCGTCCGCCAGTTTGGCCAGCCCCTCGGGCGCGGCGAGGATCGAAATCAGCCGCATGTCGCGCACGCCCTTTTCCTTCAGGCGCGCAATCGCTGCCGAACTGGAATTCGCCGTGGCCAGCATCGGATCGACGATCAGGCACTTGCGTGCGGCGATGTCCGGCGGACCGTTGTAGGAGTACTCGACGGCTTCCAGCGTGTCGTGATCGCGGTACATCCCGATATGGGCGACCGAAGCCGTGGGAATCAGATCCAGCAACCCGTCGAGCATCGCGTTTCCGGCCCGCAGGATCGAGACCAGAACCGGCTGCGGTTCGGCCAAGACCTGCGCGGTCATCGGCGCCATGGGCGTTTCGATCGCCCGGTCGGCGAGCGCCAGATCGCGGGTGGCCTCATAGGCCATCAGCTGGGCAATTTCCCGGACAAGCGCCCGGAACACCACCGGACGCGTCTCCCGGTCCCGCAGCAGGTTGATCTTGTGCCGCAGAAGCGGGTGGTCGAGCACGGTGTGATTGACGGTCATGAAAGCCTCCCCGAATTCATCGGCCCCCGATGTAGCGCGGTCGGCCCGAAATTGCGAGACGCGCCCCGCCCGGCCTGTTGATAGGCCGGTTGATAGGCAAGTCCCGCCTCTGTCATTCTGCCAGCCGCAATTCGCACTCCGATCCGAAATTCTGACCCGCAGGAACCCGATGTGAGCCCCACCGACCACCTCACAACCCGACAGATCGAACGCGAGGACCGGGGCGACGGATCGGTCCTGCTGCACAACCGGACCCCCCTGCCCGATCCGCTTCCCGACCCGCTGGACCGCTGGAACATCTGCGTTGCGGACGATCCGGAGGCAACGTTTGTCAGTTCGCGCAACGGCCAAGCCATCGACACCCGGTCTTATGGCGAGATGGACGCGTTCTCTGACAGTGTCGCGCATGTTCTTGGAACGGCGGGTCTGACAAAGGGTGACCGGATTGCCGTGCTCGGAGGTGCCGGGATCACCCACGCGGCTATCAAGCTGGCGGCCCTGAAAGCCGGGCTGGTGCATGTCCCCCTCGCCCCCATGCTGGCCGACAGCGATCACGGGCGGGCGCGCCTGACAGCGGCGCGTCAGGCCGTCACGCCCCGCCTGACCATCGACCTGACCGGCAAGCTTGACGATGAGAACGACGCATCGATGACCGCCCGGGATTTTGAAAATCTGCCCACTGCAGAGCCTTTCAGCGCTACGCCGGCCACGCCCGATGATCCCGCCGCGATCTACTTCACCTCCGGCTCGACCGGGGATCCGAAAGGCGTTCTGATCACCCGCGCCATGATCGCCTCGAACCAGGCGGCCTATGCCGCCCATTGGCCGTTTCTCACGCGACGGCGCCCGGTGCTGATCGACTGGCTGCCCTGGCATCATGTGTTCGGCGGGCTGGACAATTTCTACAAGATGATCTGGAACGGCGGGGCCTATCACATGGAATCCCCGCCCAGCGCGGACCAGATGGACGCGATGGCACAGCGCATCCGGGACGTGCGGCCGACCATTCACATCAACGTGCCCTATGGGATCGACCTGCTGCTCGACCATCTGGCCCATGACGCCAAAACAAGCGCCGCCCTGTTCGCACGGCTCGACCTGATTTTCTTTGCCGGTGCGGGCATGGGCGCGGAGACCTGGCGGCGCCTTCGCGAGACGGTCACGGCCCATGCATCCGACGCCGGCACATCGCCGCTGGTCGTCTCCGGCTATGGCGCGACCGAGGCCGCCTCGACCATGTGTCTGGGCCACGAACCGGCCACCATCACCAGCGAGATCGGCCTACCCCTGCCCGGCCACACGGTGAAACTGGCCCCGGTGGAGGATGCAACGGAAATTCGCTTCAGAGGTCCCAACGTGGCGCCGGGCTATATCGGTGCGGACGGCCTCGATCCTCTGGATCTCGATGCAGAAGGCGATTTGCGCACCGGCGATCTCGGCCGTGCGCTCCACCCGGGCGAGCCGGAACGGGGCCTGTGCTTCGACGGACGCCTGGCGGAGGATTTCAAACTCACCACCGGCACAAGGGTGAAGGTGGGCGCATTGCGCCATGCCATTCTGGCTGCCGGGGCGCCCCATCTGCAGGATGTGGCCATCGCCGGCGCCGAGCGGGACCGGGTGGCGCTGATCCTGTTTCCGACAGAGTCCGCACAGAAAACGCTCGGCCATGCGCAGCTGACCGCCGCCCTGGCATCGGCGCTGGCCGCGCACAACCGGGCGCAGCCCGGAACCTCCACATCCGTTTACAGCGCCGCGCTGGCCGACAGCCCACCCGACCGCAGTGCCGGCGAAATCACCGACAAGGGTCACCTTGCCCAGGCCCGCTGCCTGAAAAACCGGGCTGCGCTCGTCGAACAGCTTTATGCCTCACCGGCGCCGCGGGGCGTATTTCACCCCGGCGACGCATCCAAGACCGGAGACTCCGCCCCATGACCGACAATCCCGTACTGCGCATCGAGCGCGACCCGGACGACGCCTTCGCGACCTTCGTGATGAACCGGCCCGATAAGCTCAACGCGCTCGACCTCGAACTGCTCGACGCACTGGATGCGGCCATCCGCGATGCCCAGCGCGACCCGGATATCCGCGCCATCATCCTGACCGGTGAAGGCCGGTCCTTCACCACCGGCTTCGATCTGATCAGCGATGATTTCGAGATGGATACGGAAGCCTGGCGCGCCGACATGAGCGCGAACTGCGAACGGCTGCGTGCCATCTGGAACTCGGATGTTCCGGTGATCGCGGCAATCAACGGCTTCGCGCTCGCGGGCGGGCTGGAACTAGCGATGTGCTGCGATCTCGCCATCGCCTCCGAAAACGCCATGCTGGGCGAACCGGAAGTCCGCCACGCCTCGGGCCCGCCCTCCCTGATGATGCCCTGGACCGTACCGATCCGGCATGTGCGCTGGCTGATGTACACCGGAGACATGATCGACGGACGGGAGGCCGAACGTATTCATCTGGTCAACCGGGCTGTCCCCGCCGATCAGCTGATGGACGAAGCCAAGAAACTGGCCCGTAAGCTCGCGCGGATGCCCGGTTCGGCCATCAAGCTCGCCAAGGCCTCGATAAATCACCAGCAGGAAAGCGCCGGCCTGACGAGTTCCTGGCTCTACAATGTGGAGGTCATCTCGACCTTGCACGCCTCGGGACCCGGGCGCGAATGGATGCGCAAGCTGAAGGAAAAACCGCTCAAGGAATTCCTGAAGGAACGCGAAATGCCGTTCCGCGATCTCGACGACTAGAGAGACACGCTAACCGGCGTTGCGGCGGCTGAGGCTTTCGAAGGTATCGATCACCGTCGCCGCATCGACCACGTCGGCGTAGCGGCGCTCGACATCGCGCAGATTGGACTGGTGGGGCTCATCCTCGTGATCTCCCACACAGTCCTCGGGCACGATGGTCCGGAAGCCGAGGCTGAACGCATCGATCACCGAGGCGCGCACACAGCCCGAGGTGATGCAGCCGGTCACGATCACCGTGTCCACACCATGCTTGATCAGGAACGGGGCGACCGGCGTGTTGAAGAAGATCGACGGCCCGCCCTTCATCACCACGAGGTCCGGTTCGGCGCCTGCGATGCGCGGATCCAGTTCGACAGAGGGGTGTCCCTCGATGAGGTCCTCGCGCAGGGGCTCGATCTTCCAGTGGGGCATGGCGGCCGGGCTGTCATAGCCCATCACACAGGCCGCGATCGGGAACCCCGCATCCTTGGCTGCCTTCATAACATCGACGGTCCGGTTGACCGCGACATCGATCATCGGTGCACCGCCCATGCGGAATTCGGGGTCGGTAAAGCCCCGCTGAAAATCGACGACCACGACCCCGGGGCGCTGTCCCCAGCCCACCGCACGGTCGCCATAGCCCCGTTCTGCATAATCCATTGCACCGCCTCCGTTGCGTTGTGATCTTCCGTACCAGAGTATTGTTCCGTGACGCAAAATATTCATGACCAGACTGAGACCTGGAGACATCCATGAAACTCTACATGACCGAGATGTCCGGCAATTCCTTCAAGGTCCGGGTGCTCGCCTCGATCCTGAACGTGCCTTACGAAAACATCCGGATCGACTGGGAGAACAACGCCCACAAGTCGCCGGCGTTTCTGGCTCTCAATCCACGCGGCCAGGTTCCGGTCATGGAGATCGAAGACAGGGTGTTCTGGGATTCGACAGCACATCTTGTCTATATCGCCCGCAAATATGGTGGCGAGACATGGCTGCCGGGCGATCCGCTGCACATGGCCGAAATCATGCAGTGGATGTCCTTTGCCCAGAACGAGGTCCAGTTCGGGCTGCAATGGGCGCGCGGTGTCACCATCTACAACCGGCGTCCGGAAAGTTTTGAAGGCTATCTGCAGGATGGCAAGCTGGCCCTCGACGTGCTGGAGCAACAGCTTTCGCGCACCGGCGACTGGCTGGCCCTGGGCCGCGCCACCCTCGCCGAGATCGCATGCTATCCCTATGTGAAGCGCGCGCCGGAGGGCGACCTGCCGCTCGACGACTATCCGGCCATCCGCGGCTGGCTGGCGCGCTGTGAAGCCCTGCCCGGCTGGATCGGGATGGACCCCTAATTTACCCCCGGCCATTGCGTCCCGTGCCCTTGTGTTGGAGTATTCTTCCCTGATGTATAAGGCATTCATGCCGCAACCGAAAAACGGGCGGCATCACAGGGCGTTTGGGAGAGTTTCAGTATGGGTTATCGAATTTCCGTCGATACGGGCGGTACTTTCACGGATATGGTTCTGGTCGATGAGGCCGGCACGTTCAGGATCGGCAAGGCGCTCACCACGCCCGAACGCATTTCGGAAGGCATGTTTTCCGCGCTGGAGGTGGTCGCCGAAGGGGTCGGAAAATCCGCCCGCGACCTGCTCGCCGAAACGGATATCCTGATCTACGGCACCACCCGCGCCACGAACGCGGTGGTCACGAAAGCGACGGCCCGGACCGCGTTTCTGACCACCACCGGGTTCCGCGACATTCTGGTGCTCAAGGAAGGCGGCAAGCACGGACCGCACGATTACAGCTACGACTATCCGCAACCCTATATTCCGCGCCGCCATACCTTCGAGATCGATGAGCGCATCGGTGCCGCCGGCGAGGTCGTCCGCGAGCTCGACGAAGCCAAGGCCCGCGCCGTCATCGAAACCCTGAAGGAACGCAAGTTCGAGGCGGTCTCGGTCTCGCTACTCTGGTCGATAGCCAACAACGCCCATGAATTGCGGCTCGGCGAGCTTATCGAGGAGATCATTCCCGGCGTACCCTTTACGCTGTCCCATCAGCTGGCACCGATCCTGCGCGAATACCGCCGCGCGTCGGCGACCTCCATCGATGCTTCCCTCAAGCCCCTCATGCAGGCCCATCTGCGCGGCATGCAGAGCGACCTTCTGGAAGCCGGATTTGCCGGCGACCTGCTCGTCTCCACCTCGGTTGGCGGTTGCCAGGAAGTCGAGACCCTGGTCGAGCGGCCGATCAACACCCTGAAATCCGGCCCGGCCATGGCACCGGTCGCCGGGCGCGCCTATTCGGCGGTCGAAAATATGGGCGGGGACGTCATTGTCTGCGACACCGGCGGCACCACCTTCGATGTGGGTCTCGTGCGCGACGGACAACTGGTTTACTCGCGCGACAGCTGGCTCGGTCCGCAATGGCTGGGAGACATCATCGGGGCCTCCACGGTCGATGTCCGCTCCATCGGCGCGGGTGGCGGTTCCATAGCCTGGCAGGACCCGGGCGGGTTGCTGCGGGTGGGTCCGCAATCTGCGGGCTCAGTGCCCGGACCCGCCTGTTACGGGAATGGCGGCAATCAGCCGACGGTGACCGACGCCGCGCTCGTGCTCGGCTATATCGATCCCGACTATTTCAATGGCGGGCGTTTGGCCCTCGACCGCGCAGCGGCCGAGAGGGTGATCGGCGATTTTGGCAAGACCATCGGCAAGTCCCTCGATGAGACCGCCCACGCGATCATGGTCATCGCCAACGAGTTGATGATCAAGGCGATCGGCGAGATCACCGTGAATGACGGCCTGAACCCCCGCGAAAGCGTGATCGTCGCCGGGGGCGGTGCCGCCGGATTCAACATCATGCCGATTGCCCGCGAACTGGGCTGTGACACGGTCATCCTGCCAAAGACTGCGTCAGCGCTCTCGGCCTGCGGCATGCAGTATTCCTCCATCGTGTTCGAGGCGACCCGCAGCCGGTTCACCGCCTCGAACGAGTTCGATATCGAGGGGGTCAACACGGCGCTCGCCGAAATCGAGACCGAACTGACGGAGTTCAAAGAATCTCTGGCCACGGCCGCCGGGGCGGAGACCACCATCGAGTTCTTCGTCGAGGCCCGCTACAAGGCGCAGGTCTGGGAACTGGACACCGCCCTGCCGAACCCACGCATCGAAGGCGAGGACGCCGTGGCGGCGCTGGCCGAAAGCTTCCATCAGACCCACGAACGGGTCCACGCGGTGCGCGATGAAGGCAGCCCGGTAGAATTCGTGAACTGGAAGGGTCGCATCTCGATCCGGCCCTTCAGTCCACCGCCGGCTCCCGACCCGACCAGCGCCACCCAGGCACCGAAACCCGACGAAACGCGCAGCTGTTTCTTCGGTGACGACCGCGTCGAGACGCCGGTCTATCGCGGTGACAACCTGACCACGGGCGACAGCATTGAAGGCCCCGCGATTATCCAGGAAGCCACGACGACCATTGTCGTTTACCCCGACATGTCCGCACGACTGAGCGCTGCGGGCGACTACATTCTCGACTGCTGTTGAGGGGAGAAAGACCATGAGCGAACAAGAATCTACTCTCGATCCCGTCCTGATCTCCGTGATGGCGAACCGTCTCGACGGCATCGTGCGCGAGATGACGAACACACTGCTCCGTTCCGCCCGCTCGGCGGTGATTTCCTCGGCGCGTGACTTCTCATGCTGTCTGGTCACCGGTGACGACCAGCTACTGGCGCCCGCCGAAGGCCTGCCCGTGCACATCTTCGGCTGTCATATCCAGACCGCCAATATGCGCAAATACCATGGCGACGACATCAAGAAAGGCGATGCCTATCTCGACAACGACCCCTATGGCGGCAACACCCATCCCGCCGACCACACCTTCATGGTGCCGGTTTTCTTCGAGGGCGAGCATCTCTTCACTGCCGTTTCCAAGTGCCACATGGCCGATATCGGCAACTCGATCCCGTCGAGTTATTTCGTCATGGCCAAGGATGTCTATGAAGAAGGCGCGCTTGTCTTCCCCGGGGTGCGCATCCAGCGGGACTACGAGAATGTCGAAGACATCATGCGCATGTGCCGGGCGCGTATTCGGGTGCCCGACCAGTGGTACGGAGATTATCTCGCCGGCCTCGGCTCGGCGCGCATTGCCGAGCGACGACTTGAAGATTTCTGCGAGAAATACGGCAAGGAAACCGTGAAGGCGTTCTTCAAGGAATGGTTCGACTATTCCGAGCGCCGCATGGTGGACAACATCAAACGCCTGCCTAAGGCGAACCTCGTCAACAAGGGCCGCTCGGACCCGCTGATCGGTGTGCTGCCGGACGGGCTGGAACTCACCGTGAAAGTCGATATCGACCCCGACGAAGCCGAGATACATATCGATCTGTCCGACAATCCGCCCTCGGTGGATGTCGGTCTCAACACCTCGCTCGGCGCGGCCACATCCGCCGTGGTCGGCGCGGTGTTCAACGCGCTCGACAAGGATTTGCCGCGCAACGAGGGCGCGTTCCGGCGGCTGAAATTCACCTATGCCGAAGACAGCGTGGTGGCGGCCCCGAAATTCCCCCATTCCTGTTCAGTGGCCACAACAAATGTGTCCGAGCGGCTGGTCAACATCACCCAGTCCGCCTTTGCCCAGTTGGGTGACGGTATGGGCCTGTCGGAAGGCGGGGCCGGACTCGGCGCAGGCATGGCCGTGATCTCCGGTAATGATGCGAGCCGGGGCGGTGAGCCCTATGTGAACCGCCTGATGCTCTCGACCAATGGCGGACCGGCCAGTCCGGAAGCCGATGGCTGGGTCAACTACGCGATCCCGGTGATTGCCGGACTGATGTACCGGGACTCGGTCGAGGTGGATGAACTCAAACATCCCATCCGGGTGGAATCCCTGGGCATCGTCACCGATTCCTCGGGTGCCGGACGCCGCCGTGGCGCACCGGCCCAGCAGATCGAATACGGCCCGACCGACGCACCGATGACGGCCGTGATCTCCTGCGACGGGCAACACACCCCGCCACGCGGTGTGGTCGGCGGCCTGCCGGGCACCCCGGGCGAAAGCTGGAAGATCGAGGACGGCGCCCAATCCGAACGCCTGCCCAATGTGATCCAGTTGCGGCTCGAACCCGGCCAGCGCGTACGCGGACGGGATTCCGCGGGCGGCGGCTATGGCGATCCGCTCGACCGGGAACTGGAACGGGTGACCGTCGATGTGCTCGAAGGCTGGGAAACCCGCGAGAAGGCCTACGAGGTCTATGGCGTCGTCTTCACCGGCGAGATCGAGGACGAGACCCTCGAACCGGATGAGGCCGCCACCGAGGCCCGCCGTGCCGAAATCCGGGCGGCCCGGACCGCCTAGCGGTAGAAGTCGTCGAGTTCGCGCGGCAGGGTCAGCTTCTCTCCGCGTTTGGCGGCCAGGTCGATGGCCATGCAGAGCAGCAGGTTCTGGTGGCCTTCGGCTGCGGTCGTGTGGGGCGTGTCCTGGCCCATATAGAGACGCTGGAACCAGGCGTTGGTCTCTTCGCGAACCGGCCCCCAGATCTGCCCGACCGCGTGCTCTCCGAAGGGGATGCTGGTCAGGAAATCCACATGGCGCGGCGTTTCCTCGGCCACATCCTTCTTGTAGCCCGCGCCCTGGGGCAATTCACTGGCAAGCACCATGTCCCGGTGCATATCCTCGATATCGATCACGCCGCGGTCGCCGATGATCCCGATCTGCATACCGTAGACAGCGTCCGGCCAAACCAGAGGGGCCGCCCAGCTGTGGTTCAGCGAAAGCATGCTGCCGTCATCGAACTCGACAATGGCGAAGGTTGAATCCTTGCTGCCGGCCGCCCCGAACACATGGTCGGTGGATTGGGCAAAGACCGAAACCGGCTGTCGCCCCTCCAGCAGCCAGAGACACATATCCAGAACATGGGTGCCGCTGACCACCACCGGCGTGGCGGTGTCGTGCTGATTGGCCCGGGACAGGCACATCTCGGCAATCTTGCGGTTAAGCAGGGCACGGGCGGATACGGCGGTCACCGCGCCGATCTGGCCCTTCATCAGCCGCTCCTTCACAGTCAGGAACCGGCGGCGGAACCGCTGGGTGTAGCCCATCACAGCGTCCACCTTCGCCGCGGTGATGGCGCGGGCGACCTGTTCGGATTCCCGCACATCCATCGCCAGCGGCTTTTCGATGAACAACCGGTGTCCGTGTTCGACGGCCTGCATCACCGGCACCGTGTGGGCGGATTCCTGGGTCGCGACGATCACGGCGTTCACCTCCGGACGCGCCAGCAACTCCGTCGCATCGGCCCCGACAAAGTCCGCACCGGTGTCCCGTCCCAGATCGTCTGCGAGGTCCTGTCGGATATCGCAGACACCCAGCCAGCCCACCCCCGGATAGTTGCGCGCCAGTTCGGCCCGGACCCGCCCGATGGGTCCGCAGCCGATCACCGCAAGTCCGATATCTCCGCCCTGTCCGATCATGCAAACCTCCCATGTGTCGCCGACATTCTAAACCCACCCCCGTCCATGGCATAACGACACTTCAGACGGTTTTCACCCCGACCCCCGGCACGAACCAGCTTATGACCACCGGTGCGCCCGTAGACCCGACCACGCCGCCCTATAGCCGCCGCGCTGCCATCATTCGCATGGCGCCGGTGCTCGGCATTGCCTTTATCCTCGCCCATTTTCTGCGCTCGGCTCCGGCAGTCATCGCCCCCAACCTGCGCACCGAACTGGGGCTGACCCCCGGCGAACTTTCCAGCCTGCCTGCCGCCATTTTCCTCGGGGCGGCGATCATGCAGCTTCCCGTGGGCGTGTTTCTCGACAAGTTCGGGCCACGCCGGACCATGTCGGGCCTGTTCATGCTGGCGGCCGGCGGTGCGATCATCTTCTCCCAGGCCCACACCATCCCGATGCTCGCGCTGGCCCTGTTCCTGATCGGTTGCGGTGCCGCGCCGGTGTTCATGGGTGTGATGTACCTGCTCTCTCGCTGGATCGCTCGGGACAGGCTTGCCACGGGCACGGCGATTTCGATTTCCGTGGGCGGTGCCGGCATGCTGCTCTCCGCCTCACCCTTCGCCGCCGCAGTGGAAAGCTTCGGCTGGCGGGATTCGCTTCTGGCCGTCGGGGTGTTTTCCGCCGGCATTGCAATCGCCCTGTTTCTGATCATTCGGGACCGCCCGGCAGATTCGACGACCCCGACCACCACCGAAACTCTGCTGCAAACGGTTCTGGGGCTGCGCACGGTGCTTGCCGACAAACGAATCTATTCCTTCGCCGCCGCGACCGCTGTTTCGGTCGGCGCGCTGGTGACCATCCGCAATCTATGGATCGGCCCCTATCTCAATGACGTCTTCGCCCTCGACATCATCGCCCGCGGCCATGTGATCTTCGTGGTCTCGCTGGCCTGGCTGGTCAGCGCGCTCGCCTATGGCCCGCTCGACCGCTGGTTCGACACGCGACGCGGCGTAGTAACCGGCGGGATGCTGCTCTACACCGCCACGCTTGTTGCGCTGGCCGTCAACTCCAGCCCGTCTGTTCTGGTGGCCACCTTGCTGCTTTCCGCCTTCGCCCTGTTCGCGGCCATGGCATCCCCGATCTTCGCCCACGCGCGCAGCCTCTTCCCCGAGACCCACACCGGCAGAGCGTTCACCGCGATCAACGTGTTCACCTGGTCCGGTGTGTTCGTGATGCAGATGGCCACGGGGGCGATCCTCGACGCCTTCCCGGTCGATGAACTCGGCCGCAGTCCGGCACTCGCCTATCGCACCATGTTCGGGGCGCTCGCCGTGGCCTTGCTGTTGGCGCTGGTGATGTACCGGCGGGTCGCCGATGTCCCGCCCTCTTCCGAGCGGGACACCTAGGCTGCGTCAGACAAGGAAGGAACGGTCAGACAAAGACCTTCTTCATCTGGGCTTCCGGGTAACGGTCACCCGCCGCCGCGCCAACCGGGACCATGGCAGAGATTTTTTCCACTTCGGCGGCCGTCAGCTCAACACCGAGAGAAGCCGCGTTTTCGTCCAGGCGCTCGGCGCGCTTGGTACCCGGAATGGCGACGATGTCTTCGCCACGCCCGATCAGCCAGGCCAGAACGAGTTGTGCCGGGGTGCAACCCTTTTTGTCGGCATAGGCCGCCACGCGCAGGATGAGCTCCCGGTTGGCCTGGAAGTTGTCCTTGTTGAACCGCGGATGACGGTAGTGCGGATCGTCCTCGTCCACCGTCTCGGCGTTGACATACTGGTCGGTCAAAATCCCACGGCCCAAAGGCGAATAGGCGACAAAGGTGATCCCAAGCTCACTGGTGGTCTCATAGATCTGCTCGGCCTCGACCCGGTACATCAACGAGAACTCGCTCTGCACGGCGGCCAGCGGATGGGTGGCATGGGCCTTGCGGATGGTCTCCGGCTTGGCCTCACAAATCCCGATGGCGCGGACCTTGCCCTGCTCCACGAGCCGGGACATGGCGCCGACCGTGTCCTCGATGGGGACCTCCTGATCGACACGATGCTGATAGTAGAGATCGATGACATCGATCCCGAGGCGTTGCAGGCTCTTCTCGCAGGCCTCGATCACATAGTCGGGATGCCCGTTCACACCCATGCCGCCGCCTTCGAGCTGGGTCTGACCGAACTTGGTCGCGAGCACCACCTTGTCCCGGTAGCCGTCCGCGAGCGCGCGGGCGAGCACCTCTTCATTGTGCCCCCAGCCATACATGTCGGAGGAATCGAGAAAGTCGATGCCCTGATCGATGGCATAGCGCACGAAATCGACGGTTTCATCATCATCGGCGGCGCCATAGACACCCGAAAAGGACATGCAGCCCAGACCGATGGGTGCACATTTGAGATCGCTCGAGCCGAGCTGGCGTTTTTTTGCGGATTTCAGGTCAGTCATTCTTGAATTCTCCCCCAGGGCGCGTTGGCCACGCTGAACAAAACGATTTGAACCGCCAGTATAGCAGCACCGCGCACAAAAATGGACCGGGGGACAAGACGCGCTGAACACGCTAAAGCAGGGCACCGGAAACGATGATCCCAGCGCGGAGTTGCGCCATGACGGTTTATGAAGGCGGCTGCCACTGCGGCAATCTTCGGGTTGCGTTCGAGACCGAACAAAACCCCGAGGAGATGGTGCCGCGCGCCTGCCAGTGCAGCTTTTGCCGCAAACACGGAACCGGCGCCGTCTCCGACCCGGACGGACAGCTGACATTCACGGTGCGCGACCCCGATCAGGTTCATCTTTACCGCTTCGGCCAGAAGATCACCGATTTCGTGATCTGCAGCATCTGCGGGGTTTATGTCGGCGCGCATATGCCCGACGGCGACGGCACCTGCGGCAATGTCATGGCCAGGGCGCTCGATGATCACGAGCGCTTTCCGGCTGACCCCGTGCCAGTGGTGCGCAGTGGCGAAAACGAGGAGCAACGCCGCGCCCGCCGCCGTAAGGCCTGGAGCCCGTCCACCATCGTGACAGCCGGCAAATGAGCGACACACAGGCGCAATCGACCCCGCTCTGGTTCGCACTCTTCGCCGTCACCCTGGTTCAGGGGATCGCGACCTTCGCGAGCCTGATCCTTGCCGCAACGGCCCCGGTGGTGGCCGCCGATATCGGCGTGCCGGTGGAATTCGTCGGGTTTCAGATCGCGCTCGTCTATACCGGGGCTTCGCTGATCTCGACCGTGGCCGGGTTCCTGTTACGCCGCTGGGGCCCCGGGCGTGTCAGTCAGATCAGCCTGGTGCTTTGCGGGGCCGGCGTCGCCCTGATGGCTGTGCCCTCGGTCCCGGTGATCGCCTTTGGTGCGCTGTTGCTCGGCTTTGGCTACGGCATGACCAACCCGTCGGGCGCTGATATCCTGATGCGGATCACCCCAGCGCATCGGCGCAACATGGTCTATTCGATCAAGCAGACCGGCATTCCCCTGGGCGGCATGCTGGCCGGGTTCGTGGCGCCGCCGATCGCCGAAGTCTATGGCTGGCAAACAACGCCGCTGATTGGCGCCGGGGCCTGCCTGCTGGTGGCCCTTGCCCTGCAACCCTGGCGCAGGGGCTGGGATATGGCACGCGACCCGGGCGCACGATTCGACTCGACCGCATTCAGCGCCATGACCATCATCTGGCGGATTCCGGCCCTGCGCTGGATGGGGTTGGCCGGTTTCAACTACGCCTTCATTCAGCTGGCCATCTCCACCTTCACCGTCACCATCCTGGTTACCGAGGCACAATTCAGCCTGATCGCGGCGGGGGCGGTGCTGGCCGCCGTCCAGGCGGCCGGTGTGATCGGACGTGTGGTCTGGGGGTGGTTTGCCGACCGCCGCGGGATCGGCGATCAGTTGCTGATCGCCATGGGAGTCACCAATATCGCGGGCGCGCTGATCATGATTGCGATCGGCCCCGGCTGGCCCGTCTGGGTGATCTACGCCTTCTTCGTCGCCTTCGCGGCCAGCGCCTATAGCTGGACCGGAATCTTCATGACATCAACGGTCAACCGCGCACCACCGGAACAGGCGGGCGCGGCCACCGGCGGTATGGGGGCACCGGTCTATGCCGGGGTGATCTTCGGCACCGCGGCCCTGTCGGTGCTCGCAGATGTGATGGGCAGCGTGTCCAGCGCCTTCTCCATCGTGGCGCTGCTGGCAGCCGTGGGCACGCTGGCGCTGATCCAGGCGCGGCGGGTTGGTCGCTAGCGGGCGAAAGCCGGACCAATTTACGGATCAGACCTTGCCAATCCGGGGCATTTTGGGATCGTGCTGACCAAAGGCCTTGTCGAGCACCGATGTGCTGTTCTCGGCCAGGGCAATACTCTCCGCCAGATGATTCAGGATCTTGATGTTGTTGTTGATCACGGTCACCGCCTCGGGGCGCTTGTCGTCCATGATCTTCGTGGCGCACTGAAAAATTTCATTTCGTATCACACCGAGAATATCTTCCAGCTTGTACCCATCCGGATTTTCATCCGTTACCAGAAATCCAGACATCACAACCTCTCACAGAGTTTCGTTCGCTTCCAGACTAGGTCGCGGGAATGAAGGAAAGGTTAGCGTCTGTTAGGCGAAGGAAAACCCGGTGTAACCAGCCTCCGCCACCGCGTCACACTTCTTCACATAGGTCGGAAATCCGCCGATATAGGGCATGAAGACCCGGGGTTTCCCCTCAACATTGGAGCCGAGATACCAGGACGAGCAGGTCGCGCGCATCGAGAGGTCGGCGATGTCGTTCACATGGGCAACCCAGTCTTCCTGGGCGCCCGCCTCGGGCTCGACCCGGGACAGGCCCGCGTCACGCATATGGGCGAGACAGTCGGTGATCCAGTTCACATGCTGCTCGATGGACGGGATCATGTTGGTCAGCACGGACGGACTGCCCGGCCCGGTGATGATGAACATGTTCGGAAATTTCGAGATCGCCAGACCGAGATAGGCGCGCGGCCCATCCTCCCAGAGGTCGCGCAGTGCGACATCGTCCACACCCCGGATATCGATCCGCTTGAGGGCGCCGGTCATAGCATCGAAGCCGGTCGCCAGAACAAGGGAATCCGCCGCATAGACTGTGTCACCGACGCGAACGCCATCGGGGGTGATTTCTTCGATCGGCGTCTCGCTGACATCCACCAGAGAGACATTCTCGCGGTTGTAGGTCTCGTAGTAGTCGGTCCCCACACACAATCGCTTGCACATGAAAAGCTGTTTCGGGGCGAGCAGTTCCGCGGTCTCGGGATCGTCCACGATTCCCCGGATCTTGTTGCGAATAAACTCGGATGCGGTTTCGTTGGCCGCTTCGCTGGTCATGAAATCGGCATAGGCCGCCATGAAGGCCAGCCCGCCATACTGCCAGCGGGATTCATACTCACGGTTGCGTTCTTCTTCGGACACCGCCATCGCCGAAGCACCGCCACCGGGGAAATAGTTCCCCGAAAAGGACGCCGCGGCCCTGGCCCGCAGTTCGGAATAGTTCGCCTTGATTTCGGAAACTTCATCCGCCGCCATCGGCCGGTTCCGCGCCGGGATCACGTAGTTGGCCGTGCGCTGAAACACTGTGAGCTGGTCGGCCTCTTGGGCAATCATGGGGATCGACTGCACACCTGATGAGCCGGTGCCAATCACCGCCACCCGCTGTCCGGCGAAATCGACACCCTTCTCGGGCCAGTGCACAGTGTGGAATTTCGGTCCATCAAACGAGTCGAGGCCCTTAAAGTCCGGCGTGTTGGGCGCCGACAGACAGCCCGTCGCCATGATGCAGTACCGGGCCGTCAGCCGGTCTCCCCCGGCTGTTTCGACGCTCCACTGCCCCGCAGCTTCGTTCCAGACCATACCCGCGACGGGACAATCGAACTCGATGTCACGCCAGAGATCGAACCGGTCCGCGACATGTTTCGCGTAGGCCAGAATTTCAGGCTGGGACGGATAGCGCTCTGTCCAGTCCCAGTCCTGCTGCAGCTCATCGGAGAACTGATAGGAATAGAACATGGTTTCGGTATCGACCCGCGCGCCCGGATACCGGTTCCAGTACCAGGTACCGCCGACACTGCTGCCGGCTTCCAGCACCCGCGCACGCATTCCCAGTCCACGCAGCCGGTGAAGCATGTACATGCCGGCGAAGCCAGCACCGACCACAATGGCGTCGAAGTCTTGCCGTGTGTTGTCGTTGGCCGTGCTCATGGTCTGCCTCAGGCGCGTGCCATATCCATGGCCAGATCAAGGTTCGATGGATCGGGCTGTAATTCACCGGCCTGAATCTGCCGGGTGATCTCGGTGATGGCCGCGTTCACGGGCGCGCGACGGCCGAGTTTGTCGCTTTCCTCCACCACCAGTCCGTTGATCAGGTCGACCTCGCTGTAGCGGCCTTTCAGATGGTCCTGCAAAACACAGTCCCGCGCGGCCGGACCGATATCGGCGGCCAGCTTGTCGAGCAACTTCTCCAGCAGCCGGTTGGTGTCTTTCACGTCATCCTCGGTCAGACCGAAGATCGGTTGAATCTCATGACCGATAGACTGGCCCACCGACAGGGCCTCGGTCCCGGCCTGGAGCGCGAAGTCCTTCATCCCCGGCAGCTTCACGGCTTCGTAAAGTGTCAGTCCCAACATGGCAAAAGGGCCGAGGCACATAGTGTTGACCACCAGCTTCATCCATTTGGCGGCGATGATCTCGGACGAGATCGAAACCTTACCGGCATGCTGAAGCAATTCCTCGATCTCGGCCTCACGGCCCTCGGTGGACTCATGGATACTGCCCAGACCGAACCAGGTGTGGTCGGGCGGCGTGTTCCGCTGAACTTCACCCGGCGTAAAAATCTCCGACGACAGCTCGACCACACAACCCAGCGTGCGCGACGGGCCGACGATATCGACGATGTCATCGAGCATCATCGCGTTCTGAATGCCGATCAGCAAACCGTCGCCCTTCAGATAAGGCTTGATGAGTTCGCAGGCCCAGCGGGTGTCGTAAGCCTTCATCATCAGGAACACCACATCGAAGGACCGGTTCAGCGAAGCCAGATCGCTCAGATGATGGGCATCCACCTCCACATGCAACTCGCGCTCAGGCATCCGGATGGTCAGACCTTTCGCGCGCATGGTTTCCACATGCTCGGCCCATTGATCGATCATCGTGACATCATGCCCGGCGTCTATCAGATCTGCGGAAACGCAGCTTCCATTCGCACCTGTACCCAGAACGGCGATCTTCTTACTCATAACTTCCCCCTGATCGGGCTTGACGGGCCGTTGCCGATTGCTTGCCGGCAGTTTAGACCGAACGGTGAGCCATAAAAAAGGGCGCGACCGGATTAGCCGCGCCCATTCCATGTCTCATCCACAGACGGCCTGAGACCTATTCGGCGTATTTGCCGCCGGTCTGCGGTGTGTAGCGGCCTTCACCGCCACCCGAGGTGTGCTCGAACCGGGTGACACGGTCCCAGGTGCGTTTGAGATCGTCACGCACATTGATCGTCAACCGGCCACAGCCCTCAACCTCCAGTTCCACCTTGTCTCCGTCCTGGAACGGGTTCAGTCCGCGGTGGTTGGTGCCAGTGGCAACGATATCGCCAGGCTCCAGCGTGTGGATCGAGCTCAGCCACTCGATGCAGCGCGGAATCTTGTGCGCCATGTCGTCGGTGTTGAAGTCCTGCATCAGCTGGCCGTTCACCCAGAGTTTCACATCCAGATTCTGCGGGTCGTCGATCTCGTCCGCCGTCACAATGTAGGGCCCGATCGGTGCGAAGGTGTCGCGGGACTTGGCCTGGAAGAAGACGTTGGTGGGCGGCGGCATGTCGCGGGCGGATCCGTCGATGAAGTTGAAGTAGCCGAACACGTAATCCATCGCCTCGTCCTGGGAGACATTGGTGGCGCGCTTGCCGATCACCAGGCCCAGTTCGGCCTCGCCCTCAAAAATCTTGGCCGGAATGTCCGGCAGGACCATCGTATCACCTTCGCCGATGACCCCGTTGCTCGCCTTGTGGAAGGCATTGATCGGCGAGGGTTCAGGCAGCGTCCCGTTCTCCATGTAGTTCACGGCCATACAATCGATATTGCCGGGCTTGGGCAGCGGCGGACGGATCCGCACATTGGCAACGGGGATGCCTTCGCCTTCGGCGGCGGCCTTCTCGATCTTCACGCGATAGTCATCGAAGAGCTCGATCAAACCGGTGATCAGATCATGCGGGCCGGTGTGAGGAATGTCCTGTACCTGGTCGGACACGTCCACCACCTCGTCACCACGCAGAATGCCAAGCCGAAAGTCATCGAAATAGAGAATTTTCATCTGGTTCCCCTAACCCTTCTCAAAAGTGATTTCTCGTTGGGGAGGTTGTAGCAGACCCGCCGCTGCAAATGCGACAGGCATCCATTCACCCCCTCGCCAGCGCCGGGGCGATAGGCTAGCTTCGCGCTGAAACGCACTAATCGCATGCCCGAATTCAAAGGACGGAATCCCGATGAAAGCATCTTACATCGAGCAAAACGGCGACCCCGAGGTCCTGACATATGGTGACCTGCCCGACCCCGTGGCCGAGCCCGGCGAAGTGATCGTCGATATCCATGCCGCCACCGTTAACGCTGCCGACGCAAAGGTCCGGGCGGGTGGAACCTATGGCGATATCGAAAACTTCCCTTACATCCTCGGGCGCGATTTCTCCGGCGTCGTCAGTGCACTCGGCGAGGGTGTCACGGATTTCGCGGTCGGCGATGCCGTCTTCGGCGTCTGCGACCGGGGCCAGGAAGGTACCTATTGCGAGAAGATCGCCATGAAGGCCTCGATCATCGCGAAAAAGCCGGACAACGTGACCCATATCGAGGCCGCCTGTCTGGCCCTGACCGGCCTGACGGCAATCATTTCGGTCGAGGAAACCCTCGAGCTCAAATCCGGTGAGACGATCCTGATTCAGGGTGGCGCGGGCGGTGTCGCGGGATTTGCCATCGAGCTCGCCAAGCATCTCGGCGCGCATGTCATCACCACCTGCAGCACCGGCAATGTGGACTACGTCAAAAGCCTCGGGGCCGACCAGGTGATCGACTACACCAAAGAGGAATTCACTGAAGTTCTGTCCGATGTGGATTGCGTCTTCGAAACCGTCGGTGGTCCGGTGACGGCGAAATCCTTCGAAGTGGTCAAATCCGGTGGTCGGGTTGCCTCGATCGCCTCGGGCATGCAGGCACCACCTTCGCCGCGCAACGATGTGGCCTCCCTGCGCCCCGCCGTGGGACGCGACCGCCCCCATCTGGAGCGGATCATGGAATTGTTCGAAGCCGGTGCGGTGCAGGCGCCGCCGGTCAAGGTCTTCTCGCTTGAGGAAGCACCGGAAGCGCACCGGATCAGCGAGGGCCGTCACCTGCGGGGCAAGCTCGTCTTCGCCATCAATCAGGACTGATGCTCTACATCATCCATCAGGAAGACGGGCCGGACTCGAAAGCGCTGCGCGCCAAGCACAAGCCGGCCCACTTCGCCTATCTTGAAGAGCATGAGGATATTCTCGTGCTGGGCGGGGCCATGCTCGCCGACGACTACGAAACGCGCATCGGCAGCGTTCTGATCCTCAACGTCCCGAACAAGGAAGCCGCCGAGCGGTTTTCTAAGAACGAGCCGCTGCACAAGGCCGGTACGTTTGCCAGCGTGAAGATCACCCGCATGCGACGCGGTCAGTGGAACCCGGACGCCGCCCCAAAAACGCCGGAAGGCAACTAGGCCTCACGCAGCGAATTCTCCGGTGCGGGATCCGGCGAGCCGGAGGCCGGCGAAAACCGTAATGTCAGCGCCTCCAGCGAATACTCGGACAGCTGCAACTGTCTCGCGGAATCGGCAATCCGCCTGTGCAGTCTTTCATCCTTTGCCAAACGCAGGCAGGCCCCAGCGAATTCATCCGGTGTATCCGCGATCAGGAGGTGGCGCTCATGTTCGACGGCCAACCCCTCCGCACCCAGGGTCGTGGACACCACAGGAACACCCCAGGCGAAGGCTTCCAGTATCTTGATCCGCGTACCACCGCCTACACGCAAGGGCACGATCGTCACCCGCGCACTGCGATAGAGCGGCGCCAGATCCGGCGGGCTGGCCAGTATCGTCACACCCTCCAGCTGGTCCAGCACGGTGACGGCCGACACCGGTGACGAACCTGCAATGGTGACCCGCGCCAGTTCGGGTGCAAGCCCGCGCAGGCAAGGCAGAACCTCGGTACAAAAGAACCGAGCGCCCTCCACATTGGGCAGATAGGTCAGGTTTCCAATCAGCAGAAACGGGGCGCTGCCGCCGGCCGTGTCCGGGACCGGGTTCGGTCCGGTCAGCTCTGACGGACGCCGCACAACATTGGGCAGGGTGTCGAACAGAATATCCGGATGACGTTCGGCCATCCGCGCGGTGTCCCGCGGAGAGGCGGTGAACACCATATCGAAGCGCGGCAGCCACCTGTCTTCCCAGGCGGCATGATGACGTGCGGTGGCCAGTTCCATCGATGCGCCATAGGCATCACCGGCCTTGCGCCGCACCTCGGCAAAACGTTGACTGGCCGTGACATCATCGTCGTAGGCATCCAGCAGCATATTCGGCCGCGGGCTCATTTGTGCAAAGCCGGCCGCCACGGCGCTCATATAGAGGCGCAGCACAAAGACCGTGTCGAACACCGTATCGGGAAACGCGGCAACCGCTGCCCTTGCCGCCGCCTCGGGCAGGTAGGCCACTGCCATGGGACGACCGAGAGCTTCAAGCGCTGCAAGCTGGTCCATCCCGGGCTGTTGTCGGGCAAACCGGATATAGGCTGGATCGATCATCTCGCCGTAGGGGAGCTACGCCCACGCCGCCACGAAAGCGTCGAGTGCGGGCGGAAGTGAGCGGCCTTCAGGTCCGCCAACCGCCAGCACCAGCAGATGCAGATCCCAGTGCGTGCCAAGCGCTTCCACCAGATTGCCCGCCCGCATGGCCAGTCCATTGCCGCCGGTATCCGGCATCACCGGCGATATGAACAGCAGCCTGCGACGCGATGCACCTCCATGCGTCATGCATAAATCTCGGGTTCCGGCGGCGTCCGGCCAAGGATCATGTCGGCCGCTTTCTCTGCAATCATGACGGTCGGAGCGTGGGTGTTTCCGCCCACCAGGCTCGGCATGACGGAGGCATCGACAACGCGCAACGCTTCGACCCCACGAACCGTCAGCGTCTCGTCCACCACGGCCTTGTCGTCACCACCCATGCGGCAGGTCCCCACCGGGTGATACACGGTCCCGCCCGTGGCACGGATGAAGGCATCGATATCGGCATCCGTCTTCACCGACGGTTCCGGCCAGATTTCACCATCGCTCAACCGCGCCAGTGCCGGTTGATGCATCACCTCACGCATCGCCTTGAAGGCTTGACGCATGGTCTCCCGGTCGCGTGCCTCCGAGAGATAGTTCGGTTGGATCAGCGGCGCCGCGGTGGGGTCGTCGGACCGCAAACGGATATGGCCCCGGCTTTCGGGGCGCAGCTGGCAGACATGGCACATGAAGGCATCAGGTCGCGTGTGGTCCGCGGAATGACTGGCAAAGGGCCGCCGGATCAGCGACAGCAGGTTCCCGGCGCTGAAATGGAACTGGGCATCGGGTATATCGAGATCGTCCGAAGTGCGGATGAATGCTCCACCCTCCAGTGGAAAGGCCGAGGCCGGACCGGAACGGGTCAGAAACGCCCGGGCGACGGAAAGCGCCCCCCTCTCCAGACGCACGAGTTCATCGGTCAGCGTTCGGGTGTTGGATGCGTGCACCGTGTGCACACAGAAATGATCCTGGAGATTGCCGCCCACATCGGCGGCATCCAGGACCGGCGCTATGCCATGGGATGTCAGATCGTCGGCGGGGCCGATCCCCGACAGCATCAAGAGCTGGGGCGAGTTGATGACACCGCCGGACAGAATCACCTCCCGGGTGGCACGGGCGGTCCGCGCCTGACCGTCCCGGCTATAGCTCACCCCAACCGCCCGACCGTTCTCGAAAACAACCTGCCGGGTCAGCGCACCGGTTTGCACCGTCAGGTTGGGGCGTGAAAGGACGGGTTTCAGATAGGCGGCGGCCGCGCTCCAGCGGCGCCCGTTGCGGATGTTGAACTGATACCGCCCGAAGCCTTCCTGCTCGGGCCCGTTGAAGTCCGGGTTCGCCGGGTAACCCGCCTCGGCCCCGGCGGCGACAAACGCATCGAACAGGTCGTGATCGTGCGCGGCGTTGCCGACATGCAGCGGCCCGTCGCCACCGTGGAAGGCATCGGCACCGCGGACATTGCCCTCGGCACGTTTGAAATAGGGCAGCACATCGGCAAAGGACCAGCCCGGGACCCCGTGCTGACGCCACAGATCATAGTCGCGGGCATGGCCGCGGATATAGATCATGCCGTTCAGGGAAGACGATCCGCCCAGGGTCTTGCCGCGCGGCCAGAGGATGCGGCGATTGTCGAGATGTTCCTGGGGTTCGGTCTCGTACTTCCAGTTATAGGTCGCTTTGGGAATGATCTTGCCATTGCCGACCGGAATGTGAATCAGGGGATGACGGTCGCGTGGACCGGCCTCCAGAAGCAGAACCCGGATATCGGGATCGGCACTCAGCCGGTTGGCGAGCACACAGCCCGCACTCCCGGCTCCCACAACGATGTAGTCGTATTCACCCTCAGACGACATATGCACACTCACGATTCCTGTATTGCACGATGCTGCATTGACTTTTTGTCCAATCTGACCTTTTTTAGGGCCATCGCCGAGGCGATCCTGGCACCGAGGCCCAGAACAAATTATACAGCGTTTTCAGAATGTTACGCTGATTTTGCCCGAAAAATCGAGATCGGGCGACAGATTGTTTTGGCTCCAGCTGGTCCGGAAAGACAAAAATTCATGACGAACGCGGCTTTGGCAAGCGTTCGCACAGGGTGGAAGTCGTGATGCCGCCGGAAATCGGCGAATCATTTGAAAGGAAACAGGTTGTGAGCGAGACCACTTCACAGATGCAGCACACAAGTGCTGTCCCGGCAGAGACGATTGATGGCGATCTGGAACAGGTCGGCCGCGCCCGTGCGGATGGCGATGCCCCGCAGGAGCGCCCCTGCATGATGTGCGGCAACAAGTTCGAAAGCGAAGGCTGGCACAACCGCCTCTGCGGCAGCTGCCGCAAACGTAGTGCGCCTCTCGGCTGAAGCACGGCACCGCCGGTTTCCCGATCAAGCTCCCGCGATCTTCTTGAAAATAGCCGAGAAATCCAGACCTTCATTGCCTGCCGCCGCAAACGCGTCGTAGAGATCGGTCGCCTGCGTGCCGAGCGGCGTTTCGCCGCCGGCGGCGACGGCCGCCTCACGTGCGAGCTTTAGATCCTTGAGCATCATCGCCACGGTGAAACCGGCTTCGTAGTCGCGGTTGGCCGGAGATGTCGGAACGGGTCCGGGCACCGGACAGTAACTTGTCATGGACCAGCACTGGCTTGTCGCGGTCGAGGCAATGTCGAAGAGCTTCTGACGGTCGAGGTCCAGCCTGTCGGCAAGTGCAAAGCCTTCCGAGACGGAAATCATCTGGATCGCCAGCATGAGGTTGTTACAGACCTTCGCCGCCTGCCCCGCACCGGCCGCGCCGGCATGAAAGATATTCTTTCCCATCACCTGAAGGACCGGCTCTGCAAGCGCAAACGCCGTGTCCGTTCCGCCGCACATGAAGGTCAGGGTTCCGGCCTCTGCCCCACCGACACCGCCGGACACCGGCGCGTCGATCATTTCCAAGCCGCGCTGTTCGGCGTCTCCGATCACCGCACGGGCGGTGGCAATATCGATGGTCGAGCAGTCGATCAGCAGCGCGCCCTTCTCGACCACGTCCATAACCTTGTCGTCTTCCAGGAAGACCGACCGCACATGCTGTCCGGCCGGCAGCATGGTGATAACGATGTCCGCGCCCTCGGCCGCTGCGGCACCGTTGGCCGCCGCCGTGGCCCCTGCCCCGGTGGCGCGTACAACGGCATCCGGAGAAATATCGAAGGCCCGCACTTCGTGACCGGCACCCGTCAGGTTGGCCACCATCGGCCCGCCCATATTCCCCAAGCCGATAAATCCGATCTTCGACATCGCGTCCTCCTGCGTTTTTGTTATGACAGTTCAGCCAGTGCGAAATCCGGCGCACCGGGCACCGGTTCGAAATACTCGTCGAGGTCGGCCTCCCCGACCGCGTCCAGCCTATCCGGTGTCCATTGTGGCGCGCCGTCCTTGTCGATGACCACCGCGCGGATCCCTTCGAACAGATCGACCCCGGCATAGGACCGGACCGCCATGCGGTATTCCATGGCCATGATATCGGCGATGGACTGGATGTTCGGGCCCAGACGCAACTGCCGGCATGTCAGCTTCAACGCTGTTGGCGATTTGTGGGCCAGGGCTGCCAGTTGATCCGCCGCCCAGTCGGTCCCTTCGGCCTGAAGGCTGGAAAGGATATCCGCAACGCTGTTCCCAGCGAAACACCGGTCGATCGCCTCGCGATGTTCGGCCAGCGGGGTCGCCCCCGGATCGCCGGCATGGGCGCGCAAAATCTCGACAACCTTCCGTTCGTCGAGCGACTCCGCCTCTGCAAACGCAGCCAGCAAGGCATCCTGGGAGGCAGAGTCCACATAGTAATCGCCGATCCCGGCATAGAGGCAGTCGGCGGCCTTCATGCGATGTCCGGTCAGGCCCAAAAACATGCCGATCTGCCCGGGACAGCAGGACAGAAACCAGCTGGCACCGATATCGGGGAACAGGCCGATGCCTGTCTCGGGCATGGCAAACAGTGTCCGCTCCGTCACCACACGATGTGACCCATGGATCGAGACCCCGGCGCCGCCGCCCATGGTCACCCCGTCCATCAGCGCGATATAGGGTTTGGGGTAGGTGTGAATCGCCACATTCAGCAGATATTCGGCTGCATAATATCGCGCGCCGAAATCCGACCCGCGTTGCTCATACATATCGCGGATATCGCCACCGGCGCAGAACGCCTTTTCCCCGGCGCCGCGAATCACCACGGCATCGATGGCGTCGTCATCCGCCCAGGCGATCAGTTGCGGGTGCAGCGCTTCAACCATAACCATGGAAAGCGCATTGAGCGCCCGCGGCTTGTTGAGCGTCACCAAACCGACCCGCCCGCGCGTGTCGAAAAGAATTTCCGGTTCGTCGTTCATGGGGACCTACTGTCGTAAAACGTCACGCGAGATAAGCACCCGCATGATTTCATTCGTGCCTTCGAGAATCTGGTGGACCCGCAGATCACGCAGATAGCGCTGGATCGGGAACTCCTTGAGATAGCCATAGCCGCCATGCAGTTGCAGCGCCTGATTAACCACCTCGAAACCGGTGTCTGTGGCGATCCGCTTTGCCATTGCAGCGGCCACTGTTGTCCCGTGGGCGTTGTTGTCGAGCATCCAGGCGCCGCGATGGATCATCAGCCGGGCCGATTCGAGTTCGGTCGCCATATCGGCCAGACGAAACTGCAGCGCCTGGAAATCCGCCAGTGGCTGACCAAACTGCTGGCGTTCCTTCAGGTAATCGCGGCTTGCGTCCAGGCAGGCGCGCGCGCCGCCGATGGAGCAGGCGCCGATATTCAGCCGTCCACCATCAAGCCCCTTCATGGCGATGGTGAAGCCATCCCCTTCCGCACCCACGAGATTTTCGACCGGCACCCGACAATCCTCGAAGATCACCGCCGCCGTGGGTTGGCTGTTCCAGCCGAGTTTCTTTTCGAGCTTCCCGAAGGACAGTCCCGGCGCGTCCTTCTCGACGACAATACAGCTGATGCCCTTGGGCCCCTCGCCCCCCGTGCGTACCATGCAGACATAGACATCGGCCGCGGAACCGCCCGAGATAAAGGCCTTGGATCCATTGAGAACATAATGGTCCCCGTCCCGTTCGGCACGGGTGCGCAGCGAAGCCGCGTCGGACCCCGCCCCCGGCTCGGTCAAGCAGTAGCTGGAGAAATGCTCCATGGTCATCAGTTTGGGGAGAAACCGCGCCCGCAACTCGTCGCTGCCGAAGCTGTCGATCATCCAGGCGCACATATTGTGGATCGAGATATAGGCCGCCGTGGACGGACAGGCGCTCGCCAGCTCCTCAAAAATGATCGCGGCATCCAGCCGGCCCAGCCCGGAGCCGCCATGTTCCTCGCCACAGTAAATCCCCGCAAGACCGAGTGCCGCTGCGGCACGCAGGGCATCTACCGGAAAGATGATCTTCTCGTCCCATTCCTCGGCATGCGGCAGCATTTCTTCGGTCGCGAAGCTGCGCGCCAAATCCTGAATGGCGATCTGTTCCTCGGAAAGCTGAAAGTCCAAAGCGGCCCCCTGCCGAATGGTCTGATTTGACGCGGCGGAGTCTAGCGACTTGTCTGTTGCGAACCAATCCCCGCACGGTCGGGCGAGATCGGATAGAATGACTTCAAGGAGATTTCCATGACCGACCCGACACATCTTTCTGCGCGACTGATCCTGCTGACCGTCAAGGAGAATGTCAGCCTGACCGCCCTCAACGCGGAGACCGGCGAAACCGTGGCCTGCGTGGAAGTCGGAACACGCCAGACATCCAAGCCCCACGAGATCACCCTCTCGAAAGACGGGACAAAGGCCTTCGTGTCGCTTTATGGCAGCGCGGATTACGGACCGAACGTGCCGGACAACCGTGTGGCAGTGGTGGATTTGCCTTCGATGACACTGGCCGGACATATCGACCTGAATCTTTACAAAGGCCCGCATGCTCTGGTCACCGACACCGATGGCAAAATCTGGGTCACGGTGGACGGCAGCCGGTGTGTTCTGGTGATCGACCCCGACAGCTGGGAGATCGAGTACAGTTTGTGGCTGGAAACACCCGGCCATTTCTTCGCCGCTGCGCCGGACGGCAACACGCTCTATGTGTCGGCCAAGGAATACCCGGTGATCACCGAAATCGACATGACCGCACGGGAGATCGTGGCACGCATCCCGGTGCCCGTGGGCGCACAAGCGATTCGCGTCTCGCGGGACGGTGCCCGGCTCTTTGTCGGAGACTTCCACCGCCCGCTGCTGCACGTGATCGACACCGCCAGCCGCAACCTGACCGGCACACACAAAATGTCCGGTGTTCCGGGCTGGCCGTTTGTCTCACCCGACGGCAAGCACCTCGTCGTCACCACCTATAACGAAGATGACGACGAGGGCTTCCTCGAACTCTTCGATGCCGGCTACATGACGCTCCGCGTCTCCCTGCCGCTGCCCGGAGAGCCCTTCCACGTACTGTTCACCGATGACAGCACGCATCTCTATGTGGTGCAGGCCGATGGCGACCTGCCTAGGGTCAATCTCGCGCAGGCCGCCATCGTAGAGGACGGATCCAGGGCGGGCGGCACCATGCCCGAAGCCATGATGTACTGGACCCCGCCCGCCTGACAGGCCTCAGGTCACCGTCAGCGCGCCATCAACCAGCAACAGATGACCGTTGATGTATTCGGACTTCGCGCTCGCGAGAAACGCCACAGCCTCGGCCGTGTCTTCCGGTTCCCCGAAACGTCCCATGGGAATGCGGCTGAGGTTCCATTCGCGCACCTCCGGATTGGCGGCAAAATTCGCGGCGCGGATTTTTGTCTCGGTCGCACCGGGACCCACTGCATTGACGCGAATACCGTACTGGGCCCAGTCGGCGGCCAGATGGCGAGTAATCCCCGCGACGGCGGCCTTCGAGATGCCATAGACCGAGACCCCCGGCACACCGATCACCGCGAAGGTGGACGCCAGATTGACAATGGATCCCTTGCGGTCCGTACCGACCAGATGCCGTGCAAAGCGCTGGCACATGAAGTAGCAGCCGCGGACATTGATGTTCTGGACGTTGTCGAACTCGTCAGGCTCCACATCGAGGGCCGGTTTCGACAACGGTACGCCGGCATTGTTGATCAGGACATCGATCTTCCCCATGCCCTGAACGGTCGCGTCGATCGCTGCATCGATACTGTCCACGGAACGGACATCGAGCTGTGTGGCAAAGGCCTTGCGCCCGCGCTTTTCGATCATCGCGACGGTGTCGGCAAGATCGTCAACCTCCAGATCGGTCACCGCCACATCAAACCCGTCGCGCGCCAGATAATCTGCCGTCATCGCGCCAAGCCCGTAGGATGCGCCGGTGACCAGCGCCACCTGTCCTTCATTCACACTCATTCCTGACTACTCCCCTGATTTGGTTTCACCCGCGATGTAGCGGTAGATCTCGGTAAAGTCACTCTCCGGCATGGCCTTATGGGCAGCATTCCAGAGCGCCAACATGGACGACCCGACTCTATCCGGAGTACCTGCCACACGAACCTCATCCAGGTACAGGGCCACATCCTTGGTCATCAACGCCGTGGCAAAGCCCGCATCGTAGCTGCCCGACACCACCCGCCTGGGAAACTTATCTGCCGTTGCCGTATTCTGGCCGCTCGAGACGTTGACCACATCGAGGATGGTCTGCATATCCACATCGAATTTCTGGCCGAAGAGCACAGCTTCAGAAGTCGCCGCCATTGCTGTGGCGGACAGGAAGTTGTTGAGCAGCTTCACAGCCTGGGCCTGGCCCGGCAGCGGGCCGACGTGAAACACATTGCCGCCGACGGCCTCAAAGGGCACGGCCAGATCGGCGACCGCATCATCCGGGCCAGAGGCGATGATCGTCAGAGTCCCGGCAACCGCGCCGGATTTGCCGCCGCTGACCGGGGCATCGATGAACACAAGCCCGGCCTCACCCAGAAGCTTCGCGACCGAACCGGCCGCGTCCGGCCCCGTGGTCGAGAAATCGACGACCGTCCCGGTCTCACGGTCGGCGCTGCGGGTAATTTCGGCGCAAACGGACTCGACCACCTTGCCATCCGGCAGACTTAAAAAAATCGTTTCCACGGAACTCGCGAGCCCGGCAATGCTGTCGGCAATCCCGCTCCCCTCCGGCGCGCGTGTTTCGGTTCCGGCGACGTCGAAAACCCGAAGCGTCAAACCGGCCGCAATCAGGTTTGCGCACATGGGGCCACCCATATTGCCCAAGCCGATGAATCCGTAAGTCCTGGCTGCCATGTTCTCCGTCCCCCTATGACCGGTCGCATACCAGCCGTTTCACGGGCAGTATAGCGGAGCAGGCAATCCGGGAGGCAAGTATGACATCACCACAGGTCTGGGAACTCTACGCGATCAAATACGGAACGCTGGTCGAACGCATGCGGCGCGAGAGTTTCGTCAAACTCGATCCCCATGACGATGCCCCGATGCCGATCGACTACTATGTCTGGGCGGCGGTCTCACCGCAGCAAACCATCGTCATCGACACCGGTTTCGATGACGAAGAAGCGGGCAAACGTGGGCGCAGCCTGATCCGCAGCGTGACGGAAGGCCTCGCTACCATCGGTGTGGAAGCCGCCCGGGTCAGCGATGTGATCGTCACCCATCTCCACTATGACCATATCGGCGGGCACGCCCAGTTTCCGGCCGCGAAATTTCATCTGCAGGAGAAGGAAATGCAATTCGCGACCGGGCCGCATATGTGCAGCCATGTGGTGAACGCGTCCTTTACCCCGGACCATATCGCCGACATGGTGCGCAACGTCTTCGCCGGTCGGGTGTCATTCAGCGACGGAACCGCCGAAATTGCACCGGGAATCACCGTCCATCACGTGGGCGGCCATTCCATGGGATTGCAGTCCGTGCGCGTCCTGACCAAACGCGGCTGGGTCGTGGTGGCCTCCGACGCGACGCATTTTTACGAAAACCTCGAACGCCGCATGCCCTTTCCGGTGATCTACAATCTGGCCGATATGGTCCGTGCCTTCGACGTGCTGGAACGCGTGGCGGAAACCAGGCAGCACATCATTCCCGGCCACGACCCGCTGGTGCTGGACCGCTACCCCGCGCCCGACGAGCAACTGAAAGGGATTGTCGCCCGGTTGGATGTCGCGCCGTCGGGCTAACATGGCTTGAGGACAACCTCATGCCGAGCTTGTCGAAGCATGAGGTTGTTGCCCTCGCCCTTCGTCAGGCTCAGGGGAAGGCTTCTCAACAACCGCTAACCTGAACTTCCTTCGGCAATCTTCGCCGCCCATTCGGCGCGCGGCATGAAGCCCTCCGTGGCCCGGCACATTTTTTCGGTCAGTTCGAGGATCTCGTCATTCGACAGATCGAAATCCAGATACTCGCCAAACGGTTGCGGCACGTGGAAGGGCGAGTCCAGATAGACCTCAATATTGTTCCCTTCGGGATCGTCGAAATAGACAGACCAGGCGTTCCCGTGATTGCGGGGCAGCAGATTCTCCACACCCCGCGACACAACCCGATGGTACATGGCGCGCAATTCATCCAGCGATTTCACAAGAAAGGAGAGCTGATTGATGGTGCTGGGCACATCTGCCGGGCGGCCTTCGGCAAGGATCACCTGATGATGGACCGTCGGATCGTTGGACATAAAGGTGATATTGCCGTTGTAGCGCGGCACAAAACCGCGATCCGAGACGTGAAAGCCCATGACGCTGGTGTAGAACTCTTCCATCGCCTCCATATCGCGCGCCCAGAGACCCGCATGTGTCAGAGTCGGCTTGATGTCATCAGCCATGATATCTCTCCTCTATTCAGTCGATGCAACGACGCCGCTGTCCAGCAACGCGTCGATCTCATCGGGCGCATATCCCAGGCTTTCCAGAATTTCACGGGTCTGTTCACCCACTTCGGGCGGCGCCACCGCGAAGGAGCTCGGCGTGCGGTCCAGCGAGACCGGCTGACGAACGAACTTCATCTCGCCCAGGGTTGGCGAGGTCAACGGCTGGGCCAACCCCAGATGCCGCACCTGCGCATCATCAAACAACTCACCGATGTTGTAGATCGGCCCGCAGGGCACCCCCAAATCGTTGAAGGTCTCCACCCACTCCGCCGTGGTTTTCCCGGCCAGCGCCTCGCCGATCAGTGAATTCAACCGGTCGCGGTTTTCAGACCGTGCGGGCGCATCTTCGAAATCCGGATCGCTCATCCAGTCCTCGTGATCCAGCGCCCGGCAGAAGCGACCCCAGATTTCCTGGCCCGCAACAGCGATATTCATGTGGCCGTCTGCGGTGGCAAAGACACCGGTTGGAATACTCGTGGGGTGGTTGTTCCCGGCCTGCTGCGGTACCTCGCCATCTACAAGCCAGCGGGCGGACTGAAAATCCAGCATGAAGGCCTGAGCCTCCAGCAGAGAGGTGTGAAGCCACTGGCCCTTGCCGGATTTTTCCCTCTCGAGCAGAGCTAGCATCACCCCCTGCGCCGCGAAGAGCCCGGCCGTGAGATCCGCGATGGGAATCCCGACCCGGACCGGCCCCTGCCCCGGCAGCCCGGTGATCGACATCAGGCCGCCCATGCCCTGCGCAATCTGATCAAAGCCCGGACGTTTGGCATAGGGCCCGTCCTGACCGAAGCCGGAAATACTCGCCAGAATGATCCGCGGATTGATCGCCGCCAGTGCATCGTAGTCGATGCCAAGGCGGGTTTTGACATCCGGGCGGTAGTTCTCCACCACCACATCGGCCTCAGCGACCAGCTTGTAGAACACCTCTTTCCCGGCATCCTCCTTCAGGTTCAGGGCCAGGGAACGCTTGTTGCGATGCAGGTTCTGAAAGTCCGAACCGTGACGGGCGCCGCCCAGGGCTGCGCCACCTTCGACCGCGGGCGGCATCTCCACCTTGATCACGTTTGCGCCCCAGTCCGCCAACTGGCGCACACAGGTGGGTCCTGAGCGCACCCGGGTCAGGTCAAGAACAGTGATGTGATCCAGAACGGAAGCAGCAGGGATATGTGACATCGCGTGAACTCGTGTTTGGGTCTGAGGTTAGAGCTTGAGAAGTCGCTTGGCATTGCCATTGAGGATTTTCGTCTTGTCCTCGCCATTCAGCTGCAGGCGTTCAATCCACTCGGTCCCCAGATTGTTGGGCACGAAGGGCCAGTCCACGGAAAAGAGGATCCGGTCCGCGCCCAGTTCCTGCAGCGAACACACCAGCGCCGGGTCGGAAAAGTTGCCGCTGGTGGTGATGTAGAAATTTCGGCTGAACACCTCGCGGAAGTTCAGCGGTTTGTTGCCGGGACGCGAGAGCGCATGGTCAATCCGCCAGAGCAGGAACGGCAAGCCCTCACCAAGATGCCCGATCAGAATTTTGACGTCCGGATACTTTTCCAAGACGCCGCTGAGCACCAGCCTGATCGCCTGGGTGGCGGTTTCGACCGTGAACCCCCATCCCGCATTCAGCAATGCGGGAAAGTCTTCCACATAGGGCTGGTAGTAGCGCTCCACGACGGTGGAATCCGGCGATGCGGGATGCATATAGAGCGGCACATCCAGCGCCTGAGCGCGTTCGAAGACCGGCCAGAATTTCGGGTCGTCAAAGAAGACCCCGTGTGTCAGGCCATGGATCATCGCCCCCTTGAAGCCGAGCTTGTCCACGCAGCGCTCCAGTTCGTCGGCGCAAGCTGCGGGGTCAGGGGTCGGCAGATTGCCGAAGGCGGCAAAACGGTCGGGTTTTTCGGCGACGATTTCCTGTAGCCGGTCATTGGCCGTTCGTGTGATCTCGGCCGCGCTCGACGCATCGAGGCGCTGGGTCGAGGGCGCACCGTGGGAGAGAACCTGGATATCAATTCCGGCGGAATCCATCTCCGCAATGCGTTGATCATACAGGTCTTCAAGCTTCGGACGCAGCGCACCCGCACCGCCCGTCGCATCCGTTCTCGCATAGTGGGCGACCAGTGCCGGGTCCCAATAGTGTTCCTCGATTGCGATGACCTGCTCGCCGGACGACGTCGCCATAACCCCACTCTCCCATCTTCTTTGGTGTCTTTCTCGCAATGGTAGCGATTGCGGCCAAGCTTGCGAATGGAAATTCACGGCGCACCAAGGCAACTGCAACCGCGAAGCCTCAGATCAGCCAGCGCATACCCGCTTTGAGTCGGCCGATTTTTTTCCTATAGTGGAAACTATTTCGTGTGCAGGAACGAGCGATAACCTGCAACCCGGGCCGCTCAATCGGCACCCGGTTGCGTAAACGGTCGCCGCGACAGGGAAGAAACGAACATGATTATTGAACGCGATCTGCCGATTGAAATGGATGACGGCGTCGTTTTACGCGCCGACGTCTATCGCCCCGATACGAACAAGCGAGTGCCGGTCGTGATGGCCGGCGGCCCCTACGGCAAGGGTGTGAAATATCAGGAACACTACAAGCCGCTCTGGGAATCCTTGCTGAAGATGCACCCCGACATCCTGCCAGGTTCGAAGCATCGCTGGCTGACCTGGGAAACCGTCGATCCAGAAATCTGGGTGCCCTGGGGCTATGCCTGTGTGCGCCTCGATTCGCGTGGCGCCGGCCGCTCGCCGGGCTATCTGGATATCTTCTCACCGCGCGAGACCCAGGATTTTGCGAATGCCATCGAATGGGCAGGCGAACAGAAATGGTCGAATGGCAAGGTCGGGCTCAACGGCGTGTCCTACTACGCGATCAACCAGTGGCAGGTTGCCGCGCTGCAGCCCAAGCACCTCACCGCGATGATCCCCTGGGAAGGGGCCGCCGATCACTATCGCGACTGGGCACGCCATGGCGGCATCCTGTCGAATGTGTTCATGGAAATCTGGTATCCGCGCCAGGTTGAGGCGGTCCAGCACGGCAATCCCAAGGGCCCGCACGACCACTGGATGGGCGAGCGCGCCACCGGTCCGGCCAAGCTCAGCCCGCGCGAACTGAAAGAAAGCCGCGCCGACACGCTGGAGAATTTCCGCGTACGTGAGATGGATGATGACTGGTATCGCTCGCGCTCACCGGACTGGTCGAAGGTCAAGGTGCCGTTCCTGTCGGCGGCGAGCTGGGCCGGGTTCGGTCTGCACCCGCGCGGCAATTTCGAGGCCTTCACACAGGCGGCTTCGAAACAAAAATGGCTGGAAGGCCATCCGGGCCGACACGAGGAATGGTTCTATCTCCAATACGGGATGGAGTTGCAGAAACGGTTCTTCGACTTCTATCTGAAGGGAGAGAAGAACGGTTGGGACCGGGAACCCAAGGTGTGGGTCAATCTCCGCCGGCCCTTCACGGACGAAGTCGAACTGCGCAAGGAAAGCGAGTGGCCGCTCAAGGGCACGAAGTGGACGAAATATTATCTGGATGCCGGCGGCAAGGGGAAAATCGATACCACCAAGCCCAAGGTGAACCGCAAGAAGGAGTTCCGCGCACTGACCCGGGGAATCACCCTCAAGTCAACGCCGCTGCCCCGTGAGACCGAGTTCACGGGTCCCATGGCCGCGAAGCTCTACGTCTCGTCCACGACAGAGGATTGCGACCTGTTTGTCACGGTCCAGGCATGGTCCGACAAAGGCCGTGAGGTCTATTTCCAGGGCACCGTCGATCCGAAGACACCGATTGCCCAGGGCTGGTTGCGCGTCTCCCATCGCAAAATCGACGAAGAGCAGAGCGAACCCTGGCGGCCCTATCACACACATGATGACAAGCAACTTCTGACACCGGGCGACGTGTATGAGGTCGATGTGGAAATCTGGCCCCAATGCATTGTCTTGCCGAAGGGGTATCAGATCTCGATCAACATCGCCGGTCAGGACTTTGACCGCCCGGGCCCATCGGTTGACGCCTACATCCCTTCGCGGGGGTCCGGTGTCTTTCTTCACGATCACCCGGTGGACCGCCCGAAGGAAGTATTCGGCGGCCGCACGACGCTTCACACCGGGCCGAAATATCCGTCGTACCTGCTGATGCCGGTGATTCCGAAGAACCGCAAATCGAAATAGGCTGGATCAATGTGCTGCGCAAGACGGCCAGGAAAGGCCGTCTCGCCGGACAGCACTTGAGCTTGCCACGTGCGTCCGGCCACCCGCTGAATGAGGGTCGGGACCGGATCGATATCTGCACACTAGCCCGCCGCACCCACGCGGCGGGCGGCAAAGCCGATGGCCAGAGCAACAGCGCAAACCGCCGCCATCGCATAGAAGGAACCACCGCCAAGCGAACCATAAAGACTGCCGGCCGAAAGCAGTGCGATGCCCATGACGATGCCCGCAACGGAGGCATAGGCACCTTGTGCCGTGGCTTTAAGGCCGTCGGGCGCGCGGGCGGCAATGAAGTGCATGGTCGCCAGATAGGTGGCCCCGAAGGTCGCGGCATGCAGGATTTGCGCGGCGATCAATCCCGGCAGCGCCGTCGTCTCCGCCAGAATGATCCATCGGACCAACCCGGCCCCGGCACCGATGGCCAGCAGGCCAAACGACCCCAACCGGCGCACGACCCCGCCGCTGACCGCGAACAGAATGATCTCGGCCACCACGCTGCCGGCCCAGAGCATCGAGATCACCGTCCCCGACAGACCTGCCGCGCGCCAATGGATGACCGAGAATCCGTTCAGCACCGCGTGGCTTGCCTGAACCGCGCTCGCGGCCAGCACGAACAAAAGGAAGGCCCGGTCGGTCAGCAGGTCGCGAAGTGCGCCCTGCTGCATGTCATGGGCCGGCGGGTTCTGTTCGCGCAACAGCAGCGTGGTCAGAAACACCAGCACCAGCCCGATAAACACCGCGGGCACAATCACATCGGGAGAACGGCCCGTCAGCAGCCAGCCGCCGCCGAAGGTGCCCGCGATGAAGGTCGCCGAACCCCAGAGGCGGATGCGCCCGTAGTCGAGCTTGTCGCGCACCACGGCGACCATGGTCTGGGAGTCGCCCAGCGGGATCAGCACGTGATAGAGCGGCGCATAAACAAGCGTCACCAGCACGATGAACCAGAAGGACTCGGCCACGAAATAGCCGGCAAAGGCCAGAACGCTCAGGCCCGAAAACAGGACAAGCCCCGCCTTGCCGCGCCCGGACCGGTCCACGCCACGGGTGATCAGCGGATCGGCAATCACCCGCAGCCACGGGCCGATTGCCAGCACCAGCCCGATCTCGCGCGCATCCAGCCCCCGGCTTTCCAGCCAGACCGGCCAGAAGGGCAGCATCACCCCCAGAACCAGGAACAGCGCACCGTAAAAGGCGGCAAACCGGGCGGCGGTACGGAAGGAAGTCTTGCTCAAGGCCTGAACCATGAAAAACGCCGACCGCCCGCAGGATGCGAACGGTCGGCGCTTGTAACCCGAACGGCCCGCAGGCCGAAACGATGTTTATTCAGCCGCCTGCTTCGAACCGGCCTGGTCCGGTGAATCCACCTTGTCGGCATCGATGCCCTCGGCAACGCGTGCCGCGATCTCTTCCTGGCTCAAGGGCTGGTTCCGGAACCGGCCGTGCTTCTCGTAGTAGCGATCCACCTGGATGTGCTTGGCGACGGTCAGCGGCGTGTTCTTGAAGAAGTCGTACAGCGCGATGAAACCGCCGGTCCACATCGTCCGCATCATATGCGGCATGGATCGCGTGGCACGCAGTTCGGCGGTGGGCGCATTCTCGACCCGGTGATAATTCTCGCGATCCTGCAAGGCGGCCTGAATCAGATGCGGGGCAGCCCAGTTGCAGCGATAGTGAATCGTGCCGTCGGGGCGGATGATATAGACGACATTCGGCATGGCGCCATAGGCCCGGTGGAAGGAGCCTTCCAGATCATCGACCAGCACCCGGCGGAACTCCTTGTAGCGCGGGGCAACCAGCTTGGCGGCCTTGATCTTGTCGTCCATTGTCTGGTGGGGACCCATGCGCTCGCCGGGATGGGCTTCGCGCACATACACCATGACAAATTCCACATCCGGGAACTCGGCGACGATATCCTTATAGGTCACGATGTTCTTGGTATACATCGAGCAGGTTGAAGAGCCAGTCTCGATCACCAGCCACTTGCCCTCGAAGTCGGAAATCTTGACCTCATCGCCGGTCTCCAGATCGGTAAACGTCGCGTCGATATATTTGTCGCCGGCGGCCGGGCCCACGAAAGTATCGAAATTGTAGTCAACAACGCGAAAGCGCGAATTGTTATAAACAGGTTTCTGGACTTCAGACATGTCAGGCCTCCCCCTGGCGATTGTTCTCGTTTGCGCTCATTCGCACGCAATTATAATTAATCTATAGCACTTTTGGGGAGAAAATCGCGAATCGCGAATCGCGAATCGCGGGTCGTCTACTCGTAGCGAAAGCCGACCTTCAGCGTCACCTGATAGTGCGCCACCTTGCCGTCCTCGATATGACCGCGCGTCTCGACAACTTCAAACCAGTTGAGGTTCTTGAGCGACTCCGATGCGGCATGGATTGCACCGTTGATGGCATCCTCCACCGATGTGGAGGACAACCCGACGATTTCGGTGACGGCGTAAACATTGTCTGACATGACTGCCTCCTTTCACGGGTGGGACATCTTTCCCTCTACAACGCAGCAGTATCGCGTTTGTTCGCCGCCTCCGGCCTGAAAAGCTTCTGGGCATTGGAACGCCCGAACAACATCGCTATGCTTCCGGCCATGACCAAGCATTGCAAAATACTCACAATCATCGCGGCACTGGGCCTGTCCCTGGGCCTGACGCTTCCCGCAACCGCGCAATCGACGAACAGTCCTGCGCCGGCGAATGGCGGAACCTATGTCAAGGAAACCCATGGCGACTGGGAAATTCGCTGTATTCGGCTGCCCGACACCTCCGAGCGGTGCCAGATGTTCCAGTTGTTGAATGAGAGCCCCGGCAACGCGATCGGAGAGATCAATATTTTTGCACTGCCGCCGGGTCAGGAAGCGGCCGCCGGCGCCATTCTCTTGACACCGCTGCGCACCCTCCTGACCGAACAGGTCTCAATCAAATTCCCCGGACTGGAGCGCAAGCGCTACCCTTTCGCCTGGTGCACGGATGTGGGCTGTATTGCCCGCATCGGCTTGCTGGCGGCGGAAGTGTCCGCCATGCGACAGGGCGCCAGCACCACGGTAACCATCGTCCCGGTGTCGACACCCACCAATCCCGTGGAGATGACGGTCTCGCTGACGGGCTTCACGGCCGCCTTTGCCACGATGATCGCGGCCAACCCGGGCTGATCCACCCGGCAGACCGGCTGCCTAGTCCAGGTGCCGCCTGAAGAAGTCCACCGAAAGGGCGAGCGCCTTTTCAGCTTCGGGTGCGCTGTAGGTCGTCCCGCCATGGCGGGCAAAGGCGTGATCGGCGCCGGGATATTTGTGAATCTCCACCAGCGGGTTGGGTGAGAGCCGCCGTTCGATCATGGCGCAGACTTCCGGCTGTACTCATTTGTCGGCCAGTGCCTGGTGCAGCATGAAGGGCCTGGAGAGGTTTGGCGCCTCGCGGATCGAATGCTCGATATAGGTTCCGTAATAGGCGACCGCGCAGTCGATGTCGGAGCGGCAACACATCAGGAACCCCATCTTGCCGCCCAGGCAGTATCCGACCGTCCCGACCTTTCCATTGCCACCGGGAATGGTCCGCAGAAAGGCGACCGTATCCTCCATGTCCTGAACGCCCAAGTCGTAATCGAAGTCGTAGTAGAGATCGATCGCCTTTTCCTAGTGGTCCGGGTTCGAATCGGACAGCTCGACACCTGGTTCCTGCCGCCAGAACAGGTCCGGCACCAGGGTGATCCATCCCGCTTCGGCAAACTCCTGCGCGTGATAGCGCATGGTGTCGTTCACACCCCAGATTTCCATGATCGCGATAATCGCACCCGCCGGCTCGCGGTCCGGGTAGGCCACATGCGCACCCATCTTCGATCCGTCACGAAGTGTGACTTGAATATCTTCGGTACGTGCCATATCCGCCTCCCCGGCTTCTTTTTTTCTAGTTGTTCAGTGCCGCCCAGACCCGCTCGGGTGTCATCGGGAGGTCGATCCCGCCCGCGCCCGCACTCTCGAGGGCGTCGAGGACCGCGGCCATGCCCGAAGGCAGCGACCCCGCCACACCGGATTCGCCAGCCCCCTTCACCCCGATGGGGTTGGTGGTCGCGGGAACCGAGTGATGGCCAATCCGGAAGTCGGGAAAATCATCCGCCCGCGGCATCATGTAATCCATGAAAGACCCGGTCATCAGCTGACCGTCCGAATCATAGATCACCCATTCGCCGAGCACCTGTCCCAGCCCCTGGGCGATACCGCCATGGATCTGCCCTTCGACGACCATCTCGTTCATGACGTTCCCGACATCGTCCACCGCGGTGTATCCGACCACATCGACCATGCCCGTCTCCGGATCGAGCTCGACCTCGCAGATATGGCACCCATTGGGAAAGGTCATCTGGGGCGAGACGAACTTTTCCGCCGCATCCAGCCCGCCCGCCAGTTCCGCGGGCAGATCCATCCCCCTCATCGTGTCGGCAAGCTCGAGGATGCCGATCTCCCGGTCCGTCCCGGTAATGCGGAACACCCCGTCGGCGAATTCCACATCATCCGTTGCAGCTTCGAGCACATGCCCCGCCAGCGCACGGCCCTTCTCGATCGCCGTGTCACAGCTCAGCGCCATGGCACTGCCCGCCATCATCATGGAGCGTGAGGCCACCGCCGGGGTGCCCGTAGGCACCTCCAGACTGTCGCCCTCGATCAGCCGGACCCGGGAGGCCGGAATGCCCAGCCGTTTCCCGATGAACCGGGTGTAGGTGGTCAGGTGGCTCTGTCCCATGGCCTGAACGCCGGTGCGCAGGGTTGCCGCGCCATCGCCTTCGAACCGCAGATCGACGGTCTCGTCGAGGATGCCGCCAGCGACCTCCAGAAAACACGCCAGGCCGATACCGCGGCGCTTGCCCGCTGCCTCGCTGGCCGCGCGCCGTTCGGCAAACCCGTCCCATTCGGCAAGCGCGAGCGCCTTGTCCATGGTCACCGCGAATTCGCCGGAATCGTAGATCGGGCCGTTCGGCGTCTCGTATGGCATGGCCTCGGGCGGGATCATGTTGCGGCGGCGGATTTCCACCCGGTCGATGCCGAGATCCTTTGCACCTTTGTCGAGCAGTTGTTCCACCGCGATGATCGCTTCCGGTCGTCCGGCGCCACGATAAGGGCCCAGCGGCGCGGTGTTGGTCAGCGCCATGGTCACATCGATATGGATCGCCGGGATTTCGTAAACGCTGGAGAGACAATTCTTGGTGTTGTTGGTGCAGAACACGATGGCGAACATCGTCAGATACGCTCCCATGCCCACCCGGTTGTTGACCCGCAATCCCTGCACCTTGCCGTCACCGTCAAAGGCCATCTCGGCCTCGATCAGGGTGTCGCGCCCGGCGGTGTCGGCCAGAAAGCTTTCCAGCCGGGAATTACACCATTTCACCGGCCGCCCCACCTGGCGGGCGGCGAACAGAATGGCGGCATATTCGGGAAACGGATGGGACTTCATGCCGAAACCGCCGCCCACGTCGGGGGAGATCACGCGAATACCGTGTTCCGGCATATGGAAGATCATATGGGCCAGTTCCTGGCGTACGCGGTGCGGACCCTGATTGCTGCCATAAAGGGTCATCAAATCTTCGCCGGCGTCGTAATCGCCAATACAGGCCCGGGGCTCCATAGAATTGGTGGTGATCCGGTTATTGAAGATCGTCGCCTTGGTTACATGGGCAGCTTTGGAG
>JAYQBG010000010.1:43903-44325 GCA_038137215.1 Alphaproteobacteria bacterium
CATGTGCGTCGGACATGAAGGCTTCCGAACGCGACGCGGTCCATTTGACCGGACGGTTGCAGGCTTTGGCCGCGAAGGTGCAGAAGGCCTCTTCTGCATAGTGGAAGATCTTCGTGCCGAAACCGCCGCCCACATCATGGGTCAGAACGCGCACGTTTTCGGGCTCGGTCTTAAAGACCTGATCGGCGAAGATCCGGCTGATCGCCGAGACACCCTGCGTCGGCGCTGTCAGGGTATAACGACCCAGGCTCTCATCCCATTCGCCGATCCCGCCGCGCGGCTCCATGGAAACCGGTGCCAGCCGGTTGTCGAACAGCGAGACCTTCGACACATGGGCCGCCCGGTCAAAGGCCGCGTCCACGGCGGCTTCGTCCCCATCGGCCCAGGAGAAGGCGATGTTGTCGGGAATCTCGTCCCAGATG
>JAYQBG010000010.1:44335-91442 GCA_038137215.1 Alphaproteobacteria bacterium
CGGCGCATCCGGCGCCAGCGCATCGGTCACTTCGGGCATTGCCGGCAGAATCTCGACATCGACGTCCACCGCTTCCGCCGCATCCGCGGCCTGAGCGGCGGTCTCGGCGACCACCAGCGCGACGGCCTCACCGGCGTGGCGGATTTTGTCATAGGCCAGAACCCGCTTGTGGGCCGGCGCCATTTCCATGCCGTCCTTGCCAGGATATCGGATCGTGGGGGTAATGTCGCCCAGCCCCGCAGCCTACGCGTCTGCGCCGGTCAGCACCGCCAGCACGCCGGGCATGGCCAGCGCAGCCGTTGTATCGACCCCGCGCAGAATGCCATGGCCGACACTGGCGCGCACGAAGGCGCCATAGGCCTGGCCCCCAATGTTCAGGTCATCGACAAACTGCCCCGCCCCGGTCAGAAGCGGCGCATCTTCACTGCGCAGCGCGTCGTCATCGCTGCCAAAACGTCCGGACATCTCGTTCACGGGCGCATCTCCTCATCCTGTGTCTCGCGCCCCGGTTTGCTCCGGGGTTAGAGACAAAGTCTAGGAGATCGGCGCGCCGCGGAGAAGGCGCAGAGTGAAAACCCTAGAACCCGTAGAACTTCGCCGGATTGTCCACCATGATTTTCTGGCGCATGGCCTCGTCGGGCACCCACTGGCCGAAGGCCTCGACCGGGTCGGCGTCGTTCGGGTTGACCTCGTACTTGTTCGGATGCGGCCAGTCGGTGCCCCACATGACGTGGTCCGGATTGGCCTCGATCAGGGCGCGGGCCAGGGGCTGACAATCGTCATAGGGCGGCAGGTCGGTGGCGCTGACGCGGTTGGCCCCGGAAATCTTGATCCAGGTGTTGCCGTCGCGCATCAGCTTGAGCAGCGCCTGGAAGCCCTCGGCCTCCACGCCCGCGGCCGCGGGCTGATAGGCGAAGTGACCGATCGACATGGGTGTCGTCAGCTTCTCGAAATGGGGCATCAGGGAGACGATATCCTTGCCCGGGAAGAGCCATTCGATATGCCAGTTGAAGGGACGGATCTTGGCCTCGAGATCGGGCAGTTCCTCGAAGCCGAGCGGCATGCCGCCCTTGTTGTCGGTGTTCAGGCGCACCCCGCGGATGCCCTGCTCGTGCAGCGCGGCCAGTTCGGGTTCGGTGATGTCCATATCGATGGCGCAGACGCCGAGTGCCCGACCCGGGGTTTCCTCGTTCAGCGCATTCATCCCGTCGAGGATAGCCGAGTTGTCGGTGCCATAGACGGATGGCTGGGTGAAAACCACGCGGTCGATGCCGAGCTGCGAATGGAGATGCTTGAGGTCTTCCAGGGTCGATTCCGGCGGATTGTAGCCGCGGTCCGGCGAGAGCGGATACGTGTCATAGAAGACATGGACGTGGGTGTCGATCGAGCCCGCAGGCAGGGTGATGTTCGGTTTGCGCGGGTTGCGGTCCGGCGCGATGCAATCTCGGATTTCGTTGGCCATGGCTGTTTCCCCTGGATTCTTAGTGGTCCGGAATTGTCCGGACAATTGAACCTGTTGCGTATCACATCACCTGCCGGGCCGAAACCCGATTTCTCGCGCCGCGACATCACGTGATGGGTGCGGGCCCGACGCAATTTCCAGCACCAGCTTGTTCACCACGGTGCGCGGGAAATCCTCGGGCGATTCCGTCACCACGGTGAAGGCGCCGGGGCCGCCGATCACCCACTCGTGGAAATAGCCTTCGAGGTCGTACTTCACCCCTTCGACCTCGCTCTGTTCCTGCTGCGGGTTGATCACCAGGCCGTTGATGGCGATGCCGCGCGCCACAGCCCGGTTCCGGGCGGCCGCGACCAGCGGTTCATCCCCCTTGGAATCGCGCCCGTCGGCTGAGAGATCAATCACCCGGCGGGTGCCCTCGATCCCGTTCCGCTCGAACAACATGGACGAGAAATCCAGTGCCGTGGTGATGGAGGTCAGCCCCCCTTTTGGAATGGGAAAAGCCTGGATACCGGCGGCAAAACGCCGGGCATCAGCCGCGCTGGCGATGACCTGCCAGCCGACCGTCACCCGCGCCGTATCGGACCACTCCACATAGGTCAGGGCGACCCGCCCCAGCGGTCCGGACAGCATCGCCTCAATGGCGCGCGGATCGGTTAAGGCGGCGACATAGCCGGCACGTTGCAGATCGACCTCGCTGCCATCGATAGACGCCGAGACATCAACGGCAAGGACCAGCTCCACATCCACGGGAATGTCCTGCGCCTGCGCGGCCGACCCAGCCAGCAACAATCCGGCCAGAACAGCGAAAGATTTACGCCAGCGCGCCATGATAAAACGCCCGCAGCTTTTCGATGATCTCGGCATAGACAGCGGGGTTTTGCGGCTCATAGACCTCGGCGTGGTTGATGTCCGGGATTGTGTGTAGCGACTTCGGGTCTCCCGCCCGCGCAAACAGGTTCTCGGCCTCCTCGTAGCGCACCATGGTGTCATCGGCGCCATGAATGAGCAGCAGCGGTCGGGGCGCGATCCGGCCCACCCAGTCTTCGGCGTTGAACCCGATGGCGAGTTCCACATTCTCCAGCGGATAGCCGTCGGGATAGGCGTCCTCGGTCTTGTACATGGTCTTGAAGGCTTGCCGCTCGGCGGGGCCCGGCGGCGACATCTTCTGATAGGGAAGGGTCTTTCCCGCACCGGTCAGCGCGCGGACGATCCGGTCTGCTGCCAGGCCAGCCTGCAGGGCCTCCCACTCTTCGACGGTACGCTTGGAGCGGTGCCAGCGCTCCCCGTTGCCGGGTGCGCCCACTGTTGCGAGCGCCACAATCTCGGGATCGACCGCCGTCGCCTTGATCGAGGCGCCCCCACCATGGCTGAGCCCCATCACCGCGACCCGTGCCACATCCTCACGCGCCGAGAGCCAGATGCGCGCGGCCAGAATGTCGCGCACCTGTGCCTCGGGATCGACCCGGCGCGGCGCGCCCTCACTGTCGCCGAAGCCGCGATGATAGAAATCCAGCGTATGATAGCCCGCTGCCGTCAGATCCCGCACAAAGGGCGGCATGTAGGTTTCCTTGCGGCCCGTATAGCCGTGCACACAAATGATCGCGGGACGCGTCCCGCCTGCCGCCGCCGGGGTGAAGGTCCCGGCCAGACGAAGCCCGTCGGCATAGAAGGTGGCAGGCTGGCTTGTCATGAATGGACTTTCGGACAGTTGATCGGCAGGCGCGGTCATGTCTCAATTCGCGCAACGCATAAAACACCGCGTTCGCACCACGACGCAACAGAGCGAACACAAAAGGAGGCCCGCCATGCGCACAACCACTCCGACGCCTGAGGAAATGGAGCGCTATATCGCGCGCTTCGAAGACCTGCCCGCCAACAAGGACCGCACGGCGGGCAAAATTCCGCCCGAAGCCCGCGAGATGATGACGGCGCGCGCCACCCGGACGGTGATCGCCACCGTGGACAAGGACACCCCCTGGGGCGACGGCGTCATCCCCGGACCGCCGAATTTCGCCGTAGTCATCGCCGAATGTGAGCCCGGCAACGGCCCCGGCCTGCACTCCCACGCCCACACGACGGAGACCTTCACCTGCCTGCAGAGCCGGTTCGTGATCGAATGGGGCGATGCGGGTGAACATTCGATCGAGCTCGACCGGTTCGACACGATCTCCGTCCCGCCCGGCGTGATGCGGCGCTTCGCCAATATCGGCGACGAGCGCGGCCTGCTTCATGTCACACTGCAGGGACCGCTGCGCGATGTGGAATTCGCACCGAGCCTGGGCGAAGAACTGCGCGAGCGCTTCGGCGAAGACGTGGTTAACGAGTTGCTGGGCCTTGGCTATACCTTCAACGCGGGTCTTGAAGACTAGGCAAGAGCTGTAATCCGGCTAATACAGGTTGTTCTTGTAGTCGTTGGCGAGCTTCGCATCGACTTCGTCGGCATCCACGCCGTACCAGTCCTGATTAATCTTACCGAGGGTCGGGAAATCGCGTTTCTGCACCTGATTGTCCGGGTTCCAGAGATCGGCCCGGATGATCGCCTTGCCGCAGTGGAAATAGACATGGCGGATGTCGATGACAAGAGCGGCGCGCGGCGGCTTGCCATTGGCAATCATCTTCCCGAGCAACTTTTCGTCGGTGGTCAGACGGGCGCGGCCGTTCAGGCGCAGCACTTCGTTGAGCCCCTGGACCATGAACATCACGGCGATCTCCGGGTTCTCCATGATATTGTGAAAGGTGTCCGTGCGCCGGTTCCCCGGGCGGTCGGGGATGGCGATGGTGGTGTCGTCGATCACATGAATGAAACCGGGCGCATCACCGCGCGGGCTGCAATCGGCCGGGCCGTCTCCGGCCGCCGATGTGGAGAGCACGCAGAACGAACTCAGCTCCAGGAAGCGCCGACAGTGGTGATTGAGTTCCGGTTTCTCCTTGCGCGCCAGATGGCCCTGGGGTTCCCCATAGTGATCGACCAGTTCCTCAACCGTCTTGATATCGCCATCCGGCATGCCATGCTCCTTGGTTATGGCAGCCAGCGTGTCGCGCCGGGGGCTTTTCGTCAACAACTGCCGAGAACCACGCTAGAATGGGGTCATGACTGAAAAGATCTATCTCGACTACACCCGCGAAGAGCTCGACGCTCAGTACATCAACGTCAAGACGGACGCCGATGAGCTGACCCGGCAACGGCTGGTGACACTGTCCGCCGAGGTGGCCGAACGCCTGGCCATTGAACGCGATCTGGCCTACAGCGATCATCCCAACGACAGGTTCGATCTGTATCGTGCCGACGGCCCACCGGGACCGGTGATCGTCTTCACCCATGGCGGCCAATGGCAGCGCGTCTCGACCACATCGTCAAGCAGCTGGGCCGAAGCAGCACTCTCCCATGGCATCTCTTTCGTGGCCGGGACCTTTCCGATACTGCCGGATGTCACGATTCCGGAGATGGTGGACCACGCCACCGCCCTGACACGCTACGTTCGCGCCAACGCGGACGCCCTCGGCGTGGACCCGTCGCGGATCTGCATCGCCGGCCATTCCTCGGGCGCACATCTGGCCGCTTCGGTTCTGGTGCGTCTGGCCAATGAGGACGATCTCGACGGGATCGTCTGTGGCATGACCATCAGCGGCAACTACGACATGCGCCCGCTGATGCTGAGCTACCGTAAGGAGTTCATGCTGCTGAGCGACGAGGAAACCGTCTCCATGTCACCGCTGTTGATGCTCGACAAGCCGATGCCGCCGGTGCAGGTGATGCATGGCGGGGTGGAAAGCAACGAATTCAAGCGCCAGGCCAGCACCTGGCATGCGGCACTGGCCGAACGCGGAGACGCAAAGCTGCTCGCCGTCCCCCACGCGAACCACTTCAATGTGTTCCTGGGGCTCGAGGACCGGGACGGCCCGGCCTGGGAATTTCTGACCGCGCACCTGACCGGCGCGGCTGCAACCAAGGCTGCGCAGTAATCCAACGACCGTCATGCCCGGGCATGACGTTGATTGGTCTATTCCGCTGCCTTTGCCGTGACTTCCGGCTCGATGATCGCGCCCGACCCGATCAGGCTGTCGATCTCGTCGGCCCCGAAGCCGAATTCGGCGAGAACCTCGCGCGAATGTTCGCCAAGCAACGGCGCGCCCCGGCGGATCGAGGTCGGCTTGGCCGAATACTTGATCGGATGGGCGATCACACTGTGTTCCCCGCCGGTCGCCGCAGGCACCTTGGCAATCATGCCACGGGCGATGGTGTGGGGGTCTTCGGACATCTCCTTGACGTCATAGACCGGTCCAGCCGGCACGCCGGCCGCTTCCAGCTTTTCCAGCCATTCGCTGGTGGTCCGGTGGGACAGGATCTCCGTCAGGGTTTCGACCAGCGCATCGAGATTGGTCATCCGCATGTTGCTGGTCTCGAACCGCGGGTCCTCGGCTAGTTCGGGCGCATCGATCGCCGCAACGAATTTGAGCCAGGTGTTCTGGTTCGCAGCCCCCACCACCAGCGAGGTGTCCTTGGTCGGAAAGGCCTGATAGGGCGCCGACAGCGGATGGGCCGAGCCCATCGGCTGGGGAATTTCGCCGCTCGCGTGATAAATCGCGGTTTGCCAGAAGGTGTGCAGGATGCCCGCTTCATAGAGCGAGGCATCCACATACTGGCCCTCGCCGGTTTCGTAGCGGCTGACCACGGCGCCCAGAATACCCGTCGCCGCGAGAATACCCGCCGTGATGTCGGTGATCGGCGCGCCGACCTTGACCGGCGGGCGCCCCGGCGCTTCGCCGGTGATGCTCATGATGCCGGACATGCCCTGGGTGATCAGGTCGAACCCGCCGCGCTCGGCATAGGGACCCGTGCGCCCGAAGCCGGAAAGCGAGCAGTAGATCAGCCGCGGGTTGATCTTGTGCATCTCTTCCCAGCCGATCCCGAAATGCTCCATCGCGCCCTTGCGGTAGTTCTCGATGAACACGTCTGCCTGCGAGATCACCCGGTGCAGTGCGGCCCGGCCCTCTTCGGATTTGGTGTTCACGGCCAGACCGCGCTTGTTGCGGTTCATCATGGCGAAGGCCGCGGAATCGCCCTGCTCTCCTTCGCCGAAGCGTCTTGTGTCGTCGCCGCCGGGCGCACGCTCGACCTTGATCACATCCGCGCCCATATCCGCGAGCATCTGGCCGCAGGTGGGAGCCGCCATGATGTGGCTCATCTCGATAACCTTGAGGCCATTCAGCAGGCCGATTTTTTGATTGCTCATTTCCATCTCCCTCGGTGTCCGATCATATCCTCATCCTGAGCCTAACGAAGGATAGGATGTGGAAGCTCATACTTCGACAAGCTCAGCATGAGGTCTCTCGGATCAGCGTCCCTCGAACTCGGGCTTCTCCTTGGCCAGAAAGGCCCGGAACCCGGTGTTGAAATCTTCCGTGTCGAAACAGGCAAAGCCCTCGGCCTGCTCAGCCTGCGTCAGAGGCGGTCCGCCCGCGAGCACCCGGTCGACAAACTTCTTGTGCCAGCGATTGACCAGCGGCGCGCCATCGGCAATCCGGCGAACCGTTTTATAGGTCTCTTCTTCCACCGCGTCATCGGGAACCACGCGGTTCACCAGCCCCTTGTCTTGGGCTTCGGCGGCATCAAAGACGCGTGCCTCGTAGAGAATCTCCAGGGCCACCGAGCGCCCGACCAGGCCGACCAGCGCCTCGACCTCGGGATAGGCCATCACCAGGCCAAGCCGGTTGATCGGCACCCCGAAGCGTGACCCCTCACCGCAGATACGCATGTCGCACATCAGCGCGATCTCCAGCGCGCCGCCGACGCACAACCCCTTGATCAGCGCGACCACCGGATGCGGGCAGTCGCGGATCGCGTGCATCGCGTTGTGCATCAGAGCGCCGTATTCGGTCGCCTGTTCAGAATTGGATCGCTCGGTTTCGAACTCGGAGATATCGGCACCCGGCCCCATCGCCTTGTCGCCTGCGCCCCGCAGGACAACGCAGCGGACCGAATCATCGGCCCCGAGTTCGCGCATGACTTCGGCGATCCGGGCCCACATGGCCTTGTTCAGGGCGTTGAGTTTCTCCGGACGGTTCAGAACAACCGTCGCGATGTCCCCATCGCGCTGAACCAGAACCACATCGTCGTCAGCGACTGTTGAATCACTCATGATGTCTCCCAAAAATGTCCTTCGCCGTGTCATGCGGACGTCTTTTGTCTGTCTGCACCGGTCAGTATAATGCCTTCCACGACATAACGCGCGCCTGACCAGATCAAAAGGCCGTCCAGGGAGAAAAATACAATGCAAGGCATGATGCCGGGCGACCGCCTGCCCTTTTCCGCCATTACCGACCGCAAACCGCTGCCCCTGCCCGACGGCGCCAGAATGGTGCTCTGGCCGATTCTGGCGCTGGAGGTCTGGGACATCGTCCGGGCCATGGCGCGGATGGTCATTCCGCCGCCCCAGGGCGTGCCGATGATTCCCGACCACCCCAACTGGAGCTGGCACGAATACGGCATGCGGGTCGGCTTCTGGCGCATCAAGTCGATGCTCGACGATCTGGGTGTGCGCCCCACCGTCACCCTGAACGCACGGACCATCGAGGATTATCCCCGCGCGTCGGAAGCCGTGCTGGAAGCCGGCTGGGAGTTCAATGCCCATTCCTATGAGCAGATGCCGATGCATAAGCTGAAAGATGAGCGCGCGGTCATCGACAAGTCCCTCAAGATCATCGGCGACTTCTGCGGCAAACCCCCGCGCGGCTGGTTCGGGCCGGGGCTGACCCAGACCTATCAGACGATCGACCATCTGGCCGAGGCCGGCGTCGAATATATCGGGGACTGGGTGCTGGACGACCAGCCGGTGCACCTGAAGACCACCAGCGGGAAGCCCATGGTGGCCCTGCCCTACAACTACGAGCTGCACGACATCGTCATGATGGCGATCCAGCATCACCCCTCAGAGGTCTACAAGAACCGCTCGCTGGACTATTTCGAGACGATCTACGCCGAGAGCCACGAGCACACGCGGATCATGGCGGTGGCGATGCACCCGTATCTCTCGGGTTCGCCCCACCGGATCAAATATGTGCGCGAGACCTTCGAGCATATTCTCTCGCATCCCGGCGTGGTGTGCTGGGACGGCGAACAGATTCTCGACTGGTTCCTGCAGGAGCGCCCGGCGCCCAAGCCGCGCAAAAGGAAGTCCGCCACGAAAAAGAAAAAGAAGTAGTTCACCCACCTCATCCCCGGACAGGCCCGGGATGAGGCCAGACTCCGAAACCCTCATGCTGAGCTCGACGACGCATGGGCTTGGACAGGCAGATCATGACCGACCCGAAAATCCCCGCCGACCCGGTTGGCGCGTTCGTTCCCCACACCATCACCGAGCCGATCCGGGGGTCGGGCGAAGGCCCCCTCGCGGGCAAGACCTTCGTGGTCAAGGATCTGTTCCACATCGCCGGCCACAAGGTCTCCAACGGAAACCCCGACTATTACGACTGGGTCGGACCCAAGACGAAGACCTCTCCGGCCGTACAGGCGCTGCTCGATGCCGGGGGCGACATGGTCGGGCTCACGGTCTGTGACGAGTTCTTCTACAGTCTCACCGGTGCGAACGCCCATTACGGAACGCCCGAGAACGCCCGCGCACCCGGACGACTGCCCGGCGGATCGTCCTCCGGGTCAGCGGCCGCGGTCGGCGCCGAAATGTGCGACTTTGCATTGGGTTCGGATACCGGTGGTTCGGTGCGGATTCCGGGATCGTTCTGCGGCGTCTATGGCATTCGACCGACCCATGGCCGGATCGACCTCTCTGAAGCACACCCGATGGCACCGTCTTTCGATGCAGCCGGCTGGTTCGCCAATGACGCGGCCTTGTTCCGCGATATCGGGCCTGTCCTGCTCGACAGCGCGACCGCGCCGGGCACCCCGAAACGCATGCTGGTTCTGACCGATTCCTTCGAACGCACCGATCCGATGGTGGCCGACGCACTCAACGCCGTCCTGGGCGCTGCGGGAAATTCACTCCCGGCCCCCGAGCCGGTCCAGATCGCCGGCGACGATACCCTGGAAAACTGGTGGGACGCCTTTCGTATCCTGCAGGCCGGTGAGGTTGCGCAGACCAACGGGCCCTGGGTGGCCGAGCACCAGCCCGATCTGGGACCCGGTATTCGTGAACGCTTCGCCATGGCCGCGGCAATCACGCCGGCAGAAATTCAGGCAGCCAACGAGGTTCGCAACCGGGTTCGCGAGCGCGTCTATGCACTGGCCGCGCCGGACACGATCCTGTGCCTGCCCACAGCACCGGTGATCGCACCCCGAACCGATGCCTCGGCCGAGGATCTGGAGTTCTTCCGCGCGAACACCATGGCGCTGACCTGTATTGCCGGACACACCGGCCTGCCCCAGATCACAATCCCGGCCGCCGAGGTGGAGGGCTGTCCGGCGGGCCTCTCCTTTATCGGCTGGCCGGGCGGTGACGAAGCCCTGCTCGAGCTCGCTGTGACCCTGCAACCCTTCTGCGTACGATAGGCGGAGACAGAACTGCAGACGATGCCCGATACGCGGCACATTCTCGCCATCGATCAAGGCACAACCAGCACCCGCGCCATCCTGTTTGATGAAACGGGCACACCCGTCAAAATCGCGCAACGGGAGCTGCCGCAGATCTTTCCCGAACCGGGATGGGTCGAGCACGATCCGGACGACATCTGGTCCGCGACCGTCGAAGTCTGCCGTGAGGTTATCTCCCCCGGCGATCCTATCGCAGCGCTCGGGATCACCAACCAGCGCGAAACCACGCTTCTCTGGGACAGAAAAACCGGCGCCCCAATCCACAACGCTATTGTCTGGCAGGACCGGCGCACCGCTTCCGCCTGCCGGTCCATCGCGGAAGCCGGTCATACCGAGATGATTTCAGCCCGGACGGGCTTGCTGCCAGACCCCTATTTCTCGGCTTCCAAGATCGCCTGGCTGCTCGAACATGTGGAGGGCGCGCGCGAACGCGCCGAAGCGGGCGATCTGGCCTTCGGCACGGTCGATACGTTTCTGCTCTGGCGCCTCACAGAAGGTGCGCTCCACGCCACCGACGCCACCAATGCCAGCCGGACCATGCTGTTCGATATCCACACCCAGGACTGGTCCGCCGAACTTCTGGACCTCTGGAATATCCCGGCCGCGATCCTGCCCGCGGTGCGTGACAGCGCCGATGATTTCGGTCAGTCCGCACAAAGCACCATCGGTGCCGAAATTCCGATCCGCGGTATCGCGGGTGACCAGCAGGCCTCGACCGTCGGTCAGGCATGTTTTTCGCCCGGGATGATCAAAAGTACCTTCGGCACCGGGTGTTTCGTGCTGATGAACACAGGCGCCAAGGCCCCGCGATCGGAGAACCGGCTTCTCACGACCATCGCCTACCGCCTGAACGCCCAGCCGACCTATGCGCTGGAAGGCTCAGTCTTCGTTGCGGGAGCCGCCGTCCAATGGCTGCGCGACGCGCTGCAACTGATCGGTGCGCCACCGGAGACCGAGCCGCTTGCCCGGGCGTTGTCCTCCAACAACGGCGTTTACATGGTGCCGGCCTTCGCCGGACTGGGCGCACCCCACTGGGACCCGGACGCACGCGGTGCCATTCTGGGTCTGACCCGGGATTCCGGCATCGCCGAGATCGCACGGGCCACGCTCGAAGCCGTCGCCTATCAGACGAGCGATCTTCTGAAAGCCATGTCCGCCGACCGCGGCGCGCGCCCCGACACCATCCGCGCCGATGGCGGCATGGCTTCGAATGATTGGCTGATGCAGTTCCTTGCCGACATCGTCGATATGCCCGTCGAACGGCCCGACGTAACCGAGACCACCGCATTGGGAGCCGCCATGCTCGCGGGTCTGGGTGCCGGCCTGTACAACAGTCTCGACGAAATTGCCGCCACATGGCGGCCCGACCGCAACTTTCATCCCACCATGCCGTCCGGCACCCGCGCGGACTTGCTTGCGGGATGGCAGGATGCCGTGATGCGAACACTTTCCAACGAACAACAAGGCACAACATGAGCATCGATATCCAGGGACACTGCGAACCCGAATTCGCAGCCGTGCGCGATGCGCTGCGCCGAAACTTCGAAAGCCGGGCCGAAATCGGCTCCGCCGTGGCGGTCTATTCCGGCGGTGAAAAAGTCGTCGATCTCTGGGCTGGCCACAAGGACACCGAAGGTGCCGTGCCATGGCGCGAAAACACGCTGTGCATCATGTACTCGATCGCCAAGAGCATGTGTGCAACCTGCGTTCACATTCTCGCTGATCGCGGCCAGGTCAATCTGGAAGCGCCGGTCGCCACTTACTGGCCGGAATTCGCGCAGGCCGGCAAGGAGGACATCAAGGTCCGCCACATACTCTCCCACAATTGCGGCGTGTGCTTCGCGGACGCCGCCAAACCGGGCGATCTCTATGACTATGACCGGATGATCGCAATTCTGGAGGCACAGGCCCCCGCATGGCCGGTGGAAAGCAAGGGCGCCTACAACACGGTCAATATCGGCTATCTCGCCGGCGAGATCGCGCGCCGGGTCACCGGCACACCCGTCCAGCAATTTCTGCAGGAGAATATCTGTCAGCCGCTCGGTGTTGATTATCAGATCGGGGTGCGTGAAACCGATCTCAACCGCTGTGCAGACCTGACCCCCAACCGCATGGGGAACGCCATGATGAAGCAGGGCAGCACCGGGGAGACGACCCTGTCACGCGCATGGAAACCGATGCCAAAGCCCTTCGGGACCGACGCCCAGAACAGCGCTGAATTCCGGCGGGCCGGTATTCCGTCCTTTGGCGGGTTTGGGGAAGCCCGTGGCATGGCGCGCATCTATGCCATGCTCGCCAATGGCGGTGAACTGGACGGGGTCCGCATCCTTTCCTCTGAAGCCATCGCCCGCGCAACCACCACCCAGTGGGAGGAAACCGCCGACGGCATGACCGGGCGCCCGATGCGCTATGCCATGGGGTATGCCCAGAACCCGGGGACGGCAACAATCTTCGGACCCAATCCCAGGGCCTTCGGGCATCTGGGCTCCGGCGGCGCCCGCGCGCTGGCCGACCCCGATCGAAACCTCGCGCTTTGTTTCGTGTCCAATTATCAGAGCGAGGGCATGGGTGTAGGCGTCCGCACCGAGGCTGTCGTCGATGCCGTATTTTCCTGTGTCTGACGCCTGACACTCACGCGACTTCAAAGGCCTGTTACATGACCCACGCGCCGGGCCCGTCCCCGCAGATCAGCACCACCCGACGGCGGGTGCGAGATATCACGCTGTATTGTTGTGGCGGTATCTCGGCCATGTCGATCGCCGCCGTGGCCTCCTCCCTGCCGGAACTGTTCGCACATTTTTCGGGCACGCCCGACATTGACCTGCTCGCGCGGCTGGTGGTTTCCATTCCGACACTGTTGCTGGCGCTCGCGGGACCACTGGTGGGGCTCGTTGCAGACCGCCTGGGGCGCAAGCGTCTGCTGGTCTTTGCGTTGTTGCTCTATGCGGCCGCCGGCACGGCGCCCGTGATCCTCAACGACCTGCATGCCATCCTCGCAACACGGGTTGCCCTCGGCCTCGCCATGGGAATTCTGTTCACCCTCGCCCCCGCATTGCTGGCTGATTACTACGACGATATTCCTTCACGCCGGAAGACGATTGCCACCTACGCCGCGGCCACCGCCACCGGCGGAGTTCTGTTCGTCCTGCTGGGTGGGGTCATGGCCGATGTTCACTGGCGGGGTCCGTTCCTGCTCTATATCGTCGGGCTATTTCTGCTGCCGACCCTGCTGGCCACGATCACCGAACCGAGGCCGAAAGTTCGAGCGGCGGATTCATCTGCCGTCTCCGGCGGGCCGACACGCACACCCTGGATTGCGTTGTTCGCCATCTATCTGATGGTGGCCGCCACGGGCGGTGTTTTCCTGCAAATGCCCCTGAACCTGCCCTTCCTGATGGTGGAGATCGGCGTCACACAGGCGAGCATCGCCGGTTACGCGATCGCCTGGCCGCTGGCCCTGATGGCAGTGTGCGGGCCCTTGTTTCCGAAGTTCCGCGCGCGGCTTTCCAACGCCTGGATCTACAGTTTCATCGCAACAGGCCTCGGAATCGGCTACGCCCTGCTGGCACTGGCCGACAGCCTGCTGATCGTACTCATAGCGTTGTTCGCTTTCGGCGTGGGCATGAGCCAGATGTATGCGAACTCGAACACCTGGCTGATGGGCCTGACCGATCCGAAACACCGCACCAGGGTAATCGGCGGACTGACAACGGCCATCTATCTGGGGCAGTTCGTCCTGCCCTTTGTCGCACAGCCGATCATACGGGATGCCGGCATCCGGCAATCATTCCTGGTGCTTGTCGGAATTCTTGCGGTCCTGGCTCTGGCCGCGCCTTTATTCTCCGCAGTTGCGGGACGCCAGAAGCCGCCTCAGCCCTCGTAACAACCTGCCAGCCGCGCGCGCTGTTTCACAAGCCCCAGCACGATATCGATGGTCGGTGTGGGCACATTCACGATCCGGCCCAGCTCCTGAACCGAAGCGACGAGCGCATCGATTTCCATCGGGCGACCGAGTTCAAGATCCTGCAGCATGGAGGTCTTGTGGTCCCCCACATCGCGCGCGCCGGCAATCCGCTTGTCCACGTCGATGGCGAACTTCACACCCAGCGCCTCACCAACCGCCTGCGCCTCGATCATGGAGGCCCGGATCACGCCGCAGACATCCTCGTCATCGATCATTTCAGCGAGGGTACCCCCGGTCAGGGCCGAAATGGGGTTCAGCGAAACATTACCCCAGATTTTCACCCACATATCATCACGAATACGCGGACGGACCGGCGCCCGCAGTCCTGCATCGGATAGCAGTTGGGACAGGGCCTGAACGCGGTCGGTTTTTTCGCCCGACGGCTCACCGATGGAAAACCGGTTGCCATAGGCATGATGGATGACGCCCGGTTCGGCGATTTCGGCCGCCGGATAGACCACGCAGCCGATGGCCCGTTCCGGACCAATCAGATCCCACTGGCGATGTCCCGGATCTACCGATTCGATCCGGGCTCCCTCATACTCGCCATCGAGTTTGTAGAAATACCACCACGGGACACCATTCTGTCCCGTCACCAGCGCCGTTTCCGGTCCGAACAACGGTGCCATCTGATCGGCCACCGCGGCCGAAGAATGCGCCTTGAGCGTGACAATGACGAAGTCCTGCGGACCGGCTTCCGCCGGATCGTCAGTCGCGTTCACCTGGACGACGTGTTCCTCGCCGTCCTTGTAAACCAGCTTCAGACCATTTTCCTTCATCGCCGCGAGATGGGGACCCCGTGCGATGCAGGTCACTTCGCAATTGCCAGCCCGCGCCAGTTCCACCGCCATGAAACCGCCGATCGCACCGGCACCGAAAACACAGACTTTCATGGTCTAGAGCCCAAGCTTTTCGTGGAGACCGATCCGCTGCAACTTTCCGGTCGCACCCTTCGGAATTTCCTCTAGAAAGACGACCTTGCGCGGCACCTTGAAGTCGGCCAGCTGACCGGCGGCAAACTCGCGGATGTCGGCTTCCGTCGCGCTCTCGCCTTCCTTCAGGACGATCGCGGCGGCGACTTCCTCTCCAAGCTTGTCGTGCGGCAAGGCAAAGGTCACGGCCTGTCCCACGGCGGGATGATCGAGCAGAATTTCGTCCACCTCGCGCGGGCTGATCTTCTCACCGCCGCGGTTGATGATTTCCTTGAGGCGTCCGGTAATGCTCAGATAACCGTCCGCATCGAACATGCCCTGATCGCCGGTGCGGAACCAGCCATTGGTGAAACCCTCGGCATTCGCTTTCTCGTTGGCTTCGTAACCCTTGGTGACGTTGAGGCCCCGGATGACGATTTCACCCGTTTCCCCGCGTTCGAGAATATTACCGTCCAGATCCATGATCTCGACCTCGGGTCCGGCAGCCACGCCAACCGACCCCGGTTTGCGCGCACCCGGTGGCAGAAGGTTGGAGGCCATCTGATGGGCCGCTTCGGTCATGCCATAGGATTCGATCACAGGCGCATCGAAGGTTTCCTCAAGCGCGGCCATCACCTGCGGTGGCAAGGACGAGGAAGACGATCGGATGAACCGCAGCTTCATGGCGTCCACGATGTCCTGATTGCGCGATGCCCGCGACAGGATCGCCTGATGCATGGTCGGAACCGCCGTGTACCAACTTGGGGTGGCGTCTTCGAACCAGCGGAATACCCGCAACGCATCGAAGCCCGGCGTGCAGTAGGTGCTCCCCCCGGCTGCCAGGCTCGAGAGGACAGCCGCGATCAGCCCGTGAATGTGGAACAACGGCATGATGTTGACGCAGCGGTCTTCCGGGGACAGCGAAAGTGTCTGTCCGATATTTCGCGCAGAGGCACAAATATTGGTCTGGCTGAGCGGAACGATCTTGGGCCGCGACGTGGTGCCGGAGGTGTGGAGCACCAGCGCCACATCGTCGGGAGACGCAAAGCCGGTCTGAACATCGTTTCCGGTCGTTTCGGCCGCACCGGAAATTTCAAACCCGCCCGCCGGCGCACCGTCCGGTACATCGAGTTCATAAACCGTCACACCCAGATCGTGCGCGACCTCGATGGCTGGTGACTCGCTGCCCGCTTCGACAAACAGCGCCTTCGCCCCGAGGTCTTCAAGATAGAACCGAAATTCCTCTCCCCGGTAGGCCGGGTTGAGCGGTGCCGTCGTCGCACCCGACCCGACTGCGACAAACGCCGCCGCCATCTCGGGGCCGTTTGGCAGCACGATCGCGACACGGTCGTTCCGGCCAATCCCGCGTGCATTCATATCCGCAACTGTTCGTTCGGCCAGCGCACGCAAGTCCGCATAGGTCATGGGTTTGCGATCCGGCGCCGCCAGCGCAATCGCGTCATCCGCGTCACGCGAGATCAAATTCTGAATTGTTTTCGTCATACCCCCTCACTTCCGCCAGCCTTCTGCGGCCGTCCAGATTCGCATCACAACAATCAATAGGCGAAAGGGGGCCGCCACCGCAACGGGCGTCAACCGCAAAGCGCAGAAATCGGATTGGGATCAGACGTGAATGTCGAGGCGCGGTGCGCTGCCGGCAAAGGCAATATCCTCGCCCGGCAGGAAAATATCGAGATCGGATTCCAGCGAAGGATATGTCGCTGTCGCTTTTGCATGACCCGCCGCGTTCGGGAGGGCGCCTTCATCGTCCTGGCCAAGCATCTGCGCGACAAAGAGCAGGTTCGGACCCCGGCGCACATGGTAGTCCGACGTCCGACCCTGGTCTTCGCGTGCGGTTCCGGCCTCGCCCGGCGCACGCACCGAAGCCGACGGAAGCTCGGCGCGCACCGCGTTCTGACGATCGTCCCGGTCGGCATTCCCCAGACCGGACGCAAACCCGCCCCGGCGAATGGCGGAATCGGCAACAGCGTGCAACCGCATCGCTTCTGCAGCGGTGCTGATGTCTGTTCCGATACGGGCTGGAAGGTTGAGCGTCACTTCGTGTCCAGAGTTGCGATCTTCAGATAGCTGTAAATTTATAAAAGTTTTCTTAAAGTTGAAATCCATATTACTGACAATTTTATCTTTCATTAACCATAATTAATCGGTCCTGTTCCTCGGAACTCGGCAAATATTGCCGCTCGGCAACAAGACCCGGCAATTCTTACCCTTTGTTAAGAACTGCATTGCTAATTTCCTCCCGAAATGTCCGCGCAGGAAGTGCGGCTGAAGAATTCAGACCTCAGGTAGGAGGTACACGACGTGTCAGAACTGGCCCAAATGGTCGCTCCAGGCATCGCGCCTGACGGAACGGACAGCAACCCGCTGTCCGATCTCGTCAGCTTGCTCGTCGCATCTGGAGACCTTTTCTACGAGTGGGATCTCGAAAGCGCGGAAGTGTTCAATCATGAATACTGGATCCGCGACGACGCAGGTCAGTTCGTCTGGATTCAGGAGCGCGCCGTGGCCACCCATGGCCACACCGGAAAGCCCATGCGCCTGACCGGCGTGGTCCGGAACATCGACGCGCGCAAGAAAACCGAAGAAGAAGTCAGCTTTCTTTCCAATCATGATTCGCTGACCGGCCAGTACAACCGGCTGCGCCTGCGGGAATCTCTGGAGCATGTCATTGCGCAAAGCCTGATAACGGGCGCGCAAGGCGGCTTGTTGCTCGTTGGCATCGACAAGCTCAATGAAGTGTCCGATGTCTATGGTGAGGACACAGCGACGCCATTGTGCTCGCGGCCGCGCGTCGGATTGAGGACGGCATGCGCACCGGCGATGTTGTCGGCCGGGTCGGGTTCGACCGTTTCGCCGTTGTGGTCGGGAATTGCAACCGGGACGAACTCGCCAATGTGGCGCACCGGTTCCTCTCGGCAATCCGCGAGACTCCGATCTCTACCCCGTCCGGCGCCATGACGATCACCGCCTCAATCGGAATATCGGTATTCCCAAGCGATGCCAGTTCTGCGCGCACCGTCGTGTCGCATGCGGACAATGCCCTGCGCGCTGCCCGAAGGCTCGGTTGCGATTGCTACCTGGATTATGCGGAGGTTCCTGAGCACACCCGAACCGAGCGCCCGGAACTGGTCATCGTAGAAAAGGTCAAACAGGCCCTGAAGGACGATCGTTTCAAACTGGCCTTTCAGCCGGTGGTCTCTGCCGAGACCGGCGCGGTCGAATTCTGTGAAGGCCTCGCCCGCATGATCGACCCCGAAGGAAACGTGATCGCGGCCGGTGGCTTCGTACCGGTGATCGAGCAGATGGGCCTGATGCGCCTGATCGACCGGCGCGTGCTGGAACTCGGTCTTGATGCCCTCGAACACAATCCGGACATGCACCTCGCGATCAACCTGTCGGGCATGACCGCCGTGGACCCTGTCTGGCTGCGAATGCTCGAAGAGCGGTTACAGGGGCGACGCGATCTGGCTTGCCGCCTGATTCTGGAAATCACGGAAACGGTCGCGCTGGACGATGTGGATGAATCCTCCCGCTTTGTTTCGACATTGACCCAATTCAGCTGCCGTGTGGCGCTCGACGATTTCGGAGCGGGATTCACATCCTTCCGTCACTTGCGCACGCTCAATGTGGCCATCGTCAAAATCGATGGCTCCTTTGTCCGTGACGTCGTGAGCAATCCCGAGAACCTGCTCTTTGTGCGCACGCTCGTGAACCTCGCCAAGGGCATCGGCCTGAAATGCGTCGGTGAATGGGTCGAGACCGCGGAAGAAGCCGCCCTCCTCAAGCAGGAAGGGGTCGATTTTCTGCAGGGTTGTCACTGCGGGAAACCCGAGGTTGATCCCGACTGGCTGCGAACAGCGGATTAGCGGGACAGATCGTCGAGCTGCCGCCGCAGGTTTTCGATCTGCGACTGAAGGTCGTTCAGCTTGTCGTCATCCGACTTGGCAGCCTTCCTGGACTTAGGGGCTGATGGCTTGTCCCCGGCATTCTCTTCCTCGGCTCCGCGCGGCGTGAATATCTGAAACGCGCGCTCGAACATCGCCATGTTCTGCCGACCGAGTTCTTCCCACTGGCTGAGCGGATACATGCTGCGCCCCACCGCGCTCTCGACATAGTCACGCATGCGATCCTGATTGCTGGAAAACGCATCCATCGAGGCTTCCAGATAGTTCGGCACCATCGACTGCAGACTGTCGCCGTAAAACTGAATGAGCTGTCGCAGAAAGCTGACCGGAAGCAGGTTTTCACCCTTCGCCTCTTCCTCGAAAATAATCTGTGTGAGGACCGGACGTGTGATGTCATCTCCGGACTTGGCATCGACCACGACAAATTCGTCGCCCGACTTAACCATCTGCGCCAGATCGTCGAGGGTGACGTATTTGCTCGTGGATGTGTTGTAGAGCCGCCGGTTGGCGTACTTCTTGATGGTAATCGGGTCGTTCTTGTTGGACTCGGCCATTTGGAAGGCCCCAGATGTTGCTCAGATGCGCATTACTATAGCAGATCAATCGAAAAATGCTGCAACGCAACGAGAGCCGCTCTTGGGCGCCTTGTTGTGGCGCAGCAAAGACCGACGCGTCTATAGTTCGGGACGATGGATAAAGAACCAGATTATGCTGCACTCGCACGCCAGTATCTCGATCTGTGGGAGGATCAGCTGACGGCCATGGCCGCGGACCCGAACCTCGCCGAACAGAGCGCGCGGTTTTTCGAGGCGATGACCCAGCTCGGACATGACGTCAATCCGATGCTGACCGCCAACCTGGCCGAATTCCTGAAGACAGCGCAGCCCGGGGCACAACATGACAAATCCGCAGCCGAACCCTCCGCGTACGGGCCCGAAACCACTTCCGCTGCATCTGGCGACGGCGATGAACGGCTGGATCAGCTCGCGCGCCGGGTTGCCGCTCTTGAAGAACGACTCGACGGCCTGGAGGCCGGAGGTGGCGGATCGCGCAAAAGCCTTGCAGGATGCGCTCGCACAAAACGCAGCGCAGCAAAGCCGGGCGCAAAAAAGCGCACACCTGCAAAATCCAAAGGCAAGTAGCGAACCCGACCCGTTTGCCCTCGCGCTCGATCGGGAAATCCACGACCGGCTGGCTGCATTTTCGGCCGGCGTCAGCGCCTATCGCCAGCATCCCTACCGTCGAAATCTGGAAGATCCGCCGGCCCTCTGGTCGTCGGGGGCCACCCGTCTTCTGGACTATGGCCCGCGCGACGGCGCACCGGTGCTCTTCGTGCCTTCCCTGATCAACCGCGCCTATATCCTCGACCTCTCCGAACGCCGTTCCCTATTGCGCTGGATGGCACGCGAGAGCGGATTGCGCCCCCTTCTGGTCGATTGGGATGCGCCCGGCCCGGCCGAGCGGCGGTTCACAATGAGCGACTATATCAATGGCCCTCTGACGACGGCGCTCGACACGGCGGTTGCGATCACGGGCCAGCCGGTTCCGGTGGTCGGGTACTGCATGGGGGGATTGCTGGCACTCGCACTGGCACGCCTGAATCCATCAAAAGTTTCGGGTCTGTCCCTGCTGGCGACACCGTGGAACTTCCAAGCCGAACGGGTCGCACAAGCCGAAGCACTGGCCCGGGCCGTCGAGGCCGCGAGTCCCTTGCTCGACCTTTATGGTGAACTTCCGGTCGATATCATCCAGTCCATGTTCTCCGCGCTCGATCCGTTTCTGGTCACGCGAAAATTCACCGGCTTTGCCAAGGTGAATCCCGACAGTCAGGCCGCCGAAGACTTTGTAGCGCTTGAGGACTGGCTGAATGACGGGGTTCCGCTTTCCGGTCCGGTTGCGCGCGAATGCATGGGCGGATGGTACGGACGAAACACTCCGCACAAGGGCCTCTGGCATGTGGGGAAAACACCGATACGGCCGCAGGAGGTGGATCACCCCGCGCTCGTTCTCGTGCCCCAGCGGGACCGTATCGTGCCCCCGGCTTCTGCGGACGCACTTGCCGCGGCCTTGCCCAACGCCACGCGGGAAAGCCCGCGGCTGGGGCATATCGGCATGGTGGCGGCATCGCGCGCGCAGAGCGATGTATGGGAACCCCTGGCCACATGGCTTACGCGGCTTTAGTCCCGGTCCGGCACCCGACAGACCCAGGGCACATGCTGGACTCTGTCATGTGTGAGGTTTATATCCAGCGAAGGTCTAAAAATGACGGAATTTGGGGCTTTTGGCGCGGCACACGCACCCTTGAATACCCTGTGATTTCGCGAAATACAGGAGAGATAGCATGTCGGATGTCGTGATTGCCGGAGCCACCCGGACGCCCGTGGGCGCTTTCAACGGATCGTTGGCGAGCCTGAGCGCGGCGGAACTGGGCACGGTCGCCATCAAGGGCGCACTTGAACGCGCAGGCATTCCCGCAGCGGACGTGGATGAAGTCGTCCTCGGACAGGTGCTGACGGCGGCAACGGGCATGAATCCGGCGCGCCAGGCGTTGCTGGCCGCGGACATTCCCGAAAACCGCACAGCCTATCTCGTCAATCAGGTTTGCGGGTCCGGTCTTCGTTCGGTGGCGCAGGGTTATCAGGCCATCAAGCTGGGCGAGGCCGAGGTGGTCGTTGCCGGCGGTCAGGAGAGCATGAGCCAGGCACCCCATGCATCCCAGATGCGCAACGGGACCAAGATGGGCGATGTCAAACTGGTCGACACCATGATCAAGGACGGCCTGTGGTGCGCCATGATGGGCTACCACATGGGCAACACGGCCGAGAACGTAGCCGAGCAATGGCAGATCACCCGTGATGATCAGGACGAATTCGCCGCCGGCTCTCAGCAGAAGGCCGAAGCCGCGCAGAATGCCGGACGCCTGCAGGACGAAATCACACCTGTCACAATCACCAGTCGAAAGGGCGAGACGGTCGTGGAGGCGGATGAATATCCGCGTCACGGAACCACCACCGAAACGCTCGGCAAGCTGCGCCCCGCCTTCAACAAGGAAGGCACCGTGACGGCCGGCAATGCCTCGGGCATCAATGACGGCGCGGCCGCGATCGTCCTGACCTCTTCGGATCAGGCCAAAAGCCGCGGCCTCAACCCGCTGGCGCGGATCGCCTCCTGGGCGACCGCCGGCGTGGAACCGTCCGTGATGGGTTCCGGACCGATCCCGGCCAGCCGCAAGGCGCTTGAGCGAGCGGGATGGACGGTCGAGGATCTCGACCTTGTCGAAGCCAATGAGGCCTTTGCCGCGCAGGCCATCGCGGTCAATCGCGACATGGGCTGGGATCCGGAAATCGTCAACGTCAATGGTGGCGCGATTGCCATCGGGCATCCGATCGGTGCGTCGGGCGCGCGGGTCCTCGTGACCCTGCTCCACGAGATGGAGAAGCGCGACGCGAAGAAGGGCCTGACGACCTTGTGCATCGGCGGCGGCATGGGTATCGCCATGTGCGTCGAACGCGACTAGGCAGGGAACGCAAACCAACGGGGCAGGAGAAAAGCACCGGAACGAAGGTGCGGGACGTCCGCAAACCAGGAGAGCAAGATGGGTCGAGTTGCATTGGTCACCGGGGGTACCCGGGGCATTGGCGCGGCTATCAGCCGCAATCTCAGAGATGCCGGCCGCGATGTGGTCGCCGCATATGCGGGCAATGTGCATGCCGCCAAGGAGTTCGAGGACATCACCGGCATCAAGACCGTGAAGGTCGATGTTTCGGATTCCGATCAGGTTCAGGACGCCGTGGCCAAGATCAAAGCCGAAATGGGGCCGGTTGAAATCCTGGTGAACAATGCCGGCATCACCCGCGACGGCACCATGCACCGCATGACCTTCGAACAGTGGAAGGAAGTGATCGACACCAACCTGTCGGGCGTTTTCAACTGTTCGCGCGCCGTGATCGAGGATATGCGGGACCTGAACTTCGGACGCATCGTCAATATCGGCTCGATCAATGGCCAGGCCGGCCAGTACGGCCAGGTCAATTATGCGGCCACCAAGTCGGGCATCCACGGATTTACAAAGGCGCTCGCCCAGGAAGGTGCGGGCAAAGGCATCACCGTGAATGCCATCGCGCCGGGTTATGTCGATACCGACATGGTGCGCGCGGTGCCGCCGGATGTGCTGGAAAAGATCATTGCGCGCATTCCGGTCGGGCGGCTGGGACAGGCCGATGACATCGCACGTGGCGTCCTCTTCCTGACCGCCGATAATGCCGGCTTCATCACCGGATCGACCCTGTCGATCAACGGCGGACAGCATATGTACTAGGCCTTTCGGCCTGCAATATGGCGCCCCGGGAATGACCGACTGCCTCCACAACCGCGTATCATGAGCGATCGCGAATATCCCGACCGGCCGATTGCAGGCGTCGGCATCGTGGTCTTGAAGGGCGATCACGTGCTGATGATCCGGCGCGGCAGGGAACCGCGGCTGGGGCAATGGAGTATTCCCGGCGGCAAACAGGAGCTCGGCGAGACCTGGCACCAGACGGCCATACGGGAAGTGCGCGAGGAAACCGGGGTCGAAATCGAGGTGATCGGCATCGTGGACGTGGTCGATGCCATTGTGCGCGACGGGGATCCGGCCCGGCCGGGCACACAGGGCGTGACGGCCCCCGTGTCACCGGCCGCCGACGAGGCGATGGGCGATCGGCCGGTGCGCTATCACTACACGCTTGTGGATTGTGCGGCACACTGGACGGCCGGTGACGCCGTGGCCGGTGGAGATGCCGCTCATGCCGAATGGTGGCCGCTCGAGCGCATCGGTGAACTCGATCTGTGGACCGAGACGGTCCGGATCATCCGGGAAGCCGCGGCGATGGCCAGCACCCACTCGCGGTCCGCATGACGGGCCCGGCAGGGCCACGGACCCGCAAACGGGCAACAGCGATCGGCCTGCTGGCCGTACTTATCTGGTCCACCCTCGCCCTGTTCGGCGCGCTTGCCGGTGCAGTCCCGCCCCTGCAGATGGTGGCCATGGCTTTCACGCTTGTTTTCGCGCTGTCCATGGCGGTCTGGCTGGTCCGGGGGGACAATCCGCTCACCCATATGCGCCAGCCCTGGCCCGCCTGGATGCTCGGGATCGCGGGCCTCTTCGGCTATCACTTCCTGTATTTCGCGGGAATCCAGAACGCCCCGCCGGCCGATGCGAATCTGATCAACTATCTCTGGCCGATGCTGATTGTTCTGTTTTCCGCCCTGCTCCCGGCGGAAGCTGATGTGGGACGCCTGCGCTGGCATCATCTGGCCGGTGCGGCTGCGGGCCTGGCCGGGACCGTGCTGATCGTGACCGGCGGGGGCAGCGTTGCCTTCCGCGCCGAATATGCGACGGGCTACCTGGCCGCCCTGGGCGCGGCCCTGGCCTGGTCGAGCTATTCGGTGCTTTCCCGGCGGTTTGCCCATATTTCGACCGATGCGGTCGGTGCCTTCTGTGGGGGCACGGCCCTGCTGGCCTGGGTCGCACATCTGTGGCTCGAACCCACGGTCTGGCCCGAGGACATGATCGCCTGGTTGGCCATTGTCGGGCTGGGCCTGGGGCCTGTCGGAGTGGCATTTTTTGTCTGGGACCACGGCGTGAAACACGGCGATCTTCGCGTGCTGGGGGTCAGCGCCTATGCCGCGCCGCTGCTTTCCACTCTGCTACTCGTGGTTATGGGACTGGCCCCCGCAAGCTGGAGTCTCGGCGTGGCCTGCCTGCTGATCGCCGGGGGCGGGTTACTCGCAGCGCGCGATTTGCTCCGGGCCAGCTAGTCGCGCCTGTTGGCCGCGAAAAAGGCACGCATGTGAAACCCGGCCTGTTCGCGCGCATAGACAAAATCCCGGCCGACCGGGCAGGCCCGCCTTGCCCGGCACCCGTCTTCAACGCAATCGGCACCGGCGCGGGTTGCAAGATGTGAGACACAGGCCGGCACGTCGTAGCCGTCACCGCTAAACGCTTCGACCGGGCAGGTCGCAAGACAGGGCTTGTCCGCACAGCTCTCGCATGGAGAGGGCCGGCTGTCAGGTGCCGGAAGATCGATCCTTTCGGCAAAGGCGAGCGCGCCCCGGTATGCGTGCCAAAGCCCATAGTCGGGATGGATCAGAAGCCCGAGGGGTGACGGATAGGTCGGCTCGGCTCGTTGCGCCCAGCGCTGGAACGGCAGGAAGGGCGGGCCGCCGAAGGGAAACAGCGGTACTGCTCCAAGATCATCGGCGATTCCGGTCAGCCGCTCGCGGATCCAGTCATCCAGCGGGTTTCCGCTGCCGGAACCGGCGCCCGCTTCCCGCGCGAAAGCCTGCCACATCGCCATCCCGGCATTGCCTACCAGCACGAGGGTTCCGACAGACCCGGGCACGGCGTCAGCGGGTTCCGGATGGAACCCGCCGCGCAGGATCAGCCCGGTCGGCTTCAGTTCTTCTGCAATGGCCGCGAAAAGCACGCCGGCTATTCGGCAGCGATCGCCTTTTTCAGATACTCACGATCGAGCAGTTCGGCGATCTGAACGGTGTTCAGCGCCGCGCCTTTTCGGAGATTGTCGGAGACAACCCACATGTTCAGACCGTTCTCGACGGTGGCATCGTCCCGGATGCGGCTGACATAGACCGCATCCTCGCCGGCGGATTCTTCCGGCGTGACATAGCCCTCATTGGCCCGGTGATCGATCACCGAGACCCCGGGCGCCTCGCGCAAAATCTCGCGGGCTTCTTTCTCGGACACCTCGCGTTCGAACTCGAGATTGATCGACTCCGCATGGCCGATGAACACCGGCACACGAACACAGGTCGCCGTGACCTTGATCTTCGGATCCAGGATCTTCTTGGTCTCGACAACCATCTTCCACTCTTCCTTGGTGGAACCGTCATCCATGAAGACATCGATATGGGGGATCACGTTGAAGGCGATCTGCTTGGTGAACTGCTTCGGTTCCAGGGGGTCGTTCACATAGACCGCCCGGGTCTGATTGAAGAGCTCGTCCATCCCTTCCTTGCCCGCGCCGGACACCGACTGATAGGTCGAAACGACGACGCGCGTGATGCCGAAGGCATCGTGCAGCGGCTTGAGTGCGACGAGCATCTGGATCGTCGAACAGTTCGGATTGGCGATGATATTGCGCTTGGTGTAGCCGCCGGCAGCTTCCGGATTCACCTCCGGCACGATCAGCGGCACATCGGGGTCCATGCGGAAATGGGACGTGTTGTCGATCACGATACAGCCCGCCGCAGCCGCCTTCGGTGCATACTGCGAGGACACCTTGGCACCGGGAGAGAACAGACCGATATCGGTTCCGGTAAAGTCGTAATCGGCCAGGGACTGCACTTTCAACGTTGTATCTTCCCCGTAGGAGACTTCACGCCCGACCGAACGCTCGCTCGCCAATGCCACGACCTCGTCTGCCGGAAAATCGCGTTCCGCCAGCGTCTGCAGCAATTCGCGGCCGACATTGCCCGTCGCACCGACCACCGCAACCTTGTAACCCATGGGTCCTATCCTTGTTTGCCCGGCACAGTTTGTGCCGGTTGCGGCGATGACTTAAGCCCGAAAAGCCGGTTTTGCAAGCTTTTGCAAGACTGATTGCTATAGTTCGTCATACCCGGGCTTGACCCAGGTGTCTCGGCACAGACCGAGATGCGATGCGCGGATCAAGTCCGCGCATGACGCTGATTGGCTGGCTAAATCTTCCTGGCCACTATGCTCACATAGTTCATGAAGCCGTAGAACGCGCCGGTCTCGATCCGGCGCTGACATTCCGCCACCAACGCATCGCGCATCGCCTGATCGATCCGGCCCCATTGCTGCAGATACAGCGCCCCGCGTTCCGTCCAGCCCCGCGTCAGAGCCGGCGCACCCGTCTCCAGATGGCCGTGGCTGCGGGTGGATTGGGGCCTGAACCCGGCCGCGATCAGCACCGTAGGCAATCGACGAACCAGCCACTTGTCGTGGACATTGCCCTCCACAAAGGCATCGATGCAGCCCTGCATCGGATCCGCGTCGGAGGTGGCGACACTCATGGTGGTGAAATCCCCGTCATAGATCGCCACCTGCCCGCCGGGCCGCAACACCCGGTGAACATCCGCCAGCACATCTTCCGGCCCGGGCACATGGGTCAGCAGGGTGTGAAGCACCACCACGTCGAACCTGGCATCGTCGAAGGGTAGCTTGCGCGCATCGGCCTGCTGAAAGGACACATTCGGGATGTCAGCGGCCAGTTCCCGGGCGCACTCGAGAAACGGTTCGAGCTGATCGACGCCGACCACCTCGCCCACACCGGGCCATTGGGCCAGTGTTCGGGATTGCGGGCCCGTCCCGCACCCCACATCCAGCACCCGCGCATTTTCAGGAAATTTCACATCCGCCAGATAGGATTTCAGCGCCGCACTCTGCTGCGGCGTCGCCGCACGCCGCTCCAGGCTGAGCTTGATCTCCTCGACGATTTTCGCCGGAATAGCTTCGGGGTTCACATAAATGTCGGGCACATGCATCTCCTCGCAATCAACGGATCAGTTGTGCCAGAATTCCGCCCATGGCCGAACGATTTTCCAGCTATGCCGAATTCTGGCCCCACTATCTGCGCGAACATGCGCAGCCGCAAACCCGTGGGATACACTATGCCGGAACAATGTCAGCGCTTCTTCTGATCGGCTTCGGAATCGTCACCGGCCCCTGGTGGCTGTTGCTGATCGCGCCCTTCGCGGGCTATGGCCCGGCCTGGATCAGCCACGGTTTTGTGGAGAAAAACCGCCCCGCGACCTTTACGCATCCGGTCTGGTCGCTGCTCAGTGACTTCCGGATGCTACAACTCTTGATCACCGGGCGGCTGGAGCCCGAACTGCGCGGCGCGGGTGTCGAACCACGAAGCCGCTGACCGTCCGTAGAATTACTTTACGATGGCTTTGTTCGTTCGCCCCATCATGCTTCTCCTCGCCTTCAGTGTCCCGGGCGTCCTGGCGGCCTGTACCGGCAGCCCGGCTGCACCACAAAACCCGCTGTTTGGCGACTGGTCCATGGAGCTGCCGACCACACCGCGCATGCATGGCAACGAAATCGCCTTCCACCCGGACTGCGTCATCGCAAGCGGCAACCTCTTTGACAGCCGCGTCGTACAACCAGCCCGCTTTCTCAAGCAGGATGGACAAACCTATGTCTGGTATGGCCCGGCCACCGAAACCGCGACGCTTTATCTCGATCAGGCTGCGCGGGTGGTCTTTCTGTCTCCCGACCGCATCGAAGTGGCCTGGCCGGAAGGATTCAGCGCGAACTACAGGCGCGCGATCTTTGCGCAAACATCCAACGCGGATTGCCGGTTTCCCTAGAAAGTCTGGATTCAGGACCCGCGAAAATTGTCGGGGAGCGGCGACATGTGGCCCACGCGCCGTGCTTCCTTCTCCCGGGCTTCAAGCACGTTGGTCACCAGCCGCCGGATGTACCAGCGCCGCGCCTCCGTCTCGCGCGCTTCGCGCGTATCGCCCTTGATGCGTTTTTCGAGAAAGTCCGCTTCAAAGAAACAGCCGACCTTGCCACCGGTTTTAACGGTGTCGGCCTGCGCGATGCCGGGATAGGGCAACACAAGCCAGGTAACGGCCATCGATGTCAGAACCCAACGCATATTAGATGATACTTATTTTATCGTGCCGGGTGCAAACGCGAATTACGCGGTCAGCTTCCCGGACGGGGTGGCGGGAACACCACGGATGATTCCGATGAACCGCGCGTTTTGGGACTGGCCAGCGCCGCATCGAGCATCGCGTTGAGACTCGCGCGGGTGTCGGCCTTGCGGGCCGCGTCACTTTTCCCGATCTCCGCCAGAAACGCTTCACTGACCGCGCACTGATGCCCGGCGATCTGCTTTCCGGTAGAGGATTCCACGATTTGCTGGGCAAACACAGATCCGCAGACCAAGACAAAACCGGCCACAAGAGCACTCAAGCATCCAGCCCTTGCGATCATGCGAATTTTTGCTACACCGATCATTGATCCGCCCAAGACTTAATGGTCGGTGTCGCCTGAGTTCCAAAATGAAATGAGAAATTCATCAAGGTCCACTCATCCGTTGCCCGATAGATCATAAACTCAGCGAGCAACGGAGTGACGTCGAAAGCCAACAGATAGCGTAATACCGCCAGTCGTTCCCCAAGCGGTCGCGTCTGGTTCAATTCATAACCGTGGATATCCCCGCCCAGACCGTAAACGCTCTCAAGCTGTTTCACGACACCCGGCCAACCCGGCGTCGTTTCGGCCTGGTAGAATTCGTCCGTTTGCAGCTGTCGAAGAACGGACGTCGAATCCTTTTCGACATAGGCGTCCATCAGACGATCGAGTTTGGCGCGCGCGTCGTCCAAGCTTTCCGCCGAAACAGGAAGCATGGTTGCAAACAACGCTGCGAGAGCAACTAGAAAAACCCGAAGAGACATACCAAAATAGTGTCAGAGCGGCTGTTTCGGAGCAAGCCAAACAACCTCGCGCTATGCTGACAGGCTGTCGAGTTCCTTGAGGAGTTTGGTGCCCATTTCCTCGGTCGAGACCTCGGTGCAGCCGTCCTGCATGATATCGCCGGTGCGATAGCCCTCATTCAGGACGTTCTGCACCGCCTTCTCGACCATGTCGGCCTCATTGCCGAGATCGAAAGAGTAACGCAGCATCATCGCGAAGCTGAGCAGCATGGCCAGAGGGTTGGCCTTGCCCTGCCCGGAAATGTCCGGCGCCGAGCCGTGCACGGGCTCGTACATGGCACGGCGGGCGCCCGTCATCGGATCGACTGCACCCAGGCTGGCCGAGGGCAGCATGCCCAGCGAGCCGGTCATCATCGCGGCTTCGTCGGACAGGATATCGCCGAACAGATTGTCGGTGACGATCACGTCGAACTGATGCGGATTGCGCAGCAACTGCATGGCGCAGTTGTCGGCCAGGATGTGTTCGAACTCCACATCGGGGAATTCTTCCTCGGCGACACGCCCAGCGATCTTCCGCCAGAAGGCACCGGTTTCCATAACGTTGGATTTCTCGGCCGAGTGCAACTTGTTGCCGCGCTTGCGGGCCAGTTCGAACCCGACCCGCAGCACCCGGACGATTTCGTCCTCGGTGTAGGCCTGGGTGTCGATGAAGCGCTTGGTGCCGTCTTCCAGGGTCTGCTCGCCACGCGGCTCACCGAAATAGACGCCCGAAGTCAGCTCGCGCAGGATCATGATGTCCAGCCCCTTCACCACTTCCGGCTTCAGGGTGGAGGCATCCACCATCGCGTCCATGACAATCGCCGGGCGCAGATTGGCAAACAGGTCGAGTTCCTTGCGCAGGCGCAGCAGACCGGCTTCCGGCCGATGCTCTCGGGGTACGTCGTCCCATTTCGGACCGCCGACCGCACCGAACAGCACCGCATCGAGGTTCAGGGCTTTCGCCATGGTGTCATCGGTGATCGAGACACCGTGTTCGTCATAACAGGCGCCGCCGACGAGATCCTCATCGACCGCGAAGGACACCGCTTCCTTGGCCTCGAACCAGCCCATCACGCGCTGGACCTGTTCCATCACCTCGGGCCCGATACCGTCACCCGGAAGAACCAGAACACTCTTGTTGGCGGGCATGAACCCCTCCCCCTTTTTCTGCAGGACCGGTCGTTGGTCAGTCCCGACTGTGAAACTTCTGTCGTTTCGTCACCCCCGCGAAGGCGGGGGTCCATCAACACCAATGCGAGACTGATCAGTGCCCGCGCTTATGGATTCCCGCCTCCGCAGGAATGACGGTGTTAGCTCAGGCGTCTAGGACGCGTCGCGGTACAGCCAGGGCTGCTGGCTTTTCTGATCGCCTTCGAAACCACCGATGGTCTCGCCGCGCTGCATGGTCAGCCCGATATCGTCGAGACCTTCGAGTAGGCACTGCTTGAGGAACTCGTCGATCTCGAAGGGATAGACCACGCCGTTGGGCGCATGAATTTCCTGCTTTTCCAGATCGACACTGATTTCCGGATTCTCCGGATCGTTGGCCACGATCATCAGATTGTCGATCTGCTCCTGCGGCAGCTTGATGAGCAGCATGCCGTTCTTGAAGCTGTTGTTGTAGAAGATGTCGGCGAAGGTCGGCGCGACCACCACCTTTATGCCGAAATCCTGCAGCGCCCAGGGCGCATGTTCGCGCGACGACCCACAACCGAAATTGTCGCCGGCAATCAGGATCTCCGCGTTGGTGTAGGGCTCCCGGTCGAGGACGAAATCGCCCGTGGGCTTGCCGCTTTCATCGGTGCGCAGTTCATAGAACAACCCCTTGCCCAGCCCCGTGCGCGCAATCGTCTTGAGGAACTGCTTGGGGATGATCTTGTCGGTATCGATGTTGACCATCGGCAGCGGGGCGGCAACGCCCGTGACCTTGTTGAATTTTTCCATCACGCAACTCCTCGCGTTAAATCCGTCTTCAGTACCCGCTTAGCTGTCCAGATCGCGGACATCGGTCAGCTTGCCGGTGATCGCGGCAGCCGCAGCCATGGCCGGGCTGACCAGATGGGTGCGCCCGCCGCGGCCCTGACGGCCCTCGAAATTCCGGTTGGAGGTCGAGGCGCAACGTTCACCCGGCTCCAGCTTGTCCGCATTCATCGCCAGACACATGGAACATCCCGGCTCGCGCCAGTCGAAACCGGCCTCTTTCAGAATTTCATCGATGCCTTCCTGCTCGGCCTGCTCCTTCACAAGGCCGGAGCCCGGTACCACCATGGCGTGGACGGCATCAGAAACCTTGCGTCCCTTGGCCACCTGGGCAACCGCGCGCAGATCCTCGATCCGCCCGTTGGTGCACGATCCGATAAAGACCTTGTCCACGCCCACATCCTGCATCTTCGTCCCGGCCTTGAGATCCATGTATTCCAGCGAGCGCTCCCAGGCCTGACGCTGATTGTCGTCGCGCGCATCGTTCTCCGGATCGGGCACCGCGCCGGTGATCGGCACTACGTTTTCCGGGCTGGTACCCCAGGTCACCTGCGGCGGGATATCAGCAGCCGCCAGGCGGACCTCCTTGTCGTAATGCGCACCTTCATCGGAGGGCAGGGTCCGCCAATAGGCTTCGGCCTGCTCCCAGGCAGCACCCTTGGGCGCCATCGGGCGGCCCTTGAGAAATTCGTAAGTCGTCTCGTCGGGTGCCACCAGACCGGCGCGTGCGCCACCCTCAATCGACATGTTGCACATGGTCATGCGGCCTTCCATGGACAGCGCGCGGACCGCGTCCCCGGCATATTCGATCACCGAGCCGGTGCCACCGGCGGTGCCGATGGCGCCGATGATGGCAAGGATCATGTCTTTCGCCGTTACGCCGAGGGACAACTCACCGTCAACGGAGACCAGCAGGTTCTTCGCCGGGCGCTGTAAAAGCGTCTGGGTGGCCAGCACATGCTCCACCTCGGAGGTGCCGATCCCGAAGGCCAGCGCACCGAACGCGCCATGGGTCGCCGTGTGGCTGTCGCCGCAGACGATGGTCGTCCCCGGCAGGGTGAAGCCCTGTTCCGGCCCGATGATGTGGACAATGCCCTGACGGATATCGTCCATATCGAAGAGCTCGATCCCGAACTCCTCGCAGTTGCTAGTCAGGGTCTCGACCTGAATCCGGGATTCTTCATCCTCGATCCCGCCGCTGCGGTCCGTAGTCGGGACGTTGTGGTCGGCCACGGCGAGGGTGGCGTCCGGGCGGCGGACAGTGCGCCCGGCCAGGCGCAGCCCCTCGAAGGCCTGCGGACTGGTCACCTCATGGACGAGATGACGGTCGATATAGATCAGGCAGGTGCCATCGTCCTGCACATCGACCAGATGGGATTCCCAGATTTTGTCGAACAGTGTTTTCGGCTGCGCCATTTTCTTGTCTTCCTGCTGAACATCATCGCAAAAGCAAAACGCCCCGCGAACAATTGCTCCGGGGCGCTGCCTCTATACCTCGGCCCACCTTTCGGAGCCGTATTTCTATTCGGACTTGGTTTCAGCCTCGGGGGTCGCGACCACGTCGTCGGGGCGTTCGGCGGTGCCGGTCTCCGGCACCACGACCTTGCCCTTGCCCTTACGTGCCGACATTCCGCGACCGGTCGTCCGCTCGGTGATCCGGGCGCGCTTGCCGGTACGGCCACGCAGATAATAAAGCTTGGCGCGACGCACCTTACCGCGGCGCACGACGTCGATGGAATCGACACGCGGGCCATAGAGCGGGAAGACACGTTCCACACCCTCGCCGAAGGAAATCTTGCGCACCGTGAAGGACGAGTTGATCCCGTCATTCTTCACCGCAATGCACACACCTTCATAGGCCTGGATACGCTCGCGCTCGCCTTCGACGACGCGCACATTCACGCGCACCGTATCGCCCGGACCGAACTCGGGGGTCTCGCGGGCTTCCTGCAGCTTTGCCAGCTGGTCGGCCTCAAACTTCTCAAGCGTGTTCATCGCTCTTGTCCTTCTTCGTCCTGCTTCACGAAACGCTGCCAGAGATCCGGCCGGCGTTCGCGGGTAACCTGTTCCGCCTGTTCCCGCCGCCACTGCGCCACCCGGCCATGATGGCCGGAGGTCAGCACGTCGGGCACCAGACGCTCAATGCCCTGCCGATCAGTCCAGCTGGCCGGCCTTGTGTACTGCGGGTATTCGAGCAACCCGCTTTCAAAACTCTCTTCCGAGAGCGACTCCGCTGCGCCGAGCACTCCCGGCAACAACCGGACAACTGCATCGAGCAAAACCAGTGCCGCAGGCTCACCACCCGAAAGCACGTAATCCCCAACGCTGACATCCTCGGCCTGCCATGCATCGAGCACACGCTGATCGACACCTTCAAACCGGCCACAGACCAGTATCACGCCGGGGCCATCCGCAAGGTTTCGGACGCGCGCCTGATCCAACGGACAACCGCGGGGCGTGAGATAGATGATCGGCCGCGGATCGTCAACCTGATTGACGGCTTCCGAGAGCGCCAAATCCACGATATCCGGGCGCATGACCATGCCGGGCCCGCCCCCGAAGGGCTGGTCATCGACCGTGGCGTGGCGGTCGGTGGCCTGATCGCGGATATTCCGGGCCTCGAGCGACCATATCTCGCGCTCCAGCGCCCGGCCATGGAGCGACTGACCCAGCGGCCCCGGAAACATCTCCGGGTAGAGCGTCAGCACACTTGCGGCCCAGGGGTTTGCCTTGCTCATGGCTTGGTTTCCGCATCCGCGCCCGCCCGGAGGATCTGCGCGGCATCGACCACCATGCGGCCGCCGGACACATCGACCGCCGGCACGGCGGCACGGGTGAAGGGGATGGTGGAAACACCACCCCGGCGATCGTCGATCTCGAGCATGTCGCCACCGCCGAAATTCTGGACCGAACGAACGGTGCCGAGTTCCGCATCGTCCTGCCCCAGAACCGCAAGTCCCACCAGATCGGCGTAGTAGAACTCTTCTTCCTCGGCTTCTGGCAGGCGCGCGCGGGGCACATAAAACTGCATGCCCTTGAGCGCTTCGGCCGCGTTGCGGTCTTCGACCCCCTCGATATGTATCAGAATCTGGCCCTTGCCGGTCCGGTTCCGCACTTCAAGTTCGAACGACACCTGGCCATCCGCGCTTTCCACCGGCCCATAGGCCCCGACATCCTCGGGGACGTCGGTATAGGGACGGACTCGGACAAGACCGCGCAGGCCGTGCGCGCCCGTCACGACACCGACGCAAACCCGTTTGCCAGAATCTCCGTCGGTGCCGGTCATCGTTCAGATGAGTCCCGGAGTCAGGACTTCTCTTCGTCCGAAGCATCCTCGGCGGGAGCTTCTTCGGCAGCCTCTTCTGCGGGTGCTTCCTCAGCAGGGGCCTCCTCAGCCGCTGCGTCTTCAGCCGGAGCCTCTTCCGCAGGTGCTTCTTCGGCGGGCGCTTCCTCAGCGGGTGCAGTAGCTGCTTCCGCTTCGGCCGCGGCCGCCGCTTCGGCAGCCTCGGCGGCTTCCGCGGCACGTTCCTGCGCCTTGGCCTTCGGCAGATGCTTCTTGGTCTGGTCGCGCACAACCGGGGCGTCCATCAGGCCGGCCGCAGCGAAGAATTTCTGCACCCGGTCGGACGGCTTGGCGCCCACACCGATCCAGTGCTTGGCGCGTTCCTCGTCGAACTTCACCCGGTTGGGGTCGTCCTTGGCGAGCATGGGGTTGTACTGCCCGATGCGCTCGATGAAGCGTCCGTCACGCGCGCGCGCCTGATCGGCAACAACGATGCGGTAGAAAGGCCGCTTTTTCGCGCCGCCGCGCGCCAGTCGAATACGTAATGCCATGGGTAACTTCCTTTTCTTTCTTGGTAACTGTTGTGTTGGTTGGAAAGGCGATCAGGCCGCGCCGCGGCACAACGCCTCAATCTTGTGACCATCGGGGTCAAGAACGAAGGCCGCGTCACAGAACGCACCGCTGGCGGCAATGTCGCTGACCCCAAGCGAGATTTGATCAAGCATCGCCATGATCAGGCCGGCGGCAGGTGCATGGCTTCGAGCTTGTGACCATCCGGGTCGAGCACGAAGGCACCATAATAAGTGTCGCGATATTGCGGCCGTAGACCGGGGGCCCCGTCGCCGACGGCACCGGAGATGATCGCGGTTTCATAAAAGGCATCGACCTGGATCGGGCTTTCGGCCGCAAACGCGATGTGCCGTCCATCATCGACAGGCACGCTGAGTTCTTCGCGTTCGTTGATCCAGAACACCCCGCCGCCATCCTTCGGCTTCCAGGACACCGTGCCGGGCTTTTCCATGTAGCGCTCATGCCCGAGCGCGCCGAGCACGGCATCATAGAATGCCGCCGAACGGGCCAGGTCGGACACACCGATGGAGATATGATGGAACATGGCTGCCTCTAACGCCCTATGCCCGGAGGCAGCATACCCGGCAGCATTCCGCCACCCATCCCCGGCATACCGCCACCACCCATCGGTGGCAGCTTGCCGCCCATTTTCTTCATGCGCTTCATCATGGTCTGCATCTGCTGATACTGCTTGAGCAGCTTGTTGATTTCCTGAACGCTGGTCCCCGACCCGGCGGCAATGCGCTTTTTGCGGGACGCCTTCACCATGGCCGGCTTGAGACGTTCCTGTTGGGTCATCGACAGGATGATGGCTTCCTGACGCTTGATCATACTGTCGTCGATATTGTGATCGCCCATCTGCTTCTTGACCTTGCCGACACCCGGCAACATCGACATCACACCGCCGAGCCCGCCCATCTTCTTCACCTGGCGCAGCTGGTCGAGCAGGTCGTTCATGTCAAACTCGCCCTTGGCGAGCTTACGGGCCATCTTCTCGGCCTCTTCTTCCTCGACGAGGTCCTGGGCCTTTTCGACCAAGGTGACCACGTCGCCCATGTCGAGAATACGCCCGGCAATCCGCTCGGGATGGAACGGCTCCAGCTCGTCCATCTTCTCGCCGGCACCGACCAGCTTGATCGGCTGTCCCGTCACCGCCCGCATGGACAGGGCCGCACCACCGCGTGCATCGCCATCCATTCGTGTCAGCACAATGCCGGTGATCCCGACCTGATCGTGGAAGGCCTGCGCGGTGTTCACCGCATCCTGACCGGTCATGGCATCGGCCACCAGCAATGTCTCGTGGGGCTTGGCAGCCTTGCGGATGGCGGTCGCTTCCGCCATCAGCGCTTCGTCAATGGACAGACGCCCCGCCGTGTCTAGCAACACCACGTCATAGCCCTCGCGCCGCGCCTGATCCATCGCGCGCCGGGCGATCATCACAGGCATCTCACCCGGAACGATATCCAGCGTCGGCACGAGAACCTGATCGCCGAGCACGCGCAGCTGTTCCTGGGCGGCCGGACGGCGCACATCCAGCGACGCCATCAGAACCTTCTTACGCTGCTTCTCGGCAAGATGATGACCGATCTTGGCTGTCGTGGTCGTTTTACCCGAGCCCTGCAGACCCACCACGAGAATGGCGACGGGCGCAGGCGCGTTGAGATCAATCTCAACGGCTTCCGATCCTAGCATCTCGACCAGGGCATCGTGCACGATCTTGACGACCATCTGGCCCGGCGTGACGGAACGGACCACTTCCTGGCCGACCGCCTCTTCCTGAACCTTGGCAACGAAGTCCCGCACCACCGGAAGCGCGACATCGGCCTCCAGCAGGGCGACACGGACCTCACGCAGAACCTCGGCGACGTCATCATCGGACAGCGCGCCGCGCCGCTTCAGACGGTCGAAAACATCTCCCAGACGTTCGCTCAGCGATTCAAACACAACTCCAACCCTTCCGGCGCCATCCTCACGCGGTGATCCACGGCAGGAGGATGTGCCCAACGGCAAACGCGCCAGTGCGCGAAACTCGCGGACTGGCGGAGCACAGACCTCCCGGCCCGTGCCGCATCGGTCGTCGATGCGGAATGGAGGGGAACCTATGCGAAGCTGAAAATCCGGTCAAGCATCTCAGATATCTGTCGGACCCCAACCTATCGGGTGCAGCCTCCAACATTCGTATACGTGAATATATTCGCGATTCGGTTCATCCCTAAACAAGGGACCAGTATGTCATCGTTATGTCGCCGGTCAGTCAAATCCATGATAAATCTCGGGTATTTTGGAGTTATCGCGTATCCGATGCGAAATTCTTGTACACTCGCTGAGGTTGTGCCATACGCTCGCGTACAGGTGTATTCTGCACCTGGGTACGGCAATCAGGTTTTGGGAGACCGCCGTAGCAGGAACATAAAGTTGACATAACAACAAAAGCCGGTGCACGACCAACCTGTCCTAAGGGCCCGCATTGTCATGACTTCGGCAAGCTTGCTTGAGAAACCGACGGTTGGAATAGGCAAACAAGGGGTTACTAGAGTTGCAAAATCCAATTGATATTCATGTCGGGCGTCGTATGCGCGCCAGGCGCGAAATGTGCGGCATGCCGCAAAAGGAACTCGCCAAGCAGCTTGGCATCAGTTTCCAGCAAGTCCAAAAATACGAAAGCGGCGCAAATCGAATCAGCGCCTCGAAACTCTGGCAACTCTGCGATGTACTTGACGTTGTTCCCGGCTACTTCTTCGAAGGACTGAGCGGCGCCCGGGCGCGAACAGGCCAGAGCGATTCCGCAAGTGAGAACGATGCGACATCGCGATCGGCACGCCAGGTTCTCGATCTGAACCAGGCCTTTCAGAAAATTCCGGATTCGCGCGTGCGGCGTCAGGTCGTCCAGCTCGTCAAATCTCTGGGACGCAGCTGAGCCTTTCCGGTCCTCGCAACACTGGACGCGGAGGGCCTCCCGGCCCTATATCCCCGCCATGGTCATGCGAGACTTCATCAAGATGCACGGATTGGGCAATGACTTTGTCATTGTCGATGCACGCGCACGCCCGGTTTCCGTAACGGAAGCCGGCACGCGGCGCCTGTCCGACCGGCACACCGGGATCGGGTTCGACCAGCTCATCACCATTGAAGAGGCCGATACGCCGGACAGCGATGTCCGGGTGCGCATCTACAATTCGGACGGCGCACGGGTCGAGGCCTGCGGCAATGCCATGCGCTGCGTCGCCCAGTTGATCCTCGACGAGCCCTCAGGTGACGGGAAACTGCGCATCCGGTCGGATGCCGGGCTGCTTGAAGCCTGGCACAGCCCGTCGAACGCCGCGCATTTCAGTGTCGATATGGGGCCGGCCCGCGACCACTGGCGGGAGATACCATTGTCGCAGGAATGCGACACCGACCATCTGCCGCTCGAACGCGGGCCCCTGTACGATCCGGTGGCCGTCAATATGGGCAATCCGCATGCGGTGTTCTTCGTGGACGAAGTGAGCGCGATCCCCATCGAGACACTGGGTCCCGACCTGGAGCACGATCCGATTTTTCCCGAAAGCGCGAATATCGGAATCGCCGAGATCACCGGCCCCGACAGCTTGCGCCTGCGCGTCTGGGAGCGCGGCGCGGGACTGACCCTGGCCTGTGGGTCGGGCGCCTGCGCGGCCGCTGTCGCTGCCCATCGACGTGGCCTGACGGGCCGCAGGGTCGCGGTCGCGGTCGATGGCGGCGACCTGGAAATCGAGTGGCGCGAGGATGGCCATGTCGTCATGTCCGGCCCGGCCGAAGAAAGCTTTCGCGGCATGGTCGACGACAGCGCCTTCGCGACAGCATCGGATAGCTGACATGAGCGGCCCGGATATCATCACCTTTGGCTGCCGGCTCAACACCTATGAGTCCGAAGTCATGCGCAATCATGCCGAGGCCGCGGGATTGTCGGATGCGGTCATCGTCAACACCTGCGCCGTGACGGCCGAGGCCGAGCGCCAGGCGCGTCAGGCCATCCGCCGCGCCCGTCGCGCCCGGCCAGACGCACGGATCATCGTCACGGGCTGTGCCGCCCAGATCAACCCGGCCTCCTATGCGGACATGCCCGAAGTGGATACGGTGCTCGGCAATCAGGAAAAGCTCGAGGCCAGATCTTTCCTCACGCTGGACACTGAGCCGGTGCATGTCGCGGACATCATGTCGGCGCGCGAGACCGCCTCGCATCTGATCGAGGGATTCGACGACCGCACCCGCGCCTTCATCCAGGTCCAGAACGGTTGCGATCATCGCTGCACGTTCTGTGTCATCCCCTTTGGACGCGGCAATTCCCGCAGCGTGCCCATTGGGGCCATCGTCCAGCAGGTGACCACATTGGTGGAAAACGGTTACCAGGAGGTCGTGCTCTCGGGCGTGGACATCACCTCCTACGGCGCCGACCTGCCGGGCCGCCCCCGTCTCGGACAGATGCTGCGCCGACTGCTTGCCAATGTTCCCGACCTACCCCGCCTGCGCCTGAGTTCCATCGACGTGGCGGAAATTGACGATGACCTTCTCGACCTGATTGCCAATGAGCCGCGGCTGATGCCGCATCTGCATCTCAGCCTGCAGGCCGGCGACAACATGATTCTCAAGCGGATGAGGCGGCGTCACACACGCGAGCAGGCCATCGAATTCTGCGAGACGGTACGCGGCCTGCGTCCGGATGTGGTGTTCGGCGCCGACATCATCGCCGGGTTCCCGACGGAAACGGACGAGATGTTCGCCAACTCGCTGGCTCTGGTCGAGGCCTGCGACCTGCCCCATCTACACGTGTTTCCCTACTCGCCACGACCGGAAACGCCCGCAGCCCGGATGCCCCAGATTCCGCGCGCCCTCGTCAAGGATCGCGCCGCGCAGCTTCGCGCCGTCGGGGAAGCCTGCCTGACACGTTTTCTGACTTCCGAGATCGGCAAGACCCGGACCGTGCTGGTTGAAAAGCCCGGTCTGGCGCGCAGTGAGCAGTTTGCACTTGTCGAATTACGTGACACCGGCCACGAAACCGGCCAGCTTATTGCGGTCGAGATCACCCGGAGTGCGGACGGACGGCTGAGCGGCCAACCCGCGCGTTGCGCGGCATGAGCGAGGGCGGCTGGCTATCCCGCCTGCGGTCGGGCCTGTCTCGCAGCTCGTCCCGGCTTGCCGGCGATATCGGCGGTATTTTCCGGGGTCAGAAGATCGACGGGGCCACGCTCGACGAACTTGAAGACGTCCTGATCATGGCCGATCTGGGCGTGACCACGGCAAGCAAGCTGCGGAGCGAACTGGAACGCACACGTGTTGAAAGTGACGCAGATGCCGATGACGTGAGCCGTGTTCTGGCAAACGCCATCGCCGAGATTCTAACCCCGGTTGCCCGGCCGGTCTCGGATCTGGTCACACCCGGCTCGTTGCGCGTGATCCTGGTGGCGGGCGTCAACGGCACTGGTAAAACAACCACCATCGGCAAACTGGCGGCCCGATTCACGGAAAGCGGCAGCCGGGTCATGCTTGCTGCGGCTGACACCTTTCGCGCAGCGGCCATCGACCAGATCAAGATCTGGGGTGAACGCGTGGGGGTTCCTGTCGTGACAGGCGCACAGGGTGACGACCCGGCCGCCATTGCCTTCGACGCGATCACACAGGCGCGCGAGGCGGGCGCGGATGTCCTGCTGATCGATACGGCCGGACGCCTGCACAACAAGGCCAACCTGATGGCCGAGCTTGAAAAAATCATTCGCGTGATCCGCAAGGTCGATGAGACCGCCCCCCATGAGGTGCTGCTGGTTCTCGACGCCACGACAGGACAGAACGCGCTGAGCCAGGTCGAAACCTTCCGCGATCTGGTTCAGGTCAGCGGATTGATCGTGACCAAACTGGACGGCTCGGCGCGCGGCGGCGTGATCGTAGCGCTGGCGGACAAGTTTGCCATGCCGATCTATGCGGTGGGCGTGGGCGAGGGCATTGACGATCTGCGCCCCTTCGAAGCCCTGCCCTTTGCTCACAGCCTGCTGGGCCTGGACCCCCCCGACCCCAAGGCAGCGGACCCCGCCGGATGAGTACAGGCGTCGTTCTGGCGGTGCTGCTCGCGGCCCTTTTGCATGCAAGCTGGAACGCACTGGTCAAAGGCGGCAGCGACCGCTGGCTCACCTCCGGCATGATCGGCGGATTTGGAGGTGTCGGCGCCCTGCTGGTTGCGCTGGTGTTCCTGCCTTTGCCGCAAGCGCATCACTGGCCCTGGCTGATCGGGTCCGGCGCATTGCACGCAACCTATTTCATTCTGCTGGTCAATGCTTATGCCCATGGCGATCTGGGCAAGGTCTATCCCATCGCACGCGGCAGCGCGCCGCTGATCATCGTGGCCTTGTCCGCACCGATTGTAGGGGACATTCCGGACCTGTGGGAGATCATTGCCATTCTGGTGATCGTCAGCGGCGTGGTGGCGCTCAGCCTTGAACCGGGACAGGTAAGGACGGCCAACTTCACGACCATCGGGCTGGCGCTCCTCACCGGTGCCTGTATCGCTGCCTATTCCCTGTTCGATGCGGTTGCAATCCGGACCATCGGACCGGAAATCGAGACGGCGACGCTGGTCTATCTGTGCTGGCTGATGGTCTTTGCCGCAATACCGATTGTCGCTGCCACCTACTGGGCGCGGCGTGGACATATCCTGATCCATTTACGCGCACATGCCGTGCAGGGAATCGGCGGTGCGTTCATCGCCATCGCCAGCTACGGGCTCATTCTGTACGCTTTCGCCAACGCCTCGGTCGCGAGCGTCGCTGCACTTCGCGAAACCGGCGTGGTCTTTGCCGCGCTGATCGGCGTGCTGGTTTTGGGGGAACAATTTGGAAAACGCCGCATACCCGCCGCCATCATGGTTGCTTCCGGCGCAGCGGCCCTTAAGTTCGCTGGTTGACCATCGCCTGAAGCTATCCCGCCTCCACACAATCACAGGTTCAACTTCCTATGCGCTCCTGGTTAAAACTCGTGATCGAGGCGGGCCCGCTCGTCGTGTTCTTTCTGATCAACGGCCGCAAGGGCTTCCCGGAATTCCGGCATCTCTGGCTCGCCGAGGGGGCAGAGCCTCTGGTCGGTCAGGCCCTGTTCGAAGCCACGGGCGCATTCATGATTGCGACGATCATCGCGCTGGCCATCGGCTGGACGGTCGAGCGGAAAATTCCCGTCATGCCCCTGGTCAGCGGCATCTTCGTGCTGGTCTTCGGAGGGCTGACCCTCGTGCTCGCCGATGAGCTTTTCATCAAGCTCAAGCCGACGCTCGTTAACATGCTCTTCGCCGTGATCCTGTTCGGCGGCCTGCTCACGGGCCGTTCGTTGCTGAAGCCGCTGCTCGGCGCCGCGGTTCAGTTGACCGAACGCGGCTGGCGCGTCCTGACATTGCGCTGGGCCATTTTTTTCGTCGTATTGGCGATCCTGAACGAGATCGTATGGCGGAACTTCTCGACCGAGTTCTGGGTCTCTTTCAAGCTCTTCGGCATCATGCCCCTGACATTCCTCTTTGCGACCTCGCAAACACCGCTTTTCCTGCGCGAGCAGATCGAGGAAGAGCCCGAAGCGGCCCCGGAAGACACACCCAGCTAAATGCCGTCGGGCGTTTCGCCCGGCGGGTTTCCGAAGGGTGCGAAGTCTTTCTCTTCGCGCGTCTCCAGATACTGCCTTAGCGCCCAGTGCACCGTCGGAAAAGCGATGTCGTCCCACGGCACATCGTCCCAGGACAGCAGCGCCACCTCCCGGCTCTCCAGTCCCGCCGCAATGTCCGGCGACGACAGGCGGGCACGATAGATTGTCTGAATCTGTGAGATGCGCGTGATGTTGTAGATCGCCAGCAGCCGGTCGATCTCGATCTCCGCACAGGCTTCCTCGAGGGCCTCGCGAATCGCCCCCTGCTCAGTGCTCTCACCCAACTCCAGATATCCCGCCGGCAGCGTCCAGTATCCGTCGCGCGGCTCGATTGCCCGACGGCACAACAACACTTTTTCTTCGGACAAACGCGTGCCCGGCGCACGCCATGTCACGACGGCACCCGTCACGACCTTCGGATTCACATAGTGGATAAAGCCGCAGTCACGGCACACCATACGCGGTAGTTCATCGCCTTCGGGCACCTCCTCGTGGATGGGGCCCTGCGGGTCACGCCGGATCGAATTACCAGAGTCACTCATGCAACGATTCTCGCGCGCCATCGCCAAAATTGGAAGACTCTTGGGGCGTTGAAATGTCGAGGAGCCGAAGAGCGGGCGCGGGAACATCCAGTGCCATCCCGATCCGGTTGGGTGTGTCGAGCAACTCATCGATCCAGCGATCGGTCGCGCCTAGGCGCACCATTTTGTCGACGAGGCCCGTTTCATCGCCGATCCGGTGGATGCGCGCCAGACCTGCCGCAGCATCGGCCAGTAACGCGTGAGAACGCGTATCGTCTCCGGAGACCAGCACATGAGGCAGGCGGACACCTTCGATATACTCCTGCAGCAACCACTCACCGTCGTAAGCAAGCACCGCCGGTACCGCGGCACCGTGTTCGTGCAGGGTGGAAAGAACATAGGCTTCGAGCCGGGAGCGCTCCCGGCGTTTGCGCCGCGTGGCGATCACCGAGCCGTCCGCAAACTCAACACGCACGGAACGTCGCGATCGGCTGGCCGGCCAGTCCACATTGAGGGCATCGCGCCCCAGCAACCGGCGGCACGCCTCCGCCGCCGTGCGCCCGAAGTCTTCAGGATCTCGGACGCGCCGGGTCGCCAAAGCCGAACTACCGGGACAATGCGGCGACGCCGGGCAATTCCTTGCCTTCGAGCCATTCCAGAAACGCGCCGCCGGCAGTCGAGACATAACTGAACCGGTCGAGCACACCGGCATGGTTCAGGGCAGCGACCGTGTCGCCGCCACCCGCCACGGAGAGCAATCCACCGCGCTGGCTGGCATCGGCCACAGCCCGCGCCAGTTCGCTGGTCCCGGCATCGAAGGGCGGAACCTCGAACGCGCCAACCGGGCCGTTCCAGACAACTGTACGTATCTCGGACAATTTTGCTGCTAGCGCGGTCACCGTCCCCATGCCGATATCGAGGATCATCTGGTCATCGGGCACGGCATCGACGGGAACAGTCTGACTGGGCGCATTCTGTTTGAACTCCGGTGCGATCACCACATCGGAGGGGAGAATGATTTCGCACCCCGACCCGTCGGCGCGTTTAAGAATATCGCGGGCCGTGTCGGCCATATCCTGCTCACACAGGGATTTTCCGATATCGACCCCCATGGCGAACAGGAAGGTGTTGGCCATACCCCCGCCGATCGCGAGATAGTCCACCCGTCCGATCAGATTGCCCAGAAGCTCAAGCTTGGACCCGATCTTCGCACCGCCCACGACAGCCATCACCGGACGCTCGGGCGCCTCCAGCGCGCGTTCCAGGGCGTCGAGCTCAGCCTGCATCAGGCGACCCGCATAGGATGGCAACACATGTGCCACGCCTTCGGTCGAGGCATGAGCACGGTGCGACACCGAAAAGGCGTCGTTGACATAGACATCGGCAAGACCGGCCAGGGATTTTACAAAGGCAGGGTCATTGGCCTCCTCGCCCGTGTGGAACCGAAGGTTCTCGAGAACCAGAATCTCGCCGTCCTGCAGTGCCGCGGCGGCCTCCATCGCGGCGTCACCGATACAATCCGGGGCAAAGGCCACTTCCCGGTTCAGGATGGAAGCCAGCTCCCGGGCCACAGGTTCCAGCGACATCTCCCCAACCACCTGACCTTTCGGGCGACCGAAATGAGATGCGAGCAGAACCCGCGCGCCCCGCTCGGTGAGCGCACTGATGGTCGGCACCAGCCGTTCAAGCCGGGTGCCGTCCGTGACCTTGCCTTCGGACATCGGCACGTTGAGATCGCAACGCAACAGCACGCGTTTTCCGGCCGGATCAAAATCATCAAGGGTCTGAAACGCGCTCATTTTTCACTCTCGCGGTGATTTGAATTCGCGACAGTTATAACAGCCGCCCGCCCCGGGTAAAGCGAGGCCGGGCGGGTTAATCCAACGCCGGATTGCGTGCCTCAATCCGGCGCAGCGCAAGCATCAGCCCAACGCCGACAACGGACGCAACCACCAGAGTTACCGGTGCGTAATCCCAGCTTCCCGTGGCCGTCACGACCCAGGCCATGGTCACCGGCCCGACAAGCTGACCGAGCTGGGAGCCCTGCATCATCAGACCGGTTGTTGCGCCCACCAATGCCGGTGTTGGCGCCACGACCGGTGGCGCGGCAAACAGGCAGGCCGGGATCATGCCGGCGATGAAGGACAGGAAGATCGCCGCCCCCAGCCGTAGGGCAAAGGACAATCCGTCGTCATACATCAACAGAGCGCTGCCTGCGATCAGCACGAACGTTCCCACCACCAGCAACCAGCGCGGCGCACCGCGATGCATCGCCACACCGGCCAAAATATTGCCGCCGACATTCACCACAGCCACCAACGCCGTCAGCACCGAGGCCGCGCCAAGCCCCACGGACCCCCCCTCGGTGTAGAAACTCGGCAGCAGCGCCACGACCGTCACATGGATCGACGAATAGGTCCCGAAGGTCAGCGCCAGGGTCATGGGGCCGATCCGCGTGAAGGTGCGCAAAGCCTCACCGAAAGGGGGCGGTGAGACAATCCGCGCCCGGGTCGCACCGGCACGGGTTACGCGCAAGACCATCGCCAGAACAAGCAGGGCCAGAACACCATTCAGCATCCACAGGCCACGCCATCCGGTGGCCTCCATGACCGCCGGGGTCACCAGAATCATCACCGCCACACCGGCGGGCCAGTAGCCGCTATAAAGCCCGAAGATCAGGCGGTGATGGCGGGGTGCGCTGACGGCGAGAAACATCGACGGCGCCACAGACGCAACCACGATAAACCCGAAACCTTCGAGCACACGGCTCAACAGCAGGACCAGGAAACCGTCCGCCGCCGCGCCGGCAAAACTGGCCAGCGCTATGGCCAGGAAACCGCAGATGATCAGCCGGCGGTGCCCCAGCCGGTCACCGAGCGCGCCTGCAACCATGCCCAGCGAAATACCCAGAAGGTTGAAGATCGAGATGATCCAGACGCCCTCGTCCAAGCTCAATCCCAGTTCACCGCGAATCACAGGGAGTGCCGAAGGTGCCTTGCCGATCTGGAACGCCGCGGTCATCGCGGCGAGAATCAGAACCGAAACCGCAAGCCAGTTGGTCCGTGGTGACCTGTCGTCACCCCGTACATCTGTGTCGGTCATGAAAAAGGGTCAGGCTTTCGGCGGCAAATGCAGGTAGAGCCGCTTGCCACTCAGGGACACGGTCGGCCGGTACTGCGGGGCCGTTTCGTGGAGAACCACGTCACGGTTCAGCGAATCGAGCATCCACGCCTTGCCGTTCGCATTCACGGCCAGCACCGCATGCTGTCGATTGCGTTTTTGGTCGACGACCAGGACCACGCGCATCCGGTCCGGGTGGAAGCCGATCCGTTGGAGCAGCTTGTACTTCGCCAGCGCAAAGTCTTCGCAATCGCCGCCAAGCTCGAAAAAGGTCTCGGTCTTGGCCCAGAAATCACGCAAGCCGTAATTGTCGATATCCTCGATATAGGGCATGCGATTGGTGAAATCGTTCACCATCTTCATCCGGAGCATGGGATCGAGCGATCGCGCGCTGTCGAGAATTTTGGACCAGTGGGATCCACTGGCAACAGCCTCGGGAACGCTCTTGAAAAGCGTGCGCGAGAAGCTGCGGGCTGTAACATTATCGAGCGGCTGCACCGCGACGCGCGCCTGCGGCAATTTCTTGACCGTATCGCCGATAAAGAATTCGCGGGTTCCATACAGCGCCGGAAAAGATTTCGCGGGGATACCGACATCGTCGAGCGCAGCGGCCGCCCAGGCGGGACGCAGAGTCAGCCCTGCGACAGTCCCGGCACCAAGCGCGGCCAAAAATCCTCGGCGCTGCATATCCATCCCCAAAGACGGCGTTAAATAATTATTTACCACTCCGTCGGGATA
>JAYQBG010000011.1:0-5152 GCA_038137215.1 Alphaproteobacteria bacterium
TTCCTGCATCACGCCCGTCAACCAGATGCAGGCGCACATCCGGACAGGCCTCGCTGGCCAGGCGTTCGATCTGGGTGCGCTCGGTATCGGTTTCGAACCATCCCGCCAGAATCAGGTGGAGCTTCCGGGCCGTGCGCTCCTGCGTGATCTGCAGCCCCCGGAACATCGGCAGCGGATGCGCCTTAGCCGTGGCCGAGATGCGGCCCAGAAAAAGTGCGGCCACGGCGTCGTCAGGAATGTCGTGCGCCTGCCGGAAGTTGCTGCGGGCGGCGTCGTCGCGGGCAAAGTCGGCGGTGTTGATGCCAAGCGGGATGACCGGCAGCTGTAGCTGTGCCGGCTGGGTTTCACCCGGGCCAATTCTCGAAGCGAGATAGTTCTACCAGCCGTCGAGGACCGCCTGCACCATGTCGCGAACCGCGGTGGATGTGCAGATCACCGCGTCCCAGCTCTGGATCGGCGCGGTCGCAAAGGTGCCGATCGCTTCCATGACCGTGTCGCTGGCTGTCGTGTGGGTGATGCCGCACAGGCTCCAGGCGCGCTGGTCGTGGCGCCGGCGGATCCAGGCATGATAGGCGATGGTCGGGCTCGGATAGTAGAGGCAGCCGATTTCCGCCAGCCGCTCGGGCATATCGATGGGAATCCAGCGAGCGCTGTTCAGGGGCCGGTTGTTTTCGATCGCCGTGGTGCGGACCGTCTCGGCGAAGGTCTCGGCGGCCTTGCGGTCCGGTGCCATGCAGGCCAGGTCGCGGGTGCCGGCGTGACGGGCATATCCGGCAAGAAAACTGGCGCCGGCGGACTGGCGGCCCATCAGGCGCCGGCCTGCCATGCTGTAGCCGTCGGGCATGTAATAGATCGCCGCGGCGGGTGACTCGGATGGGGTGGTGGCGCTCACGGCAGGGCTCGCGTTCTTGGCAGGCTCATCAAGGGCGTGACTAAGCCATTCGGCGCGGAATGCAGCAAGAGTAATTTGTCACCCGTCGTCCCTCTTCAGGCAGTTGCAATCCTGCGCGCGAGTGGGGATGCTGCATTATGTCCTTTCAGCACAAGCCCCCGGTCAAAGCGGTCCTGGGGCCCACCAACACCGGCAAAACCTATCTCGCGATTGAGCGCATGCTCGGGCATGAGTCGGGGATGATCGGGTTCCCGCTGCGCCTGCTGGCCCGGGAAAACTATGACCGGGTGGTCCGGCTGAAGGGGGCAGGCGCGGTCGCGCTGATCACCGGCGAAGAACGCATCGTCCCGGCAAATCCCCGATACTTCCTGTGCACCGTCGAGGCGATGCCCCGCGACCGGAGCGTGGCGTTTCTGGGGATCGATGAAATTCAGCTCTGCGCCGATCCGGAACGGGGCCATGTGTTCACCGACCGCCTGCTTCATGCGCGCGGCACCCAGGAAACCATGTTGCTGGGCGCCGAAACCATGGCGCCGATCATCCGCAAGCTCATCCCCGATGTGCAGTTCGAGCGCCGCGAACGCTTTTCGCGGCTGAGCTATGCCGGGTTCAAGAAACTGACACGCCTGCCGCCGCGTAGCGCGGTCGTCGCGTTTTCGGCGGCCAGTGTCTATGCCGTGGCGGAGTTGCTGCGTCGCCAGCGTGGCGGTGCTGCGGTTGTGCTGGGTGCGCTCAGCCCGCGGACCCGCAACGCCCAGGTGGCCATGTACGAGGCCGGTGAAGTCGAATATCTGGTCGCAACCGATGCGATCGGCATGGGCCTGAACATGAACATCGCCCATGTCGGATTTTCATCCCTGACCAAATATGACGGGCAGGGATTCCGCAGGCTCGCCCCGACGGAAGTCGCACAGATCGCAGGTCGCGCGGGCCGCTACATGCAGGACGGCACCTTCGGGCCGACCGCGGAACTCGATCCGTTTGAACCCGAGCTTGTGGAAGCGGTGCAGAACCATCAGTTCGATGCGGTGCGCGGCCTGTTCTGGCGTTCCAGCAAGCTTGATTTCAGTTCGTCCGATGCGTTGCGCCGCAGCCTGGATGCGCGGCCGCCGAGCCCCGAGCTGCGCCGCGCCCGCGCCGCCGACGACTACAACGCGCTGTTGGGGGTGAGCGCCCATGCCGACATCCAGAAGGCGGCCACCAATCCCGAAGCCGTTCGCCTGCTCTGGGATGTGTGCCAGATTCCCGATTTCAGTGGTGACCTCTCGGGCAACCATCACCGCCTGGTCGGGCGCGTGTTCCGCTTCCTCATGAATGAGCGCGCCGTGATCCCGGCCGAATGGATCGAGCGTTCGATCGGGCAGTTCGACCGCACGGATGGAGATATAGATACCCTCATGGCGCGGATTGCCGGGGTGCGTACCTGGTCCTACATCACCCACCGCCGCAACTGGCTCGAGGATCCCGACGGCTGGCAGGCCCGTGCGCGCAGCCTGGAGGACAAACTTTCCGATGCTCTGCACGACCGTCTGACCCAACGGTTCGTCGATAAGAAGGCGGCCGTGCTGACACGACGATTGCGCGAGAACAAGGAATTGCTTGCGGGTGTGGCCGAAGATGGCAAGGTTACGGTAGAAAGCGAAACAGTCGGACGTCTTGACGGATTCAGATTTGTGCCAGCCGATGACGAAATTGCAGGAAGTGCGCGTCTGATGGCGGCCGCCAACAACGCTGTGCGCGATTCCATCGGCGCCCGGATCGCGGCGCTGGCCGGTTCCGCCGATGATGCGTTTCTCCTCGATCATGCAAGCGCGCAGATCATCTGGCAGGATGCGCCGGTCGCCCGCATTGTTGCCGGGGCCGACATCCTGCACCCGGCCGTTGAGGTTTTGCCCAGTGACCTGCTCGACGCAACGCTGCGCGAGGAAATTCGTAAGCGCCTTCAGGGCTGGCTGGATGCCACCCTGGCGGCCGAACTGGCGCCGCTCTTTGTGCTGGCCCAGTCCGAATTCACCGGTGCTGCGCGCGGGCTCGCATTCCGCCTTGGGGAAGGTCTGGGTTGTGCACTTCGTGCGCGGGGCGACGACCCCGGAGCGCATCTGAGTGATGAAGACCGGAAGGCGATTGCCCGTGCCGGTGTGCGTATCGGTGTGGCGGCTGCCTATTTGCCCGCCATGCTCAAGGGGCGGGTCATGGCGTTGAAGGCGATGCTGTTCCGGGTTTGCCACGGAACGGAAGCACCGCTTCCCGATGGCGGTGCGACGGCCATGCCGCGTTCGGAACTGGTTGACGACAACTGGTACCTGTCTCTGGGGTTTTGTCCGGCCGGTCCGATCGCGATTCGGGCCGATGAGCTCGAACGCATGCTGGCCGCCCTGCGACGCGGCACCAAGGAAGGTGAGTTCGCCGTCAGCCCGGATATTCTCTCGCGGATCGACGCGCCGGCAGATGTGTTCGCGCGCATGTTGCGCAGCCAGGGCTACGAGGTGCGCGAGGAAGAAGACGGCATCAAGATCAAGCGCCGCCCGCGGCCCCGTCGCAAGCCCGGACGCGCGAAAGGCGCGCAGGCACAGGGTGCAAAGGCCAAGACGGGTGCCAAGAAACCCCGCGGCGGATCGGGTCCGAGGAAGAAGTCCGAACCGGCCTTCGATCCGGATTCGCCCTTTGCGAAACTTCAGGAGCTCAAGGAGCGCCTGCGTTGACGGTCGAGGATGCAGCCACACTGCGTCTCGACAAATGGCTCTGGTATGCCCGTTTCTGCAAGACCCGCAGTCTTGCCACGGCACTGTGCCGCAATGGCGAAATCCGCGTAAACAAAGTCCCATCGCGAAAATCGAACCAGCAGGTGCGGGTCGGCGATGTGCTGACCTTTGCCCAGGGGCCGCGTATCCGGGTCATCCGGATCGAAGCGCTCGGGACGCGTCGTGGTCCGGCAGTCGAAGCTCAGGCGCTCTACGCGGATGTGTCCCCGTTGATGCCGCCGCGCGAAAAGCGCGTTCCGGTGAGCGGCGTCCGGGACCCGGGTGCGGGGCGCCCCACCAAGCGCGAGCGGCGTGCTATCGACCGGCTGCGTGATGGCTGAAGGACGGGTTCGGGCGCTCACGCCACTGTGGTTGTTCGCCCGGTGCCCCCTCGTGTAGATAGGAACCATGTTTGATCGATTGAAAGATTTGTTTGGCGGTGACGACGCCACATCTCAGGAGTCCGGGCCGCGCGGCGTGGATGAACTGCAACTCGCTGCCGCCGCCTTGCTGGTCGAGGCAGCGCGCATGGATGACGAATTTGGCAGCGATGAACTGGCGGTCATCGAGAGCCTCCTGCGGGACCGGTTTTCCCTGAGCGCGGATGAAGCCGATGAACTTGTGGCGGCGGCCAATAAGGCGTCGTCTGAAGCCGTGGAGCTTTACGGCTTCACCCGTGAGATCAAGGATGCCTTTGATCCCGAAGAGCGCATCCGGATGGTGGAGATGCTCTGGGAGGTCGTCTATGCCGATGGCGAAGTGCACGATCACGAGGCAAATTTGTTGCGGCGGGTCGCCGGCCTCCTTTACGTTAATGACCGGGACAGTGGGGATGCCCGCAAACGCGTGCTTGACCGGACGAACACAGCTTCGTAAGTCCGTTCTCACAGCGAAGTTCAAAAGGAATACTGAATATGCCGTACGTCGTTACTGAAGCCTGCATCAAGTGCAAGTACACCGATTGCGTCGAAGTCTGCCCGGTGGATTGCTTCTATGAAGGTGAGAACATGCTCGTCATTCACCCCGACGAGTGCATCGATTGCGGTGTATGCGAACCGGAATGCCCGGCCGAAGCCATCATCCCCGATGTGGAGCCCGAAGCCGAAAAATGGCTGGAACTGAACCGCGACTATTCTGAAAAATGGCCGAACATCACCTCCAAGAAGGACGAAGCGGCAGACGCCGACAAGTTCAAGGATGAGGACGGTAAGTTCGACAAGTATTTCAGCGCCAACCCCGGCAGCGGCGACTAGGCAGGCGCGGCCTCCCCGATCATGGGGCCGGGTGCTACCAAAAGGCCTCATTTTCTGTTATACTGAATTCTCTAAAGGGACGGCTCCGGCCGTCCCTCGTTTTTGGCATATACGCGATCGGCAGGCGTTCCGCCGCTTTTCCAGGAAAAGCGATGCCCGGAACTGTTACGGCCCGCCGAACGCACATGGAACGGACTGAACATGGCGAAAGCAGCGACTGCGAAGAAAAAGCCGGCAGCAAAGAAACCGGCAGCGAAAAAACCGGC
>JAYQBG010000011.1:5252-24836 GCA_038137215.1 Alphaproteobacteria bacterium
CCGGCGGCCAAGAAACCGGCGGCCAAGAAACCGGTGGCCAAGAAGCCAGCTGCGAAGAAGACTGCCGCAAAGGCGCCGGCCAGGAAACCGGCTGCGAAAGCGCCTGCCAAATCAACCGAGAAGGCGGCTGCCAAGACACCCGCCAAGCGTACATCGGCCCGGAAAGAGAAGCTCGAATTCGCCGAAGGTGATTTCGTTGTCTATCCGACCCATGGCGTTGGTCAGGTGACCGGCATCGAGAATATCGAGATTGCGGATGAAAAACTGAAGCTCTTTGTCATCAGTTTTGAACGGGAGCGGATGACGCTCAAGGTGCCGACCACCAAGGTGACCGAGTCGGGTTTGCGCAAGCTGTCCAACCGCAAGGTCATCGACAACGCGCTCAAGACGCTGAAGGGCCGTGTCCGGGTGAAGCGGACCATGTGGAGCCGCCGCGCCCAGGAATATGAGGCCAAGATCAACTCCGGAGATCCAATTCAGATCGCCGAGGTTGTACGTGACCTGCATCGTAACGAGGACCAGCCGGACCAGTCTTATTCCGAGCGGCAGATGTATCAGGCCGCGCTCGACCGGTTCTCACGCGAACTCGCGGCGGTCGAAAGCACTGATCCGGAAGAGGCGGTGGAGAAGGTGGAAAAAATTCTCTCCTCCTGAGACACCAAACAGTCATTTCGTGATTCGGGCCGGTTCCCTCGGGGGACCGGCCCGTTTCGTTTGTGCGCTTGCTCCGACGCGAGGGACTGATTCATTTTGTCATTTCAAGGAGCTGCCGGATGTCGGAACTGATTGTCGATCGTGACAAATTCGCGCTGTTGCGCGGCGCGCAGCGTATCTGGACGATCGCCTCCATCCATGGCGAAGCCGGACGTCTGGCCGAACTACACAGCGCTATCGCATCGCGTTTTGTGCCGGGAGACCGCCTGGTTTACCTCGGGAACATTCTCGGATTGGGCCCGGCGGTGGCCGATACGGTCGATGAAGTCCTCTCGTTCCGGCGTGCGGTGATTGCCGCACACGGCATGTTTGCCTCCGACGTGGTCATTCTGCGCGGCGCGCAGGAGGAAATGTGGCAGAAGCTTCTCCAGTTACAGCTCGCACTGAACCCCGGAGAGGTTCTCGACTGGATGATCGAGCAGGGTGTTGGCGCGACCGTTGAGAGTTATGGCGGCAGTCTTGTCGAAGGCCAGCACGCAGCACGCGCGGGTGCGGCCATGTGCGCGCGCTGGACGGCGGGACTGCGCGATCTGATCCATGCCCGCGCCGGCCACACCCAGATCATGTCCTCTCTGCGCCGCGCAGCCGTTTCACGTTCGGCCACCGACGATCCCGCGTTGCTTTTTGTGCATGCGGGGCTGGATGATAGCCGCCCCCTGGAGGCCCAGAAGGACAGTTTCTGGTGGCCGCCACGTGCGCTCGAAGACCTGTCGGGACCCTATGGCGAGTATGCGCGGATCGTGGCCGGGTTTGATCGCCAGGCACGCGGGGTGACCGAGACGCCCTTCACGGTCACGCTGGATGGCGGTGCCGGTCGGGGCGGCGATCTGCTGGCTGTTTGCCTGGAAAATTCAGGCGCGGTGACCGAGACCCTCTCGGCCTGACGCCGGACGCTATTCCACGACGACTTTCACGATCTGTCCCGGGAAGGGCTCGCTTCCGGGCGCCAGTCCGTTCAGTACGCGAAACCACTCTTCCCTGGGGCCGGGCAGGGGCATGTTGCGCGACAGGCTCTGCACCGTGTCGTTGCGTCCCACCACGCGGGTGTTGATGCGCCAGGGTTTGTATCGGTTGCGGTCGGTCCGCGTCAGTTTGCGAAAGCTTTCCATCGTGTCCCGGAAGTCGGCGTCCAGGGATGCGGCCGGGGTACCGGGTGTCAGGAACAGGAAGCGATAGACCCGATCGCCGCTGTGGCGAATGGCGACCAACTGGGCATTGAAGGTTCCGCTGCGATTCCGGACCCGCGTCGTGCCTGTTGCGGCATCCATACCATTGATGCGCAGGCTCTCAAGATTGTTCAGGCGGGCGTTCTTCGCCCAGACACGGGAGAGATAGTCCGACATGCTTGTGCCGGCGGCAACCTTCCCGCCATCGAAAACAATGGCCGCGTTGTCCGGACCACGCGCGATAACCTGCTGGGTTCCGTTGAAAAGGCTGAAGCCCTGGGGAACCTCGAACAGAAAATCCAGGGGCTCGTGGACGAAAACACGGTCCCGGATGAGGCCGGCCTCCGGCGATCCGCCGAATATGATCCCGTCAATCGCGGCCATATATTCGCGATTGCCGATCGTCGGATCGGGGACCTGCTGGACATTGGCCGCCCGTGTCGCGGCAACCACGCGGTCCTGGGTGCGTGGGTGCGTGGACATGATGTTGTACCGGGAGGCCGGGTCCGGTTGCCCGCTGACCTGCGCTTCGAGTGAACTATAGGCCTGGAGCGAGGCCAGAAAGGACGCCATGGCGTCGGTCGTATAGCCCGCGCGTGCCAGATATCGCACGCCCAGCGTATCGGCCTCGAACTCATGCTCGCGCGAGAAGGACTGGAGATAGACCGCGGAAGATTGCGCTACGGCCTGCCCGATCTCGGAGGTCCCCAGAAATATCGAACCCAGAATGCCCGTGACCACAGAACCGCCCTGGGCCAGAACGGCAGAACTGTAGCGCTGGGCGGAGTGTCGTGCGGTTACGTGGCCGATCTCATGACCGAGAACACCGGCAAGCTCGGCTTCCGTGTTGGCCAGGCCGAGCAGGCCGCGCGAGATATAGACATAGCCACCGGGCAGGGCGAAGGCGTTGACGATGTCGTCGTTGAGAACGGTGAAGGTAAAGTCGAGATCCGGCAGTTCCGAGACTTCCGCAAGCTGTTGGCCGATCCGGTTCACATAGGCGGTGACCTTGGGATCGTCATAAACACCGCCGAACTGCGCGATGATCTTGGGATGCTCCTCCCGGCCGATCTGCACCTCCTTTTCGGGTGACATGAAGGCGGTAAAATCGCGATCGCCGGTCGCGGGATTGACCGAACAGGCCGTCAGCAGCAATCCGATAAGTGCCAGACAGGATTTCAGGCCTATGTTTCCGTGAGGGAGACTCGTCGTCATGGTGAAAGAACCTCGATTTGCTCGGGATGTGTCACATCGATCATGGGGCCATTGCGCGATTTGAGCCAGCCGCGCACCTGGACCTTGCGGCCCTTGTAGTCCTCGAAACTGATGCCGGCGGCCTGGAAGCGTTTCCAGTGTCCGGGGGCGATGGCAATCGTGAAATCCGTCCGCCAGTCGGCCCCGAAATTGAGATAAGTCCACCCGCGAATCTGCGCCGTCTCGCGCACCCGCCCCTCGACCAGGGCAAACCTTTCCAGGTGATCGGCGCTGCCGTCCGGGTCCAGAACCACATAATAGGGGAGTGTCCATATCCCGCGGCCGGCCGCACGGGCGCGGGTTTCATATGCCAGCATTTCCGCGACAAGAGCCCGGTTGTCGGGAAAACTGTAAACCCGGGCCAGGCCCGTTTCGAGCAGGCGTTGCTGAACCCAGGTGCCGTCGGGAAGGAACAGGTGGGCGAGAAACCGGTTGTACCGGTCCACCTTCTGGCCTCCGAAGGCCAGGGTCACGGTCTTCCCGCGCACCATGTCTTCCAGGGCCTGTTTGGCTTCGTCGGCAAGGGGCCATTTCTCGAAGCCGGGTCGGCCCAGCGGCAGCTTGGGCGCCTGGATTCCGACCAGCCGGACCTGTCGCCCATTGTCGAGGCGAATGGTGTTGTCATCGACAACCTCGACGACAACACCGGACGAACCCGGCGCGAGCCGATCGGCAAGCGCATCGGGGATCTCGGCATATGCCTGCGCAGCGCTCGCGAACAGCGCAAACAGAACTGTTATGTGAGGCAACAGCTTCATAGTGACCAGTATAACGATTTACACGTCCGAGCGTTGCAGTCCGGCAAGGCGAATTCATGGCGGGTCTGGTTGACAAACCGCAGGGCTCTGCGCCCTGATGCAGGCTTTGCGTCATGGGAGTCCTGCGTTGCGCACCGCTCTGTTTGCCGATATCGAGCCGCATGCGCATGGTCGCCTTGCGCTCGACAACGGCCACGACATGTACTGGGAGGAAAGCGGCCGACCGGATGGCGTGCCGGTCGTCTTCATACATGGTGGGCCGGGTGCCGGGACGATGCCGGCACATCGGCGGTTTTTCGACCCGGACCATTTCCGGATTATCCTGTTCGATCAGCGCGGGGCCGGGCGCTCCACCCCGCAGGCGAGTGTCGAGGCCAACACCACCGCGCACCTGATCCGGGATATGGAAACACTGCGGGACTATCTGGAGGTGGATCGGTGGCACCTCTTCGGCGGGTCCTGGGGGTCAACCCTGGCCCTTGCCTATGCGCAGGCTTGGCCCGCGCGCTGCCTTGGTCTCGTGCTGCGCGGGGTGTTTACCTGCTCGCCCCGCGAGGTGGATTGGTTTCTTCACGGCATGGGACGGCTGTTTCCCGACGCGTGGCAGGACTTCGCCAAGGCGATTCCCGAAGATGAGCGGGGCGATCTTCTGGCGGCCTATCGGAAGCGTCTCAATGACCCGGATGCCGAAATCCATATGCCGGCCGCGCTAAACTGGGTGCGTTACGAGGCGCGGTGTTCGACCCTGAAGCCCAATCCCGATGCGGTTCGCGCCATTTCGGCGTCCACGGGAACGCTGGCGCTGGCCCGTATCGAGGCACACTATTTGGCTCATGAGGCCTTTCTGAAGCCCGACCAGCTTTTTGCGGAACTCGATGCCATCCGGGGCATTCCCGCGCATATTGTGCACGGCCGTTACGATGTGGTGTGTCCCATCGAAACAGCCTATCGGCTGGCCCGTGCCTGGCCGGATGCTGAGTTCACGATTGTCCCTGATGCCGGACATTCGGCCCTGGAGAAGGGCACCCGCGCCGCGCTTGTTGACGCTGTCGAGGGTTTGAAACAGGTCGTCTGAGGGCAATCAGAACGGTTTTCGTGTGTAGCCCGATACCCTATGATGCTGCCAACATATAATCAGCCTTGTCTGATATTGGGGGTTCAAGTTGGGTATATGGACGAAAATCGCTGCATGCGCGGTGGCAATGGCGGTCGCCTTTTCAACGCCGGCCATGGCCGACGACCCGGACTTCATCGTCGTGGGTGGCGGCTGGTACGACTTCAATGACGACCAGGATGCATTCGACTTCCGCCTCGAATACCGCTCCGGTTACAAGGCGCTCGGCTTTCTCAAGCCCTGGGCCGGGATCGAAGCGACGACCGAACAGGCCGTCTATGGCGCGGTGGGCGTTCTGACCGATATCTATTTCGGGCGCCGTTGGGTCTTCACACCGAGCTTCGGCGCCGGGCTTTACGCCGATGGCAACGGCAAGGATCTGGGCCACACGATCGAATTCCGGTCCCAGCTGGAATTTGGCTACCGCTTCGATGACCGTTCGCGTGTTTCCCTGGCGGTAAGCCACATCTCGAATGCAGGGCTGGGCGACAGCAATCCGGGAACCGAGATCGCCACGATCTACTACCACGTGCCGCTGGAAGACATTGTCAACTAGCATCGTCCGGCCCGTTGCATGACGGCAGCGCTGGTCACGGGTGCGGCCCAGCGGATCGGGCGGAGCATTGCACTGGGCCTGGCGGCTGACGGATGGCATGTGGTCGTGCACTACAACCGGTCTTCGGCGGATGCCGATGCAACCGTTGCCGAAATTATCCGGACGGGCGGGAAGGCCACGGCCCTGCCCGCTGATCTTGGTGACCCGCAGGCCTGCAGCGGTCTGGTCCGCGAAGCGTCTGCGCAGACAGGTGGCCTGACCTGTCTGGTCAACAATGCCTCGCTGTTTGTCGAGGACCGTATAGACGACGTCTCGGCGGCGGGCTTCGATGACATCCTGGCGGTCAATCTGCGTGCACCGGTTCTGCTGTCGCAGGCCTTCGCGGTACAGTTGCCGGAGGGCGAAGACGGCGTGATCGTCAATATTCTCGATCAGAAACTGGCAAACACGAACCCTGATTTCCTGAGCTACTCGTTGTCCAAATACGGCCTTGCGGGTCTGACCGATATGCTGGCCATGGCCCTTGGTCCGGCGATCCGGGTCTGCGGCGTGGCGCCGGGCCTGAGTTTGCCCAGCGGCGATCAGACAGACTCCCAGTTCGCCTCGGTTCACCAACGCACGCCGCTCGACAGGGGTTCCACCCCACAGGATGTGAGCGATGCCGTGCGTTATCTCGTGGGTGCGCGCGCCGTCACCGGGGAAACCATCCTGGTGGATGGCGGGCAACATTTGGTGCGCAGCGAGCGGGACGTTATGTTCCTCGATCGCGCTCCGGATCAGGACTCTTCAAAATGAACGCACTTATAGCCGATACGGTTGTTTCAGATCCTGTGGAGCAGCGCCTGCTCGAAGGTGGATCGGAGATTCGGAAGATATTTTTCCGGAACCTGTCCGTCGATGTCCGTATGGGTGTCCATGACCACGAACAGGGCCGCACCCAGCCGCTGAGCATCAATATGGTGCTTTACATGCGCGCCGATACCGCACCGAAGACCGACAGCTTTTCGGAAGTCTTTGACTACGATCAGATTCGCACCGGCGTTCTGGAATTCGTCGCCGCGCGGCATATCAATCTGCAGGAAACGCTGGTCGAACAGATTGCCGAGTTTGCGCTGGGCTTTGATCAGGTCCTGGCCATTCGTGTCTCGACCGAGAAGACCGATGTCTATCCGAATTGCGACGGTGTGGGATACGAGCTGACCCGCATCCGCCCCGACTGAGCAGGCCCCCGCAGACCGCAAGGAGATCCATCATGAGCCTCGACTGGCCGACAGACCGTATCGACTATCAACCGATTCACGGACGCAAGCCCCTGCCGCTGCCCGAAGGCCGCAAGGTTGTGGTCTGGCCCTGCATCAATGTGGAGAACTGGGTGATCGACGCGCCGATGCCGCGCACGGTTGTCAATCCGCCCGGCAGCGTCGAGAAGTCCGTGCCCGACATTCCAAACTGGGCCTGGCACGAATATGGCCAGCGCGTCGGCTTCTGGCGTCTCAAGCGCATCTTCGACGAGTTCGGGGCGCGCGGCACTCTGGTGCTCAACGGCACGGTCTGTGACGTCTATCCGCAGATCGTCGATGCCTGCCTCGACTCCGGCTGGGACCTGTGCGGCCATGGCTGGATCCAACGGGCCTTGCCCGCTGTCGAGGATCAGGAGGACATGATCCATCGGGTGTTCGCCAAGCTGAAGGAATATTCCGGCAAGCCGCCCAAGGGATGGCTGGGACCGGCGCTGGCCGAGACCCACGATACCGTGGACTGGCTGCATGACGCAGGCTTCGAGTATGTGGCCGACTGGGTGATGGACTATCAGCCGGTTGAGCTGCGGACCAAGAACGGTTCGATTGTGGGCCTGCCCTATACGCAGGAACTCAACGATCTGGCGATGCAGCTTATTCAGGGCCACCGGGCCCAGGAATACGGCGACCGGGCCATCCGGGAATTCGATCAGTTGATCGAAGACGCCACCGCCGAGCCGGGCTCGACCCGTATCATGTGCTTTACCCTGCACCCCTACATCATGGGCGTCCCCCACCGGGCGCGTGAAATCCGCCGTATCCTCGAGCATGTCTGCAACCGGGACGACACCTTTGTGTGGACCGGCGAAGAGATCCTCGACTGGTACAAGTCGGTTCGTTAGGGACAGAAAAGTCGGGCCGGACCAGGCTATCGGGGAACAGTCCTGGTCCGACCCTTGTATGACGCGACCTTGGGGGGAGACGAAGTCTCGATGAAGGCCGGCCATGGATGACACTGACGAACGCATTGTGCTTGTGTCGTAGTATTTACGCAGGACATGCCCGATCGGATCACGTCGGTGACGGCATGATCTGGAGCGGAACGGGCGCGTAGAGACTCGCAGTGAGAATCACAGCGCGCAACAGCAATCCGGGCAAACCATGAACGAGCCGAACAACAACGCGAAAGTTGCCTGGGTGACCGGTGCCAGTCAGGGTATCGGCGCAGCGGTGACCCGGCGTCTGGCCGCTGACGGCTGGACCGTCGCGGCCAGCGCGCGCAGCGCGGAGAAGCTGGAGGCGCTTTCCGACGAAGCGGAGGGCCTGCCGGGATCGATCATTGCGTTCGAGCTCGATGTCACGGATCCCGAGGCCTCGGCGCAGGTCTTTGCTGACATAGAGAGCCGGCTTGGCCCTGTCGATCTGGCAATCCTCAATGCCGGTACGCATCAGCCGATTGACGGTGCTGAATTTGCGGTGGAGCCGGTCCGCAAGCTGGTCGAGGTCAATCTGATGGGAACCGTGCACTGCCTGGCGCCTGTCATCGACGCCTTTGTTGCGCGGGAGGCCGGCCGCATTGCCGTGGTGGCATCGCTGGCAGGCTATCGCGGATTGCCGACTTCGAGCGGATATGGCGCATCCAAGGCCGGGCTGATCAATATGTGTGAAGCGCTGCGGCCCGAGCTCGCATCCAGGAATGTAAGGATGTTCTGCATCACGCCCGGCTTCGTGAAAACGCCGCTGACGGACAAGAACCCGTTTCCGATGCCGTTCCTGATTGATGCGGAAACGGCGGCGGCGCGGATCGTCAGGGGTGTGGACGGACGCGGGTTCGAGATCACCTTCCCGCGCCGTTTCGCCTACATCATGAAATGTCTGCGGATCCTGCCCTATGCACTGTATTTTGCGCTGATCCGGCGCACGGTGCCCCGGCGTGACTGATCAGGACGGCGTCAGCCGGAACTGGCCGACGGAAATCGTCCCGGCCCTGAACCCGGCCTCGCAGTAGCAGAGGTAATAGCGCCACAATCTGCGGAACCGCTCATCGAAACCCATCGGCGCTATGTCGGGCCATTTCGCTTCGAAGTTTTCCCGCCAGCGCCGCAGCGTTTCGGCGTAATCGCGGCCGAACATGTTGGACTGGTCGAGGTTCAGTCCGACAGCCGCCGCCGATTCTGCAAACACCTCTTCCGAAGGCAGCATGCCCCCGGGGAACACACGCATCTGAATGAAATCCGGGTTCTTCCGGTACTGCTCGAAGCGCTTGTTCTCGATGGTGATCACCTGGAGTGCGGCCAGCCCCCCGGCGCGCAAGCGTTGTGCGAGGGTCTGGAAGAAGATCGGCCAGTACTGTTCGCCGACGGCTTCGAACATTTCGATGGAGGCGATCTTGTCGAACGTGCCCGGGACATCCCGGTAATCCTGGAGCCGGATTTCGACCCGATCCGTCAATCCGGCCTCGGCCACCTTTTGCCGTGCCCATTCCGCCTGGGCGGGGGAGACGGTCAGGGCGGTCACGCGGCAGCCATATGTCGATGCCGCATGGATCGCAAAGGCACCCCAGCCGCATCCCACCTCCAGAAGATGGTCGTCCGGCTGCAGGTCGAGCATCTTTGCGAGGTTGTCGAATTTTCGGACCTGCGCCGTCGTCAGAGATTCCTCTTCGCTTTCGAAGCAGGCCGAGGAATAGGTCATGCTCGGGTCCAGCCATTGGGCGTAGAACGCATTGCCCAGGTCGTAATGCGCCGCAATGTTGCGGCGGCTGCCGGTTTTGGTGTTTGCCCGGCCCCGGTGCCGCAGGCGTGAAAGAACCCGGCCCAGGGAATACCGCGGCTCAATCTCACGGTTGAAACTGTGAATATTCTGCGCGCAGAGCTCGATCACGGCCGTCAGGTCGTCGGAATCCCAGTCTTCGTCGATATAGGAATCCGCCAGGCCGAGGGAACCGCCGAACAGGGCGCGGCGTGCCGCGCGGGTGCGGTTCACGAGAATTTCGGCATCTGGCCCGGCATGTGCGCCCTGAGCCTGAAACAGGTCACCGCCGGGCAACTCGATCGAGAGCGATCCGCATTCCAGGGCTGAACTCAGCCGCCCGACAAAGGTGCGGAAGGCACGATGCCGGAGCGTCTCGGCGTTACGGGTGGTGGGTGTCTGGGTATCAGTCTGTGCGTACTCTGACATCAGGCAACGATCCGGAATGACGAAGAATGGAGACCGAGCTGGCTGGCTTCGGTGGGTGGCGAAAGACGGGCGTGCGTTTGAGCCAGAGTTTAAGTGCGTCCCAGTGAATTCCAACCATAACTTTGATCGTCAGAAGGGGAAACCTCACGAATGTGGATGACAGGAACCCGTCGGTCATGCCTGTGCGGCTTCCATGAAAGGTGGCCGCCAGCAGATCGCCCTCGCTGTCGGTCTCGCGAATGGCGATGCTCGCATGATCATCCGGGTTCCGCAGGGCGATGTGATACCGGCAGTCCATCGGAATGAACGGGGAGACATAGAGGTTTTTGTCGAAGCTGTGATGAACGACGGTGCCCGCGTCATCCTCGACCGGCAGCAGATAGGTATGGGTTTCGTGAAAGGTGTTCGACACTTCGTAGAGGGCGGCCTTGAACTGGCCGTCCCGGTCGAAACAGTAGAACACCGAAATCGGATTGAACACGTAACCCAGAATGCGCGGCAGGCAGAGCAGCCGGACCCGTCCGCCCGGAATCTCGATGCCGGCCTTGGCCAGTTGTCCGTCCACCCAGCTCCGCAGGTCCGAACCGTCGCGCGGTCCGTGATCGCGGTCGTGAAACGAGAACAACCCGGCTCGGTTGTAACCGAACAGGCGCAGGGAGCGGTCAAGTGCCGGGAGTTCGTCGAGATCGAGCAGAAGATAGAAGACGCGATACCGAAGCCGGTGCGCCCGGGGCCGTTTGCGGGCGTGGACGACAAGCCCGGTATAGGCGGCCGAATGGCTCATAGCGCAGCCAACAGGGGTTCTTCCGGTTCGGCGAGGGGCAACTGCATCCGGTCCGACGGGTAGGGAAGGTTCCAGGGCCGGGAGACATCCCCGAGCACTTCGCCGACGGCGAGCCCGGACTGCAGGGCATCCTCATGGAACCCGTAGCCGAAATAGCTGCCGCAGAACCATGTGTTCCGGTGCCCCTGCAAACGCCAAAGTTCCGGCTGCGCGCTCAGGGCGGCGCTGTCGAACAGGGGGTGGTGGTAGTTGAACTCGGCCACGCGCCGTGCCTCTTCCGGCGGCGTTGCCGGGTTGAGCGTCAGGAACACGTTCTGTTTGGCCGGAAGATTCTGGAGCCGGTTCAGCCAGTAGCTCACCTCCGGCGGACGCGCCGATTCGGAGCGGGTGTCTGCGAGATAGTTCCAGCTTGCCCAGACGGATTTTCGTTTCGGCATCAATGACGCGTCGTGATGCAGATAGGCCCGGTTCTCACTATAGCGGATGGCGCCGAGGATATTGCGTTCGTCGAGGGAAGCATCCGAAAGCATATCCAGCGTGTCGTCGGCATGGGTTGCCATCACCACGTGGTCGAAACTGTGCCGGCGGCCCTGACCGTCTTCCAACACGACACCGGCACCTGTTCGCGCGACTTTGACGACCGGACAATTTCGATAAATCCGGTCGGAAAAGGACGCGGTCAGTTTCTCGACATAGGACCGGCTGCCGCCGCTCACCGTGCGCCACTTCATCCGGTCCTGGAGATTGAGCAGGTCATGGCTTTCGAAGAAACGGATGAAGGACTCCGCCGGGTAGCTTTCCATGTCCTCAGCCCGCGCAGACCAGATCGCCGCCCCCATGGGCAGAAGATGATCGCGCGCGAAGTCACGCCCGTAGTTTTCGCGTTGCAGGTATTGGCCGAGTGTCAGGCCCGCCAACGCGCCGTTCGCAAGATCCACGGGCGCCTGCGCGTAGAAACGCCTGATGCCCCGGAGAATCGCCCAGAAGCCCGGCCGCATCAGGTTGCGGGGCTGCCCGAACAGGCCGCGGGGAACATCGCTCGAATATTCCAGGCGGCCGCCGTCCAGCGACACGCCGAACGACATGTCGCCGGTCTGGGTTTCGACGTCGAAATGCCGGAACAGCGCGACCAGATTTCCGTAGTTCTTCTCATTGTAAACAATGAAACCGGTATCGACCGGGATCTCCCGGCCGTCCAGTTCGACATCGACCGTGTTGGTGTGGCCGCCCGTCCAGCTGGCGCGCTCGAACACGGTGACCTGATGACGTCGCGCAAGGAGCCAGGCCGCCGAAAGGCCCGCAATTCCGGTCCCGACGATAGCGATATTTTTTTTGTTGTGCATCAAGGTTACCACAGGAAAAAGTAGTTATACCCTTACGCGTGACGCAGCGTAATGGATCAAGTGACGGGCGCGCCAAAGGCTGTCGTTATTTCGTCGGGCTTGATCGACCGATGTGATCCGTGTTGCTTGTGGTCCCGTAGAAGCTTCAAATGACCCATTCCTTGGCCATATCGACCGCTTCTGCTCCTCCGATGCTCGGGCTTGTCCCCCGGTCCGGGCGTTTGTCACCTAACCGAAAACGGTCGAAAGACTTGCCGAACGAAGATTCTTCACGCGCCTCAGACGCGGCCCCGGACTGGAGTTCGCTTCTGTGTGCTGTTGCCGACCAGGACAGGGCCGCATTCGCGGCGCTGTTCGCTCACTTTGCGCCGCGCGTGAAGTCCTACATGCTGCGCCTCGGCTCCGACAATATGCAGGCCGAGGAGCTGGCACAGGAGGCTCTTGCTACGGTCTGGCGCAAGGCGGACCGCTACGATCCCACCCGCGCCGCGGCATCCACCTGGATATTCACGATCGCGCGTAACCTCAGGATTGATGCGTTTCGCCGGAGCAACCATCCGGAACTGGATCCCGAAGATCCTGCGTTGGTGCCCGATCCCCCGGCCAGCGCGGATTCCGTTGTTGAGCAGAAACAGGATGCGGTCCGGATCCGGGCGGCGCTGGCCGAGTTGCCGGACGAACAGCGCGAAGTCCTGCATATGTCGTTTTTCGACGACAAGACCCATACAGAAATTTCCGATGCCCTGGGCATTCCTCTGGGGACCGTTAAATCCCGGATTCGGCTGGCATTCGGCCGGATTCGCACCATCCTTGAAGATGAAGAGTGATTGTCATGTCCATTCAGCATCATCCCGATGACGAACTTCTCGTTGGCTATGCATCCGGCGAACTCGCGGAAGCCTGGTCTGTCCTGATTGCAACCCACACGGCGCTCTGCCCGACCTGTCGTAACAAGGTGCGCGCGGCCGAGGCGGTCGGCGGTGCCCTGGTGGCCGAGGCCGAGCCTGTGGAGATGACGGCCGATGCGCTGGAAGCCACGCTGGCGCGCGCGGTAACACCTGAAACAAGGCCGGAGAGGGCACCTGTCGAGCTGTCGCACGGCGCCCAGCCGGTGCTGCCGCAGCCGCTGCGCGATTATGCGGGCGGCGATCTGGAAAGCCTGCGTTGGAAGCGTCTCGGGCGCGGGGCCTATCACATTCCGCTCGTCTCGGGACGCGGTGCGCCGACGGCACGCCTGATCCGGATTCCGGCCGGAAACCCGGTTCCCGAACATGGCCATAACGGTCTTGAGCTGACCATGGTACTGCAGGGCAGCTTCATGGACGGGGACATCGAGTTCTCGGCGGGAGACGTCGAGACCGCCGATTCCGATCTCGAACATCAGCCCGTTGCGACAGCCGGACAGGATTGCATCTGCCTTGCAGTGACCGACACGCCGTTGCGCTTCCGCGGCTCTGTTGCGCGTCTCGTACAGCCCTTTATCGGCATCTAGATACGGGCGCGTCCCGCTCGACCCCGAAACCTCACTCTGGCGCTGGGCGCGTCTCGACGGTAATTAGGGAGCGTACTCCGTGCGCGCGCTCGTAGCTCAGTCGGATAGAGCGCGGGATTCCTAATCCCGAGGCCGCAGGTTCGAATCCTGCCGGGCGCACCACGAAATCCAGGGTGGGGCAGCGCACACTTTGGCAATTAGTTGACTCCATGAAGGGACTTCGACACTTGTTAGCGCTTCTCCTTCTGGTCGGCGGTGTGGCTGCCGTGCTGCTGTTCACCCCGCTGGGCACCCGGCCGCTTGCAGCGGTGTTTCCGGTTGCTGATGCGACGCCCCTTGATTTGTCCTCACTCGAACGGAACCGGAAACTCAACCAGTTTCTCGTCTGTCCGACCGGGTTCTGTCCGACCACACCGGATATGCAAAGCCCGGAATTCGATCTTCCGGCCGAGGCTCTCAGTCGAAAATGGCCGGAGGCGGTGGCCGGTCAGCCCCGCGTGGAGACTCTGGAAACGGCAGCACCGTTGCGTTTCGAACATGTCCAGCGCTCGGCACGGTTCCGGTTCTCGGACCGGGTGACGGTCTGGGTGATTCCGCTTTCGGACTCGCGCTCGACCCTCGCCATCTACAGCCGCTCGATTTACGGGCTCAACGATTTGGGGGTGAACCGGGCCCGGGTCGAGACCTGGCTGGCGGCGCTTCGCGCAACGGCGTCCTAGGGGTTGATGGTCCCGGTGGTCTGATCCGGATAGCGCGCCATGATCAGAATGGCGCACAGCTTGAAGATCACCGGTAACAAGCCGTAGAGCGCGGCCAGGACGAACAGCGCGCTGGCGCTGTTGGACGGGGCCGCGGGGTCGAAGCCCGATGCCTGGAGGAGCGGGAAGGCGATGCCCACGCCCACGGCCAGGGGAACCTTAGTGGCCACGCCCCACACCCCGAACATTGTGCCCGTGCGGCGGACGCCATTACTGCGCGCGTCGATATCCACCACGTCGGCCTGCATCGAGGGCGGCATGACCAGTTCGGCGCCGAGCGGAGCGCCGGTGATAATGCAGATCGCGACGAACCAGTAGATATCGCCGTCTCCCAGCAGCACCGCGGGCCAGAACCCGGCGGCGGCAAGCATCATGGCCACGATCCAGGTGCGCCGTTTTCCGATTTTCCGGCTCAGCGCGAGCCAGAGGGGCAGGGCGAGGATGGCGCTGGCGAAATACACGATCAGCAAGATCCATGCGCTGTCGGGGCTGCCCAGGATGTACTCGGCATAGAGCAGAAATAGCGTTGCCGGCAGACCATAGGCCACGCCGTTCACGAAATAGGCCGAGACCAGATACCGGAACGGGCGGTTGCGCCAGAGCGTCTGGAGCCCCTGCCAGCCGGGACAGCGGGCCGGGCGTTCGGGCAGAGGGTCGGGCAGGCTGACGACAGCGATCAGGACCGTGACCGGGATCAGGATCAGCAGAGCGGTCGCGGTGCCGCTGACGATCTCGCCACGGGTGAGGCCCAGCCCGGCGGGCAGCGCAATCGCGCAGAGGGTCCCGAGGACGATCGCGATCTCGCGGGCGGCCGCAATCCGGCTGCGTTCGTGGTGATGGGGCGAGAGTTCGGCAGCCCAGGCGGTATAGGGCAACATGATCATTGTGCCGCCCAGATAGAGCGCCAGGGTGGCGACCAGCAGGTAGCCGCCGGTGACATCGGTGGGTGGATTGAAAAGGGCCCAGGTGCCGAGCATGGCGATCGGGGCGCCGACGACAAGCCAGGGGCGGCGCTGTCCGAACCGGATGCGGGTGCGGTCCGACAGCATCCCGATCAGGGGGTCGCTGACGACATCCCAGATACGCGCGAAAAACAGAACACCGCCGACAGTGGCCAGGCCGAGGCCAAGATCGTCGGCATAGAAGGTTGGGATGATGACGAACAGCGGAAGAAGCAGGACGGCCAGGGGCAGGCCCGGCAGACCATAGGCAAGGATCTGAGCGCTCGTGAGGGCGCGCGTTTCGGGTTGTGCGGCCGCGCGCATGCCGGAGGTCAGGAGACTAGTTCCGCGCCGTCAAATTCGGCATGGCCGCGGCAACGGGCAGAAGTCCGACGCGTTCGATCAGCCGATAGGTCACGTCCGAACCACGGGCGACAAAGGCCAGTCCCACGAGAATGCCCGCATCGTCGTACCAGAGGTCGATTTCGAGATCGCCGGTGAGTTCATAATGCGTGGCCGGGATCGGACCGTTGGGGCCGGGGACGTCTTCGCGGCCGCGTTCCAGGATTTCGACCTCCAGCAGCTCGCCGGTCTGGGAATTGATCAGCTGTGACTGGGCGACCGTCGAGGCCATCCAGTAGGTGGTCGGCAGCATACGATCGGGAATTTCATAAACATTGACGCCGCCGGCGGTGACCCGCAGAGTACCATCCCCGGCCTCCACAAGCACCTTGTGCAGATCGCCATTGTCGTCGGTTTCGCTTTGCATGCGATACAGTAATCCGTCACGCCAGAGGCTGGCATTGCGATGGGTGTAATCGAAGACCGTGAAGGGTCCGAGTTTCACAGCAAGATCAATCGCGATCCCGATTTCCAGATCCTTCGCGTCGGTTTGCGCGAAGTTCAGGCTGTGCTCACCGATGGGGCTGCCATCCAGGGCGACCTCGAACCTCAAAAGCCCTTCCTTGGGCGACGCCGCGGCCATGCCGGGGAACACCAGAAACACGGTCAGACCCAGAGCGACCAAAACTGCATGACGAAGCTTCATGGTTCCAAGTATACCCGACACATCAATTTCTCGCCCAGTTTCGAGCGATTTTTTTTACGGGCCGGAATAAGTCCCGGATCACATGGCCCGGGGGCGAAAGTCCCGTCAGCCGGGGGTTCCGGTCCAGCGGGGCGAAAGGCTGTGTTCGATGCCATAGAGGTCCAGCACGCGTCCGACCGCGTGATCGACCATATCGTCAATCGACCTGGGCATCGGATAGAAGGCCGGCATGGGCGGCATGACGATCGCCCCGATCTCTGACGCTTCGGTGAGCGTGCGCAGATGGCCGGTGTGGAGCGGGCTTTCCCGCACCATCAGGACCAGCCGCCGGCGCTCCTTCAGGGTGACGTCGGCGGCCCGGGTCAGCAGTGTCTGGGTGGCGCCGGACGCAATTTCGGCAGCCGATTTCACAGCACAAGGTGCGACGACCATCCCCAGGGCGAGCATGGACCCCGACGCGATCGCGGCGCCCACATCGTTGGGGGCATAGACGTGATCGGCCAGCGCATAGAGGTCGTCGCGGGTCATGTCGGTTTCGTATTTAAGGGTCATCACACCGGGACGGCTGACGACCAGATGGGTCTCGACCTCGCTCTTGCGCAAGGCCTGCAGCAGACGAACGCCATAGACGATGCCGGTCGCGCCGGAGATGCCCACAATCAGGCGTTTGGGTTCGCCGGGCGGATAGTAGGGGTTTTCGGTCATAAGCGCGGCCGGCTATCCGTTGCGGGCAAATGCCCGGATTTCGTCGTCTTCGGGAAACCGGTGGGTTTCAAGTTTCGAATAGAGCAATTCACCATCGCGGGTGATTTCGAAGGAGCCCGTTCGGCCCGGTACGATTTCAACGGTTTCGCCTTTTTCTACAAGCAGGTCCCTCGCACGGAGCGCACGCGGCTCGTAGTTTCACATTTTGCAGAATTCAATATGGATGGTCATGACGCGGAATACCCTTGTGTGGCCGTTCGTCCGTTGGATATGGAGGTGGCTTGCTTTAAAGCAACATCTCTGCCGGAAAGTTTGGTTAGCATGCCACGCATGATCCTCGATAGACAAAAGCTGTTCATCCTAACGTTCTGCGCCGGGTTGGGGCTTGCGCTGCCAGCCCTGGCGCAGGAGGACAATGAGCGCATCCGCGGCGCCACGCTCGCGCAGGAGCTTTGTTCGGGCTGCCATGTGGTGAGTGAGAATCAGCGCGGGTCTGCCTATGACGGTGTGCCGTCATTCCGGACCCTGGGACGTTCGGAACTGACCAATGCGCAACTGCGCGGCTGGTTGAGCGAGCCACATCCGGTGATGCCGGCGATGCCCTTGTCCGAACGGGAAATCGCCGCCGTGATTGCCTATATCCGGTCTTTCGCCGACTAGCACCGGGTCAGAGATTGACCCGGGCGCGTCCAGGTCATGGGCGATCAGTTCGCGGGTGATGTAGTCATAGGCATCGTCCACGGAATCTGTCCTGTAGAACAGGTTCAGGTCTTCGGGGCTGATGGTGCCGAATTCGACCAGCGCATCCATGTCAATCACCCGGTCCCAGAACGCGTGGCCGAACAGAACAATCGGCACGCGTTTCTTGATTTTCTGGGTCTGGATCAGGGTCAGAATCTCGAACAGCTCGTCGAGGGTCCCGAAGCCGCCGGGGAACAGAACGACGGCCTTGGCCGGATAGGTGAACCAGAACTTCCGCATGAAGAAATAGTGGAACACCAGGTTCAGCTCGCGGCTGATATAGGGGTTTGTCGAATTCCTCCGCGGGGATCGAGATTGTCAGGCCGATATTGGTTCCCTTGGCCTCGGAAGCGCCCCGGTTGGCGGCTTCCATGATGCCCGGGCCGCCGCCCGTACAGATCACAAACCGGCGATGGCCTTCCTCCAGCGCCTTTGACCATCCGGTCAGTTTGAACGCCATTTCGCGCGCGGCCTCGTAGTACACCGACATGCGCTCGGCCTGTCGCGCGGTTTCCAGGTCGCCCTCCCCGGCTTCTGCGGCTTTCACCATGGCCGCGGCGTCGTCTGCCGGTTTCAGTCGCGCGGAGCCCATGAACACGATGGTGTCGTCGATTTCATAGTGTTCGAAGCGGCTGAGCGGCTCGAGATACTCGGAAAGAATGCGCAACGAGCGGGCGTTCCGGCTTTTCAGAAAGTCGAGATTCTCATAGGCCTTGGGGCCCCAGAGGTGCCGGGAGGCGGCTGAGGGTCGTCGTTCATTCCGGGTCTCCGTCGGCATCCAGCCGTGCGCTGACATGACCATAGGCATGGCCCAGATCGTGACGCGGCAGGGCGCGCGCAGCCTTACGGACCCGAATGGCCGTGATGTCCTGGGCTTCGCCTGGCTGGCCAAACGCGGTAGTGGTCATGTCGAACCTGCTCAGTCGTCAGAGAATTCGGGAATGTTGGGTCGTGCGCCCCACATGCAGAAGGACTCATCCTTGAACGGCAGTTGGCGCGGCCGCCAGGTTTCATCCACGTTCCGCACGCCCGAAGAGAATTCGTAGGTCATGCCGTCGGGGCCTTCGTAATAGAGGAACATGGCTCCCGAAGTGGGGTGGCGGCCGGGCCCGAACCGGATCTGAACCTGACGTTCAGTCAGGAAATAGTATGAGCGCATGATGTCGTCGATGGATTCGACCTGAAAATTGATGTGCTGGATTCCCGCATGATCTGTCGGGAACAGGGCGATCCGATGGTGAACTTCGTCAAAGGACATCAGGGCCGCGTCACCGATCCGGTCATTGGCGCGAATGTTGAAGAGGCCGGACCAGAAAACCTCATCGCGGGCGGCATCGCTGGTTTTCAATCCGACATGGCTGAACTCGGTGATTCCGGCATCGCGAGAGGGGAAGTAACGCCGACCCGAATGAAACGGCCGCACCACCAGGTCGATGGAGTTGCCGGTCGGGTCCTCGAAATTGAGAAACCCCATCACCCGGCGGGCTGCAGCCTCTTCATCGCTTCCGCGCCGGACCGGACGCCCCGCTTCGCGCAGCTTGTTTTCCGCGGCGTCGAGCTCCTCAAAGGTTTCGACTTCCAGACCCAGGGTGTGGTCTGCGGGATCGCCCGCGAAGTAACAGATATTGTGATCCCGGTCGTCACCGCGAAGATAGACCGCGCCGTTTTCGCGTCCGACTTCTTCCAGCCCGATGATGTTCCTGGTGTAGTCCACCGCGCCGGGGAGATCGGTCGTGCCCAGGCGGCAGTATCGAATGCCGATAATATTGATCATGGTCTCTGGCTCCGGTGG
>JAYQBG010000011.1:24936-62709 GCA_038137215.1 Alphaproteobacteria bacterium
GATCATGGTCTCTGGCTCCGGTGGAATGACTATTTGGCCGCGTCCGTGCCTTCCAGGACGCTCAAATCCGGGCGCGACCCCCAGGCACAGAAGGACGCATCGTTGACCGGGAATTGCCGTGCCCGCCAGGTCTGGTCGATCATGCGCACGCCACAGGAATACTCGTAAATCATGTCGTCCGGCCCATAGAAATACAGAAACCGCGCGCCGGACAGGGAATGCCGCCCGGGCCCTGCCTGAATGCGCACCTGGTGGTTCTTCAGGAAGTAGTTCGAACGCATTATGTCATCGGTCTCGCGGACCTGGAAATTGATGTGCTGGATACCGGGCCGGTCGGAGGGAAAAAGCGCGAAACGGTGATGCACGGCATCGAAGGTCATCAGAGCCGACCAGCCGATCCAGTCGCTGGTGCGGAAATTGAAGACCTCGGACCAGAATTTTTCGGCCTCGCGCGGGTCGCTCACGCGCAGTCCGATATGGCTGAACTCGTCGATCCCGGCATCGCGGCCTGGAAAGTAGCGTCGTCCGGACGCGAATGGCCGCACGGTCAGGTCGATCGAGTTCCCGCTCGGGTCCTTGAAATTCAGATATCCCATACACCGGCGGGCAGCAGCTTCATCGTCGCTGCCGCGATAGACCTCAAGACCCAGTGCTTTCAATCGGCTTTCCGCGCCATCGAGTTCCTCGAAGCTGTCGATCTCCAGACCGAGAGTCTGATCTTCGGGGTCCCCTTCGAAATAGCAGATGTTGTGATCGCGGTCGTCTCCGCGGGTGTAAACCGCACCGTTCTCCCGGCCCACGACTTCCAGGCCGATCATGTCGGTGGCGAATTTCACGGTCTCGTCAAGATTGGCGGTGCCGAGGCGGCAATAACGAAATCCGATTATGTTGATCATAATTTCTCTCCCAAGATGCGAGTGTATTCTAGTCAACCAGAGCCCTCATGACGACATTTGCCGAAATTGTCCCGTGATCCATGAAAGGTTAACGAACTCTTAGGACTTGTCACCCAAGTTGGTGGATGACACAAAAAGCCCCGTGATATGGGGGTTTCTAGGTTCCCTTTTGACCGCTTCATGCGTGGAGACCAATGGCCTCTGTACTTTCCGATAATGTTGTCGCCGATACGGAAACCAGTTTGTCGCTTCCGGACCCGTTTACACCCCTCGCGGCAGCCCTAGATCACATAGAGGATTCCGTCGTTGAAACGGCCTGGGATGGTCAACCGGCGCGGCTGGCGTCGCTGCGAGATATTACCGACCGGAAGAGCGCGGATGTGAAAGAGATTGCGCTGCGGCGCGTGGCAGAGATCGATCGCAAGATGGAAGAGTTGCGGAGCATGCGCGCCACACTGGCGCATCTGGCGGATGCATGCCACGGCGATGATCGTCCGGATTGCCCGATCCTGAACGAGTTCGCCGACGGATCGGAGGGCTAGCATGGTGTCCGAAACTGCCGTCGATCCGGTCTGTGGCATGGAGGTGAATCCCGCGACCACAGCGCATCATCACGAACATGCCGGTGAAACCTATCATTTCTGCTCGAAAGGGTGTTGTGAACGGTTTGCCGAACGGCCCGATGACTGGCTGAGCGGCAAGGCCCAGGCCGAGCGGGATGCGGCAGCTCCCGCGGGCGCTCAGTTCACCTGTCCGATGCACCCGGAGATCGTTCAGACCGGACCGGGAAGCTGCCCGAAATGCGGCATGGCGCTGGAGCCGATGAGCTTTGCGGCCGAAGCCGGACCCAACCATGAGCTGATTGATTTCACGCGGCGGTTCTGGGTCGGCGCGATGTTCACCCTGCCGTTGTTTCTCATGACCATGGGCGACATGCTGCCGTTCCTGTCCTTCCATGCGTGGCTCGGCAGCGGGTTCGGCTGGACCCAGTTGATTCTGACCACTCCTGTTGTGTTATGGGCCGGTGCGCCGTTCTTCGTGCGTGGATGGCAGTCCATCGGTAACCGCAGCCCGAACATGTTCACGCTGATCGCGCTGGGGACCGGCGCGGCCTATCTCTACAGCCTGGTTGCCGTGGTTCTGCCGGGGCTGGTGCCCGATGCCTTCCGGGGGATGAACGGCGAGGTCGCGCTCTATTTTGAATCTGCCGCCGTGATCATCGTGCTGGTGCTGCTGGGGCAGATGCTCGAGTTAGGCGCGCGTGAGCGAACGGGCGACGCCCTGCGCGCCTTGCTCAAGTTAACGCCCGAAACTGCGCGGCGCATTGATGCCGGTGGCGAAGAAACAGAGGTGGACCTCGGCGCTGTCGTGGCGGGGGATCACCTGCGGGTCCGGCCTGGAGAGCGTGTCCCCGTGGACGGCCGCATCGTCGAAGGGGCCAGCAATGTGGATGAATCGATGATCACCGGCGAATCCATGCCGGTCTCTAAATCGCTGTCGGACCTTGTGATCGGAGGCACCGTGAACGGCACCGGAAGCTTTGTTATGGAGGCCGAGAGTGTTGGCGCGGATACGATGCTGGCGCGGATCGTTGACATGGTGGCCCAGGCCCAGCGCTCCCGGGCGCCGATCCAGCGGCTGGCGGATCAGGTGGCCGAGTGGTTTGTGCCGATTGTGGTGGCTTTGGCCGTTCTGGCCTTTGCGGCCTGGGCGATCTGGGGCCCGCCCCCGGCGCTTGCCTTTGCGGTGGTGGCCTCTGTGTCCGTGCTGATCATCGCGTGTCCCTGCGCGCTCGGACTGGCGACACCGATGTCGGTGATGGTCGCGACGGGCCGGGGTGCGAGCGCCGGGGTTCTGGTGCGCGATGCGGCGGCGCTGGAGGCGCTGGCGAAGATCGATCTGCTAATCGTGGACAAGACCGGCACCCTGACGGCGGGGCGCCCGGCATTGACCTCGGTTGTCCCGCTCGGCGACCGGGATGAGCGTGCGGTGCTTGGCTTTTCGGCAACCCTGGAACGTGACAGTGAGCACCCGTTGGCGGCGGCGATTGTCGCAGGTGCGGCCGGTCGCGGCGCCGAAACGGGTAAACTCACAGCGTTTGAATCCATCACGGGCAAGGGGGTTACCGGTCGCGTGGATGGATGTGACATTGCACTGGGCAATGCCGCGCTCATGCAGGAACGGGGTGTTGAACTGGATGCTCTGGAGGTGCGCGCCGATTCCCTGCGCACGGAGGGAGCAACAGCGGTTTTCCTCGCGGTCGATGGCGTCCTGGCCGGGCTTCTGGCGGTCTCCGATCCGATCAAGGATTCAACGCCCGACGCGCTTGCCGCGTTGCGTGATGATGGGATCGAGATCGTCATGGTGACCGGGGACAACCGGCGTACCGCCGAAGCGGTGGCAGCGAAACTCGGGATCGAACAGGTCGAGGCAGATGTGCTGCCGGCCGACAAGGAGGCCATTGTGCGCCGCTATCAGGATGCCGGGCGACGTGTGGCCATGGTTGGTGACGGGATCAACGACGCCCCGGCGCTGGCCCGGGCCGAAGTGGGAATCGCCATGGGGACAGGCACCGATGTGGCCATGGAAAGCGCCGGGATCACGCTTGTCAAAGGCGATCTCGGCGCGCTGGTCCGCGCGCGCCATCTGGCGACCGCCACCCTGCGCAACATCCGCCAGAACCTGTTCTTCGCCTTTTTCTATAACAGCGCCGGGGTGCCGCTGGCCGCCGGGATTCTTTTCCCGTTCCTCGGAATCCTGCTCAACCCCATGATCGCCGCCGCGGCCATGAGCCTGAGTTCGGTCTCGGTGATCGCCAACGCGCTCCGTCTGCGGAACGCGAAGCTCTAGGTCGTCCTAGAGCGGGATCGTTTCAGGTGGAAACGACTCTGCTTGCGCCTCGGCGCCTCGATCACATCATCTCGTCATGCCCGCGAAGGCGGGCATCCATAAACACCTTGCTGCAACAAGGCAGCCGCCCGCGTGTATAGGATCCCGCCTTCGCGGGAACGACGAAACGAGCGGTGGACGAATTTGTGGCGGAACTGCTTCCAGCTTACAAGATCACGTTCAGGCGTTGCCGCGGTTCTCGCGCCACAGGCCCAGCGTTTGTTGGACCGGTCGGTCGGAGAAGCTGAACAGCACGGCGTCTTCGCTGGCGATGTGCTTCTGGGGGGCCCAGCACGGCACGACGAAATGGTCGCGCTTGGACCATTCGAAGGTCTGGTCGCCGATTATCGATTTACCCGAGCCTTCCACCACGCTGTACACGGTTGCGTCGGTGCTCTGATATGTCGCAGTCTCGAAGCCCTTGGGCAGCAACTGCATGAAGGTGCCGAGCGTCGGCATCGCCGATTTCCCGTTATCGGGGTTCACGTAGCGCAGCTTCAGGCCGTGACACGGATCCCATTCCTCGGCCTTGCGCATGGTTTCGAGCGCTTCGCGGGTACGCGAATACGGGTAGTTGAAGATCGGTGAATTCGCGGTCGGCGGTTCGTGGTCCACAGGCGCGAGACCCATGCCGTAACGTGCAAGAGTATCGCCGGCGGGCCGGGAGGTCGGATGGGTCGGCTCCGGATAGGGCTCGGCAAAGGTGGTGTCCAGGGTTTCGACCAGCGGGACATCCAGCCCGTCGAGCCAGACCATCGGCTGGTCGGTCTCGTTGCCATGGTCGTGCCAGGTCCAGGACGGGGTGATCACAAAATCGCCCTCTTCCATGATGGTTTTCTCGCCGTCAACGGCGGTGTAGGCGCCCGAGCCTTCCACGATGAAGCGCAGCGCGGCCTGGGTGTGGCGATGGGCCGGCGCAACCTCGCCCGGCATGATGAGCTGCAACCCAGCAAACAGGGATGTGGTGACGCGATAGCGGCCGCGCATGCCAGGGTTTTCGAGGATCAGCACCCGGCGTTCGGCCTGTTCGGCGGTGATCAGGTCCGCCGACTTCATCAGCGTGTCGCGGATCTCGTTGTAGTGCCAGATATAGGGCTGGCAGTCGCTCTTGGGCGTCTTGCGGGCGAAGGTGTGGAGAACTTCCCACAGGGGCGCCAAGTTCTTCGGATCACAGTCATCCTTGTAATAGGGCATCAGGTCCGGACGGACATCGGCGACAATGGTCATGTTGTTTTCTCCATTTTCCGGGCTGCCCCTGGGGTCTGCAGCCGCGTTCGTTTGCTGCGTATCTTATACACCAGACACGCGGAATTTGTGCTCGCGTCGAGGGCCTGCGCTCACGCCAATAGTTGTGGCAGGAAAAGTGTGATTGTCGGGAACAAAATCAAGATCCCGACGCGCACCAGATCCGATGCGAAGAAAGGCATGACGCCCTTGAAGGTTTCGATCATCGGAACGTCTTTTGCCATCGAGTTGATGATGAAGACGTTCAGGCCGACCGGCGGTGTGATCAGGCCCATTTCCACGACAATCAGCGAAATGATGCCGAACCACAATTTGGCTTCGTCGGGTGACATCCCGAAATCCAGTCCGGCGATGATCGGCCAGAAGATCGGCACGGTCAGGAAGATCATCGAGAGAGAATCCATCACGAAGCCGAGCAGGATGTAGAGGACGAGCATCCCGAACAGAATGGTGTAGGGCGACAGGCCGGAGTTCCCGAAGAAGTCTGCCGCCGCGATCGGCAGTTGGGAGAACCCCAGGAAGGCATTGAAGATCGCCGCACCGAGCAGGATCAGAAAGATCATCGCGGTGGTCTGGGCCGTGCCGAGCAGGGCCTCGATAAAGCCGTCGAGGCGCATGCCACCGCGGGTCACGGCGATCAGAAAGGTGCCGAAGGCGCCAACACCGGAGCCTTCTGTGGGGGTGAAGATGCCGAAATAAATGCCGCCCATCACCAGCAGGAAGATTACCAGCACCGGCCAGATTTCGAGCAATGCCGACCATTTCTGGGCGCGTGTGGCGCGTTCACCGGCCGGGCCGGCTTCCAGATTGACCCGCACGATGATGGCGATCACCAGGATGTAGCCGAGCGCGGCCAGAATTCCGGGGATGAGAGCCGCCTGAAACAGCGTGGCCACATTGGCCTCGACCATGACGGCGTAGATGATCAGCACCACCGAGGGCGGGATCAGGATGCCCAGGGTGCCGCCGGCAGCCAGCGAGCCCGTGGCCAGCGATCCTGAATAGTTGAACCGGCGTAACTCCGGCAGCGCGACCTGGCCCATGGTGGCCGAGGTGGCGAGCGAAGATCCGCTGATCGCGCCAAACCCGGCGCAGCCGTCGACCGACGCCATGGCGATGCCACCGCGGTGGTGGCCGAGCCATGTGTTGGCCGCGGCGAAGAGCGCCTGACTCAGTCCTGCCTTGGCGGCGAACTGGCCCATCAGCAGGAACAGCGGTACGACCGACAGACTTTCCGTCGTGAAGCGCCAGTAGGTCTCGGTCTTGAAGTAGCTGAACAGCGCGGTTTCAACCGCGATCATGACATAGCCGCCCATACCGACCGCGATCATCGCAATCCCGATGGGAATGCGCAGGGCCAGCAGGATGAACAGGACGCCGAACCCGGCGAAGCCGATTTCGAGACTGGTCATACGGTGAAATCCGGCTTGTCGATATAACGGCCCGCGCGGAATTCGGCGATGCTGCGATCCGGGATGGTGCGGCATCCATCGGCGCGGAAGTCACGGACTGGTCTGTGGGGGCCTTGCACGCCGATGACGACGACAGCCGGGGCGGGCATTTCTACGTGATCGAGTGTGCGGGCGAGACGCCGTCAGACACCCGGCTCGCCCATTTCATGAAGACCCTGGATGCTGCCCTTTGCGAAACCAATGAAGATTACGAGGCGCACCGGTCCGGCGGGTTCGGGATGAAGGCGCCTGAAGCCGTGGCCGTCCCGCCGGGAACCTTCGCGGCCTGGATGAAGTCGCGCGGTCAGCTCGGCGGGCAGCACAAAGTGCCGCGCATCATCAACGATGAAGAACTTTTCACCGGCTTGCGCAAATGCGTGGCCGGGGAACGGCAGGCGGGTGCCTAGAAAATGCCGTCATGCGCGGACTTGATCCGCGTATCTCATGTTCGTTTTCGCGCCATTGCGAGGCGCGCAGCAACGAAGCAATCCAGCGATCAGCCAGGCCCGCTCTGGATTGTGCCGCCTTCGGCTCGCAATTACGGACTGAGACGGCGGACCTAACCTTCCAGAAATTCCTTTGCCCATACGCTGTAGTCGCCGTCGCGCATCAAGCGCTTCATGGTTTCGCCCGGCGCGACATTCTCCAGATCGTCGGGATGGGTGCCGTCCGCCAGCGCCGTTTGTGTCTCCAGAAAGGCCTGCATGGCCGCGGCATGAACCTTGTGGCCCTGCAGGCAGATGCGGACCCCCAGCGAGGCCAGCCAGTCCCGGTCCATCATGTCGCGTGACGCGCTGCCCAGGATGATCGGCGCGGAAACTTCCTTTGCGATGGTCTCCAGATCTTCCCGTGTCTTCACGCCGACGAGAAACAGCGCATCGACCCCAACCGCCTCATAAGCGGTTGCCCGCCGGATGGCTTCGTCCACGCCGGCGATTCCGGCGGCGCTCGTGCGTCCGGCAATCGACAACTCCGGATCGATTCGCGCATCCAGCGCCGCTTTCATTTTCCCCAGACCTTCTTCGAGGGTGATCAGACTTGCCTTCCCGCCAGATCCGAACGGGTTCGGCAGGTCCGTGTCTTCGATCGAAAGCGCGGCCACGCCGGCCATCTCGAGCTCCTCCACGGTTCGCCGGACATTGAGCGCATTGCCGTAGCCGTGATCGGCATCGACGAGCACGGGCAGATCGCAGGCGCGGCCGATCCGCCGGGCCTGATCGGCGAACTCGGACAATGTCAGAACGATGAGGTCCGGTGCCGCAAGCACATTCATGGAGGCCACAGACCCGGCGAAAATGGCGAGTTTGAAACCCACCTCCTGGGTGATGCGGGCTGTCATCGGATCGGCGACGGAGCCGGGGTGAATGCACGCATCCCCCGTCAGGATGGCGCGGAAATTCTTGCGGCGTTCGGTAAAGCGCATAGTGGGTGTCCTCGGTTCAGGTCAGTTTGCGGCGCGCGCGTACCAGCGCGCCGGCTTCGGCCAATGCCTCGATGTCGTCATCCTGATAGCCGTGCTCGGCCAGGATCTCGTCGGCCTGGGCTCCAAAAGCAGGCGGTGTGGAGCGAAGCTCGGCGGGCGTGCGGCTGAATTTGATCGGTGTGCCGGCACCTTCATACCAGTCGAGTTTGTAGGTCATGTTGCGGTGTTTGGTGTGGGGCGCATTCATGACCTGCCCGGTGTCGAGCACCGGCCCGGCCGGAATGCCTGCCGCGAGCAGCTTCATGCAAAGTTCCTCGCCATCCACGGCCGCGAAGGCTGCGAGCAGTTCCTCGCGAAGTTCGGCGCGATTGGCGACCCGGACGGAGTTGTTCTCGAAGCGGGGGTCTTCGATCAGATCCGGGCGACCGAGCTCCTTGCACAAGCGCGCATAGGCGCGGTTGTTCCCGGCGCCGATGAACACATCGACGGTCTGGGTGGGGAACTTGTCATAGGGTGCGATGTTGGAATGCTGATTGGCCGTAATCCCCGGTACCTCTCCGCCCGAGAGATAGTAGTTCGGAATGTGCGGATGCATGAGCGAGACCGCGCAATCGTAAAGCGTCATGTCGATGAACTGGCCGCGCCCGGAATTCTGCCGTTCGAAGAGCGCCATCAGGATGGCCACGCAGGAATAGAGCCCGGTCCCCATGTCGACGGCGGCGATGCCCACCCGGGTCGGCTCCTTGTCGGCACCGCCATTGATCGAGAACCAGCCGGCCATCGCCTGCACGATGGCGTCATAGCCGGGAAAGCCGCCGAGCGGTCCATCCTCGCCATAACCCGAAATCCGGCAATGGATCAGGCGCGGGAATTTTTCCGACAGGGTGTCCTTGTAGCCGATGCCCCATTTTTCCAGCGTGCCCGTCTTGTAGTTGTCGATCAGCACATCGGCGTCTTCGAGCAAGCGCAGAAAGACCTCGCGTCCTTCGGGCCTGGAGAGATCGAGGCCGATCGAGCGTTTGTTGCGGTTGAGACCGACAAAATAGGACGCATCGCCCTCGTGGAAGGGTGGGCCCCAGTCGCGCACCTCATCGCCCTGGGGCGGCTCGACTTTGATGACGGTTGCGCCGTGGTCCGCCAGGATCTGCGTGCAGTAGGGACCACCGAGAACCCGCGCGAGATCGACAACCTTGAGACCAGCGAGCGCGCCGAAGGGTGATGTGTTTGGGGACATCGATTTTGGCCTGAGATAGTGTTGCGATAATCGGATGAAACGAATGGGGGCATACCAGATGCCGGACCTGATTGCAGGGTCGATGCTAGTTTCCCGGTTCGTCCCCGTCCATGCCGGAGACCAGTTCAAGGGAGAGACCACGTGAGCGCATCAACCAAGTTCGAAGACCTTGAGGTCGGCTATGACATTCCCGCGCGACCGGGAATGGATGAAGCCGATATCCAGACGCCTTGTCTCGTGCTCGACCTCGACGCGCTGGAACGGAATATCCAGAAGATGGGTGACTATGCTGCCGCCCACGGCATGGGTCTGCGCGTCCACGGCAAGATGCACAAATCCGCCGATATCGCGAAGCTGCAGCAACGTATCGGCGGCGCGGTCGGCATCTGCTGCCAGAAGCCGTCGGAAGCCGAGGCCTTCGTGCGCGGGGGCATTGCCGACGTTTTGGTATCGAATGAGGTCCGCGACCTCAAAAAAATCGATCGCCTGGCACAAATTCCCAAACGGGGCGCGCGGGTGCTCGTTTGTGTGGACGATCCGGTCAATGTGGCGGAGCTGTCCGAAGCCGCCTTGCGCCACGGCACGCAGCTCGAAGTTCTTGTCGAGATCGATTGCGGCCAGGGCCGCTGCGGTGTGACGACCCCGGAAGAGGTTGTCGGTCTCGCCCGCGCAATCGAGGCGGCGGACGGACTGAAATACAGCGGGATTCAGGCCTATCAGGGCACGATGCAGCATATCGAGAGCTACTCCGCGCGCGTCGATGCCTTCGAACGTATCAGCGCACAGGTCCGCGGCATTGTCGCCGGACTGGAGGCAGCCGGACTGACGCCCGAGCTGGTGTCCGGAGGCGGCACGGGGTCCTACAGTCTGGAAAGCAACTCAGGCATCTACAACGAGCTGCAATGCGGGTCCTATGCGTTCATGGATGCCGATTATGGCCGGATCGAGAATGCGGACGGCGAACGGTTCGATGACGGGGAATGGGAGAACGCCTTCTTCCTCCTCACCCAGGTGATGAGCCATGTGAAGGCCGACCGGGCTGTTGTCGATGCGGGTTTAAAAAGCCAGTCCCTCGATAGCGGACTGCCCTTCGTCCACAGCCGCGACGATGTGGAATACATTTCCTGCTCGGACGAGCACGGCGTGGTCTCCGATCCGACCGGGGTGTTGAAGGTGGGGGACAAGCTGCGCCTTGTGCCTGGGCACTGCGATCCGACCGTCAATCTGCATGACTGGTTTGTCGGGGTGCGGAACGGAAAGGTGGAGACCCTCTGGCCCGTGACCGCGCGCGGCAAGGCTTACTGACCGGCAGATGCCGGCTGTGCCTCAGGCTGCGTTGGCGGTCCCGAAAACCTTCGTTGCGAAGCTCGGGTAGCGCTCGGCGACCGCAGCGGCCACCGGCCCGCGCAACAGGGTGAGGGTGGCGTCATCGGGCGCGGGGGTTTCGGGCACCTGGTCCGGCGTCTCGAATTCAAAGCCGGTATGTTCATGAATCTCGTCCACCGTGTGACCGGGGTGCACACTGCGAAGGCGGAACCGTTTTGAGGCGTTGTCGTAATCGAAGACGCAACGCCCGGTGACCAGTGCGTGCGGACCGCCGGTGCGGTGGGTGGTTTCCTCGCTCACCCCGGGCGCGCTGATAAAATCCACCTTGGAGACCAGAACCCGCGCTGTGTGTTCTTCGCGGAAAAGAATCACCCGCGGCACCAGGAAATAGAGATAGGCCGAGCCGAAGGAGCCCGGAAAACGCACCTTGGTGTCCGGGTAGTCGCCGATCCCGACGAGGTTGATATTCGCCTGACCGTCGATCTGGCCACCGCCGAGAAAGAAGGCATCGATCCGGCCCTGGGCGGCACAGTCGAACAATTCGCGCCCGCCATCCGTGAAGGGACTGTGGGCCTCGCTGCCCAGCATGGACACCCGCAATGCGCCCCCGGACCGGGCCTGAGCCAGCAGTGCTGCCGATCCCGGGATGGGGGATTGCGCGCCGACCGCGACATGGCGCAGTCCGGCGAGCATGTCGGCGACGGTCGCGATCAGCAGTTCCTCGTTCTGAAACTCGGCCATCACTCGGCAGCCTTCGCGCCATGGACGAACTCATCAATGTATCCGGCAAAGCCCTCTTCTGTCCTGGCGCGGGCCAGATAGTCGCGCAGATGCGCGTCATCGGGGCCGTAGCGCCCGAAGAGTCCGCAAGGCCAGGCGCCTTTTTCGGCTTCCGCGACGGCGGTCACATACAGCCCCGGAATTGTGCCGGGCGCGAGTTTCTCGTCGGCCAGCAGATCGCCGTCATAGATTTCTTCGGCTGTAACCATCGTGTCCTTTGCGGCATGGGCCATCAGCATCATCTCGCGGCGCACGCCGATCCAGACATTCCCGTGCCGGTCGGAAAGCGGGGCATGAATAAGCGTGATATCCGGCCGGATTGCCTTCACCATCGCGATCGGACCGTCTTCCTCGCCGAAGGGATCGCTGCCGATCATCCAGTCATCGCGATGCGCCTCCAGATCGGAACCGACGATGCCGCGCACCGGCATAAAGGGGATGCCTTTCTCCGCCGCCGTCAGGCCCGCATGGATGGCCGGGCAGGTGCCGTCGATGATTTTCAGGGTTCCGGCCTTGATGGCGGCGGTGAAGCGTGGCGCCGGGCCGTATTCTTCCAGAGTCACGGCCGCCGTTTCGAGCGTTGCGACACAACCGGCGCCTATCAGCATATCGCCCTGGAACCCGACCGAGGGGACGCCGACCAGGTGCAGATCCTTTGCATCGCGCGCAATCAGGGCACGCACCGTCGCCAAGGAGACTCCCGAGTAATCTGGGGCGAGGGCGACCTTCGCACCGTCGGGGATGCGTGCCGCCAGATCTTCAACGCTTGTCAGAAGGTCGCTCAAGGTCTTCCGTCGGGAATCGTTTCATGGAACCCGCAATGTTAGATTGGTTGAAGCCAGGAATAAAGGAAGCCCGCCCATGGATTTCGCGCTGTCGGACTCTGTCGCACGGTTCGCGGACACCGAAATCAGGCCTCATATGCCGGAATTCAAGGCAACAGGTGCGTTTCCACACGCCATTGTCGAGAAGATGGGAGATGCAGGCTTCTTCGGGGCGGCCTTTCCCGAAGACCTCGGTGGCAGCAACGCGGGGTTTCTCGCGGTTTCGGCAATTTCCGCGATGATTTCACGTCTCGCACCGGAATTCGGCTACTGCATGAACATGCAGGCCATGACCTGTCCGTTCACGATCTTCAACTGGGGAACCGACGATCAGATATCCCGATTCGTGACCGACCTGATTGCGGGTCGGAAGGTCGGGATGTTTGCGCTCTCCGAGCCGGGCGGCGGGTCGGATGCGGCCGGCGCCATGAAGACCACCGCCACCCGTGATGGCGATGTCTATCGCCTGAACGGGTCGAAGCAGTGGATTACTTTTGCCAACGCGGCCGATACGGGCATCCTGTTCGCCAAGACCGACCCGGCGGCCGGCCATCGCGGCGTGACGGCCTTCATCGTCGAACCCAAATCCTTTCAAGGTTTCACGGCAAACCCCATCCCCATGACCGGATTGTCGCGATCGTTGTGTTCCAACGCGGTCTTTCTCGACGATTTTCCGGTGTCCGTGGAAAACCGGCTGGGCGCGGAAGGAGAGGGTTTCAAGATCGCCATGAACGCGCTGGAATATGGCCGTTTGACGGTTGCCTCCCGTTCGGTGGGCCTCGCCCAGGCCTGCCTCGACCACGCAGTCGATTACGCCAATGCCCGCATTGTCGGCGGCAGCCCCATCGGCGAACACCAGATGGTGTAGCATTTGATCGCGGATATGACCGTCAATACCGAGGCGGCGCGACTGCTGGTGCACCGGATGGCCTGGCTGATGGATCGTGGTGAGGCGGCCAACCGTGCTGCCTCCCTTGCCAAATATGCTGCCGTGAATGCGGCCAAGCATGCCGCGAACGCTGCCGCGGAGATTTTCGCCGGCTATGCAGTGGCCGATGAGTATCCGATCAAGAAGATCACCGCCTATGTGAATATGTTGGCTGTGGGCGAAGGAACGCCGAACGTGCAGCGTATCCTGATTGCTGAGGATGCGCTGGGGACAAAAGATGCCAATCGGCATCCGGTTCGCAATCGCCTTCGGGCCAATGATGTGGAATAAATAGGGTCAACCAAACGCATGCAGATGCGGATTTGTATCTTTGGAGAGAGACGATGACCGATCAGGCCACCACCCCCGATTCCAGTGTTCTCGGACGACCCAACAGCTATATCGGCAAGGTCGTCCCGCGCCCCAATGTACGCAAGCTTGTGCGCGGCAAGGGCCAGTTTGTCGATGATCTGAAACTGCCCCGGATGGTGCATGCCGTCTTCCTGCGCTCGCCCCATGCCAGCGCGATGATCAAGAACATCGATACCCGCGCGGCCAAGGACATGCCCGGTGTTGTGCGCGTGGTGACCGGCAAGGAACTGGCCGAGTATTGCGAGCCCTGGGTTGGAGTGCTGACCCATTTCAAGGGACTGAAATCGGCCCCGCAGCATGCGATCGCCGTCAACCAGGTGGCATGGCAGGGTGAGGCCGTTGCGGCCGTGGTCGCCTACAGCCGGGCCGAGGCGGAAGACGCCGCGGCGATGATCGAGGTCGAATATGACGTGCTGCCGGCGGTCACCGATGCGGAAACCGCCGACCATCCCGACACCCATGTCATCCATCCCGAGCTGGGCGACAACGTCGCCTTCGAGAACGGTGTTGAGGCCGGAGACGTGGATGCGGCCTTCGCGGACGCCCATCTGGTTGTCGAGGAGACCTTCCATTTCGACCGGCACACCGGCGTGACGCTGGAGCCGCGTGTGATGCTCGCCGACTATGACACGGCGGATGAAAAGCTGACCGTGCACATGTCTTTCCAGGCGCCTCACATGATGCAGCACATCTTTGCCAAGCACCTCAATGTGCCCGAGGGCGACGTGCGGGTGGTCTGCAAGGATGTGGGCGGGTCGTTCGGGATCAAGGTGCATGTTTATGCCGACGAAATGGCGACGGCCGCCCTGTCGAAGATGCTGGGCCGCCCGGTCAAGTTTTCTGCCGACCGGCTGGAATCTTTCCTGACCGATATACACGCCCGCGCCCACCGGGTGCACGGCAAGATGGCCTTCGATGCCGAGGGTGAGATCACCGCCATCGAAATCGACGACCTGACCGGTGTGGGACCGTACTCGATGTACCCGCGCACATCGGCGATGGAGGCGAACCAGGTCCTCAACTTCACCGGCGGCCCCTACAAGCACAAGAACTACCGGGCCAAGGCGAAGGTCGTCTTCCAGAACAAAAACGTGATGTGCCAGTACCGTGCGGTCGGCCATCCGGTGGCCTTTGCCGTGACCGAGGCGCTGGTCGACAAGGGCGCTGTGGCGCTGGGGATCGACCCGGTCGATATCCGCCGGCGCAACCTCATCAGCGATGATGCCTATCCGACCAAGGGCGCGAGCGGCATTGCCTTTGAGGGGCTGTCCCATCATGCCTCGCTGAACAAGCTGATGGACGCGATGGATTACGAGGCGATCAAGGCCGAGCGTGATTCTCTGCGTGAACAGGGCATTTATCGCGGGATCGGCTTTGCCGCCATGATCGAGCTGACCAATCCGGGCGCGGCGATGTACGGCATCGGTGGTGCGCGGATTTCCTCTCAGGATGGCGCCCAGGTGCGGCTCGATTCTGCCGGGTCCATCATGGTGCACACTTCAATCACCGAACAGGGGCAGGGGACGGACGCGATCATCGCGCAGATCGCCGCCACGGCCTTCGGGACCACGCCGGACATGGTGAAGGTCGTCACCGGCGACACCGACCATGTGCCCACCGGGGGTGGGACCTGGGGGTCGCGCGGTGCGGGTATCGGTGGTGAAGCCGTGCTGCAGGCCGCCAAGGCGCTGCGCCAGAACATCAAGGAGATTGCCGGCCAGCTGCTCCAGGCCGACCCCGCGACTCTCGATATTCAGAAAGGCGTGATCGTCGATCTGGGCACCGAGAACGAACGCATGGGCCTCGATGAACTGGCGCGGATTTCCTATTTCCGCTCCGACCTGATCCCCAAGGGCTTCCAGCCGGAACTCATGGCGACCCGCCATTTCGTGCCGCGCGAATACAACATCGCGTTCACCAACGGCATCCAGGCCTGTCATGTCGAGGTCGATCCGGAGATCGGTTTCGTGAAGATCCTCAAACACTGGGTGGTCGAGGATTGCGGCACGGTGATCAACCCGCAGCTTGTCGATGAACAGGTGCGCGGTGGTGTGATCCAGGGGCTCGGCGGAGCGCTGATGGAAGAATGCCGCTACGACGAGCAGGGCAATATGGTGAACGCCAATATGGCCGATTACCTGGTGCCCATGGCTGGCGAGATGCCCGACATCATGGTCGGCCATGTGGAAACCCCGACCAAGGATTCCGAGCTCGGTGCCAAGGGCGCTGGCGAAGCAGGCACGGCCGGGGCGCCGGGTGTGGTGATGAACGCCATCAATGATGCGCTCTCACCCTTCGATGTGCGCCTGTCCCATCAGCCGATCACGCCGGAGCGGATCATGAAGGCCCTGGGCAAGTTCTAGAACGCGTCCATCCTCCAGGGGCGGGTTTGTAACCCGCCCGCCAGGGGGATGCGCAGGGCTTGGCAGGTTTGCTCGGGCAGGTTTGAAACCGGCCTCTACAGAGATTCCGTCACGAACTCTGTGCGCGGAGCGCCCAGATGGCGGCCATGAACAGCGCTTTCGCGCGTGGCAGCACCAGCAGGGACAGGCCGATCAGCATCGGGATCAGGATTGCAGCCATCTCCGCAGGCGAGAACAGTCCGCTTTTGGACATGGCGATCAGCACCGGGGCCATCACATGGCCGACGATCATGATGGTCAGCCAGGGCGCTGCATCGTCGGAGCGTATTTCCGACCAGTTTTCTTGGCATTCGGGACAGGACTCCACCTGCTTGAGGTAGGCCCGGAACAAGGCCGCCCGTCCGCAACGCGGGCACCGGCCCAGCAGGCCGCGCCCCAGTGCCGACCACAGATTTCGCTTTTCGCCGCGATCCATGTTTCGTCTCTCCGAAAGAAAAATCTAAGCGCGGGTATAGCACGGGAAAACGCGTCCCGGCGGGTGGGCGGCGAGATGCCGCAACCGTGTCCGGGCGCCTTTGATTCGTCCGGCCGAACTCTCTACTCTTCCGCCAACCAATAATCCAAGGGCGGAAAACCATGAGCGTTGCAGACCACAGTGATGAAGGCAGCGTCCTCGACCGTGAGGACAGCGTGATCGGCAAGACCGTCCCGCGCGCGAATGCGGCGCGTCTGGTGGCCGGCCAGGGGAAATATGTCGATGACCTGACCCTGCCCCGCATGGTGCACGTGGTCTATTTCCGCTCACCCTACGCCCATGCGCGGATCGTCTCGATCAATGACGAGGCCGCGCTCGCCAGCCCGGGTGTGATCCGGGTGTTTACGGGCAAGGATATTGCTGAGGTCTGCACCTCCTGGGTGGGAACGCTTGCCCACTTCAAGGGGATGAAATCCGCCCCGCAGCACGCCATGGCAGTGGATCGGGCCTGCTGGCAGGGGGAGCCGGTGGCAGCCGTCGTCGCCCATAGTCGCGCTGAAGCCGAGGATGCTGTTGAACTGCTGGAGGTCGAGTTCGAGGAACTGACCGTGCTGGCCGATCCGGAAGTGGTGTTGGATGAGGGCGCCTATGTCATGCATCCGGACCTGGGGGACAACCTGCTCTTCGAGATGAACCACGATATCGGCGACACGGAAAAGGCCTTCGCGGATGCCGCCGTGGTCGTCGAACAGACCCTGAATTTCGGGCGGCACACGGGTGTGTGCCCGGAATCCCGGGCGATCATCGCCGACTATCACTCCTCCGAGCACCGGCTGACGGCCTACCACTCCCACCAGGCGCCGCACATGATGCAGGATCTGTTTGCCCGCCATCTCGATATTCCCAACCAGAATGTCCGGATCGTGTGTGGCGATGTGGGGGGCGCCTATGGCGTCAAGGGACATACCTATCCCGACGAGATGTCCACGGCGGCGATTTCCAAAATCATGAAGCGGCCGGTGAAGTTCGTCGCCGACCGGATTGAGTCCTTCCTGACCGATCTGCATGCCCGCGATCACCGCGCCCATGTACGCGCCGCCTTTGCCGAAGACGGTGAACTGCTCGCCATCGAGATGGACGATCTAACCGGGGTCGGTGCCTATTCCATGTACCCCCGCACCAGCGCGCTTGAGGCCCTGCAGGTCATCAATTATGTGGGCGCGCCCTACAACCATCAGAACTACAAGGCGCGCTCCCAGGTCGTGTTCCAGAACAAGACGCCGATGAGCCAGTACCGCGCCGTCGGCCATCCGGTCGCGGTGGCGATCACCGAGACCCTGATGGAAGAAGGTGCGCGCAAGCTCCGCATGGATCCGGTGGATATTCGCCGCCGGAACCTGATGAAGGATGACAGCTATCCGCGGGACTTCATCACCGGTCTGAAGATGGAGGCTCTGTCCCACGAAGCCTCCCTCGACAAGCTGATGACCATGTTCGACTACAAGGCCTTCCGTGAGGAACAGGCGCGCTTGCGCGAGCAGGGCATATATCGCGGGATCGGTTTTGCCACGCTCGTCGAGATGACCAACCCAGGCCCGCATACCTATGGCCTGGGCGGTGCGCGCATTTCTTCCCAGGACGGTGCGGCCGCGCGGATGGATGCCTCGGGTGCCGTGATCGTTCAGACCAGCATCACCGAACAGGGACAGGGCAGCGAGGCTGTGATCCAGCAGGTCACGGCCAGCGCCTTCGGCACCACGCCGGATAAGGTGAAGGTGATCTCCGGCGATACGGACAACGTACCGGTGGGCTGGGGTGCGGGTGGTTCGGGCGGTGCCGGCATCGCCGGTGAAGCCGCGCTGCAGGCCGCGAAGGCCCTGCGTCACAATGTGCTCGATGTGGCGGCCATTCTGCTGCAGGCTGAAGCGGCCACGCTCGATATCCGGAAAGGGATCGTGGTGGACCGCGCCACCGGCGAGGAGCGGATGCCGCTCGAAGAGGTGGCTCGTGTCGCTTATTTCCGCCCCGATACGCTGCCCCAGGATTTCCAGTCAGAGATGATGGCCACCCGCCACTACATTCCGAAGAAGTATCCGGTGGCCATGACCAACAGTTTCCAAGCGGTGACCGTCGAGGTCGATCCGGATGTGGGAACCGTCAAGCTGCTCAAATTCTACTGCGTCGAAGATTGCGGCAAGGTCATCAACCCGCTGCTGGTCGACGAACAGGTCCGCGGTTCGATCGTGCAGGGGATCGGCGGGGTGATGTTCGAGGAGTGCCGCTATGATCTGGACGGCAATTTCCTGAACGCGAACATGGCCGATTATCTGGTGCCCATGGCGGGTGAGATGCCGGATATCGAGATTGGCCATATCGAGACACTGACCAGGGAATCCGAACTCGGCGCCAAGGGTGCGGGTGAGGCCGGCACCGCCGGTGCGCCCGGCGCGATCCTCAACGCCATCAACGATGCGCTCAGTCCGTTCGGCGCGACCGTGCTGGACCAGCCGGTCTCACCGGAGCGGGTGCTGAAAGCACTCGGCAAGTATTAGGAGACGCCGCCATGTCCGATGTCGAGATTATCAGTTCTGCCACCTGTCCCTTCGCGCAGCGTACGCGGATGGCGCTGATCGAGAAGGGGATCGACTTCGATCTGACCGCGATCGATCTGAGCGACAAGCCAGACTGGTTTCTGAAAATTTCACCCTATGGCAAGGTTCCGGTACTCCGTCACGACGGCGCGGTGATCTTCGAATCCGCCGTGATCAACGAGTACCTCGAAGAGGTGTTTCCCGAGCGGCCGCTGTTGCCGCGTGGCCCGGTCCGCCGGGCCCAGGCGCGCATCTGGATCGACTTCGCCAATGTCCGTTTCACGCCGCATGTCTACAAACTGATGCTGGCGCAGGAGGCCGATGCCCAGGCATTTCAGGCGGAACGGCTCACCAACGCGCTTCTGATGATGGAGCACGAGGGGCTGGGCAAGCTGGGGGACGGATCCTACTGGCTGGGGGATGACATCAGCCTCGTGGACTTGACCTTCCTGCCCCATATGCAGCGCCTTGGCGTGCTGGCGCATTACCGCGACTTCCAGACTCCCGAGGAATGCGTGCTGCTCAAGGGCTGGCTTCAGCTGATGAGCCAGCGTCCCTCGGTGATGGAGGGGTCGGCCTCGCTCGATGTCCTGATCGAGAACTGGCGCAAATACGCCGAAAACACCTCGACCGGCACCACCGCCGACGATATGCGCGCGGCCTAGCTACGTTCTTGCCCAGCATCCTTCGAGACGCATCGCTTTGCGATGCTCCTCAGGATGAGGCCGTTAACTTTCCGCCAGCGGGCACATCCCGGCGACGGGCGAGGGCACCAGCAGGGTGGTTTCCTGGGACACCATCAGGGGCCGGATTTTGGCCAGATGGGCATCCCAGTCCGCGCGCGCATAGTTGGCCTTTCGAATCTCGTCGCGCTGGGCGACGTCATCTTTGTTCGCTGTATCGGTCCAGATAACTTTGCCCAGACGTTGTCTGAACACCGGCTGAGCAAGCCGCGAGCAGTACTGCCGCAGCACTGAAGAGTGATGCTTTGAAGATCGTCGTGCGTTTCATGGTGTCCTCCCACATGTTTTCGCGCGGACACATGTGGGTATCGTTTGCGGCGGAAGGGGGACAAAAATTTGAAAGATTGGGACGGGTTGGCCTGATTTTCAGCCGTTCAGGAAGACGGTCGTATTCCCTGCTTCGGTTGCGCGCGCGACAACGCGCCCTATGATCGCGGCGTCGGGCGCGGCTCCCCTGTGCAGTTCGGAAACACAGGCCTCGGCCTGATCGGCGGGGACGCCGAAGAGCAGGCCGCCCGAGGTTTGCGGATCGAACAGCAAGGGCCGGGTCGGGTGTGCGCTCGCGAGAATCGCAGGTCCGGCGGAGGCTTCGTTGCCGGGACGCAAGGTGCTTTCGACGCCGGTCTTCGATAATTCATGCGCCCCTGCCAAAACCGGGATCGCGTCGAGGTCAATCTCGGCGGCGACCCCCGAGGCGTCCAGCATTTCGAGAAGGTGCCCGGCGAGGCCGAATCCGGTGATATCGGTTCCTGCGGTGACCTGATGGGCGCGCAGGATCTCGACGCAGGGCCGCAGCGAACGCTGCATGGAGGCCAGCGCGGCCGTGATCCAGTCACCACGGGCATCCGCGCGCATATCGGCGGCAAACAGGACGCCCGTCCCGATGGGTTTGGTGAGGAGCAGGGTATCGCCCAACTGTAGGCCGCCCTTGCGAATGATGGTGCCCGGTTCGGCGTAGCCATTGATCGTCAGGCCGAAGGCCATCTCCGCACCTTCGCCGGTGTGTCCGCCCGCCAGGACCGCTCCCGCTTCGGCCAGTGTCTCGGTGGCGCCCGCCAGTAGCTGGTAGAGATCGTCACCCATCTTGTCGTCATCGCCGTGGGGCAGCATGACGGCGGCCAGCGCCGAATGGGGTTCGGCCCCCATGGCGAAGATGTCGCCCAGGCAATGGTTTGCCGCGATCCGTCCGAAGAGGAACGGATCGTCGATGAAGGCGCGAAACTGGTCGACCGTCTGGATCAGGGATTTGCCCGGCGGGGGTGTCAGGACAGCGGCATCGTCGGGTGCGTCGAGCCCCTGGTCGAGACCTTCCTTGGTCTGTCGGGGCAGGCAGGACAAGGCCGTTCGCAGGACCGGCGCGGGCACCTTTGCGCCACAGCCGCCGCAGCGCATTTCTTCCAGCACGTCCGCGCCGGATGCGCCGCTTTCGTCCATATCCGGGAGGTCGTGATATTTCAGCATCCAGCGGCGGTCGATCCAGTCCTTCCAGCGCCAGACCCATTCGCCTTCCAGCGAGAAGGGACCGCGCGCGGCGATGGCATATTTCTCTCCGGTGGTGATAAGCGCCAGCGCCTGTCCCTGTGGCTTGTAGGGACGCAACGGTTTGTCCGTGGCTGCGCGGCGCAGGTTCTCGGCCAGATAGGGGCCCTGGCGTACGGCATAGACACCGGCCTTGGGCAGTTCGTGATGGATCATCGCGGCGGCGTCGCCTGTCGCGAAGACAGTCGGGTGAGATAGGGACCGAAGGTTGTCATTCACCTCGATGAAGCCTTTGTCGTTGCGTGCGAGACCGGTCTCTCCCAGCCAGCGGGGCGGACCGGCGGAGGTGACGAGAATTGTCTGGTCGCTGGCAATGTATTCGCCGTTGGACAATTCGGTGCCGCCGTCATCGATCCGCGCGGCCATGGCGCCGGTTCGTACATCGATGCCGCGTGTCCGCAGCGCGCGCGTCATCTTGCGCCGTGCCGCGGCGTTGTAGCTGGGCAGCAGGGTGTCGTTGGCCTCGATCAGGGTAAAGACAAAATCCTCCGGCTGCTTCCCCAGTCCGGGTGCGGCCCGCCGCAGTTGGTGGGCCAGCGCCAGCAACAGTTCCACGCCACCGGCGCCGCCGCCGATCACTGTCAGGCGAAACGGACCGGTATGGTTCTGTAGGCAGTCGGTCAGCGCGTGATAGGCCTCCAGAAAGCGGTCGATCGGCTTCACCGGCAGGGCATGTTCGGCGCCATCGATGCCATGGGTCTCCGGTGTGGAGCCGGTGTCGATCGAGAGTAGGTCGTAGCTGACAGGCGGACGCCCGGCGATCTGCACCTGCTGATGCTCCAGGTTGATCCCGGTGGCGGGCGCGTGGATCAGGCGTGCCTTTGCAAACGCCGCGAGCGGGCGCAGATCGATATGGGCTTCGCGCCGCGAATAGTGCCCGGCGATGTAACCGGGGATCATGCCGGAATAGGGCGTCAGCATGTCACGCGCGATCAGGGTCAGGCGCAAACCGGGTTCCGGCTTCATACCGAAGCGCTTGAGCACGTCCACGTGGCTGTGACCGCCGCCGACCAGAACAATGTCGCGGTGAATGGGAACCGTGGGTGTCATGCAGTTCTCAAATGTGCCGGTGTCGTTCGGGTGTGAGGATAAACACGCCGCGGGGCGATCTCATTCCGCAATCCTTTGGGCGACACGGAAAATTGGCGGAAGAGGGTGGGAGTCGAACCCACCAGGCACGTCTAACGCCCCTCACCGGTTTTGAAGACCGGGCGCCCCACCGGGGAACGGTCCTCCTCCATCGACTATATTCAGACTCCCGGCTTCGGCGAACAAGGGGATGATGCGGAATTTATCTCTTGCCTGCGGGGCAGGGGGTGTTCCCGACGAAGCGCGTGATCGCCTGGACGATGGCCGAGCCGGACGAAAACTTGGTGAGTTCGAGGTCGAGCCCGGCCTCTTCGGTCCAGCCTTCGCCTTCCATGACGAAGAGCTGCGCCATCGGCATGATCGGGATATAGGCCACCTTCAGCTTGGTGTCGGCAGAGGCACCGGAATGGGCGAGCAGCCCCATGGCCAGTGCGACGGCGGTAACGCCGCGCAGTGTGAGTTTGGTGATGGAATTTCGCATGGCCAAGTCCTTTCGACTCTCGCGATTTTAAAGATCGCGAGGGTATATAGGACTTAAGAGGGTATATAGGACTTAAACCCACAATGACAACGTAGAACTTTTTAATTTACACTGTCATATATGTATTAAATACGATCTCAGGTTGGGTTGGCCTCGAAATAGGCAATATCTTCTGCGCTTTGCTTGAATTCCGGATTGCTCGGCCATTCGACAAACCGCGGCGCCATGTCCGATCCATAGCGTACGCGGAAGAGCAGGGAGCGTTCCGGCCCGTTCTCATACTCGTGGACTTCACCCGGCGGATGGACCACGAACGAGCCGGGTTTGACCTCCAGCACCTCACCATCGGGCGTGCGCATGGTGCCGCCGCCCTGCCAGCAGAAATAAATCTCCGTGCAATCGGGATGACAATGGTTCGGGCTCACCTGTCCGGGTTCCCAGCAGGCGACCGTGACGTCCCCGCCCGATACGGTTTCCAGGATTTTCTCGACATGTTTCTGTGGGTCGAAGACCTGTTCGGCCTCCAAATCGAATGCGATCATCGCGGTGTTCCCTTTCCTGTTTTGTGCTGCGGAGAAGTCTAGCTGTTTTGGTGCGGACTGATAAGTGGCTGAACATGCAAACGCCGCACCGGAAACCCGGCGCGGCGCGCAAAAGTCAGACATGTGTCCTGACTCTACTTGTTCTTCTGGGACTCGTAGAAGTTCACCATTTTGACAATGTCTGCGGCATCCATGCGGCCCAGCGGGCCATCGCTGTAACTCGCGGAAATGATGTTGTTGCTGTCGGGGCCCAACACGAACTCCGATGGTTGAATGATCTGGCGGCGATCTTCCCACCAGGAGCCCAGTGAATCCGCTTGCTCGCGGGTGACACCATAACCGACCGGGAAGTTGACCTCATCAGCCACTTCCTTGGCTTTCTCGATCGGATCAACACTCGCGGCGACAATAGAGACGCCGAGCTTGTCAAACTCGTCTTTCAGATTTGCGTAGCCGACCAACTGACGGCGACAATAGGGTCACCAGTGGCCGCGATAGAACAGGATGACCCGGTATCCGGAACCGAGGCCATCCGGCAGGTCGAGCGTTCCACCATCGACGAGATTCAACGTCAGATTGGGGAAGGCTGAACCGATGCCAAGCTTGTCAGACATATCAAGTCCTTCTCATTGAAAACATGTGCCAAATGGCACGAGACGATCCCTATCGTGCAATTTTGCGGGCTGCGTTGCAATCATGACAGTCTTGTATCAGCAGCTCGGATCATTGTATCTATGAGGCATCCGGGGGATATCCAATACCGGAACACCAGTGGAGGGACGTCATGACGTTTGGCGAAGTTGTAATTTTGTTTGTATTGCCGTTTGTTCTGATGCCGGTCGTGATGTTGTTCATTGGCAGGTTTTTCACGGCATCTGATAATGATGGCCGCACCGGTCGCCTGGAGAACTTCAACGATTTCCATCGCGAGGCTTATGTCGGATCGGCGGTTACCGCTTTTGTCACGGTGGTGGCGTTTGAAATCCGAGGCGGGCCCGAGCCGTTTGTTCTTGTCTGGCTGCCGCTCCTGACGACGGTCATGGTGCTGCCCTTCGGCTACACGATTGCGCTCGCGCTGAACGGGCTGTTTTCGAAGAAGGCGGCCTAGTTTCCCGTCGATTGGTTCCTAGACCGCTTCGGCGAGGCCACCGGCACCTGTCAGCACAATAAACAGCTCCATGTTGTCCGAACCTGTGTTCCGGATCGCATGGTTCTGACCTTTCGGCACAAAGACGAAACTCTCGTGGCGCAGTTCTTCCGTGCCTGAACCGTCTTCGGCTTCGCCGCGGCCCTTCTCGACAAAATAGATGGCTTCCGCCTTGGACAGTCGGTTCATGGCGATGGCGCCGCCCGGCGGCAGGGTGGCATGCAGCAGCGCGTTGGGGCTGCCATTGTGGCTGCCGATCGGCGCGCGCAGGGTTGCGTCCGCCCACGAATCGGGCAGATTGCCTTGCGGCTCCTCAGTGTCTTCGAGGCGCATCAGAATGCCGTCATTCAGACCATCGCGCGGGGCGGCGAGATCTTCTTCGGTCGCATTGCCGCAGAACTGGTAGCCGGTTCCGGCCACGTCCGGGGCGTTCATATAGAAGCCGATGACCCGGGCATCCTCGTCAGGTGTTTCGTTGTAGAAGAAGTGCTCGGAGCCTTTCGGCATCAGTCGGCAATGCCCGGCGGTTACCACCGCCCGGCTGTCGCCCTGTCCCACCACGCCATATCCCGACAGGTACACCGCGATTTCATCGCTGACCGTGTGCAGGTGCTTGGCGTGGGTCGAGCCGGGCCGGAAGATCGAGTGGAACACCGTTGTTGCGCTGCCCATCTCTCCGGTGATCGGCAGTCGGAATTCCGATATCGCCCAGCCGTCACGCTCTTGCATGCGTTCGATCTCGACGTCGTGGGTGTGAATGACGGATATGCTCATGAACTTCTCCTAACCTGCATCTGCGATCAGACCGACCGCTTCTATCCCGGCGATCGCGCAGGCTTCGTCCCGATCGGAAACATCGCCGGTGACGCCGACCGCCCCAAGAATTTCGGCCGCCTCGTTCCGGATGAGTACGCCGCCGGGGGCGTTGAGGACTTTCCCGTCGGTTGCTGCGTTGAGAGTCTGGATGAACCGGTCCGGTCGCTCTACCAGAGCCCGGCTTCCCATCCCCATCCCGAGGGCCCCCCAGGCTTTGGCCTGTGCAATCTGCGGACGCAGAAAACTCGTGCCGTCTTCCCGCGCAAAGGCCAGTAAATGCCCGCCCGGATCGAGGATGGCAACGCCAAGCGGAAGACATTCGGTCTCCCGACCGTGCTTGAGTGCCACCCTGATGATTTCCTGCGCCTGTTCGAGTGTGACCTGGGTCATCTGTGTCTCCACTATGCCGACTTCTCTTTTCGGCCCGATTGGGTCAGAAGACCCTCCGATATTAGGCTCGTCCATTCAAGCAATCCGAACGGATTATCTCGCAGCATGAGCGATATTGGCATTCCAAGGATCAAGCTTCCGCAAGGTGCGCCCGTGCCTGATGTTGTGCGCGATATTGCCTGCGCGCGTTTCGGAAAGGCCGGCGTCATGATCCTGGAGGATGTGATCTCGCCCGAGCTGGTGGCCGCCGTCCATGCGGACTACTCCGAGCGTTATGCGGCCTATCACAGAGACATCGAATACGACGATGCGCGCCATGTGGGCTATCGCCGCAACATGATTTCGGTGGCGGTGTCCGGGGCGCTCGCCGATCCGGGCATCTACGCCAATCCGGGTGCGATGCCCCTGATCCGGGCCCTGCTCGGCGCTGATGTCATTCTGGGCAGCCGTGTTGCCGTCACCTCCCTGCCGGGTTCGGAAGACCAGGAATTTCACGTCGACATGCCGCTGCTCTTCGAGGATGCCGAGATTGGCGCCCAGGTGCCGGTTTATTGCGTCACGCTGGTGTTGCCGCTGGTGGACATGAACGCGACTAATGGAACCACGGCGTTCTTTCCCGGCAGCCATCTCTCGGTGACCGAGGAGCCGCCGGGGCCTCCGATCCTGCCCGAGGTGCCGGTGGGCCATGCGATCCTGTTCGATTCGTGGATCTGGCACCACGGTACGCCCAACCGCTCGCAGGCGCCGCGGCCGGTACTTTACAACACCTACCAGCGTCCGTGGTTCCGCGATGTCGTTAATTTCGCACGTCAGAAACCACTGATTATAGACGACGCAACCCTGGCCGCCGTTGATCCGGCGCACCGGCATCTGTTTGACTGGACCCGCATGCCGGGGATGGCATAGCGCAGAGAATGCCTGCGTATCTCCGCATCGCTACCACAATTGATATCTATATAATTGCGTGCCGGTGTCAGCTTGATGTGCCGGCGTTGACCCGTTCGCGGGCCAGGGGGTACCGCATGGGATGCCGGTGGCATCAATCGGATGGTTTTTAGTCAGTCTCAGGAGGCGAACAACATGGTGGGCTTTAACGTTGGGTTTTCGAAAGGAATCCTCATGCGACTACAAAAAGCCACAGCTGCCGCTCTTCTGGCCGCGCCCGCGCTTGCTTTCGTACCCGCGCCGGCCGGTGCGCAACTGGGTGACATTCTCAAGTCTCCCAAAACGTTGATCGACCGGGCGATCGAGGCGCGCAGCGCCGAGGACATCGCCAAGGACAACCGGATCGTGATCGATGTGAACGCGATCATGGCCGAGATCGGCACGATCAAGGCCTCGACCGAAATCTACGAACAAAAACTGCTGATCACGGGCATATTCCCGGACCAGGAAACCCATGACAGTTTCAAGGAAGAGGTCGAGAAGGTGCGCGGTCTGAAGGAGTTGTTCTGGCACGCGGTCTTCATGAGCGATGAAGAACGCAAGCGCCGCCCCGATCTGCTGGCCTGGGACGATGTGCTGGTTCTGGAAACCAAGGTCGATGTGGAGATGGTCTCAACCCGCGGCGTGGCCGATGTGAACTTCCGCACGGCGGTGGATTCCTTCGGGACGGTTTATCTGCTCGGCCGGGCCCGGTCCCAGCCGGAACTCGACAAGGCCATCGATACCGTTGCGAAGACCGACGGTGTGAAACAGGTGATCAACTATGCGTTTGTACGTCCCTAATCGTTCGTCCCTAGTCGTTCGGCGCGGACCCGAAAACGTCTTCGACCGTTTTCACCTGATGACGGACATTGCCGTCGCGCTGTGAAAGTTTCAGGCGGTCGAAATATTCCAGAACCTCGACCGCGAGATTACGCCCGATCCCGGCAGCCTTGCGGAAATCCGAAACCCCCACCGTGCCTTCTTGTTCGATCATTTCGGCAAAGGTGTCCGCGTGGGCGCGGAGTGCAGCGGGGGTGAAGAAGCGGTTGCCCGCGATCTGAACGGCCATGCCCATGCGCACCGCCTGACGCAGGGTCTTCATGGCCGCGCCGACTGTCAGGCCGGTATTCGCCGCCAGGTCATGAATGACCGGCGGGGCCTCGGGTGTTTCTTCGAGCAGCGGCTGCAGCAGCGCCCAGTGCCGGGCATCGTCCCCGGTCAGCCCGGGCTGGTGTGCGGGCCGGTGGAGCAGCATGCCATCGCTGGCGATCGTGCCGTCGCCGACGAGAGCGGCCACAAGCGCGTCGAACAGCGGCTCGGGAATGTACCGCCCGAGGCTGCGGCGAAGCTGGCTGGCAGCCGGCCCGAGCCGGTCGGGATTGGTCTCATGGAACTTGTCGAGCGCGCTCAGAAACTCGCCCCGACGCGCCGAACAGGCAGCCTCGGACAGGACAAGGCGATCCGCGCCGTCTCCGGCGATCACCGCGCCTGATGCGTCGAAGGTACTTTGTGCTTCACCGTCGGACAGGTTGCGTGTGGCGAGAAATTCACCCACCGGCAGCCCGGTTTCCAACAGGCTCAGCGCGGCGGCGAGCGCCGCTGCATGGTCGGGTGTGTCGAATGCCTCCAGCATGGCCAGGCGGTCGGCCCGTGCGCGACCTCGCCGGGGCGGAAACAGGTCGATCACATGGCCACCACCGAGTGTGAACTGCGCCGACTGATCCCGGATCACGAAGCGGTCCCGGGCGCACGCACCCAGTGCTTCGTCGAGGACCAGTTGTGCCAGCACGCTCTTTCCCGGCTCGATCGCGTCTGCCCCGAGGACCGCAACCCGTCCGGTCACGTTCTTGGCCCCCACATGCACATGCACCGGGGTCCAATGCCGGAGCGGACGGCGCGCATCGGCCACTACCCGCAGGCGGACATCGAGCTTCTTGTAGAGACCGAGCACCGGGTCCGCGACAAGCCAGTCGCCGCGTGCGATGTCGTCCTTGTCGATCCCGGCCAGATTGATGGCCAGCCGGTCACCGGCCTGCCCGGTTTCGCTTTCGGCATTGTTGGCGTGGATGCCGCGGACGCGGGCCTGGGTGTCAAACCCGGCGATCCAGAGGCGGTCTTCCCGCGTGACGGTGCCGGAGAAGGCCGTACCGGTAACCACCAGGCCGGCACCGGCGACGGTGAAGACCCGGTCGATCCCCAGCCGGAAATGACCGCCGCCGCTCTTGCTGTGGACCTCTTCTGACAGCTCGGTGATCCGGTCTACCAGCGCATCGACACCTGTGTTGGTGACGGCAGAGACCGGGAAGACGGGCGCGCCGGAAAGGGAACTCTCGGCGAGCATGAGGTCGATCTCGTCGCGCACCTCCGCGACCCGTTCCTGGGGCACCCGATCAATCTTGGTCAGCGCCACAAGTCCGCGGGACACACCGAGCAGATCGAGTATCGCCAGATGCTCGCGGGTCTGGGGCATCGGGCCGTCATCGGCGGCGACCACCAGAAGCGCGCAGTCGATCCCGGTCACTCCGGCAAGCATGTTGTGCACCAGCCGTTCATGGCCGGGCACATCGATGAAGCCGAGCCGCGCGCCGTTGGGCAGGTTGGTGTAGGCAAACCCCAGATCGAGGGTCATGCCTCGCTTCTTCTCTTCCGGCAGGCGGTCGGCGTCCGTGCCGGTCAGGGCCTTCACCAGCAGGGTCTTGCCGTGATCGATATGTCCAGCGGTCGCGATGATCATCGGGTAGCCAGTCCGGCCAGCTGGACCCGGAAGCCCTCCATATCGTCGAGGCAGCGCAGATCAAGCCAGAGCGCGTCGTCCTGGACCCGGCCGATGACGGGGACCGGCAGGCTACGGAGTTGCGCGGCCAGCCGCTTGAGCGCGGCACCCCGGCCGCGCGCCTTGAGCGGTGTGATCGTGATGGCGGCGCTGTCCAGGGTTTCCACCGGAAGCGCACCCGAGCCGATCTGACCGGCACAATCGGCGATCGCCACCTCGTAGTCGTCCCCCAGCGCGTTCGAGACATCGCCGAGGAGCGCTTCGGCATCGGCACGGATATCCGCGGCCTTGCGTGCGAGACGACCCAGTGTGGGCAGGCGATCGGCTAGCCGGTCCGGGTCGCGATACAGCCGCAGCGTGGCGGCCAGTGCCGCAAGCGTGGCCTTGTCGCAGCGCAGGGTCCGTTTGAGCGGATTTTTCTTGAGCTTCGCGATCAGGTCTTTCCGCCCGACAATCAAACCGGCCTGGGGGCCGCCCAGCAGCTTGTCCCCGGAAAAAGTGATGATGTCGGCCCCTGCCGCGATGGTTTCGCGCGGTGTGGGTTCGTGGGGCAGGCCCCAGCGCTTGAGATCGACCAGCGCACCGGCGCCCAGGTCCACGGCAAAGGGCACGCCGCCCGCCCTGGCGATTTCGGCGAGTTCCGGTTCTTCGACGCTCGCGGTGAAGCCCTGCACCATGTAGTTCGACGTGTGCACTTTCATGATGAGACCGGTGCGGTCCCCGAGGGCTTCTTCGAAGTCCCTGGCGTGGGTCCGGTTGGTGGTGCCCACCTCGACGAGTTTGGCCCCGGCACGTGACATGATGTCGGGGATGCGGAACGCGCCGCCGATCTCCACCAGTTCGCCGCGGGAGACCGGGACTTCCTTGCGGAGCGCCAGCGCGTTGAGCAGCAGCAGGACGGCCCCGGCATTGTTGTTGACCACCGTCGCCGCTTCGGCGCCGGTGAGTTCACAAAGCAGGTCCTCGACATGGACGTCGCGGTCGCCGCGCTTGCCAGAGGCCAGATCGAATTCGAGATTGCTTGCACCCCGTGCGGCATCGGCCATGGCGGAGATCGCTTCCTCGGCCAGCGGGGCGCGGCCCAGATTGGTGTGCAGCACCGTGCCGGTCAGGTTGAAAACCGGTTTCAGGGACGGGGAGGCGGCGCGGGCGAGCCGGGCGGCCGCGCTCTGTCCGATGGCCGCTTCGCTGATGACCAAGTCTTCACCCTTTGCCATTGCGGCCCGGGTCTCGCTGAGCACGGACCGCAGGGCCGACGCGGTCGGCTCGCGGCCATGAGATTCCACGAGGGTTGCAATCTCGGGCGCCTGCAAAAGGCGGTCGAGAGAGGGAATGGCGGAAAAGTCGGGTTGCGTATCGGACATGGGCGGGGATTGTTTAGCGCCGGGCACATTCGATCAAGGCTGATATAGTGATTAGCGTTCATCATATTTGCGACGGATGGTCATGCCCGCGATCTCAGCCCAGCTCTACGACTACGAATTCGACCCGTCCGGGCTAGTTCTCTTCGCCATCGACATGCAGCGCGATTATCTGGAGGAGGGCGGCTATGGCTCGTCCCTAGGGATCGATCCCGGACCCAGCCGGGCGATCATTCCCGCCATGGCCGCGCTGATCGCAGCCTTTCGCGCGCTCCGTCTTCCCATTGTGCACACCCGCCAGTGCCACAAGCCCGACCTATCCGATTGTCCGCCCGCCAAGTTGCGCCGTGGCCGTCAGAAGCTGAAGATCGGTGACGCGGGTCCCATGGGCCGGCTGCTGATCTGTGGCGAGCCGGGAATTGACATTGTGCCGGAACTCGCCCCCGAAGTCGGGGAGATTGTGATCGACAAGCCAGGCAAGGGGTCCTTCTACAACACCGGGCTGCAGGACGAACTGGATCGTCTGGGGGCGACCCATTTGATTGTGACCGGTGTGATCACCGAAGTCTGTGTTCAGACAACGATTCGCGAAGCCAATGACCGTGGCTATGATTGCCTGCTCGTCGAAGACGCGACCGAGAGCTACTATCCCGACTTCAAGCAGGCGACCACGAGATGGTCCGGTCTTCCGATGCGTTGATCGGCTGGACCGGTACATCGGATCAGGTGCTCGACGCGCTGGCGCAGCTCTAGGCGGTTTTCATGAAAGATTGGGGCGGGATTGCCGCGGGATGCGGCACGGTTTTGTGTTTTGTTGCCATGTTGGTCGCGGGCCGGTTGGGTGCGACCACGGACGCGCTGACGATCTATGATCTTGCAGGCCTGCGGATGGGGGTTGCTGCATTTCTTGCCGCACCGTTCCTGTTGCGCGCCTATCCCTGGGGCGTGGGTATGCGGCCGCACATTGTCGTGGCGTTTTTTGGCGGCGCGCCGTTCGTCCTGTTGATCTTTGGCGGGATGATCTTTGCACCGGTCGGCCATGCCGCGGTGATGATGAACGGGGCCCTGCCGGTATTTGCCGCACTGGTAACCTGGGTCTGGATCGGCGACCGGCCCGGACGCTGGCAATGGGCGGGCATCGCCGCGATTGTGGTGGGTGTTGCCGCCGTTGGCTGGGACGCAGTGACCGGCGGAGTTCCGGGGCAATGGCGCGGCCATCTGATGTTTCTCGGTGCATCCGTATTTGCGGCGCTCTGGTACACCGGCATGCGGGCCTGGCGGTTGTCGGTCATCCAGTCCATAGCCGCGCTTCTGGTCACCAATGCGCTGATCTATGTGCCGATCTGGCTGCTGTTTCTGCCCACTGGTCTGTGGGCGGCACCGCTGCTCGACATTGCCCTGCAGGTTGTTGTGCACGGGGTGTTCGGCGCGTTCCTCTGTATCCTCGGTCACGCCTATTCGGTGAAGACCATTGGTCCGACGCGTCAGGCGGCGATCATGTCCGGGGCCCCGGCCCTGGCTCTTTTTGTGGCCATTCCGACCCTTGGCGAGATTCCGAGCGCATTGAATATTGGCGGGGCGGTTTTGGTGACCGCAGGAATTCTGGCGACGGTCTTCCTGCATCGCCGGGCAACAAAGGAATCATGAGATTGCACCCGGCGCTGCGCGTGCTAGAAAACGTGCCATGTTAAAACTTTCCGTTCTCGATCAGTCTCCCGTGCGTGCCGGCGGCAATCCGCGTCAGGCGCTTGAAGAGACGATCACCCTGGCGCAGGCCACCGAGAAACTCGGTTACAGCCGTTACTGGCTGGCCGAACACCATGGGACGGAAGGTTTTGCTGGGTCTTCGCCCGAAATTCTGGTGACCCGCGTGGCTGCAGCGACCAACACGATCCGGGTTGGCTCGGGTGGGGTGATGCTCAGCCATTATTCACCGCTGAAGGTGGCCGAGAATTTCAAGCTGCTGGAGAATCTTTACCCCGGCCGGATCGATCTGGGCATCGGCCGGGCGCCGGGCAGTGACGGGCTGACAGCTGCGGCGCTGGCCTATGGCAGCGAAATCGGGATTGAGTATTTTCCCACCAAGATCGCCGACATGATGGCGTTTCTGTCCGATGAGGCCCCGGCCAGCGAGCCGTTCAAGACTGTGCGGGCCACACCGTCAGTGCCACAGATTCCCGAGGTCTGGCTTCTCGGCTCGAGTGATCAGAGCGCGGCCTATGCCGCCCATTTCGGGCTGGCCTATACCTTTGCGCATTTCATCACGCCCCAGGCCAGCAAGCCGATCCTCGATTACTATCGTGCCAACTTCAAACCCTCTGACACGCGGGCGGCGCCTAAGGCGAGTGCGGGCGTATTTGTGATTTGCGCCGACACCCAGGAAGAGGCCGATTATCTGGCCGCGAGCCGGGATTATTGGCGTATGAAGCTGCAATACGGTCAGCATTTGCCCTATCCGCCGCCCGACGAGGCCTTGGCTTATCCCTACAGCGCCCAGGAACAACGGGTTGTGGAGTCCAACACGGCCAACCGGTTTACCGGTGACCCGGAGTCCCTGAAGGCGCAACTCACGGCATTTGCCGAAGAAAACGGACTGGATGAACTTGTCATTCTGACCATTACATACGACTTTGAGAAACGCATGCGGTCCTACGAATTGTTGGCCGATGCATTCGATCTGAGCCGCCAGCAAGAAGCGGCCTGAGACAACAACATCATCGACTGGGGCAGAAGCGCATCACCGCAATTCAGGAGAGCGGAAGATGAGTGATGCGACCTTGCGGGCCGCTTTGGCGTCGGAGTGCGGCGTGACCGTCGGTTATTCGGGTGCTGATCTGACGGACGGCGCGGCGGCCACGGGCCTGATCGCGGAAGCCGAAGCTGCCATCGGCCGTGTGGATATTCTGGTCAACAATGCCGGCATCCAGCATGTCGCCCCGATTGACGAGTTTCCGCCGGAGCGTTGGGAAAAATCATCTCCCTTAATCTGGTGTCGTCCTTCTACACGACGGCAGCAGCGCTCAAGGGCATGAAGGCCCGGAACTTCGGGCGGATCGTCAATATCGCCTCGGCCCATGGTCTGGTCGCCTCTCCCTATAAGTCGGCCTATGTGGCGGCCAAGCACGGACTGGTCGGCATGACCAAGACCGTGGCGCTGGAAGTGGCGGAAACCGCGACCACCTGCAACGCCATCTGTCCCGGTTTTGTGCAGACGCCACTGGTGGATGGTCAGATTGACGATCAAGCCAAGTCCCACGGCATGTCACGCGAGGAGGTGATTCGGGATATCGTGCTGGCATCCCAGCCGAGCAAACGTTTTGTCGAAACCGAACACATCGCCGGAACGGTTCTGTTTCTGTGTGGGCCGTCCGGCGGTTCGTTCACGGGCGCCTCTCTGTCCATAGATGGGGGCTGGACAGCCCGATGAGTGCGGCAAGGCGCGGCGCGGACAAGGGCCCTATCAAGCGAATCAATCTGGCCCTGCAGGGCGGCGGCGCGCATGGCGCCTATTCCTGGGGTGTGCTCGACCGGCTGCTGGAGCATCCGCAGATTGAGGTTGATGCGATCAGCGGCACCAGCGCCGGTGCCATGAACGCCGCGGTTCTGGCGGCGGGAATTGCCGAAGGCGGCAATGCCGGTGCGCGCGAAAGGCTCACGGATTTCTGGCGGCACGTGTCCCTGATCGACAAGTTCAGCCCCGTGCGGCGAACCTTCTGGGAGTGGCTCAACGGGGGTTATACGCTCGAGCGCTCGCCCGGTCTGGCCTTCATGGAGACCCTGACGCGCACCTTTTCGCCCTATCAGGTCAACCCGCTCAACTTCAATCCGTTGCGAGGAATTCTGGAGAACCTGATCGACTTTGACACTCTGCGGCATGCGCAAGCTACGAAGCTTTTCATTTCGGCCACCAATGTCGTCACGGGACGTGCGCGCATCTTCGAGAACGCGGAGATGACCCCGGACGTGCTCCTGGCATCGGCCTGTCTTCCCCAGATGTTTCAGGCCGTTGAAATCGATGGTGAGCACTACTGGGATGGCGGGTTCATGGGGAACCCGGCGATCTATCCGCTGATCTATGGTGTGGAAACGCAGGACGTGGTGCTGGTGCAGATCAATCCGCTCGAACGGCATGGTGTCCCGAAATCGGCACGCGATATTCAGAACCGGATCAACGAGATCAGTTTCAACGCCAGTCTGATGCATGAGATGCGTGCGATTCAGTTCGTGACGCGTCTGATCGACGAGGGTGAGCTCGATTCCAGAAACTAGAAGCGCATGCTCATCGACATGATCGAGGCCGAGGATGCGCTGGAAGCATTCGGCGCTTCCTCGAAACTCAATGCCGATTGGGATTTTCTGACCACGCTGAAAGATGTCGGTCGCGATGCCGCTAACAACTGGCTGGACGAGAATTTTGACAAGGTCGGCGTTGAATCGACGGTCAATCTGCGTGAGCAGTTTTTCTAGGCGCGATTACCATTACGCCCAGAGTTCGGGCTTCCGCCAGGGTGAGGTCACCGAAAGTACTCCTGCCGGACCGGCTTCTCCATCCTGCAATCCAAGTGATTGCCATGCGCCCTGCCAGTCTTCCGGCAACGGGTAGGGCGGCTGAACATCGCTTTCGGGCTGGAACCCGAAGCGCCCGTAATATGCCGGGTCGCCGAGCACATATATGCGAACGGCACCCTCGTCCCGTCGCCGACGCATGCCTTCATGGATCAACGCGGTGCCGATTCCCTGACGCTGGCATTCGGGTGCAACCGCAAGCGGTGCGAGCAGGCTCAGGGCGCTGGGAAACCCCCCGACCGTGCATCTGGTGAAGGCGATGTGGCCGATGACGTTTTCCTGCCGGGTCGCGACAAGCGACAAGACGTTGGGTTCGTCCTTCAGCAGTTCATCGACGACCGGCAGCAGGTCTTCATCCGGGAATGCTGCCGGATACAGGCGCTGGAGTGCGGCCCGATCTCCGGGGCGAGAGACCCGGATTTCAATATCATCCTGCATCGCGCCTAGATATCGCGACTGGCTTCCTGATCGGCATCGATGATGGATTGCGGCACCACGATTCCCGCATTGGGATCGGGGTGGTCGCCATAGATCACCATCACCATGCCGACCTCGGTGCCGGTGTTCTCCACTGAGCGCATCAGATGCGGCGGGACAGAGAAGGTGTCGTGGGGATTCAGCACGACGTGGTTTTCGCCCGCATTGCCCAAGTGGATCGTGTACTGGCCGCGCATGCAGATGAAGGTTTCGGTGTAGTCATGGGCGTGCAGCACCGGATGATGGCCGGGCTCCGACTGGACGTAACAAAGGTGGAAGCTGTGGAGCTTATCGACCTTGGCCGGACCGGCCATGTTGTCGGGCGAAATGACCCAGCGGATCCCCAGGCGCAGATCCGGATTGTTGGCGTCGCGGAAGGCGTCCGGGTCCGGTTCCAGATCGTCGATGCGTGCAATCCAGTCCTCAACCTCTTCGGGCGGTAGCTCGATGCCTTCCCCGGGCCGGCGTTTATAGGGCGTGCGTTGTGCAGCCATCACTCGGCCCCGACATTGAACTTCATGGATGTATGCGCCTCGATCGCGTCCCGCACTTCGGGCCCGTATTTGGCCGCGACGTCTGCACCGACCGATTTGGCATAGCCGACATCGTTCTGATTGGTGCCCAGAATAATGACGAAGAGCAGCGCGGTTTCGTCCGATACGTTCCGGAATGCGCGGGTTACGCCCAAGGGCACATTGACCATGTCGTGTTGTTCAAGAACGTCACGATATTCGCCGTTGTCGCCCCAGCGAATCTCGAACTTGCCCTTGAGGCAGAAGAAAATCTCATGTGTCTCCATATGGGCATGCAGCATCGGTCCGTCGCCGGGCGGACATTCGGCGATGCTCAGCGAGAGTCCCGGCGGTCCTTTGGCGGCTGTGAATTGATGCGATCCTGCCGCATCGGCGGGGGCCAGCAGCGTGTAGAGCGTCTTTGCCGTCAGCATCTCATAGGCCTCGGTCGGGATGCCGAGGGATTCGTAGTTACCCTTCTTGGGCTGCAACGCGTTGAACCGCACGATGTGCTCCTGCATGCCGTCCGGCCCGATATCGATGGTTTTCATGGCGGATCCTCCTGAGACGAATGAAATCACGCCCCGTGCTGCACTCTCAAGCAGGCGGTGTCTGAACGTCTTGCCTGCTGAAACGACCGGTTTCTCGATATAGCAGTTGCTTAACCTTTTACCCGCAGACTGTTCCCTAACGCGCTGTCACAGGCCTGACAAGCAGAACTCTGACGTCGACTCCAGGAAGGAACGAGGCGCAGCATGTTGAAGCAATCGCTCATCGCCGGGCTTGGCCTGGTCCTGTCGGCCGTCAGCTCATGGGCTGCGGAGGATGCCCTGCATCTCTCCGTTGTCAGTGCGCTTCCGAAAAACCATGTCGCCCTGAAGATATTTCGGGAGCGTTTTCAGTCCGAGGTCGAACGCCGGATGGCCGAAGCGGAAGCCGGAACGGTTGTCTGGGATGAGACCCATGCGGGCACCCTGGCGCGCTACGGCGGCGTGCTGGAGGCCGTGGAGGATGACCTGGCGCTGTTCGGGATCGTGTCGGTGAATCTGAGACCAAACGCCTACCGCTCCAGAACCTGACATTTCGCACGCCGTTTACCACCGAATCCTGCGTGACTGTCGGCAGCGCCTATCATGCAATTCATCAGACCCTGGATGGCATGACAGCCCCCTTTGCAGCCGCCCGTCAGACCTATCTCGCCGCCCTGGCGAGTGACGGCTACAACTTCATTGCGACACAGAAAATCCGGAATGCTGCCGATATGCGTGGGGTGCCCATGGCCGTCACGGACCGGATCGAGGACTAGATCGCGGGCGTGGACGCGCGCCGGTCCGCCTGCAGGCGAAACTTCTCAACGCGCGGCTGGAAGACGGTGCCCTTGTGGGCGCGCTTCTTCCGACGACGGAAATGCAACGGCTCGGCCTGAAGCGGCACGCCGATCATTTCACGCGTACCGGCTTCGGGGCGCAGGTTCCCTTTGTGGTGACAGTGAACACGAAAGCTTTTGACGCGCTTCCCGCCGCGCTGCGTGAGGCCGTTCGTGAAACCGTTTCAGACTTTGTTCCCGCTGCCGCCGAGGACTATTGTGCAGCCGGGCTCGCGGCGCTTGAGAA
>JAYQBG010000011.1:62809-82073 GCA_038137215.1 Alphaproteobacteria bacterium
GGCGCTTGAGAAACTGGTGCCCACCATGACCGAGGTGTCCCGGGCCCCTGTCAACTAGACCGCGCTGTCCGGGCGTGAGAGCGTGCCCCTGTCCGTTTGCCGGGAGCACGTTTTGTGACGTTTGAAATCCGGTTTGCCTATCTGATCACCGTCCTGTTTTTCATGGTCACGCCGGGGCCCAGCCATCTTCTGATGCTGTCCAACAGCATGGCCCACGGATTTCGGCCATCGCTCGCAACCGCGCTGGGCGATCTCAGTGCCAACAGTCTGCAAATTCTGGCGGCCGGGCTTGGGCTCGCCTCGCTGGTCCTCGCCTCCCAGGATTTCTTCACCGTCGTCAAATGGGCCGGCGTGGCCTATCTGGTCTATCTGGGCATTCAGAAAATTCGCACAGCCGGTCGCATGCCGTCCGCCGCCTCCGGCGGGCCGGGCCGGCACAGTCTTTTCCTGCAAGGCTTCCTGACATCGGCTGTGAACCCCAAGGCGGTGGTGTTCTTCGCGGGCCTGTTTCCGCTGTTTCTGGATCCGGGCGCCCCCCTGGCATCGCAGATCTTCATCCTCGGTGTCACCTATATCGTCGTTGATGGCAGCTTTCTGTGTTTCTACGGGGCCGCCGCCGGGTGGCTTTCCAAACGTCTGCAGGCCCGTGCGAAAGCCTGGCTGGACCGGGCGTCGGGCGGCTTCCTGATCGCGGCCGCGGTTCTGCTCAGTCTCAGGCAGGCCGGAACACGATAGCGTCACAGTGCTTTGCGGCGGCTGTGACTTGGCTATATAGTTCGGTCCGAAATTCGGGAGAGTTCGATGGCTGATGACAGTTTCGCCGTCTTTGACGAAAGTAATTTCGACACGCAGGTTCTCGACCGTGAGGGCCTGACCGTGGTGGATTTCTGGTCCACCACCTGTGTGCCGTGCAAGCAACTCAAGAAGGTGCTGGGCCAGGTGGCCGAAGACCTGCCGGACGATGTCGTGATCGGCACCGTCAACGGCGATGAAAACCATGATCTTCTGGTGCGCTATGGCGTGCGCGGGTTCCCGACCCTGCTCTTCATCAAGGGCGGCGAAGTCGTCGAGACGCGCACCGGCGTGGACCGCAAACAGATACTCAAGAAGGCGATCGAGGCGCACGCCTGACCGGCGTGATATCCTGACCGCGCAACGGGGAAATCCGAATGGCCCATATCACATTGCTCGACATTGAAGAGCTGAAGAAGACCAAGCTCAAACCCTATGTCGAAAGATCACTCGAACTGCGCGCCCCCGATCCGGGCTTCCACGCGGTCATGGGCCACAATATCGACCTGGCCGAGAAGTTCTATCTGGCCTGGGTGAAAGCCTTCAACGAAGGCAATCTCAGCCATCGGCTGAAAGAGGTCATCCGGGTGATGCTCTCGCGCATGGCCCATTGCAGCTATTGAGGCAATGTTCGGTCTGCTTCGGCGAAGCAGCAGGGACTTGACGAAAAAGCACTCGACGACGGGATCTACAATCACGCGGCCAGTGATGTCTTCACCGATGAAGAGAAGGCGATCATGCGCTATGTGGAAACCATCTCGACCGACCCGGATTCCTTTGACGACGAAGCCTGGGACGATCTGCGCAAGCATCTCTCCGAAGACGAAATCGTGGAACTGGGCATGTTCCTGTTCATGAATCTGGGCTTCCACACCTTTTTCGGGACGCTCAAATTCTATCCGATGTTTGCACCGGATGGCCGGCTGGTGAGCCAGGAGGAATCCGAGCGGCTCTACGGTGCGACCCCGGAATCGCTTCAGGGCGCGGCAGACTAATGTCGCGCATGGCCCCGCTCGATCTCGACGAGATCAAGGACCCCGAGATTCACGAGCTTCTCGCCGAGTGCGAGGAGTTCGGTGTACCCGATGCCCTGTTCGTGCGTATTTTTGCGCGCAAGCCGGACCAGCTGAAAGGGATGCTGCGTGCCATGCTGGCGTCTCACCGGGACGGCAATATCGATCACAAGTTGAAGGAAATCATCCGCATCCAGCTGGCCCGTTTTGCCGAGGATCCGTATTTCTCGGCGCTGCGGTCAAAAAAGGCGATCGCCGCGGGTCTGACCGAGGAGATGATCGAGATCGGCTGCGAGGACTACGAGGACTCCGACCTGTTCTCCGAGCGGGAGAAGGTTGCGCTGCGCTACGCCGAGCAGATGTTCCTGGATGCGACCAAGGTCGACAAGATTTTCTACGACGAGATGCACGTGCATTTCTCCGATGCGGAGATCATGGAGCTCGGGTCCTTCATCGCACTCTTCCACGGTGTGCATATGGTGATGCGCACTCTGGATGCGAGGCCCCTCGCCGCGGCGTGAACTTCCGGTCCATGTTAGCGCAAAGTGCGGGTGCGACTTTGCGCTAAGCCCTCATCCTGAGCTTGTCGAAGGAGAGGGCGATTTCCCCATACTTCGACAGGTTCAGCATGAGGAAATCGCTGTTCTCTGGGTCCACGCGGGAACGTTGGTCGTGCGTGATCAGTTCCGGTTCAGCGCCGCCCAGATGCGCGGCGGCGTGGCGGGCATGTCGAACTCGGTGATGCCGCGTGTCGACAGCGCATCGACGATGGCGTTCATCCCCGCCGCCAGTGCTCCGGTTGTCCCGGCTTCCCCGGCACCCTTGGCGCCCACCGGGTTGGTGGTGCAGGGCACGGAGTGAAAGCCCAGCTTCATGTCGGGCATGTCGTCGGCCCGGGGCATCATGTAGTCCATGAAGGATCCGGCGAGCAGCTGTCCGTCATCGTCATAGATGGCGTGTTCGCCGAGCACCTGACCCAGACCCTGTGCCACCCCACCATGAACCTGGCCGTGGACGATCATCGGATTGATCACCGTGCCGCAGTCGTCGACCGCAATGTATTTCAACACGTCGATCACGCCGGTCTCCGGCTCGATCTCGACCTCGCAGATATGGCAGCCGTTGGGATAGGTCTGCTCAGGTGAGGTAAAGTCTTCCTCGGAATCCAGACTGTCGGGCACGCCCTCGGGCAGGTCGCCCATGGTCTTCGCTTTTTCGGCCAGTTCGAAGATACCCACCATGCGATCGGTGCCCGCCACCCTGAAGGTGCCGTCGGCGTATTCGATATCGGCCTCGGCAGCCTCGAGCACATGCCCGGCGAGCTTCTTGCCCTTTTCGATGACGGTATCGGCGGTCAGTGAAATCGCACCGCTGGCGAGCGCCATGGAGCGCGAGGCGACCGAGGCAAAGCCGGTGTCAGGCGTTTGCTGGCTGTCCCCCTCGACGATGCGCACCTTCTCGAAGGGCACCTGCAGCAGGTCGGAGACGACCTGCGCAAAGGATGTGGCGTGCCCCTGTCCGTTCGATTGCACGGCCAGCCGCGCCTCGACGGTACCGTCCTCGGCAAAGACCAGCTTGGCCCCTTCTTCCAGCATGCCACCGGCGGTTTCGACGAAACAGGACATGCCGATGCCGCGCAGCTTGCCGTTCTTCTCGCTTTCGGCGCGGCGCTCCTCGAAGCTGTCCCATTCGGCGAGTGCCAGCGCCTTGTCCATCTCGGCCTCGAACTCGCCGGAGTCATAAACCTGCCCGAGCGAAGTGGTGTAGGGCATCTGGTCGGGTTTGATGAAGTTGCGCCGTCGCAACTCGACCCGATCGATCCCGAGTTCACGCGCGGCATGATCCATCATGCGTTCGAGCATGTAAGCCGCTTCCGGACGGCCCGCACCTCGATAGGGTCCGATGGGGATGTTGTTGGTCATCAGGCATTTCACCTGAAACTCCAGCGCCGGGTTGTCGTAGCAGCCGGTCAGGCAGTTGCAGACATTCCGGGTCGCCGCCGAGGGGCCGTGGGACGACAGATAGCCGCCCATCGCGGCGATCATGTCGACGCGGAAGGCCTGAATCTTGCCGTCAGCATCGAAGGCCATGGTGCCGTTCATCACACCGTCGCGGGCTTGATTGTCCGACAGGAAGGCTTCCGAGCGGGTGCCCTGCCATTTGACCGGTTTGCCGCTGGCCTTGGCCGCATACAGGATCGCGACATATTCCGGATAGGCCTGGGTCTTCATGCCGAAGCCGCCGCCCACATCGTTGGTCTTTACCCACATCTGCTCGTTGGGCACTCCGAAAATCGGGCCGGCCAGCATGTTGCGCAGGGCGTTGACCCCCTGAGAGCCGCTGATCAGTTCGTAGCGTCCGGCACCGTCATTGGCCGTGGCATCGAACCGGGCGGCCGCGCTGCGCGGTTCCATGGCGGCGACTACGAGCCGGTTGGTGGTCAGGGTCAATTGCACCACATGGGCCGCGCTGTCGATGGCGGCGTTGGCCTTGGCCTCGTCGCCGAGCTGGAAGTCGAGGCAGACATTGCCGGGGATGTGGTCGTGGAGTTGCGGTGCGTCCGCATCCATGGCCTTGGTCACATCGACCAGTGCCGGCAGGGTATCGATATCGGCATAAATCAAATCCACCGCATCCTGGGCCTGCAGCGTGGTCTCGGCCACCACGACGGCGATGATTTCACCCACATGCTTGATCTTGTCCACGGCAACCGCAGGTCGGTCGGTGCGCAGCATGTCCGAGCCGTCCCGGCTCTTGAAGGGTAGGGCGTTGGGGATTGGTCCCACACCCGCATCCTTCAGGTCCTGGCCGGTATAGACCGCCAGGACGCCCGGAGCGCTTTCGGCTTCCGAGGTGTCAATGCTGTTGATGACACCATGGCCGACCGGCGCCCGCAGAAACGCAGCATAGGCCTGCCCCTCGAAGCCGGTGTCGTCGGCATAGGCGCCGTTGCCCACAAGCAGCCGAGAGTCCTCGCGCCGCGTGACATGCTGTGAAATTCCAAACTGACCGGATGCCATTGTTGAAGTACTCCTCGGGAAGGCGTGTGATTGATTGATTTGAGAATATCATGGCGAAACACGCAGGCGAAGTGTATGCGGCTTTTCGCGCGATCTTCGATCTGTATAATCGCGCCCGCTGGCGCATCCGCGCCAATTTTATGATCACGACAGTTTTCCCGGGAGTTTCACCATGCTTTTCAAATGCGGCCAACCACATGCACCAGGCGACGTTTGCGCCCATCACGCTCCCTCCGATGGGTCCGGGGCCGTCAAGGTCGAGAAGCTCGGTGTGCGCACCGTTGACATTCACTGTCACCTGCACGTGCCCGAGGCCGATGAACTGGTGAAGGATGTCGCCAGCCTGGAAAAGGAGCCGCTGCTGTGGTTCGCCAATGACGCGACCCGCAAGTTCCAGATGGCCCACGGCCAGGACATCATGCCGAAGATCACCCAGTCCGAGCTGCGGATCGCGGAAATGGATGCGACCGGTGTCGATGTGCAGGCGATCTCCACCGCCCCGAACCATTATTGCTACTGGGCTGAGCCCGATCTCGGCCGCGAAGTGGCGCAGACCGTCAACGACAAGCTCGCCTCTGTCGTTGCCGAGCATCCCGACCGCTTTGTCGGGCTGTGCACCGTTCCCCTGCAGGACCCGCAGATGGCCGTCGCCGAACTGGAGCGCTGCGTGAAGGACCACGGCATGCGCGGTGTGGAAATCAACGCCGATGTGGCCGGTCAGGAGCTTTCCAAATCGGGCCTCGACCCGTTCTTCGCAAAATGCGAGGAGCTGGGCATTCTGATCTTCATTCACCCGTCCGGCTTCGCGAAGGGCGACCGGCTGGCCGATCACTACTTCTCGAACATCATCGGCAACCCGCTCGCGACCTCGGTCGCGGTGCATTATCTCATCTTCGACGGCGTGATGGACCGCCATCCGGGCCTCAAGGTCGTGCTCGCCCATGGCGGCGGGTTCCTGGGTGCGTATCCGGGGCGGATTGATCACGCCCATCCGCTGCGTGCGGACATGCAGCGTGAACTGCCCGCGGGCAAGGTGCCGGGGGATTATCTCAAACGTTTCTATTTCGACACCGTCGTCTTCTCGAACGAACAGCTGGAATTCCTCGCCAATTACTATGGCGCGGACCACGTTCTGATGGGCACCGACTACCCCTATGACATGGCAGAGACCGATCCGGTCGGCCATGTGATGGGGTCGGATCTGACCGACGATCAGAAGCGCGCCATCCTCGGCGAGAACGCGGCAAAGCTGCTGAACCTTTAGGGGAAAGACCCCGACCCCGTGCTTCGAGAGGCTCAGCACGGGGCTTTCTGTATCTCCTCGTTCGGAGCCTGAAGAAGGACGAGGACAGACAAGGACGCAACCATGCTCTTTACCTGTTCCAATCCGGCCCACAACCATGCGCCTGCGGGCGATACGGGCCACCATCGCGCGGTCACCGACGGCAAGAAGCACTTCACGGTCGATATCCACTGCCATCTGCATGTGCCCGATGCGGACGCCATGCTGAAGGACGCCAAGGCGGCCGATCAGCGCAATCTCTATGTGGACACCAACCCGTTGACCTCGGAAATCAACGCGAAACAGCACCAGGATATCCTGCCGAAGCTGACCGATCCGTCGGTCCGGATCGCCGATATGGATGCGGCAGGGGTGGATGTGCAGGCGATCTCGCCCTCGCCGTTCCACTACAACTATTCCTATGAGGCGGATTTCGCCCGCGAGACCTCCCATGTGGTGAACAACCGGATCGCCGAGGTGGTGGGCCAGCATCCCGACCGCTTTGTCGGGCTGTGCACGGTGCCGTTGCAGGATGCCGATATCGCCGTGGCTGAACTCGACCGCTGCGTGAACGACCTGGGTATGAAGGGTGTCGAGATCTCCACCAATGTGAACGGGACCGATCTGACCCGTGCGGGCCTCGAGAAGTTCTTTGCCCGGGCCGAGGAACTGGGGATCGTGATCTTCATGCATCCCATCGGGACCAGCTTCAAGGAACGCATGGGCGATCATTACTTCCGCAACACCATCGGCCATCCGCTGGAATCGGCCCTCGCGGTCGGTCACCTGGTGTTCGACGGGTATCTGGAGAAGTATTCCGGCCTGAAGATCTGCATCGCCCATGGCGGCGGATATGTGCCGGCCTATGCAGGACGTTTCGATCATCCGTATCACCTGCGCGACGATTGCCGGGTGAACCTTACCAAAGCGCCGTCCGAGTATGTGAAGAAGCTCTACTTCGACACGGTGGTCTTTACCGAGCATCAACTCCGTTACCTGATCGACACTTGGGGTGCCGACCACATCGTCATGGGTACCGACTACCCCTATGACATGGCGGAGACCGATCCGGTCGGCCATGTGGATTCCGTCAAGGATTTGTCGGAAGACGACAAGGCGCTGGTCATGGGTGCCAATGCGGCGGCCCTGCTGGGAATCGAAGTTCCGCCGGCAAACTAACGCCCGACACTATTGCGAGGAGCGGCGCGGCGAAGCAATCCAGACGCACGGGCGACCGCCCTGGATTGTCGCGCCGCTTCGCGTCTCGCAATGACACTTCGCAAAATCGCCGTCATGCCCGGGCTAGACCCGGGCATCCCAGCGCAGTCGGTGACGAGATGCGCGGATCAAGTCCGCGCATGACGTTGGACATGGGAGATACGGTCTAGACCGTTGCCGGCATGGCGAGTCCTAGTTTGTCGGCTTCGGCTTGCAGCCGGTCCCAGGTCCCCTGGGGGAGCGGGATGCCGTTGGCGGAGCGCTCGATCAGGGTTTTGTCGCCCCGTTCGCCGGGTGCGTAGATTTCATCCACGCCGTCCGCGCGCGGCAGACCTTTCAATCCGGCTGCCAGCGCGTCGATATCGGACTTGTAGGTATCGAGATCGGTGATCGCCGAAATATCAATTGCCGCACACAGTCCGTTCTGGCGATATCCGGTCGGCTTGGCGTCCGGACCGATATTCGGTGTGACCAGCGGGTTGCTGGCAAACAGACTGACGAGACACTCGATCATCATCGACAGACCCGACCCCTTTGCGCCGCCCAGCGGCATCAGGGTCTCGACCGCTTTCGCGTCCGTGGTGGTCTGACCTTCCGCGTTCAGTCCCCAGCCTTCCGGGATCGGCGTGCCCGTATCCTGGGCTGCCAGGATCTTACCCATGGAGGCGGTTGCCGTGGACATGTCCAGCAACAGGGGCGGGTGTTCGCCGCCGGGGACGGCAATCGCAATGGGATTGGTGGAGGCGCCCGCGGCCTTGGCGCCGTAATAAGCCATCATCGGCCGGGAGGCGGTCATCACGATCCCCGCAAATTCTTCCCGGGCGGCCTGCATGGCGAAGTAGCCGATGGCGCCGCCATGGGTGATGTTACGCACGATGCACCAGCCGACATGGCATTCCCGGGCGCGGCCCATGGCCTCTTCCATGGCGGCCGACAGGGCAACCGGGCCCGGGGCCCAGTCGGAATCGAGGACCGCGATGGCGCCACTGCGTTTTTCCACCTTCATGTCGGGATGAGCGTGGATGTTTCCGTTCTTCATATAGGCGATGTAGCGCGGGATCCGCAGAACCCCGTGGGAGTCCATGCCGCGCAGATTGGCCCAGATCAGCATATCGGCCCAGACTTCGGCGTGCTCTTCAGCGACGTCGGAGGCCAGAAAGATGCTCTTAGTGAACGCCTTCAGCGCCTCGGCGGATACAATATGCTCGCTCTCACTCATGCTTCCTCTTCGGCCAGATAGGCGCTCGTGCCCGTGGTTGCGGTGTCCCGCAGCGGCCATTGGCTGGCTGTGACATTGTTGTGGAAAATATCAATCGCGTTGTTGAAGGCGGCTGGGTCTTCAAGATTGATCAGGTGTCCGGACTTGGCAAATGTTACCAGGCCGGCGCTCGGCATTGTCCGTTTCAGGAAGATGTTGGTGTCGATGCAGGGTTCGTCCTCGTCGCCAATCATCAACAGGACCGGCGTCCGGCACGCGCTCAGTTCGCCGGCAAAGTCATAAAGTGAGGGCCGACCGGCCTGTACCCGGCGGAGCGTAAAAGCCGACCCTTTGGGTGCGTGTTCTGTGAAGTGATCGGCGAATTCCTGCCAGGCGTCCGGGTTCTTCAGCTTCAGCTGGGTCCGGGTCGCACTGGCTGCGAATCCCGGCAGTTCGAGTGAGTTCTGGCCGAGGATCGTATCGGCCAGCGCGCGGGTTTCTTCGAGAAAATGCGCGCGGGTGTCGGGGAAGGACCCGGACCCGCCGCTGGCCGCCACAAGGGTCAGGACACGGTCGGGGTGGGCCAGCGCGAACCGCAATCCGGTATAGGCGCCCATGCTCAATCCGACGAGATGCGCCTGCTCGATCCCCAGTGCATCGAGCACACCGAGCAGGTCCGCGGTGGCGATGTCCTGCCCGTATTCATCCTCGCGGTCGGGTACATCGGAGGGCGGGTAGCCCCGCGCGCTGTAGGTCACGCAGCGGAAGCGGCTCTTGAAGTGATCGACCTGATGCCGCCAGGAGCGGTGGTCGCCGCCGAACTCATGCACGAAGACCAGCGCCGGGCCGTTGCCTTCGGCTTCGACCCAGAGACGCGTGCCATTGATGTCGTGTAACGCCATCGTCCGCTATAGTTCCGCACGCACCAGCGCAGCACCGGCTCCGAGCGCCTTCAGCTTGCCTTGGGACACGGTGCGGGGCAGGGGCACCATGCCGCAATTGGTGCAGGGGAAAATCCGCTCCGGCGAGGTGAACTCCATCGCCGCCCGGATTACCTTGGCCACTTCTTCGGGAGCTTCGGCGGTCAGCGTGGTCACATCAATGGCGCCGACGAGAACGTCCTTCTTGCCGTCGAGGAGCTTGACCACTTCCAGCGGCACGCGCGAGCCGGCAAATTCCAGCGAGACCTGATCGATATCGCTGTCGGAGAGCGCGGGCAAAATCGCCTCGTACTGATCCCAAACATCACCGAGCGTTGCCTTCCACTGCAAATTCGCTTCGATGCCGTAGCCGTAGCAGATGTGCACCGCCGTGGTGCAGTCGAGCCCCTCGACGGCCCGGTTCAGCGCCTCGACGCCCCAGGTGGGCACCGCGTCGAGATAGACATTGAATGCGGGCTCGTCGAACTGAAGATTGTCCACCCCGGCGGCGACCAGTTCCCGGGCTTCGTCGTTGAGGATTTTGGCAAAGGCCATCGCCATTTTCGGGCGGTCGCCGTAGTGCTCGTCCGCCAGCGTATCGACGATGGTCATCGGTCCGGGCATGGTGAATTTCAGCGGGCGTTCGGTCTGGGCGCGGGCGAACTTGACCTCGTCGGCGTGGATGGGGCCGCTGCGTTTGAGTTCGGACACAACCGTCGGGCAATCGGCGTCGTAACGATCATCGCGGATGCCGATGGTGGTTTTGTTCTCGAAATCGATCCCTTCGATCTTCTCCAGGATGCCGTGGACGAAATGCTGCCGCGATTGCTCGCCATCGGTCACGATATCGATCCCGGCCTGTTCCTGGTCCAGGATCGCCAGGCGCACCGCGTCATGCTTGGCTTCTTCCAGTCGATCCGGGTCTTCGGCGGCCCAGGGGGCCCAGAGTTTCTCGGGTTCGGCCAGCCAGGCCGGTTTCGGCAGGCTGCCGGTGATGGTCGTTTTCAGCATGTGGGACTCCCCGTCCGTAAAAGTTTTTTTGCTCCGCCATCGTATGTGACGGTTGGTTCGCAAGTCCGAATGCCGCATCATCTCAGGGCGGTGGCAAGACCGCAAGAAACAGAAGACGTCAATCAGGGGGAAACTGATGACCGACAACACCGTTCCGCAGGGCTGGCCCGAGGGCAAGGCGCTGGCTGTCTCCGTGAACATCATGTGCGAGGCCTGGACAGACGAGGCCGCGCCCGGCATCGGCCCCATGGGCAATCCGCTCAAAGCCGGATATCTCGATACCCAGGCGCGGTCCTGGGGGGAATACGGTATGACCCATGGCGCACCGCGCCTGCTGGATATCGTCGGCGAGCTTGGCGTGCCATGCGGCACCTATGCCAGCGGCATCATCGCCGAGAAATGGCCCGAACTTCTCAAGCGAATCGATGGCGACGGGCATTTCGTTGGTGCCCATGCCTGGATGCAGAACACCCTGCCGGTCTATCAGGAGCGCGCCGATGAAGAGGCGGACCTGAAAAAAGGTGTGGCGCTGTTCGAAGATGTGATCGGCAAGGCCCCAAAGGGCTTTGCGAGCCCGCGCGGCACGTTCAGCTCCGACACCTGCGAGCTGCTGGTCGAGAACGGCTTCACCTGGCACATCGATCATTTCAACACCGATCTGCCCTACCGCCTCGACACGCACGCGGGGCCCCTCGCGGCGGTGCCGTTCACCATGGAGATCAACGATCTGCCGATCTACATGCGCTACGGCAACCCGCCCCAGGCCTATTCCGACACCCTGAAGCGGATCGTCGAGAAATACGACAGCATCGGGCGTCCGCCCGCCGTGATCGACATCACCGCCCACGCTCATGTCTTCGGCCGTCCCTACGGCGCGATCGAGTTCAAGGCGGCGATTGAATCGGTGATGAATGTGGACTGGGTCTGGATGACCTCCCATGAGGAACTGGCGGGCCTGGTGCATTCAGGTTAGCCGCGACAGCAAGTTGGGGCACGCGATGCGGACCTTCCAGGGCCTGATTTTGGCTTGTTTTGTCCTGGCCGGACCGTTTTGCGCTCCGATTCAGGCACAACAGCCTGCAAAGGTTGTTCTGCGGGTCGGTCTGGACGCGGTCGAGTGTATCGTGCCCATTGGCGCGGCACCCGCGATGCGTCAGGCCAAAGCAGTCCTGGCGAAAGCGGACCCGGGTCCCATCATGTTTTTTGCCGTCAAGATCAACGAGACGGCGAACCGAAATGTCGACAGTATTGTCGCCGACCCATCGCCTTCCGAAATTCCGGGTTTCATGCAGACGGATACATTCGTATTCCATCTGCAGTTGCGCGGTATCGAGGACTGGCTCAAATCCTTCTCCGGCATGGATTCTACGGCACTTCCGAAGGACCGGATGCTTTAGTTCTTCAATCTAGAACAAAACTACAAACTGATCGCTGAGATGATTCCGGCCTGCGAGGATGTCGAAGCCTGTGAACTGGAACCGTTCATTCGGAAATACGATGGCCTGCGCTCAGATTTGCGCGAACTCTTTGAGAGGTTCACCAATCAAAACGGATGATGCCTGAACTCGGCACCTCGACCGTAAGCATTGCGTGTTCGATGCAGGCGGCGTGCGGCACCTGCCGGATGAGTGTGAGATTATCGCGTTGAGGCCAGCTGTTCAGCGGGGTCTGTTTGTTCCTTATCCAGCGCGGCGCGCAGGCTTTGCAGAACCCGGAGCGCGGTCTGCAGGTCTTCGGGGGTTGTTGCCGCGCCCAGCGCATTGGCCCAGGGCACCTGAACGCGGTGCGCGGCGTCATAGGTCTCGCGGCCCCGGTCGGTCAGCACCACCAGCTTGGCGCGTTTGTGATGGGGGTTGGGGGCGAAGGTGACGTAGCCGACGTCATCCAGATCGTTGACGATCCGCTGCACATTCTGGCGCGACAGGCCCATCAGGCGGGCGATGTGGGGGACCGGCATGGGGCGTTCGGCCATGACGACCGCGCCCAGCACCTGCCAGCGGGCGCTCGTCAGGCCGAGACCGGCGACCAGCCGGTCGCCCGATGCCAGCAGGCGGCCGTTCAGCCGGATGGTTTCCAGAAACAGCGACGTCGTCAGGGCTCCAGCGAAACTGTGCTTTTCCATATCCATAAAGACAATATATTGTCATTATGGTGTTAGAGAGTCAAATACAGCGGCCGCCGTCGATCTCCATGCACACGCCGGTGATCAGCGAGGCTTCGTCGGACGCCAGAAACAGCACCGCATCCGCCACATCCTGCGGGGTCGAGAACCGTCCCAGCGGCACGGTCTGACGGAAGGCTTCGCGGTTTTCCGGGGTGTCTTCTCCCAGAAAGGTCGGCAGCAGCGGGGTTTCCCCGGCGACGGGGTTCACCGCATTCACCCGGATATTGTCCCCGGCCAGTTCGACGGCCATGGATTTTGTCAGGGTCGTCACCGCGCCCTTGGAGGCGTTGTACCAGGTCAGGCCGGGGCGGGGCCGCACGGCCGCGGTGGAGGCAATGTTGACGATCACCCCGCCACCGCCATCGCGAAACACCGGGATCGCCGCATTAGCGGTGTGAAACAGCCCCTTCACATTCACCGCCAGAATCCGGTCGAGCTCGTCTTCGTCGACCTCCAGCATGGATTTGCGTTTGTGGGCGACCCCGGCGTTGTTGACGAGAATGTCGAGGCTGCCATGGGTGGCAACCGCATGGGCGACCAGCGCCTGCATCTCTTCGGCACTCGTCACATCGGCCTGACAGAAGCGCGCCGTGCCGCCGGCTTGCGTGATCTCCGCGGCAACGCGTTCCCCGCCGTCTGTGTTCACGTCGTTCACGACAACCGCAGCGCCTTCGCGCGCAAAGGTCTTGGCGATGCCCTCTCCGAAACCGGATCCCGATCCGGTGACGATGGCGGTCTTGTTGGCGAGCCGCATGATGTTCTCTCCTGCATGGGTCTTCCGCGCACAGGACATGCGCGGCGTGCGTCGTTTCGGCGAAAATGCTAACACCGACAGGGGAAACAGAGCGAACATCGATCATGAGCGACAAACCAAAAATTCTTGTCACGCGAAAACTGCTGCAGCCGAACGAAGACCGGTTGCGCGCCGAGTTCGATGCAACCCTCAGCACAGACGACTGCATCATGACGGCCGACGAGGTTGTGGCTGCGGCGGACGGCATGGATGCGCTGCTGATCTGTGTCACCGAGCCGATGAACGCAGATGCCATCGCACGCCTGCCCGAAAGCGTGAAGACCATCATGACGCTGTCCATCGGGCTGGAGCATATCGATCTCGATGCGGCGAAGGCGCGCGGCATTGCGGTGTTGGCCACGCCCGATGTGGTCACCGATCCGACGGTTGAGATCGCCATGTGCCTGATGCTGGGCGCAGCGCGGCGTGTCACTGAAGGCGCGGCCATGATGCGCGCGCGCGAATGGGAGACCTGGACTCCCCGCATGCTGGTGGGCACGGATGTGACCGGCGGCACGCTGGGCATATACGGGATGGGCCGGATCGGGCGGACGCTGGCAAAGCGCGCGCGCGGTTTCGACATGACGATCGGATATCACAACCGCTCGCGCCTGAGTTTCGATCTGGAGGCGGGGGCCAGCTATTACACGAGTGTCGAAGCGTTGCTTTCGGCCAGTCCGTTCTTTGCGATCACGGCCCCCTCGACACCCGAGACCCAGGGCTTCCTGAATGCCGAGCGGATCGCGCTGCTGCCCGATGGGGCGATTGTCGTGAACACATCGCGCGGCAATCTGATCGATGACGATGCGCTGATCGATGCGCTGAAGTCCGGCAAGGTCGCCGCGGCGGGGCTCGACGTGTTCAACGGCGAACCGGCCAATGTGCGGCAGGAATATCTCGATCTGCCGAATGTCTTTCTCACACCCCATATCGGCAGTGCCGCCCATGACGCTCGTGTGGCGATGGGGGACCTGCTGCTCGATGGGCTGAACCTGCTGCGCGCCGGTGAGCCTGTGCCAAACCGTGTCGTGTGACCGGGTGACGTTCCGCACGCGGCCCCTGGCGGTTTTTTCCGCCCTACCCGGACCGGCGCAAGGTGCGATCTGGATGCTTGGGGCCTCACTGTGTTTTGGCACCCAGGGGCCACTGGTCCGCTTCTCTGTTTCCGAAGGTGCGCATCCGCTCGAAGCGGCGTTCTTTCGTTCCCTGATGGCCTTCCTGCTGATGCTGCCGTGGATTCTGCGCAACCGGGATACAGCGCTGCGGTCCCAGCGTCCGGGCGCCCAAATCCTGCGCTGTGTCTTTTCCATGGGCGGCCTGATCCTGCTGGTACTGGCGCAGGCCAGGCTCCCGCTCGCTGAGGTGTCGGCGCTGACTTTTGCCGCGCCCTTGTTTGGGACAATCGGGGCGGCGCTATTGCTGGGAGAAGTCGTCCGAAAGCAACGCTGGATCGCCACTTTGGTGGGCTTTGCGGGGGTCTGGGTCGTCCTGCGGCCGGGTCTGTCGGACGTGGATCCGCTGTTTCTGCTGCCGCTGATCTCAGCCGTGTTTATCGCGGCATCAAACCTGATGATCCGATCGCTCTCCAGCGTGGATTCGCCCACCACCACGGTTGCCTGGCTGGCCATGGTGTCGGTGCCGGTCACCCTGGTGCCCGCGCTGTTTGTATGGTCCTGGCCGACGCTCGCCGGTCTGTTCTGGATGTCGCTTCTGGGCGTGACAGCGCTGGGCGCGCATATCTGCCTGACGCGTGCGTTCACCGCGGCAGAAGCCTCGGCGGTGCTGCCCTATGACTATTCGCGCCTGATCGTCACCTCGACCTTCGGCTACATCCTGTTCGCTGAAGTCCCGACAATCTGGACCTGGGTCGGCGGCGCGGTAATCGTCGGCGCGGTGGTCTATATGGCGCGCCGCGGGGGCGGCCGCGCGAAACCGGCGACCCCGGCGGGGGAGACATAGCCGGTGCTGTGCCTCCATCGTTATGCCCGCACTTGTTGCGGGTATCCACGTCTATCGGTCCCCTCAGAAGTAAAGCGAGGCCCGCCGACGTGGATGGCCGGAACAAGTCCGGTCATGACGTGGGTGTTAAAACGCCCTCGCTCGCATCGCAATGACGGCGAGGTTATTCTGCTGCCAGCCGGTAGCCGCTGTGCTTGCGCATGCGCTTGGTGATCACGGCGGCCGCCCCGTCGAGGATAGCGTCGGCATCGATGCGATGGGTCCGGTACAGGTCCTGCAGGTCGCCGGACTGTCCGAAGCGCTCCACCCCCAGCGCGGCGATGTTGTGATTGGCCACGCCGCCCAGCCAGCTCAGGGCCATGGAGTGCCCGTCGAGAACGCTGACCAGTCCGGCGTCGGGTGCCAGCTGTGAAAGCAGAGCCTCGATATGGGAGGGCGTCACATTGGGGCCCTGGGCGTGGGCGCGGGTTGTCGCCTGCCAGTCGGCGTAAAGGCGGTCCGCCGAGGTGACGGCAAGCAGGCCTGCTCCGGGAATGTCTTCGAGGATCGCTTCATGGGCCTCTATCGCCTCGGGCGCGATCACGCCGGTATAGACGATTGCCAGTTCAGCACCGGGCGCGGGTTCGCGCAGCCAGTAGGCACCAGCGATCACGTCCTCGGCGACAGGGGCGAAGTCTCTTTGGGGCTGGTCGATCACCCGGGTCGAGAGACGCAGATAGACCGAGCCGCCGTCATCGGCCTGCATGTGCTCGAAGCCCCAGCCCATGATATGGGCCAGTTCGTCAGCATAGGCCGGCTCATAAGAGGTCAGGCCCGGCTGGGACAAGCCGATCAGCGGTGAGTTGATCGACTGATGCGCGCCGCCCTCGGGGGCGAGGGTGATCCCCGACGGGGTGGCCGCCAGCATGAAGCGGGAATCCTGGTAGCAGGCGTAATTCAGGGAATCCAGACCGCGGGAGATGAAGGGGTCGTAGAGCGCGCCGACCGGCAGAAGCCGCGCGCCGAACAGCTTGTCCGACAGGCCCAGCGCGGCGAGCAGCAGGAACAGATTGTTCTCGGCGATCCCCAGCTCGATATGCTGGCCCGACGGACTCATCGCCCATTTGAAGGCGGAGGGGACCTGCTCCTCGCGGAACACGTCGGCCATTTCCTGGTGGCGGAACAGGCCGCGCTGGTTAACCCAGCCGGCCATATTGGTGGTCACCGTCACATCCGGCGTGGTGGTGACGATATGGCGGGCGAGCTCACTGTCCCCGCGCCCGAGTTCGTTGAGGATATGTCCGAAGGCTTCCTGGGAGGACATCAGTGCGCCCTCGGGAACCGGAAGGGTCTGGACCGGTACGGCGGGAACGCGTTCCGGTTCGGGGCGTGCGGCAAAGGGCACGTTTTCTAGGAAGGCGCGCAGCGCGTCTTCGTCCACGCCCAGCCCTTCGGCGAAATCCCATTCATGGCCGTCGCGGATGTCGTGGCTGTCCTTGAACTCTGCCATCTGGTCCGGGTTCATCAGGCCCGAGTGGTTGTCCTTGTGGCCGGCGAGCGGCGTGTTGAAGCCCTTGATCGTGTACGCGATGAAGCAGTGGGGCGTGTCATCGTCGCCCACACTGGCGAAGGCTTCCAGGGTGGCGGCCATGTCGTGCCCGCCCAGATTGGTCATCAGCCGTTGCAGGGCATCGTCATCGTATTCCTTCAGAAGGGTCTGGATGCCCTTCACGTCACCCAGGTCCTCCGTCAGATGCGCGCGCCAGGACGCCCCGCCCTGAAAGGTCAGCGCGGCATAGAGCTGGTTCGGGCAGTTGTCGATCCAGTGCTGCAGCTCTTCGCCGCCGGGCTTGGCGAATGCGGCTTCGAGCAGCTTGCCGTATTTGATCTCGACCACCTTCCAGCCGACCGAGCTGAAGAAGTCGGCGATCCGCTGAAACAGGTAGTCATGCACCACGCCGTCAAGGCTCTGACGGTTGTAGTCGATCACCCACCAGAGATTGCGTACATCGTGCTTCCAGCCTTCGAGCAGGGCTTCGAAGACATTGCCTTCGTCGAGCTCGGCATCGCCCATCAGTGCCACCAGCCGGTTGTTGGGCCGCGCATCGCCAAGCTGATGCAGGCGCACATAGTCGCGCACCATGGCACCGAACAAGGTTGCGCCCACGCCGAGACCCACCGAACCGGTGGAGAAATCCACATCGTCGGTGTCCTTGGTGCGCGAGGGATAGGATTGCGCGCCGCCGAGGGAGCGGAAGTTCTCCAGCTTGTCCCGGGTCTGGCGCCCCAGCAGATACTGGATCGCGTGATAGACCGGTGAGGCATGCGGTTTCACCGCGACCCGGTCTTCTGGGCGCAGGGTGTGCATATAGAGCGCCGTCAGCAGTGTGGCCGAAGAGGCGCAGGAAGACTGATGGCCACCGACCTTCAGCCCGTCGCGGCTTTCGCGGATATGGTTGGCGTTGTGGATCGTCCAGGAGGACAGCCAGAGAATTTTTTTCTCCAGCTCCTCGAGCATCGGGATATCGACGTTGGACAGAATGGTCTTGCCGGAGACTTTCGTGGCCATGGTGTTTGCCTGACGTGTTCGGGAGGCCGTCAGACTAGCATCGGTGCATATTCGAAGAATTGCGAAGATGGCGAGAATACCCGATAGTTTGGCAATATCTGATCACCATCAGCCTTTTTGAAAGCATGTTATGCCGCAAAAAGAACTTGACGCGATTGATTACAAAATTCTCGAAACCCTTCAGGGGGATGCCCGGATCTCGAATGTGGACCTGTCCGAGCAGGTCAACCTGTCACCTTCCCCCTGTCTGCGCCGGGTCAAGCGGCTGGAGGCGGAGGGGACCATCCGCTCCTATGCAACCCTGCTCGATCCCGCCGAGGTGGGCCTGCCGGTCAGTGTCTTCGTGCAGGTGTCGCTGGAACGGCAGGTTGACGATGCGCTGGAAAACTTCGAGCGGGAAATCGTTACCCGGCCGGAGGTGATGGAGTGCTACCTGATGACCGGTGACAGCGATTACCTGCTGCGCGTGGTCGCGCCGGATCTCGAGAGTTTTCAGAAATTCCTGCTGGAACATCTGACCCGAATTCCCGGTGTCGCCAGTATCAAGTCGAGTTTTGCCCTCAAGCAGGTTAGCTACCGCACGGCCCTGCCGCTCGGGCATTTGCGTTGATCGGACGAACCTCAGCATCCTTCGAGGAGCGCGCAACGCGCGCGTCTCGAAGAATGCCGTGGAAAGCAGGCGCGCGAATCGCATCACAACCCCCTCGCGGAGCGGGCCATGATCAAGATGGTCGCTGCGAAATTGTGCAAGCCGCCGCCCGGTCGTAGTCTGGACCCGGTCGGAACTTCGGAGAGGCATGATGGAAGATACGGTCGGGGCGTTTGTGCCCCATGGTCTGTTCGAGGTGAACGGCGCGTCTGATGGTCCGCTGGCCGGCCTCACCTTCGCGGCCAAGGACATCATCGATGTTGCGGGTCACGTGACCGGCTGCGGCAATCCCGACTGGTTGCGCACCCACGCGCCAGCCACGGCGACCGCCTCCTTAATCGGGTCCTGTCTCGATGCGGGGGCCACGCTGGTCGGCAAGACGGTCACCGAGGAGCTTGCGACCGGGCTGACCGGCGAGAACATCCATTACGGTACGCCGCGGAACGTGAACGCGCCCGGCCGTGTGGCAGGCGGCTCGTCGTCGGGGTCCGCGGCGGCGGTGGCGGCCGGGCTGGTGGACTTTGCGCTCGGTTCGGATACCGGTGGTTCGGTGCGCTCGCCCGCCAGTTTCTGTGGCGTTTACGGTATTCGTCCCAGCCATGGCCGGGTTCCCATGGATGGTGTGATGCCATTGGCGCCGGGACTTGATGTGGCTTGCCCGAAACCCCGATGTGCTCGACCGGGTCAGCCGCACCAT
>JAYQBG010000011.1:82173-83940 GCA_038137215.1 Alphaproteobacteria bacterium
CCGCACCATCTGGGGCGCGGAAGGCTGGGCGGCACATGGCGCGTGGATCGAAGCCGAGAAGCCGGTCTTCGGCAGCGGCGTTGCGGCACGGTTTGCAGCCCGCGCCCGGGTCACCGCCGAGGCCGTGGCCCGGGCGAATGCGGCGCGTGACGCCATTGCCGATTATCTGGATGACCTTCTGAAGGAAGGCGCGGTTCTGGCATTGCCGGCGGCCCCCGGTGTGGCGCCGGAAATCAGCGGCAGCGATGCGGACATCGAACCCTTTTGCGCCGCCAATGAGCCGATCGGGTCGGTGTCCGGGCTGGGCCGGTTACCGCAGATCGTCTTGCCCATGGCAGTGCTTGACGGGTTGCCGCTGGGGCTTGGCCTGACGGCTGCGGCCGGGAATGACGAGATGCTGCTGGGAATTGCCAGCGCTTTGTATAACGCCGGTGCCATACCGGACAGGGAGAATGAACATGAGTGAGTTGTATCGGACCTTCGTTTCGGGCTTTTGCAGTCACGACAATATCAAGGTGCCGGGCTCGGGGAGGGGACCGCTCGCCGGGACAAGCTTTGCCGTCAAAGACATCATCGACGTCGCCGGTCAGACGACCGGCGCGGGGAATCCGGACTGGTACAGGACCCACGAGCCAGCCGAACGCCACGCCACGGCCGTTGCCCGGCTGCTCGATGCCGGGGCCGACCTGGTGGGCAAGACCATCACCGAAGAGTTTGCCTATGGCCTGATCGGTGAGAATTTTCACTATGGTACGCCTGTGAACCCGCGCGTGCCCGGGGGTGTACCCGGTGGGTCTTCATCCGGTTCGGCTTCGGTGGTGGCCGCCGGAGAGGCGGATTTCGCGCTTGGTACGGATACGGGCGGTTCCGTGCGCGTCCCGGCCAGTTTCTGCGGCCTGTACGGAATCCGTCCCAGTCATGGCCGCGTCCCGCTGGACGGGATTTTGCCCCTGGCGCCGAGCCTCGACACCTGCGGATGGTTCGCCCGGAACCCGGAACTGTTCCGGGCCATTGGCCATGTGCTGCTGGGGGTGCAGCCTTCGGGGGCGCCGACCCGGGTGCTGCTGGCCGAGGATGCCTTCGAACTTGCCGATGCGGAGGTGCGGGATGCGCTCGCGCCCGCCATCGCCGCTGTGACAGCGCAGATCGGCACCCCGCAAGTTGTGCGGCCGGGCGAGATGGTCGGGCTGGCAGGCTATGGCGAATGGCAGACCGCCATGCAGGTGACGCGTGGCTCGGAGGCCGCGGCCTCGCATCTGGCCTGGATGCAGGCGACGGATCCCGAGATGGGTCCGGGCTTCCGCGGGCGGTTCGAGGCCGGCGCAAAATACACAAAGGCCGAGATTTCCGAGGCCATAACAAGGCGGGCAATGATTGAGGGCTACCTCTCGGGCCTGCTGGGGGAGGATGCCATCATGCTGGTTCCCGGCGCCCCGCGTGCGGCCCCGCAGCGCGGCGCCGAGGAAGCGGTTTACGACGACCTTCGCGACCGCAACGAATTATACAATTGCGCTGCACCGCTGGCGCGCTTGCCGCAGGTCTCTCTCCCGCTGGGAGAGACGGCATCGGGGCCGGTCGGGCTGGGCCTTGTGGCCGGTCACGGGAACGACGAGATGCTACTGGACCTGGCCGTGACGTTGGCGAACTGAACCCGGTCGTTAACCATTCAACTATTTTGTGATTGGGCGTATCCCGACGGAGTGGTAAATAATTATTTAAATCCGTCTGTGGGGGTTGGATATGCTGCGCCGAGGATTTTTGGCCGCG
>JAYQBG010000012.1:0-10660 GCA_038137215.1 Alphaproteobacteria bacterium
CTACATAAGTGTCCATGAACATTGAGACATCACAAATTGCGACACCCCTGATCGACCCGTTTGAACGGGCGATTACCTATTTGCGCGTTTCGGTCACGGACCGCTGCGATCTTCGCTGCGTCTATTGTATGGCCGAGGACATGACATTCCTGCCGAAATCCGAGGTTCTTTCCCTCGAGGAACTCGACCGGATGTGCAGCGCCTTTGTAGAGATGGGAGTGCGCAAACTACGCCTGACCGGCGGGGAACCGCTGGTGCGCAAGAACATCATGTGGCTGATCCGCCGCCTGGGGCGTCACCTCGACACCGGCGCGCTGGACGAACTCACCCTGACCTCGAACGGGACCCAGCTTGCCCGCTATGCCAACGAATTGGCCGAAGCCGGTGTGAAGCGGATCAACATCTCGCTCGACACCCTCGATCCCGAAAAATTCACGACGATCACCCGCTGGGGCGATCTGAACCGGGTGCTAGACGGCGTGGCTGCCGCCAAGGCCGCCGGGTTGGCCATCAAGATCAACACCGTTGCCCTGCGCGGGGTGAACGATGACGAATTCGACACCCTGCTCAACTGGTGTGGCGAAAACGGTTTCGATCTGACCTTCATCGAGGTGATGCCGCTGGGCGAGATCGGCGAGCAGCGCCTCGATCAGTACCTGCCGCTTTCCATGGTGCGCGGCGATCTGGCCAAACGCTGGACCCTGACCGAATCTACCCATGCGACCGGCGGCCCGGCGCGTTATTTCGATATCGCAGAAACCGGACAGCGGCTGGGATTCATCACGCCGCTGACCCACAATTTCTGTGAGGCGTGCAACCGGGTGCGGCTGACCTGCACGGGCACGCTTTACATGTGTCTCGGCCAGGAGGACGCTGCCGATCTGCGCGCGCCGCTTCGCGCGAGCGAGACCAACGGTCCGCTGATCGACGCCATCCACGAAGCCATTGGCCGTAAACCGAAGGGCCACGACTTCATCATCGACCGTCGCCAGAATGCCCCCGCTGTCGGGCGACATATGAGTGTGACGGGCGGATAGGGGAAGCCCCGGGTCGCGATGTATTTCTCTGCCGGAACATCGGGGATCATCCACACGGTTGTGGTTGCTGCATCGCTTTTCAGCCTGCCGGCCCTGGAGCTGGCCTCCGGCGACAGGTTTGGGCGGGGCGAAGCCCGTGACGTCCTGAACTATGGTGAAGCCACCGACTTCCAGAGCAAGTTTTCCAGCGGTGCCCTGACGCGTGAGAGCGACGAAGCCGAGGCCGAGGAAACCGTATCGGGCATTGACCCCGACAGTTCCTCCGACACCGATCCATCCGGTGAATTCGGGTTCGACGAGATCGGCGATGCCGACCAGACCAACTCGCGGTTCGGCAGCCCGGACGAAGCCCCCTGACCGAGATGCCCACAGGCGGCGAAGGACGCGGCGAAGAACAGACCCTTGATGCCGCCTCGGACGGGACTCTCGAGGACCAGGGAGATACCGGCGAAGCCGAGGAGACGGGACAAGCCACGCGGGAAATCGTGATCTTCATCGACCTTGCACCCGAGCCGGAGCAGAACCCGCAACCGGGCGGGACCATCTATTTTCGCGGCATGGACCCGGACGCGGTTGCCGGGCGGGCCGCACCCGACCAGATCATCAAACCGCCCTTTCTACAGTGGTACGGCATGTAGGAGACCTATCTGCGTGATCCTGACGGCCACATTGCCTGTATCGGCCGGCCGGAAGGCCCCTCGCCCTGAACCCTGTGACAGTGATGCCGTGACCTCAGGACGACAGGAAGAATGGTGTCCGTCCCTGTGCATGCGATATAGTGGCGGTTCTGCGGCACGTCCTGCCGCGCCAGTCCTGCGAGCGTGACCTTGACCGCAACGAAAACATCGGCTCCCGTCCTGACCAGCACCGAACGCATTGCGTTCGTGGCCGCGCCGTTCGACGCCGCCCAGCAGGCGTTGGCGGATTTGTGCCAGCGCTACCCCAATGTGCCGCCCGAAGACGCCGATGTGATCGTGGCGCTGGGCGGAGACGGATTCGTTTTGCAGACACTCCGTCGCTTCGTGGACAGCAAGAAGCCGGTGTTCGGGCTCAACCGCGGCTCGGTCGGCTTCCTGATGAACGACTACAACGATTCCGGGCTTGTGGACCGTCTCGCCAAGGCCCACGCGGTGACCCTGTATCCGCTCCTGATGATCGCGAAAACAGCTGACGGCGAAACCCACGAATCCCTGGCGATCAATGAAGTCTCGCTGCTGCGCGAAACCTATCAGGCCGCAAAACTCGAAATCGCCATCGACGGGGTCACCCGGATGGAGGAGCTGATTTGCGACGGCGCTCTGGTCTCCACCCCGGCGGGCAGCACAGCCTACAATCTGTCGGCCCATGGCCCGATCATTCCCCTGAGCGCAGAAATTCTGGCGCTGACCCCGATAAGCGCATTCCGACCGCGCCGCTGGCGCGGCGCGCTGTTGCCCCATGACGCCGATGTGGTCTTCCGCGTGCGCGAGCCGGCCAAGCGCCCCGTCAGCGCCACGGCGGACGATTTCGAAGTGCGCGGCGTGGTGGAAGTGATGATCCGCGAAGACCGGGACCGCAGCTTCCAATTGCTGTTCGACCCCGAGACCAATCTGGAGGAACGCATCCTCAAGGAGCAGTTCGCTCCGTGAGCCCCACCCGCGCAACCGGTGATTTGTTGCGCGATCCCGGACCGGTCGAACTCGTCCCGCCCGATATCGCGCCCTTCCGTGAGGGGAATGTCGGTATTCCCTTCGTATCCTGCCGCGACAGCGGCCGCCCGGGTCCGCATGTCCTGATCTGCGCCCTGATGCACGGCAACGAGATCAGCGGCGCCATCGCCACGGACGGCGCTCGCGAAATCACCACACCCTATGACGATTGCGTCCTGGTCATGCCCGCGCGCCGACTTGCCAGAGGCCAGACAGCGGTACGCCTGGGACGACGTCACCGCTTCGAACACAGCAAGGCATGACCAGTACCGACACCCCGGGCCGCCCTGTCCGTTCACCCGTCCGCAAGCTGACCCGTGCGGATCTGTTCCTGTTTGGCCGCACGGTCGCCATCGGCGTTGTGGGCGGTGCGATCTTCAACGTATTGAGCATGCCCCTGCCCTGGATGATGGGGGCCATGGCCGCAACCGCGAGCCTAACCCTTGCCCGGGTCGAAATGGCGATGGACGGGCGGCTTCGGACCCTGATGATCCTGGTACTCGGGGTGCTGCTCGGCAGCGCATTTTCGCCCGAGATACTCGACCGGATCGCCCTCTGGCCGATCACGCTTGCCGCCCTGGTGGTTTACGTCTTCATCAGTACCTGCGTGGTCTATGGGTTCTTCCGTTATATCGGAAAGCTCGACAGCAAGACCGCGTTCTTCGCCGGTGTACCCGGCGGCCTGAACGAGATGACCATCCTCACCCAGGCGGCGGGCGGGGATGAGCGTCAGGTCAGCGTGATGCACACCACGCGGATTTTCCTGGTGGTGATGACCCTGCCCTTCGTGTTTCGCATTCTGGAGGATTTCGATCCGAGCCTGCGCACCTTCGGGGAGGCCGGCGCAGGCCTGACCCTGGTCGATGCGTTGCTGCTCGCCGCCTGCGCCGTGCTCGGATATTACGGGGCACGGCTGGTGCGCCTGCCCGCCCCGCATCTGACCGGGCCGATGATCTTGAGCGCGACGATCCATCTGACCGGGCTGACCTCGGCCGCCCCGCCCGCGCTGGTGGTCGCCGGCGCGCAGGTCATCCTGGGGGCCTCGGTGGGCGCACGGTTCGCCGGGCTGACCTTCCGCGACCTGAGCCGCATTCTCAGACTCGGCGGCACCGCCACATTCCTGCTGCTCTCGATCTCGGCCGGGTTCGCGCTGGTGCTGCAGGCGATCACGGGCATTCCCTTCGGCTCGCTGATCCTGGCCTTCTCACCGGGCGGGCTGACCGAGATGAGCCTGGTGGCGCTAGCGCTCCAGATCGACACGGCCTTTGTCGCCACCCATCACATTGCGCGGATCACCATCGTGGTGATCGCGATCCCGCTGCTGTTCAAATTTTTCAACCCATCCGAACCTCTGGGCGACGGTCTCTAGCCGGGAGGCGGCAAGAATCGTATGTTCGGGGTCATGCCCATATTTGCATGACAGAGACAGGATAGAGACATGATCGTCGAGCAGGTCTGGACCGGTAATTCCGGCCGCAACTTTTTCTACATCATCGCCTGCGGCGAAACCGGCGAGGCGATTGCCGTTGACCCGATCGATCCGCCGCTGTGCCTCTCGACCGCCAGGGACAAGGGGTGGGACATTACCTGGGTGATGAACACCCACGAGCACGCCGATCACATCGAAGGCAATGACGACGTGATCGCGGCGACCGGCGCCAAGCTGATGGGCCCCCACAATGCGGGCGCAGCCATCCCCGGCATCGACAAGGGCCTGAAAGGCGGCGATGTGGTGGAGCTCGGCAGTTCGGTGGAGATGGAGGTGATCGACACGCCCGGCCACACACCGATCCACATTTCCATGCTCGGTCATGGCGATGAATCTCACCTGATCTGCGGCGACACCATCTTCAACGCCGGTGTGGGCCACTGCTACAGCGGCGATCCGAACGTGCTCTATGCGACCTTTCGCGACAAGATCGCGAAGCTGGCCGACGACGTCCGCATCTATCCCGGCCATGATTACATCGCCAACAATCTGAACTTCACCCTGGACCGCGAGCCCGACAACGAAGACGCCCGGGCGCTGCTCGCCGAGGTGGAAGGCCAAGACCCGGCGAACGCGCTGGTCACGACGCTGGGCCAGGAGCGCAAGGTGAACACCTTCATGCGCCTCGACAGCCCGAGCGTAGTCGCCGGTGTGAAAGAGAAGTTCCCCGACCTGCCCGAAACGCCCAGCGAGGAAGACGTCTTCCTGAGCCTGCGCAAGCTCCGCAACGACTGGTAGGACGCGCTAGACGAGCGCCCGCAAGACCATCGCGGCGCCCGGGGCGGCAAGGCCTACAAACACCCAGCGCTGAAATACCGCGACCGAAAGCCGCCGACGCACGACCTGACCTGCCGACATGCCAAGCATGGCAGCCGTCAGGGCGACCAGCACCGTGGGCCACAGCTCGGCGGCCGCCGTGACGACCGATCCGTGCAGACCGAATCCCAAGGCCAGCGCGGAGGACGCAAACAGGGCTACGAAGCCGAGCGCCTTAATGAGCTCGTCCTTGTCCATATGCGTGGCCTGCAGATAGGGCGCGCCCGGCTGGACGAAGATCGCTGTGGCGCCGTTGATCAGCCCGGTCGTAAGACCCATGGCGGGGCTGGTGACGACCTCGGATCGTCGCGGCACCCGGAACCGCACCCCCGACAGGCCGAGCGCGGCATAGACCAGCAGAACCCCGCCGATCGGCAGTGCCGCGATGCCGGGATCGGCACCGGTGATGATGCCCGCCGTCAGAAGCGTGCCCATAAACACCCCGGCATACATCGGCCAGAAGCGGCGCAGCACCGCCCAGGTGTACGGCCCCGCAAAGGCCTGCCAGACATTGGTCAGAAAGGTGGGCACCACCAGGATGGCCGCCGCCATGTCCGGCACGATCAGGGCGCTGAGCAACCCCATGGAAATGCTCGGCAGCCCGAAGCCGATCACGCCCTTCACAAATCCGGCGAGGACGAAAACAACGGCCACCACCGACAGGCCTGCGAGGTCGAGTTCCATGGGTTGGTCAACCCGGACGGTCGGCGGGCCAACCGCTAGAGCGTGCCCAGCCAGGCGGCCAGCGCGATGCCGATCTCGTTGGGAGAATCTTCCTGGATGAAATGCAATCCCTTCACCTGCACCTCGGTCTGGTTCGGCCAGGCACGGCAATCGTCGCGCTGCGGACCGGTCAGGATGATCCCGGGATCAGCATCGATGAAGAGCTTGGGCAGGTCCGAGGTTGCCAGCCAGGCCGCGTAATCGCCGATGATCTGCGCCACGTCTTCCGGCTCTCCGTCGAGCGGAATATTGCGCGGCCAGGTCAGGGTCGGCCGGCGCGCCTCACCCGGTTCGGCAAACGGTCGCCGATATTCGTCCATTTCCTCTTCGCTCAGCGTTCGGATGATCGAGGCGGGCAGAATGCGTTCGATGAAGAAGTTCTTCTCGAGGACCATCTCCTCGCCCGCCGGAGACCGCATGGCCTGAAAGGGCGGGGTCGCCGAATCCGGCCATTCCGCCCAGGTCAGGGGGCGCACCAGCGCCTCCATATAGGCGATCCCCTTCACCGCATCGCGGCGCCGGTTGGCCCAGTGAAACCCGAGCGCACTGCCCCAGTCATGGATAACAAGCGTGACGTTTTCGCTCACCCCGAGCGCTTCGAGCAGCGCCTCGAGATAGGCGTAATGTTCGACGAACCCATAGCGGTCCGGCCCGCTGTCGGGCAGCTTGTCGGAATCCCCCATGCCGATCAGATCCGGCGCGATGCAGCGGCCCAGCCCCGTCACATGGGGCATGATGTTGCGCCAGAGATAGCTCGATGTCGGGTTGCCGTGCAGGAAGACGATGGGATCGCCCGCCGGGTCCCCCATCTCCACATAGGCCATGCGGCGGCCCTTCACCTCGGCGAAGGTCTTCTCGGTCCAGGTCATGATGTGTCTTCTCTTACAGATCTGACAGGCATGCTGGCATTGCGCGCGCAGCGACGCAATCCAGAGCGGGCGTGTCGGCTCTGGATTGCGTCGGCGCGTTGCGCCTCGCAATGACGACAGAAGTTTGGGCGAGCCCTAGGGAATCAGCACCGTCGAGCCGGTGGTCTTGCGGGCTTCAATGTCCTTGTGGGCCTGGGCGGCGTCTTTCAGCTTGTAGCGCTGATTGACGCTGATCTTCACATCGCCGTTCTCGATGGCCCTGAAAAGATCGCGTGCGCGCCGCATGGTTTCGGCGCGGGTGACCGTATAGTTCACCAGCGCGCAACGGGCGAGATAGGGCGAGCCGAGGCCGCCGGTCGCCGCAATATCGGTTTTCGGCGGCTTGCCCGAGGCGCTGCCGAAGCTGATGACCGACCCGCGCAGGCGCACGCTGGCGAGTGACTCGTCCCAGGTGTCCTTGCCCACGGAGTCGTAGATGCAATGGGCGCCCTGCCCGTCGGTCAGCTCGCGGACCTTCTTGGCGAATTTCGGCTTGTTGCGCTTCACCACGATGGGGTGATGGCAGCCGTTTTTCGCGGCGATATCCGCTTTCTCCTGCGAACTCACGATGCCGATGACCGTCGCCCCGATGGCATTCGCCCACTGGCACATGATCAGACCGACACCGCCGGCCGCGGCATGCACGACGATCGTGTCGCCTTTCTTCACCCGGTAGGAATCCCGCAGCAGATACTGGGCCGTGATGCCCTTGAGCAGCGCTGCAGCAGCTGTCCGGTCATCGACAAACTCGGGCAACGGGATCAGCGCCGAGACCGGCGCCACGCGGCGCTGGGAATACCCGTCGAGCGGCATCCCGCCGATATACCCGACCCGGTCGCCCACCTTGACGCCGCGGGTGCCAGGTCCAACCGCCTCGACCACACCAACGGCTTCGTTGCCGATGCCACTGGGCAGCTTGATCGGGTAAAGCCCGGTCCGCCGGTAAGTGTCCGCCAGGTTAAGGCCGACCGCGGTGTGTTTCAGCAGAACCTCACCTTTCGCGGGCTCGGGGACGTCCACCGATTCCCATTTCAGGACCTTCGGTCCGCCGTTCTTGTAAAGCCGGAATGCCTTGGTTTTCATAACCGTCCTCCCAATCAAATTTCTATTCTGCGGCGCTACTGGGCCGCGCGTTGATAGAGCTGCACCAGATTTCCATCCGGGTCGCGAATGCTGAGTGTCCTGCCGTGATCGCCCATGTCCCGCAGATCGAGGATTTCCCCGCCCGCGTTTTCGATGGCGCCGCGCGCGGCATCGATATCGGGAACCTCGAAAACAATTGTGGCCCCCACGGCGCTGTCCGCCGCTTCCTCTTTCGAGGCCATGGCGAAATTCACACCGCCCGCCTTGAACTGGGTCCACTTCTCACCGTCCTGGAACATCAGATCGAGCCCCAGCGCGTCGCGATAAAACCCGACTGCGCGTTCCATGTCTCCGGTGACGTAGTAGGCGTTCTGAAGTTTCTCGACGGTCATGCGGCTCTCCACGGTTCTGCGGTCAGGTTTTGGCCCGCTGCCGAAAAACAACTGCCAGATTATGGACCGGCCTGTCTATCGTGCGGGCGAGATCAAATTCGAATTCCCGCGCGAGTTCACGCATCTCGTCCAGACTGCGCAATCCCCAGTCCGGGTTTTGCCCACGCAGTGAGCGGTCAAAGGCTTCGTTGCCCGGCGATGTATAGGCGCCATCAACAATGAACGGGCCATAGAAGAAAACCAGCCCGTCCGGCCCCACAAGGTCCGCAGCGCCTCGGAACAGGCCCACGCTGGCCTGCCACGGCGCGATATGGATCATGTTGGCGCTGATGACCGCATCGACAGGCCCGGTCATCCGCGACGCCCAGTCCGCCACGCTCACATCAAGCTGCAGCGGGGGCCGTAGGTTATCTTGTGCCGCAACCGCGACATCCCCAGCAAGCGCGGCCACAAGATGGGGGTCCCTGTCGCTCGGTTGCCATGTCAGCCCCGGCAGAGCGGCCGAAAAATGCAGAACGTGCTGGCCGCCACCGCTGGCGACTTCCAGCACGGTCCCGGTTTCCGGCAACACCTCACGCAACACTTCGAGGATCGCATCCTTGTTGCGGTCCGCCGCCGCGAATGCCGGGTCGGAACGCCTCACGACATCTCTGCGAGATGTTTCTGCACCTCGTCGTACAGCGCCTGCGTTTCCGGGCAATCCAGCCCGTAATCGTCGAGCGCCTGCACCAGCAGTGCCACATATTCGTGACAGGTGCCCCGCGTGCCGAGCGCGCTGGCGATGATCCGCGCCGACTGGTCGCGCGGCAGGATTCCGGCGTAGTTGCGGTGCTCGCGGTTACCCACAAAACCCAAGGACCAGACCGTCCCGGCCCCGGTTTCGGTGGGAATCCAGGTGGGGACATAGACCCCGCCGCTCATCTCGCGACGCCAGAGGGCATCGAGAATTTCCGCACGCCCCTCCTCGGGCAGCCGGAAGACGACGCCGGCGCAGGTGCCGCCCGGCTCCAGTGCGAGACCGAGGCCGGGCCGCTCGAACGAGCCCCGCGCACGCACGGTCCAGAAACAGAAGGCACGCCGGTGTTCGTGCAACATGGCGGTGCGGGTTTCCGCCGGCTCGAAGCGCGGGTCCCAGATCAGCGAGCCGGCCGCAAACACCCAGAGTGCAGACGGATCCGGTGCGGCATCAAGAGTTTGGCGGAGATTTTCCGCGCGCTGCGCATCCGTCCATTCGGTGAAGGAGGTCGGCGGAGGATTGACGGGGAGATCGGTCATGAAATCGGTACGCACCGCGAACAGGAAATACGAAAAATTTTCAAAATGCAGGCGCAGTCTGACACCCACGCTGCTATTCTGCCAGCCAAACAAACCAGAGACACAGGGAAGTTAAGACATGTCAGGGACAGATATGAAGTCACACACCGTGGGTTGGATCGGTACCGGCAAGATGGGCTATCCGATGGCCGGCCTGCTGATCGAAGCCGGCGCCGATGTGAAGGTCTATAACCGCACCGCCGCCAAGGCCGAACCGCTGGGCGTAGAGGTGGTGGGTAAGCCCTCCGATCTGGCCGACCGCGACATCATCTTCTCCATCGTCACCGACGATGCCGCGCTCCGGGAAATGATCACCGGCCCGGACGGTGTCCTGTCGGGCGAGACCAAGCCGAAAATCATCAGCGACAGTTCGACGGTGTCGATCGAGACCTCCATGGAAATGCGCGCGGCCGCCGAAGCGGCGGGCGTGATGTTCCTCGCCACGCCGATCAGCGGCAACGGCCACGCGGTTGCCGCGGGCAAAGCGACGCTGGGTGTCTCCGGTCCGCGCGAAGCCTATGACATCGCACGACCCTACATCGCCGCGCTCGGCCGGGCCGAGACCTATATTGGCGAAGGCGATTCCTCGCGCCTCGCCAAGCTCGCCCACAATGTGATGCTCGGTGTCGTCGCCCAGTGTCTGGCAGAAATCACGGTGCTTTGTGAGAAAGGCGGCATCAAGCGCGCCGACTTCCTGAACTATTTCAACAACAGCGCCATGTCCTCGATCTTCACCAACTACAAGGCGCCCGCGCTGGTGAACCTCGACTTTACCGCCACCCACACCTCGAAGATGCTGCGCAAGGATCTCGATCTCGCGCTTAGTGAGGCCAAGGACCTCGAAGTGCCGATGCCGGTCACCAAACTGACCCGCGAACTGGTCCAGGCGCTGATCGGGCTGGGACACGGGGAAGACGATTTCGCATCAATGATCAAGGTGCAGGCCGCCATGTCGGGATACGACATCGAACCGGAAAACGTCGAAGTCTCCGACGGCCTGAAAGACGCAGCGGAGTAACAGACCTGCGCGCCGACCATTTTTGCGCGCCATTGCGAGGTGCCGCAGGCACCGCGGCAATCCAGATCGACCTCACACGCGGGACGGCTTCTGGATTGCCTGGCCCCACTCGTCATGACGACCAATCTATCCAGATTTCAGGGAAACTACGATGACCAAGACACTTATCAAGGGCGGCACCATCATCTCGAT
>JAYQBG010000012.1:10670-40028 GCA_038137215.1 Alphaproteobacteria bacterium
GGCGACATCCTCGTCAATGGCAGCGAGATCGAGAAGATCGGCAAATCAATCCGTTCCCCCGGCGCAAAGGTGATCGACGCCAGCGGCATGATCGTGATGCCGGGATTCGTGAACGCCCATCTGCATACTTGGCAGACCGGTATTCGCGGGGTGGCCGGCAACTGGTCAATCCCCGAATATCTGTACCAGATGCACGCCACGATCGCGCCGCGCTACACGGCGAAGGACACCTATCTGGGCAATCTCGTGGGCGCACTCAACCAGATCAATCTGGGCGCAACCACGATCTTCGACTGGTGCCACAACAACGCGACCCCGGCCCATTCGGATGCTGGGATTGCGGGACTAAAGGAATCCGGTATCCGCGCGCTGTTCGGGCACGGCTCACCCAAGCCCGACGCCAAGGAAGGCGCCAAGCATTTCAGCGAGATTCCCCATCCGCGCAGTGAGCTGGAACGCCTGCGGAACGGTGAACTGTCGGACGACGACGCGCTGGTCACCCTGGCCATGGCGGCGCTCGGCGTCGATTTCTCGGTCTGGGATGTGGTCGAGCATGATTTCCGGCTCGCCAAGGAACTCGACCTCATCATCAGCACCCATGTCTGGGGCAGCCCGGCCCGTCTCAATCCCGATGGCTACAAGAAGCTGGCAAAGCTCAAGCTGCTCAACAAGCGCCACAACCTGGTGCACGGCAACTACCTGTCGGATGCCGAACTGAAACTGGTGGTGGACTCCGGTGCGTCGGTCACGATTACACCGGAAGTCGAAATCCAGATGGGCCACGGGCAACCGCTGATCGGCCGGGTGCGCGATCTGGGCGGCAAGCCTTCCATCGGCATCGATGTGGAGTGCAACATCTCCGGCGACATGTTCACGGTCATGCGGATGGCGATGCAGCCCCAGCGTCTGGTGGACAATCAGGCGACGGTTCGCAAGAACAAGTCCATCGTCAGCGAGCTTTCGATCAAGCCGCGCGAGGCACTGGAATGGGCGACCATCAATTCCGCCCGCGCCATGGGCCTCGACAAAAAGGTCGGCTCGCTCAAGCCCGGCAAGCAAGCCGATATCATCCTGATCAACGGCAACGATCTGAACCTATTTCCGGTCCACAACCCGGTCGAAAGCGTGGTCTTCCACGCCCATGGCGGGAACGTGGATACGGTGTTGATCGCAGGCAAGATCCAGAAACAGAACGGCAAGCTGAAATACCGCGGCCTGCAGGGAAAGATGGATGAACTCGCCCGATCCGGCCGACGTATCCTGAAAGGCATAAAGCTCGCCGCCTAATGAATGTCGTCATTGCGAGGTGCGGCAGGCACCGCCGCAATCCAGATAGGCCCCTCACCCTGCACGGCAAATGGATTGCTTCGCTCCGCTCGCAATGACGACCGGATCACGGCTGGATATTCACCACCGGACTTCGCTGATGTAAGGTGCCGTCTTCCCGACTGGAGACGAGTATGCCTGACGACTCACCCCGCCCGAATTCCCCCGAAGCCCGCGATGCGGCCTCGATCATTCACCCCCTGACGAACCTCAAGACCCATCTTGAGAAAGGCCCGGTCGTGATCGACGAAGGCCAGGGCGTCTGGGTCACCGACATTCACGGCAAGCAGTATATCGAGGGCATGGCCGGGCTGTGGTGCATCTCGCTGGGCTACGGCCAGGACCGTCTGGTGAAGGCCGCCGCCGACCAGATGGCGCGCCTGCCTTATTATCATCTGACAAATCACAAGAGCCATTCGCCGGTGATCGACCTGGCCGAAAAGCTGCTCGAGATCGCACCGGTGCCGATGTCGAAGATCTGGTTCGCCAATTCCGGATCCGAGGGTAATGACAGCGCGGCCCGGATCGTCTGGTACTACTGGTATGCCATGGGCAAGCCCGAGAAGCGCAAGATCATCGCGCATCAGAAGGCCTATCATGGCAACACCATCGCGTCGGCCAGCCTGTCGGGCCTCTACTACAACCACGCGTCCTTCGGACTGCCGCTCGACGGTTTCCTGCACGTCACGCCGCCCCATCATTATCGCTTTGCCAAACCCGGTGAGAGCGAGGAAGACTTCGCCACCCGGCTGGCCGAAGAACTCGACGCGCTCATCCAGGCCGAAGGCCCTGAAACCGTCGGTGCCTTCTTCACCGAACCGATCATGGGCTCGGGTGGCGTCATCGTGCCGCCACCGACTTATTACGAGAAGATTCAGGCGGTCCTGAAAAAATATGACATGCTGCTGATCTCCGACGAGGTGATCACGGCTTTCGGGCGCACCGGCAACATGTTCGGGACCACCACCATGGGGCTGGAGCCGGACATGATTGTCTGCGCCAAAGGCCTGTCGAGCGCCTATCTTCCTATCTCGGCGCTGATGGTGAATGCGCGGGTCTTCGATGCGATTTCCGAAGAAAGCGACAAGGTGGGGGTGTTCGGCCTCAGCTTCACCTATTCCGGTCATCCGGTTTCGGCTGCCGTCGCCCGCGAGGCGCTGCGCATCTACGAAGACGAAGATATCGTCGGCCATGTCCGGGCGATGGAACCCCACTTCCAGGGCGGTTTGCGCGAACTTCTCGACCACCCGCTGGTGGGCGAGGTGCGCGGCAAGGGACTGGTCGCCGGGGTGGAACTGGTGAAAGACAAAGCCACCGGTGAAGCTTTCGATCCGGCCCTCGCCGTGGGCCCGTTCTGCAATAAGAAGGCCGAGGATCACGGGCTGATCGTGCGCGCCATCGGCGACACGATCTCCTTCTGTCCGCCGCTGATCATCAACAAGGACGAGATCGAGGAGATGATCGTCCGGTTCCGACGTGCGCTGGACGACACGCTGGACATGGTGCGCGAACAGGGGCTGATATGAGTGAAAACCTGATCGGCAAAACCGCGGTTGAACTGAGCGAACTCTATGCCGCCGGCGACGCCTCCCCGGTGGAGGCGACCCAGGCGGTGCTCGACCAGATCGACAAGCACAACCCGACGCTGAACAACTTCTGTCTGGTCGATCCCGAAGCCGCCCTGGCTTCTGCGCGGGAGTCCGAAGCCCGCTGGCAGTCGGGCGTGCAGCTTTCGCCCATCGACGGCGTGCCCACCTCTATCAAGGATCTGACCCTGACCAAGGGCTGGCCGACCATGCGCGGCTCGCGGACCAGCGACCCTGATGTGCCCATGGACGAGGATGCCCCCGCCACCGCGCGCCTGCGCGAAGCGGGAGCCGTGCTGGTGGGTAAGACGACAACACCGGAGATGGGCTGGAAGGGCGTGACCGACAGCCCCTTGACCGGGATCACGCGCAACCCCTGGAATCCCGAGCGCACCCCGGGCGGGTCGTCGGGCGGGGCCTCCGCGGCCACGGCGGCTTTCATGGGTCCGTTGCATCAGGCATCCGACGCGGCGGGTTCCATTCGCATTCCGGCTGCCTTTGCCGGCGTGTTTGGCCACAAACCCACCTTCGGGCTGGTGCCGAACTATCCCCTGCCCCCACATATCGGCAGTCTTGCCAATATGGGGCCGATGACGCGTACCGTGACTGATGCCGCAACCATGCTGAACGTGCTGGCACAGCCGGATTTCCGCGATTTCATGGCCGCGCCGGCCGTCGCCCAGGACGAGAACTACCTGAACGCGCTTGAAGCCGGGATCGACGGCGTGCGCATCGCCTACAGCCCCACGCTCGGCGAGAACGGCTGGGCCGATGACGATGTGGCGCGTGCCGTGAAAGCCGCCGCCGATGTACTGGCCGATCTGGGGGCCATCGTCGAGGAGGTGGATCCGGATATTCCGGCACCCCGCCCGATCATCGATGCGATCTGGACCACGGCCGATGCCTGGATCGTCGATCAGATGCCGCCCGAAAAGCGCGAACTGATGGATCCGGGCCTGCTGGCCATTGCCGAAGAGGGCCGCAAGGTGGGCGTGACCGAGCTGGTAAACGCCCATGCCGGTCGCGTCGAACTCGGCAACGCCATGGCCCGCTTCCACGAGATCTATGACCTGCTGCTCACCCCGCAAATGCCCCTTGAGGCCTTTGAAACAGGGCACGATGTGCCCGACGGTCGGGACATGTCATCCTGGGTGGACTGGTCCCCCTTCACCTATCCGTTCAACCTGACCATGCAGCCCGCCTGCTCGGTGCCCTGCGGATTGGGCAACGCGCGCATGCCGGTGGCCTTTCAACTGGTCGGCCGCCATTGGCAGGATGCACTGGTCCTGCGCACCGCCCGGGCCTACGAAAAGGCAAAACCCTTCGCCGCCGCGCCGGGGTACGTATAAAGACGAGACTAAGTTGCTTCCAAAACCGTCATTGCGAGGCGCGCAGCAACGAAGCAATCCAGGGCCGACACGCACGCCTCAAACCTGCGGCAAGCCCTCCGGGCGGCGGTCGCGCCAGGGCATGGCCTGCTCCAGTTGGGCCGACAGGCGGAACAGCGTGGCCTCATCGGCATAACGCCCGACCGCCTGTACCGAAACCGGGAAGCCCTGATCGGTGGTGCCCACCGGCAAACTGATCGCCGGCGCGCCGGTCAGGTTGAACCAGACCGTGAAGGGCGAGAACGCGGCCACCCGATCCCAGTATTCATCGGCATCGTCCATCATCATGTCGAGCCAGCCTAGCCGGGGCGGCATGTGCCCGAGGCCCGGCGTCAGCAGCACGTCATACTGTTCGTGGAAGGCGGCCATCCGTCGACCCGCTGTGTGCATGCGGCCCTGGGCAAGAAACACGTCATAGCCGGTGACGGACTCTCCCTTTTCCGCCGTCGCGGCGACTACCTTTTCGATTTCGCCCTCGACCGGCAAACGCCCCTTTGTCGGATGGAGCCGGATCGTCTGGGCCGCGTTGGACGCCATGAGCGTCCGGAAGACCTCCTGCATCTCGTCATTGTCCAGCGGCGGATCGGCCTCCTCGACGTGGTGACCGAGTTCCGAGAGCACCTGCACGGTTTCCGTAAGCACCCGGGCATGCTCGCCATCGGTTTTGGCGCCCGTGTTCCCGCCCGAGGAGACAGCAATGCGCAGAACGCCCGGTTCGGTCTGCGCTTCGGAGAGAAACGCGCGCGCGGGCGGCGGTGCAAAATACGGGTCCCCCGGTGCCGGACCGGCGGTCGCATCGAGAATGGCCGCGTGATCGCGCACGGTGATCGAGACCGTGTGTTCCGCCACGATCCCGCCCATGCGCTCACCCAGACCCGGCGCAAAACTGTTGCGGCCCCGGGTCGGCTTCAGTCCGACCAGCCCGCAGCAGGAGGCGGGCACGCGGATTGAGCCGAACCCGTCGCTGGCATGCGCGGCAGGCAGAATACGCGCGGCGACGGCGGACGCGGCCCCGCCGGACGAGCCACCGGGCGTGACATCATCATCCCAGGGGTTTTTCGTCGGGCCGTAGAATTGCGGTTCGCAGGTGATCGACATACCGAACTCGCAGGTGTTGGTCTTGCCGAAGATCGACATTCCGGCGGCTTTCAGGCGCACCACCGTTTCGCTGTCGGCATCGGGCACCACATCTTCCATGAACTTGCTGCCGCCGGTGGTCGGCGTTCCGGCAATCGCAGCCCCCAGATCCTTGATCAGATAGGGTACACCGGCGAGCGGACCGGACGGCAGGTCACGTACCGCCATCTCCCGCCCGTGATCATAGAGTTCCTGCACCACCGCGTTCAGCGCCGGATTGCGGGCGTCACAGCGGGCAATGGCGGCTTCGAGAACTTCCTCCGCGGTGACCTCACCGTTTCGAATCAATTCCGCCAGGCCAATCGCATCATAGTTCTCGTATTCCTTGAAATCGGGCATGTCCGTCCCCCGGTTGAAAGCCGCGCGTCGATCCCCCACTCTCGCGCATCGCGAAACAACGGTCCACTCATCGGCTACACTATGTCTCGCTCGAAGATCCTCATCGGCACCGCTCTGACCTGCGCGGCCGGCATCGCGTTCGCAGGCAACTCGACAGCGGCCAAGCTTGCCTATGAAGGCGGCACGAACCCCCTGACCTACCTGACCCTGCGCGCAGCGCTCGCAGCCCTGCTTGTGCTCGCCATCATCGTGCTGACCCGGCGCAGCCTGCGTATGCCCCCGCGCCGCCGACTGGCCGCACTGGGGCTCGGAGGGCTGGCGGCCTTCTATTCCTTCGGCCTGCTCTCGGCCATCGAGTTCATTCCCGTCGCCCTCGCGGTGCTGATTTTCTACACCTTCCCGCTGTTCACCAGTGCCTTCACCTGGTTGAGCGGGCGGGGAAAACCCAATGCCATCTCGATCAGTGCCCTGATCGTTGCGTTTGCGGGACTGGCGATTGCACTCGATGTGGGGGGCGAACAGTTGAACTTCGAGGGTGTCGCGCTTGCCTTCATGGCCGCGCTGGGCCTGACGGCGGTGGTCATCCTGAATAGTCGCATGGTCGGCGCGAGCGACCCCAACCCCGTGACATTCCACATGATGCTTTCTGCCGCTGTCATCGGGCTGGTCTGCACCGTGCTGTTCAGCGAGATCGCCCTGCCGGACACCAGCAAGGGCTGGTTCCATCTGGGTGTCGGCACCACGCTGTTTGCATGCGCCATCGTAACGATCTTCTTTGCACTCTCGCTGGTCGGAACCGTGGCCACATCGCTCACCATGAACATCGAACCCGTGGCGAGCCTAATTTTCGGGGTGCTGATACTCGGCCAGGTTCTCACGGGTTGGCAGATCGCCGGCGCGGCGCTGGTCATTGCCGCGGTTTTGTCGGTACGCTTGGCCGATCTTCGAAAATCCGACGCTCCCTCCGATCCATCGCGTGACACATCCCAAGAGGCCCGCCCATGACATCCCTGACCGAACACACCGAGGCCATCGCCAATATCCTGAAAGCACGCGGGGAAACCGTGGCCGTGGCCGAAACTTCGGCAGGCGGGCTGGTTTCTGCCCAGCTTCTCGCCGTCGGCGGGGCCTCGGCCTATTTCGTGGGCGGCGGGGTGCTGTACACCGGGGATGCCCGTGAGGCGCTGGCCGGGATCACCGATGCGGACATGGCCGGCATGCGTTCAAGCAGCGAACCCTTTGCCGAACTTCTGGCAAAAACCCTGCGGGAGAAGCTCGGCACAACCTGGGGCGTGGCTGAAACCGGCGCAGCCGGCCCCACCGGCAACCGCTACGGAGATGACGCGGGGCACACTTGCGTCGCCGTTTCCGGGCCGGTTTCCATGGTCAAAACCCTCGAGACCGGACATAACGACCGGGGCGAAAACATGTGGCGTTTTGCAACCGAGGCGCTGCATCTGTTCAAGGCCTGCCTTGACAAGCAATCCTGATCGGTGTGGAACCGCTTCCGCCGAACAAGATCATGCACTAAAGGCCGAACACCCGGGCTGCGTTGCCGCCAAGAATGGCTGCGGCTTCGTCTGCCGGGCGCGCATCGACCAGTTCGAACAGCTTGGAAACATCGGCGGGCATTGGCAGATCGGTCCCGAACATGACCTTTTCCGGCCCGGCGATATCGATCACCAGCTGCAGTGCGGCCGGGTCATAGACGATCGCATCGTAGTAGATGTGGCTGAAATACTCGCTCGGCATTTTGGGAATGTCGAACTTGGCGAGCGTCTCGACCCCGAAGAACATGTCCACACGCCCGCTGACGAAGGGCAGATAGCCCCCGCCATGGCTGGCGATGATCTTCACCCTGGAGAACCGCTCGAAGAAACCGTCGATCGCCATCCGTGCCAGCGCGATAGTGGTGTCATACATGAAGCCCGCACCCGGCATCAGAATGCGCTCGTAGCCGAAATTCACATCCTTGGCGCCCAGCGGGGCCGTGGGATGCACCAGCACCGGGAAGCCGCGCTTGTCCAGCACCTCCCAGACTGGCGCGAACAGCGGATCTATCAGATGGCGCGTGCCGATATGGGCGACGCACATGACGCCGACCGCGCCCAGTTCGATGCAGCGCTCCAGCTCGGCAATCGCGGCGTCGGGGTGTTCCCAAGGCAGGGAGGCGAACCAGCGGATCCGGTCGGGATGGGCCGCCTGCCCGGCCGCCATTTCATCGTTCGCCAGGCGCGCCGTGGCGATGCTGATTTCTTCATCGCCGAAATGCACATTCGGCGAGGTCAGCGAGACGATGGAGATGTCGATGGCCTCACGGTCCATCATCTCAACGCGCTTGCCGTAGTCGAAGGCCTCGACCTCCAGCGCACAGGCGGGCGTACCGTATTCGACGAGATACTCGCGGCTGTCGGCCTCATCGGCGATGCCATAGGCCGGCGCGCCGTGCTGCTTGATCATGTCGAGCCAGCCATAGCCGAACATGTGGGTGTGAATGTCGATGGTCGCCATGATCGGGCCCTCCGCAAAACCGTGTTGTTGAACCTGTTATGAGCGAAGCCGCGCGCGCCTGCATTCCGGCGGCCCACAGGGGGGATCAGCGAGCAGCCCAGAGAGCGGATCAGAACAAGCTGGTGCGGGCGGCCGGACTTGAACCGGCAAGGCCGAAGCCGAGGGATTTTAAGTCCCTTGTGTTTACCAATTTCACCACGCCCGCATCGCGTGGACTGCAACTGATATACTTGTAGCGGAGGACTCGACACGCCGACAAACGACAAAGCACACAGGTTTTCCATGGACGGATTTGATATCGCGAGGCTGATCGCCCTGATCGGCGCCTTTATTCTGGTGGCACCGGCCCTGTTCTACATCCTGCGCGACCGGCACGCGGCCATGCGCAACGCCGTCATCTGGTTCGCGATTATCGGCGGCCTGCTGCTGATCTGGACGGCGATCTTCCAGGGCTAACCCGGGTCAGTCGTCCGTCTTGGGGACCTCGACCCCGCCATCGACAGGCTCACCGCCCAGATTGCGGATCAGGTCGCGTAATCGGTCGGCCGCTTCGTGGAGACGTTCGATTTCCGGCCCGCGGAAGACGAGATTGCTGCCCGGCTTGCCATCGAAGAAAAACGGATAACTGCCGACATCGATATCGGGATAGGCATCCTGCAACAGGCCGAGTTCCATGGCAATCGTACCTTCCGGAACAAAGCTGCCGACGGTGACGGATTCGAGGGTCACCCCGCGCTTGAGGTGCGGCTTGGCCGCCTCGAACATGGCCTGCATGATCCGCGGAATGCCCGCCATGACAAAGACGTTCTCGACCTTGAAGCCGGGCGCACCGCTGACGGGGTTTTCGATCAGCTCGGCATGTTCGGGCGTTTCGGCCATCTTCAGGCGGGCCTCGGTCACCTCGACCCCCATCTGGGCAATCCGTTCGCGCAGCAGTTTTTCGGCGACCGGGTGACGGATCAGCTTCTGACCGAAGGCCTTGGCGACACAGGCCGAGGTGATGTCGTCATGGGTCGGTCCGATCCCGCCGGTGGTGAAGACGTAGTCGTATTTGGCGCGGCAGGCATCCAGCGCCTCGATGATCTCGTCCTCGATATCGGCGACCACGCGGGCCTCGCGCATCTGGATGCCGAGCTTGTTCAGCTCTGCGCCGAGAAAAGACAGGTTGGCATCTTTCGTGCGACCCGACAGAATTTCGTTGCCGATCACGAGAACGGCGGCCGTGACTCGCTGGTTATCAGTCATCGCGTTTTGCTTTCGACAAGGTGGGGATGTCAGGTCTTCGGGTGAGTATAGCCGAGCCCGCGCATACAGCGCGCGAACAGCCGGTCGTAATTGCGTGCTGCCTTAAAGTCGCGAGTGCTTTCGACCACGGCACGGGTGTCTGACCGTCCACCGCGATCGGCCGAGCGGATATCCTGGGTCACATTTTCGCTGCGCGCGGTCGCCCGCTCCACCGAGCGCCGGCAGGCTGTCTGATCGGCGCGGACCTCATCCTCGCTCGCGCCTTCCTTGACCCAGGCTGCACCGGTCCCGGCACACGCGGCCAATGCAAAGAGAAAAAGCACAGGAATGATGGACTTCAGCGTCATGTCAGCGCCACCCTTGAGGTCATGTCTTCGCAGTATCACGCAGCGCGCGGACAGTCAAAACACGCCCCTGCCGCGCCGATATTTGACGGGCGGTTGATCGCACTTACTCACGAACCTAGTTTGGCCGGATCATGGAATTTCCCGACCCACTGATCCCCGGACGACTGGTCCGCCGCTACAAGCGTTTTCTCTCCGATATCGTCATCACGGAGGCGGACGGCACAGAGCGTGAAATCACGGCCCACTGCCCCAATCCCGGCGCCATGCTCGGCCTGTCCGAACCCGGCTCCGAGGTCTGGGTTTCCCCCGCCCGCAACCCGAACCGGAAGCTGAAATTCACCTGGGAGCTGATCCGGGTCGGCGACCATATGGTCGGGATCAACACCGGCCATCCCAACACCCTGGTTAGCGAGGCGATCAAAGCCGGTGCCATCGCCGAACTCACCGGCTATGACAGCGCGCGCCGCGAAGTGCGATACGGCGAGAACTCACGGATCGACATTTTCCTGGAATCCGACGGGCGGCCGCCCTGCTATGTCGAGATCAAGAACGTGCATCTGCGCCGTGACCCGGACCAGGGCCTGGCCGAGTTTCCCGACAGTGTCACTGCCCGAGGGGCCAAGCATCTGCGCGAGTTGGGCAATGCCGTTTCCGGCGGCGCGCGGGCGGTGATGCTCTATGTCGTGCAACGCAATGATTGCGACCGGTTCGCGCTGGCCGGTGACATTGATCCGGCCTATGCCGCCGAATTCCGCGAGGCCCGGCGTCTGGGGGTTGAGGCAATCTGCTATGCATGCGAGGTTTCCGCCAATTCCATCCATATCGTGCGGCCCCTGCCGATCGACCTGTAGCCTGCCCTTAGCCCGGATCACCGGAACCATGACCGATACACAAACCATGTCGCCCGACCCCGAAGCACGGCATATCCGGATTCACGGACCCGATGATTTCGAAGGCATGCGCTGGGCGGGCAAACTGGCCGCCGAAACCCTCGATCACATCACGCCCCTGGTGGTGCCGGGCGTGACGACCGAAGAGCTCGACAACGCCTGTCACGCGTTCATCCTGGATCATGGCGCCATCCCGGCCCCGCTGGGCTATCGCGGGTTTCCGAAATCCATCTGCACTTCGGTCAACCATGTGGTCTGTCACGGAATCCCCGGCGACAAGCGTCTGTCTAATGGCGATATCGTGAATATCGATGTGACGGTCATTCTCGATGGCTGGCACGGCGATACCAGCCGCATGTTCCATGTAGGCGAGGTGAAGCGAAAGGCCGAGCGCCTGGTCGAGGTCACCTTCCACGCGCTCTGGAAAGGGATCGAAGTTGTCCGGCCCGGTGCGACGGTTGGCGATATCGGTCATGCCATCCAGGAATATGTGGAATCCGAGCGGTTCTCGGTGGTGCGTGATTTCTGCGGCCACGGGCTTGGCCAGGTGTTTCACGATGCCCCCTCGATCCTGCATTTCGGGGCACCGGGCAGCGGCGCGGAATTGCGCGAGGGCATGTTCTTCACCATCGAACCCATGGTCAACGCGGGCCGGTTCGATGTGAAAATTCTCGGCGATGGCTGGACGGCGGTCACCAAGGACCGTTCCCTCTCGGCCCAGTTCGAGCACTCGATCGGCGTGACGGCGGACGGCTACGAAGTCTTCACCCACTCGCCCAAAGGCTGGGACCGCCCGCCCTACACCTGAAGATCCAACCCACGATGCCATGACCGGAACCGACGACCGCAAGGGACACAGACACCGTCTGCGGGAACGGTTCGCGGCGGATTACGGCGCGTCGATGCCGGACTACGAGTTGCTGGAACTGTTACTGTTTCACGCTGTTCCCCGCCGCGACACAAAACCGCTCGCCAAACGCCTGATCGACCGGTTCGGCAGCCTGGCCGCCGTCCTTACGGCAGACGCCGGGGACCTAGAAGCGGTGAAGGACTCCGGTCCGGCTGTCGCGGGATTGCTGAAGGCGGTCAACCAGGCCGGACGGCGGCTGGCACGCGAAGATCTGGGCAAACGGCAGGAAATGGGATCCTGGGACAAGGTGATCGCCTATTGCCGGGCCGAACTGGGTCACCTGCCCCGGGAGAGCTTTCACGTGTTGTTCCTGGACCAGAAAAACGGCCTGCTGGCGGCAGAAGAGTTGAGCCGCGGCACCGTCGATCAGACCTCCGTCTATCCCCGCGAAGTGGTCAAGCGGGCGCTGGAACTCAACCTGACCCAGGGCGGGCCGGCCGAACTGGTCGCGCCGGTGGAACTCGAACTGATCGAGACCTATCACGACGCCATCTGCGCCGGCGGTGTCAAAGCCTATGATCTGGACATGTGCTGGGAAGACTATCGGCGCTTTGCGCTATACATGCTGGTCTTTCCGGTCTTCACCGCCGCGATGATCGATCCGTCATCCGAGCTTCAGCGCACCGCGTTAGGCATGATCCTGAAGCGCGGCCTGAAAGCCGCCCATCGCCTGAATTCTGCGGATTTGTTTGCCTAGCCGTCGCCGTGCCGTCTAAACGGCCGCGATCATGACAATCCCGAGAATCAGGATACGGCGCATCAGACCGGGCCAGCGGTTCTGTCGCTTGAAGATCGGGCGTCGGGCCGGGATCGTTCCTGTGTGAGCCAAAGACATCGCATTCCTCGCCTTATGCGTGTGCTCCAGCATCGCGTGCTGACCGTTAAGGATTGGTTAAGATATATTTCGTCGTAACAATCTGTTTTTGTTACGAAATTTATTTTGCAGAAAACTCTGAGAACTACTGACGGACTACATCCCGCGTTTGTCGGAGCCACCTCGCGTTGCGAGGGCAAAGTAGGGGCACACCCACTTTGCCTGTAGTTAGTCGGTCTCGGATCAAATTGTGTCCGTCCCGGGACGGATACAAAGATCAACCCGTTGAAATTGATTAATTAATTTCAATAGCTTGGCCGTAACTGACGTCCACGGACAGCAAAATATGACTCACCGCAGCTTCCCACGTCTCAAGCATGGTAAGGAAGTCCGCGTTGTAATCTTCCATGTTCTCAAACCACCTCGAATTTTTTTCCTTCAGCAACTCGATCGACACGATACCCCTGCCTTGCGGGACCAACTCAACGAGCGCGCCGTCGATTGCTGACGACACCTTCTCAAGAAACGGGATGAACGGCTCCACCTTCAGGTGATCGTTATCCAGCGTCGTGATTGGGCAATTGATGCGCGCTCGTAATCCAGCGCCTGAATCGGACCGTATCAAATTTATCTAGTGTAATTTGAAGCGAAACCTATGCGAGCTCCCGTTTCACCGTGCAAAATTTTAGTCATAGCGTTGTGTGCGTTGTTTTCCGGCCCTGTTCAGGCGGCGGAGGGCGGCGTGCCTAGCGCCCACGATTTCAGCTTTATAGCAATCGAGGGTGATCCACTCCCTCTCGCTCAATTCGCAGGCAAAGCAGTGCTCGTAGTGAACTCGGCATCCCAATGCGGTTTTACGTCACAATATTCCGCACTTGCTGATCTGTGGGCGCGCTACCGCGACAAGGGACTCGTGGTCTTGGCTGTGCCCTCGAACGACTTCGGTGGACAGGAGCCGGGCACAGAGGACGAGATCAAGCAATTCTGTGAAGTGAATTACGGGATCGATTTCCCAATGACTGAGAAGGTTCATGTGCGGGGCGAAAAGGCGCATCCCTTTTACCAGTGGGCCGCCACCCATTTTAGCCCTCTGTCGAAGCCGCGTTGGAACTTCCACAAATACCTGATTGCACCAGACGGCAAATTGGTCGGGTGGTTTTCATCCGTAACCTCGCCGACCTCTGAAAAGGTTGTGAGCGCCATCGAGGAGCAACTTGCCCGCGGCAACCGCATTGCCATAGGCGTTCACCGCGCACGCTAGGCAAGCTTAGCAATCCGATATCAGACAAAACCAATATGACGTTGGCGACTGTGTCAGGAAACCCAAGCAGTACGCCCCTGACGCGGCTGACTTCGCTTCCGAAGTTGTTGATTACGCTAATTGTGAAATTCAAAATCTCGACTAGTTTTTTGGGAAACACCCATGCCACCTCTCAAGACCGCTCGCTTTGCCCTCAGAACCGCCCGCATCGCTGGTAAGGTGATCAAGCTCGGACTCCGCATCCAGCGCGCTCGCCATGGGCGTGGTCGTTAGATATCTGCCTGCGTTGGATTGGGCGCGGTGGGGAGATAAGATACTTGGATGAAGTCGCTCCGGCCCATCCTCATAGCCTTCGCGCTGTCACTAGCTGCCATCGCTCCGGCATCAGCGCAGGATTTTCAGAGGGGTTTTGAGGCATATAACTGAGGTGACTTCGCCACGGTCCTGCGCGAGTGGCGGCCCAGCGGAATCATGTTGTTGAGCATCTCGGTGGCGTTGACGCCCATGGCTGCGCTGACCCGATCTTCGATAGTTTGCTGAAACTCGTTCTCGAGCGGTCCGGGCGCGATGATGTTGGCGCGGATGTTCCGGCCCGCCAATTCGCGCGCCACGGATATCGGTTTCAAGGCTCATGGAAGACTCACGGGGTCACCTGTTTACAAGTTTTCGCAAACTACCCCCGGCTTATTGCACCGGCAACGCCCGACTCGTCTTGCCGGGGTATCACTCGCTCACCTAATTTGGGTCGAATTCAGGACAAGGCACAGGACGCTTATGATACCCCGCTACAGCCGCCCGGAAATGACTGCGATCTGGGACCCGGAGAACAAATTCCGCATCTGGTTCGAGATCGAGGCCCATGCCTGTGACGCCCAGGCCGAACTCGGCGTGATTCCGAAATCCGCCGCCGAGGAGGTCTGGAAAAAGGGCGCCTGGGAAATCGACCGGATCGACGAAATCGAACGTGAAACACGCCATGACGTGATCGCCTTCCTGACCAATCTGGCCGAATATGTCGGCGAAGATGCCCGCTTCGTGCATCAGGGCATGACCTCATCCGACGTTCTGGACACTTGTCTGTCGGTCCAGCTTAAACAGGCGAGTGACATTCTGCTGGCCGATCTCGACGGGTTGCTGAAGGCTCTGGAGACCCGCGCGCGCGAACACAAAGACACGGTCTGCATCGGGCGCAGTCACGGGATTCATGCCGAACCCACAACCTTTGGTCTGAAGCTTGCCGGACACTATGCTGAGTTTGCCCGCTGTCGCGACCGGCTGGTCGCCGCCCGCGCCGAGATTGCCACCTGTGCCATTTCCGGCGCCGTGGGCACCTTCGCCAATATCGACCCGGCGATCGAAGCCCATGTGGCCGACAAGATGGGCCTGATCATCGAACCGGTCTCGACCCAGGTCATCCCGCGCGACCGCCATGCCATGTTTTTCGCCACGCTGGGCGTGATCGCCAGCGCCGTCGAGCGGCTCTCGGTGGAGGTGCGCCATCTGCAGCGCACCGAAGTGCGCGAAGCCGAAGAATTCTTTGCGGCCGGCCAGAAGGGCTCGAGCGCCATGCCCCACAAGCGGAACCCGATCCTGACCGAGAACCTGACCGGTCTGGCACGTGTGGTCCGCGCCGCCGTCACCCCCGCGCTGGAAAATGTGGCCCTCTGGCACGAGCGGGATATCTCCCACTCCTCGGTTGAGCGGATGTTCGGCCCGGACGCCACGGTCACGCTGGATTTCGCGCTGGTCCGCCTGACCGGCGTGGTCGAAAAGATGATGGTCTATCCCGACGCCATGAACGCGAATATGGAAAAGCTCGGCGGGCTGGTGCACTCCCAGCGGGTGCTGCTCGCCCTCACCCAGGCGGGTCTGAGCCGCGAGGATGCCTATCAGGCCGTCCAGCGCAATGCGATGAAGGTCTGGGCGCTCCCCGAGGCCGAACGCGAGGGGGCGTTCCTCGGTTTCCTGAAATCCGATGACGAAGTTGCAGCGAAGATCTCCGCCGACGACCTGGAGGCCTCCTTCGACCTCGGCTATCACACCAAACATGTCGATACGATCTTCGCACGCGTCTTCGGTAGCGCCTGAGCCGTCTTCACGATGACCAACGACCGGCTCCCGACCGAGCTCTGGGTCAGCGCCGGGCTGCGTCAGTGCTCGATTGAAGCGGTCCCCGCCGTCGTCATCCGCAAAGGCGAGCGCCAGTCCGGCACGGTGATCCTGAAACTCGACCGGCTCGATCGGGGCACGGTCATTCTGAACCAGATGCGCGACCTGGACGGCAAGCTGTCCTGGGTCGCCGCCAATGACGGGGATCTCTTCACCAGCGCCGATGCACGGGCCTATGTGGAACGTGCGATATCACGCGACCCGGATGTCTGGGTCATCGAAATCGAACACCGCGAAGGCTGGCACCCGTTCACGGAGCTCTAAAGGGTCCGCGGCAGTGTCAAAAAAACCAGCGTCATGGCCGGACTGGATCCGGCAATCTCGTCTAGGTCTGCGCCGGGATGCCCGGGTCAAGCCCGGGCATGACTCAGGAGGGAGAGTTTGCCGTCATTGCGAGCGGCGCGAAGCAATCCAGACACGCCAAGCTCGGCCTCGGGACTGGATTGCCACGGCACCTGCGGTGCCTCGCAATGACGGCCTTACCTCTCACGCGTGATGCCCGCCCGTGTTGCGGGCATCCACGTCAGCGGATCACGTGACACATCCACGTGGATGGCCGGATCAAGTCCGGCCATGACGACAGTGAGACGGGGTCTGACGTCAGGTCTGAGCCGGAAAAAGCTACTCGCCGTTTTCGATCTGCTGGATCGCAGTGCCCATCAGGTCCGACATGTGCTTGCGCACCAGATGCTCCGAGGTGCCCGTGCCCTTGGCTTCCAGATCGCCGAAGACCTTTTTGAAAACATCTTCCTCGCCGGGCTCTTCGAAATCGGCCTTCACGACTTCTTTGGCATAGGCCTCGGCGTCATCTCCGGTCAGGCCCATGATGTCTGCCGCCCAAAGGCCGAGCAGCTTGTTGCGCCGTGCCGTCGCCTTGAAGCGCAGTTCTTCATCGCGCTTGAATTTGTTCTCGAAGCTTTGTTCGCGCTCGTTAAAACTCGCCATGTCTCGTTCACTCTCCGGGTTGCGGACTTGCCGTGTGGACTCTGACCATAGATATAGTGGGGCTGCCCGCCGGTTTGAATTGAAATTTCATGTGCACATATATCATTCTTCGCCGTCCTGGCCATGACTGGCCCGTCCTGATCGCCGCCAATCGCGACGAGATGACCGACCGTCCCTGGAAACCGCCCGCCCGGCACTGGCCGGATCGCGCGGATGTGGTCGGCGGACTGGATGAACTGGCGGGCGGTACCTGGCTTGCCGCCAACGACACGAATGTGGTCGCCGCCGTGCTGAACCGGGAAGGATCGCTGGGCCCGACCACGGACAAGCGCTCACGCGGGGAACTGGCGTTGGAGGCGGTCGATCACCCGGATGCCGCTATGGCCACCGAAGCGCTCGCAGAGCTGGATGGTAGTGCCTACCGGTCCTTCAATCTGATGATCGCGGACAATCAGCACGCCTTCTGGGTCCGCGGCACCGAGCAGTCAGCGGTCGAGGTCAAAGAAATCCCGCCGGGCCTGCACATGATCACCGCGCGCGAGCTCGACGACACCGGCAGCGCACGCATCGGGTGTTTTCTCCCCAAGTTCCGGGCCGCAGCCGAGCCCGATATCGATACCGATGACTGGAGCGCGTGGGAGCAACTCCTGCGCACGCGTCTGCACGATGCCGAAGACGACCCGCGCGAGACCATGTGCATTGTCACCGACAGGGGCTACGGGACCGTATCCAGCACCATGATTGCCCTGCCCTCATCCGACCATCCGGACCGGAAACGAATCTGGAAGTTCGCCAACGGACGTCCGGATGAACACAGCTACGAAACCGTGACGGTCTAGCGCCATGAAAATTGACTCTCTCGACCATCTTGTTCTGACCGTTGCGTCGCTCAAAGCCACCTGCACCTTCTATCGGGATGTCTTGGGCATGGAGGTGCGCCGCTTCGACGGGGACCGCACCGCGCTGCATTTCGGCAATCAGAAGATCAATCTTCACATCGCGGGCCGGGAGTTCGAACCCAAGGCTCAAACGCCGCTGCCGGGCAGCGGCGATCTGTGCTTCATTTCGCAAACACCGATGGACCGGATCGTCGAAACGTTGCAACGTCACAAAGTGGACATCATCGAAGGGCCGGTGCCACGCACGGGGGCCGCGGGCGATCTCAACTCGGTTTATTTCCGCGATCCGGACGGTAACCTGATCGAGGTTTCGAACCGCGCCAACACAGACACGAACATGCAGAACAAGGACGAGTAATGGGACACAATCGCTTCGACGTGACCGATCAGGTCGTCATCATCACCGGCGCGGGTCAGGGACTGGGCCGCGAATATGCCCTGGCCTTTGCCGAAGAGGGTGCCATTCCCGTGCTGGCCGAGGTCAACCAGGAAAACCTCGACAAGGTGGCGGGCGAAATCCAAAAGGCTGGCGGCAAATATCTCGCCGTTCACACTGATGTCTCCGACCCGGATTCGACCAGGGCCATGGCGGCGCGCACGGTGGAGGAATTCGGACGGATCGATGTGCTGATCAACAACGCCGCGGTCTTTGCTTCCCTGCCCCAGCGCAGCTTCGACGACATTCCCTTCCAGGAGTGGAACCTCGTGATGCAGGTGAACATCACCGGCTCCTATCTGTGCGCCTGCGCTGTCGCCCCGGCGATGCGCAAAGCCGGCAAGGGCCGGATCATCAACGTCTCCTCCGGCACCGTGCCCCAAGGCGTGCCGGGCTTCATGCACTATGTGACCTCCAAATCGGCCATAATCGGCATGACCCGCGTGCTGGCGCGTGAGCTCAGCGATCACAACATCAATGTGAACACCCTGATGCCGGGCTACACGACCACGGAAGTCGATCATGCGAGCATGGACGAGAATCTGCATGAGTTCATTCAGAACAAGCGCCTGGTGAAACGCGCCGGGACTCCGGAGGACCTGATCGGAACCGCCCTGTTCCTGTCCGCACCGGCGAGTTCCTTCATGTCGGGCCAGACCATCGCCGTGTGCGGCGGTGAGGTCATGATCTAGGAAACGATCAACAGTCCCGAGGCACGCCATGAACAAGATCGACCTGAACGGACGTCATGCCATCGTGACCGGCGGTGCCAAGGGCATCGGCCTGGCTATCGTACAACGTGCCCTGGACTCCGGCGCCAAAGTGACCGTCTGGGACATCGACACCGAACGGATGGACACGGAACTCGGGGCACTCGGGTCAGATCACGTGCGCGGCGACACGGTGGACGTGACCGACCCGGAGGCCATTGCGGCCGGGCTGGACCGCGCTATCGCCGCTTTCGACCATGTCGATATCTTCGTCAACAACGCCGGGGTCGTTGGCACGCTCGCCAAGATCTGGGAGCAGCCGGTCGAGAACTGGGAGCGGATGCTGAAGCTCAACCTGACCAGCGCCTTCCTGTGCTGCCGGGCCGTCGCCCCGCACATGATGGAGAACGGCTATGGACGGATCGTCAACATCGCTTCGAACGCCGGCAAGATGGGCACGCCGAACAATTCGCCCTACGCTGCCGCCAAGGCGGGGGTGATCAGCCTGACCAAGACACTGGCCAAGGAAACCGCCCAAACCGGCGTACTGGTCAATGCGGTTGCACCGGGCGGGGCGAACACCGAGCTTTTCGATGTGCTCTCGAATGACTACCGCAAGCAGATCGAAAGCGGCATGGCGCTGGGCCGGCTGGTGAACCCGGATGAAGTGGCCGCGGTCACCGTCTGGGCCATGTCGGAGGATTGCTCCTTCACGACCGGCGCAGTGTTCGACATTTCGGGCGGCCGCGCCGATTACTGAACTTTCCCATCATTGCGAGGGCCGCAGGCCCGCGGCAATCCAGAATGAACTCTCACACAACGGCGCTGCTGGATTGCGTTACTCCGTTCGCAATGACGTTGTGCGTTCGCCACCAGCGTTGCTGTCCCACACTTCGTCGTTCCCGCGCAGGCGGGAACCCATAAACTCAGGCGGTCATCCGGTTCGGCATCGCTGTTCAAGGCTGCCTGCCTGCGCGGTTCGTGCGGCGCGAAATCCTGCCGGTTCGTCCACAGGCGTTTCGATTGTGCGGGAAACCCACACTTGGTATATCTCGCGGGCGCGTTTCGCCGCTCCGGCACGCGCCATTTCCGCGGAAATCCAACACCATGTCCCAACGCAGAAAAATCTATGAAGGCAAGGCTAAGGTCCTTTTCGAAGGCCCGGAGCCGGGCACGCTCGTGCAGTATTTCAAGGACGATGCGACAGCTTTCAACAACGAGAAAAAGGGCACGATCGCGGGCAAGGGCGTCCTCAACAACCGCATCTCCGAATACCTGATGATGCGCCTGACGGAGATCGGAATTCCGAACCACTTTGTCCGTCGCCTGAACATGCGCGAACAACTGGTGCGTGAGGTGGAGATTGTCCCGGTCGAGGTCGTGGTCCGCAACATCGCCGCCGGCTCGATCTGCAAGCGCTTCAACATCGAGGAAGGCACGCCGCTGCCGCGCTCGATCGTCGAATACTATTTCAAGAATGACGAACTCGGCGATCCGCTGATCTCCGAAGAGCACATCACCGCCTTCGGCTGGGCCGCGCCGCCGGAAATCGACGAAATGCTATCCATGAGCCTGCGGGTCAACGACTTCCTGTCCGGCCTGTTTCTGGGCATCGGCTTGAAGCTTGTCGATTTCAAGCTGGAGTTCGGGCGCCTCTTTGACGACAACGACCAGATGCGGATCGTCCTAGCGGACGAGATTTCGCCCGATGGCTGCCGGTTGTGGGACGTGAAGACCAACGAGAAAATGGACAAGGACCGCTTCCGCCGCGATCTGGGCAGTGTCGAGGAAGCCTATCAGGAGGTCGCGCGGCGACTTGGAATCCTTCCCGAGTCAGAGCAACAGGACCTAAAAGGTCCTGAAACCATCCAGTAACCTCAGATTTCGGGCAGGTCCGTTGAAAGCGCGCATCCACATCACACTCAAGAACGGGGTCCTGGACCCCCAGGGCAAGGCGATCCACCACTCCCTCGAGGGACTGGGCTTTGACGGCATTACCGATGTCCGCCAGGGCAAATTCATCGAGATCGAACTCGCCGATGGCGACGCCGATGCGGCCAAAACCAAAGTCGCGGAGATGTGCGAACAGCTCCTCGCCAACACGGTGATTGAGGACTACACGGTCGAGATCGACGGCTGAATAACCCGAAGACACCTCATCCTGAGCCTGACGAAGGATGAGCCAATCGGGATCGCCGCTATCTGCGCAAACCCTCATACTTCGACAAGCTCAGCATGAGGGTCATATACGGATGTTCGTATTTGCGGCATCCATCCACAACCGGTCCCGATTGCGACTCGTTGAGGGGCCTGATAGCAGAAATGGACTGGATTCCGAGCCTATGACCGCTGCTGTAATTGTCTTCCCCGGATCGAATTGTGACCGCGATGTCGCGGTGTCGCTGGAGGCTGCGCTGGGATACAAGCCGGCCATGGTCTGGCACGGCGACAGCACGCTGCCCGATGTCGATCTGATCGTCGTTCCCGGTGGATTTTCCTATGGCGACTACCTGCGCTCGGGCGCCATGGCCGCCAACAGCCCGATCATGCGCGAGGTGATCGCACGGGCGAACGCCGGCACACCCGTTTTGGGCATCTGCAACGGGTTCCAGGTGCTCACCGAATGCGGCCTGCTGCCCGGTGTGCTGATGCGCAATGCCAGCCTGAAATTCGTCTGCCGCGATGTGAATCTGCGGGTCGAGAGAGCCGACACGGTCTTCACCCGGCAATATAATCAAGGCCAGGTGATCCGCATCCCCGTCGCTCATCATGACGGCAACTACTTCACCGACCCCGACACCCACAAGGCGCTGGAAGACAACGGCCAGGTGGCCTTCCGCTATTGCACCCCGGACGGCCGGCTGACCGACGAGGCCAACCCGAACGGCTCGCTGGCCAATATCGCGGGAATCCTGAACGAAACCGGCAATGTGCTCGGCATGATGCCCCATCCCGAACGGCTCGCCGATCCGCTGCTTGGCGGGCTGGACGGCGCCCCGATGTTCAACGCCCTTGCCGAAGCGATCGCCGCATGAGCGCCACAGCCCCACGCCCCGAAGACCTAATGGGCCTGAGCGAGGAGGAATACGACACCATCCTCGAGATCATGGGCCGGGATCCGAACTTCACCGAGTTGAGCATTTTCTCGGTGATGTGGTCGGAGCATTGTTCCTACAAATCCTCGAAGTTCTGGCTCAAGACGCTGCCCACCGACGGACCTCAGGTGATCCAGGGGCCCGGCGAGAATGCGGGTGTGATCGATATCGGCGACGGGCTGGCCGCGATCTTCAAGATCGAGAGTCACAATCATCCGAGCTTCATCGAGCCCTATCAGGGAGCAGCAACGGGCGTGGGCGGCATCATGCGCGACGTCTTCACCATGGGCGCACGCCCGGTGGCGAATTTGAACGCGCTGCGCTTCGGTAGCCCGGATCACCCCAAGACCCGGCATCTGGTCAACGGCGTCGTCGCCGGGATCGGCGGCTACGGCAATTGCATCGGGGTGCCCACCGCGGGCGGCGAGGTCAATTTCGACCCGGGCTACAACGGCAACATCCTTGTCAACGCGATGACCGTCGGGATCGCGAGCACCGACAAGATTTTCTACTCCGCCGCAGCCGGCGTCGGACTGCCGGTGGTCTATGTCGGGTCCAAGACCGGGCGTGACGGCATCCACGGCGCGACCATGGCGTCGGCCGAATTCGATGACGATTCCGCCGACAAACGCCCCACGGTGCAAGTGGGTGACCCGTTTACTGAGAAACTGCTCCTCGAAGCCTGTCTGGAGCTGATGGCAACCGATGCCATTGTCGCCATTCAGGATATGGGTGCTGCCGGGCTGACCTCCTCTTCGGTGGAGATGGCCAGCAAGGGCAATGTGGGCATCACCCTCAATCTGGACGATGTGCCCCAGCGCGAAAGCGCGATGCAGCCCTTCGAGCTGATGTTGTCGGAAAGCCAGGAGCGGATGCTCATGGTGCTCAAGCCCGGGCGCGAAGACGAAGCGCGGACAATCTTCGAGAAGTGGGAACTCGACCTGTCGGTGATCGGCACCACGAACGACACCGAGCGTCTGGTGCTGACCTCGGGCGGCGAGGTGGTGGCCGATATTCCCGTCCCGCCGCTGGTGGCCGCCGCCCCGGAATATGAACGCCCCTGGACCGCCACGCCGCCGCGCGAAGTGCTGGGCCATGACGACGTCCCGGCCCCCTTCGATCTGGGTGTCGCGCTTCTGGCCCTCGTCGAAAGCCCCGATCTGTGTTCACGTCAATGGGTCTGGGAGCAATACGACCACATGGTCATGGGCGATACGGTGGGCCGTCCGGGCGGCGATGCGGCGCTGGTGCGTGTCCACGGCACCCAAAAGGCGCTTGCCATCAGCACCGACTGCACGCCGCGCTACGTGGAAGCCAACCCGGTCGAGGGTGGCAAGCAGGCGGTCGCGGAAGCCTGGCGCAATATCACGGCTGTCGGCGCGACGCCGCTGGCGGTCACCAACAATCTGAATTTCGGCAATCCCGAGCGTCCGGAGATCATGGGGCAATTGGTGGGCGCCGTGCAGGGTATGGGCGCGGCGTGTCTCGCCCTCGACAGCCCGGTCGTCTCGGGCAATGTGTCCCTCTACAACGAAACCAACGGGGCGGCCATCCTGCCGACCCCGGTGATCGGTTGTGTCGGTCTGCTCGACGATCTCGACACGCGTGTTGGCGGGGCCTTCGCAAAGGAAGGCGATGTGATCTTTGTGGTCGGTGAAACCACCGGCTGGCTCGGCTGCTCGATCTATCAGCGTGATATGGCGGGCGGGAGCGCCGGTGCGCCGCCGCCGGTGGATCTTGAGGTCGAACGCCGAAACGGTGATTTTGTGCGCAACAGCATCCGGTCCAGCCAGGTCAGCGCCTGCCACGATGTCAGCGATGGGGGTCTGGCCGTGGCGCTTGCCGAAATGGCAATTTCCGGCGGAATCGGCGCAGAGATCGACCACGAACCGGAAGTTCCGGCTCATGCCTGGGCCTTCGGCGAGGATCAGGCACGCTACGTTGTGACGACCCCGGATGCCGACGGTTTCGAGGCCGCCGCGGAGGCTGCAGGGGTGTCCGTAAGCCGCGTCGGACGGGTCGGCGGGGCTGCGTTGACACTCCCCGGAGCGAAGCCTATATCCGTCGAGAGCCTGCGCGAGGCACACACGCGCTGGCTTCCCGAGTATATGGGCTCGCGCTAGGCAGCCCGCCAACCCCCGGGGGAACGCACGCAATGCCAATGGCCGCCAGTGAAATCGAACGACTGATCAAGGACGCCATGCCCGACGCCGAAGTGCGGATCGACGATCTGCGCGGCGATGGCGATCACTATCTGGCTCATGTCGTCTCGTCGGCCTTTGCGGGCAAATCCCGGGTTCAGCAACATCAGATGGTTTACGAAGCCCTTCAGGGCCGGATGGGTGGCGAATTGCATGCACTTGCGCTGCAGACATCCGCCCCCGATGCCGGCTGACCGACACTATTTTGGAGTTCGACATGAGCGACACCGTCAACGAACGTATCAAGACCGACATCGAGCAGAACGACGTGATGCTCTTCATGAAGGGCACGCCCGTCTTCCCGCAATGCGGCTTTTCGGCGGCTGTGGTTCAAATTCTGAACCATGTCGGCGTCAAGTTCGGCAGCGCGGATGTTCTGGTTGACCCCGAAATCCGCGAAGGCATCAAGGCCTACACCAACTGGCCCACGGTGCCGCAGCTCTATGTGAAGGGCGAATTTGTCGGCGGATGCGACATCGTCCGCGAAATGTTCGAAGCCGGCGAGCTGGAGCAGATGTTCGACGAAAAGGGCATCGCACGCGAAGCTGCCTGACGCTTTACAGGCTTTCCTGATCATCGGGCCGCGGTTTTCGCGGCCCGTTTTCATTTGCCGGACCGCCATATTGCTCGTCATTGCGAGGGCCGGAGGCCAGCGGCAATCCAGAGCGACCTCTCAAGCGTCGGAGCAGCTGGATTGCTACACTGCGTTCGCAACGACGTCGAGACTGCAAGAACGACCTCGCCTCACCACGCATTGTCATGCCCGGACTTGATCCTGGCATTCTGGTCGAAGCCTCTTCGGGGCCGATAGAAGATGCGCGGATCAAGTCCGCGTATGACGTTTTCTTATGGACAAGCAATCCAGAGAGTTCCGTTCCACGGCAATCCATATAGAGTAGCGCGGCTCGCCATGACGATGCGCGAATGCGAGAATGAGCGTCTTTTTCCATGTCTGATTCCCGGAGCCAGGCGCTGACACAGCCAACACCCGAACCGGTCCCACGCCGCAAGTTCAGTGGCGAAGAAACCGCTGGCCTGTTCTACGGCACCGGCGCCTTTCTGATTTGGGGGTTCACGCCTTTCTATTTCAACGCGCTCGTCGATTTGCGCGTGGAAGAGATCGTGGCCCACCGCATCGTCTGGTGCGTGGTGTTCCTGCTGCTTGTCCTGACGGTGGGGCGACAATGGCCACAGGTCTGGCAGGCCCTGCGCAACCGCAAGGTGTTGTTGATCCTGCTCGTGACCGCAGTGCTGAACAGCCTCAACTGGGGCGTGTTCATCTACTCGGTGATTTCGGACCAATTGCTGGCCTCCAGTCTCGGTTACTTTCTCAATCCGCTGGTCAGCGTTGTTCTGGGCTTCATTTTTCTGCGCGAACGGCTCTCGCCCATCCAGAGCCTCGCCGTGGCGATCGCTACCGTCGGGGTTGCCACCCAGATCATCGTCTTCGGCGAACTTCCCTGGATTGCGCTCACCATTGCGGCCGCGTTCGGGCTCTACGGGCTGATGCGCAAGACCGTGAATGCCGGCCCGGCCGTCGGGCTGTTCATCGAGTGTATTCTGATCGGCCCCTTCGCGCTCGGCTGGCTGATCTGGCTCGATATCCAGGGACTGGGCACGTTCGGACGATTCGGGCTGGGGTTCGACGCCTTTATCGCCCTGGCCGGTGTGCTGACCGGGGTGCCGCTGGTGCTGTTTGCCGCCGGCGCCCGTCGGATCAAGCTCGCCACTATCGGCCTGCTCCAGTACATCGCGCCCTCCGCCTATCTGGTGATGGCGCTGACCATCTGGAAGGAACCGTTCGAGACAGCAGACTTCATCACCTTTGGCTGCATCTGGCTGGCGCTGATCCTTTACACAAGCGAGGTCTGGCGCACCCGCGAAGTCTAGTCCGGCGCACCATTTTCCAGTTTGGCCTTTCCATGAACCCGGCGCCCCGATAAAGTGAAATCCTCTGGTTTTACCGGCTGTTCCGGTGACAAGAGGGAATTCGGTGAAGGTAACGTGCCGGTGCCAAATCCGAAGCCGCCCCCGCGACTGTAAGCGGTGAGCGCCTGTACGACATGCCACTCGCACACGATGCGGGGAAGGTGTGCAGGTGCGACGACCCGCGAGCCAGGAGACCTGCCGGAGGGAACTGCAATTCACCGTCGGGTGTGACGGAACGGAGGATGGGAAGATGAACAGTACGACGACGACAGTCGCAGCAACAAAATCACCCTGGATCGGGCTTGTCTTTGCAGCGATGCTTGGTTTGGGGATCGTCACGGTGACCGGCCATGTGCAGGCGGGTGCACTCCATGATGCCGCGCACGATGTGCGCCACGCCACCGGCTTCCCCTGCCACTAAAATGTTCACGCGCATTCTGACCAGCGCGTTGTTCGCTGGCGCAGCTGCGGGGCTGATCGCGGCCCTGCTGCAGCTGGTCTTTGTCCAGCCCGTGCTGCTGCATGCCGAGCTGTACGAAAGCGGTGCGCTGGTTCATTTCGGCGGGCCGGCCGTGAGCGCCCAACAGAACCTGGTCGGGTTCGAAGCGGTCCGCGACGGGTTGAGCATCATCTTCACCATGCTGACCTATACGGGCTACTGCCTGATTTTGGTGGCCGCCATGGCGGTCGCGCAAACCCGCGGGGCGAAAATCAACGCCCGCAACGGGATTATCTGGGGTCTTGCCGGCTTCTTTGTCGTCCATCTGGCGCCCGGCTTCGGCCTGCCCCCCGAAGTGCCCGGCGTGGCCGCCGCGGATGTCGAGATACGCCAGGTCTGGTGGTTTGCCACCGTCATCACGGCGGGAATCGCGATCTGGCTGATCGCCTTCATGCGCAACTGGATGGCCTGGGGTGCAGCGGTGATCCTACTGCTGGCCCCCCAAGTGATCGGGGCACCGGAACCCGATGTGTTCACCGGGCCCGTCCCCACGGAGATCGGCGCGCTGTTTGCCGCCCGGGCCTTCGGTGTGGGCATGGTAGCCTGGGTTCTGCTGGGCCTGTTTGCCGGGTTTTTCTGGCAACGCGAAACCCAAGCCGAAAATGCGCCGCAAGCGGCCTAAGCCGCGGCTGATCGCGGGACGATGATCGACCGCTCGATAGCCCTGCTGGTGATCGGCCTCATCTTCGGGGGCGGAATCGGATTTGTCATCGCTGCGGGAAACAGGATCACCCTGGACGGCCACGACCACAGCCAGAACCTGGCTGGCCATGCAGGCGATCATGCCGCGGCTCACGCCAATGGCGATGACAGTCACACGATGCTGCACGACCAGTTTGTCTCGATTCCGCCCGGATCAGATGCGCCGCGCCTGAATATCGAACTGACACCCGACCCGGTCTCGGGCTGGAACCTCCACGTCATCGCGCAGGATTTCCGGTTCTCGCCGCGAAACGCCGGCGGCCCCCATATCCCTGGGGAGGGGCATGCCCATGTCTATGTCAACGGCCAGAAAATCGCGCGGCTCTACGGGCCGTGGCTGCACCTCGATGCCCTGCCCGACGGACCGGCGACGATCCGCGTTTCCCTGCATGCCAACGATCATCGCGCCCTGGCCGTCGGCCAGAAGCCGATTGTTGCCAGCGCAACTATCAATGCGAAGTAGCCATCGCACCGCCGCCACGCGCACGACACGTTGAATCCTGCGCGCACCCGGCGCAAAATGCCCCGAATTCGCGCATCCGTATCAGCGCCCCTTCGATGGAGAAACACACGATGTCCCTGTTCTGGCTCGACCACGTCAACATCCGCACGACCAATCTCGACGAGATGTCCGACTTCTATGAGAACGTTCTCGGTCTCAAACGCGGCCCGCGCCCGAGCTTCGAGTTCGGCGGCGCCTGGCACTATTGCGGCAAGAACGCCGTGGTCCACATCGTCGAATCGGCCAGGAAGCTGAAAACCGCAGAAGCCCAGGTGGAGCATTTTGCCTTTCGCTCGAACGGGACGGTGAAAGCCTTCCAGAAAAAGATGCGCGAAACCGACACGCCCTATGACGTGGTGCCGTTGACCGAAATCAACATGATCCAGGTGAACGTCTATGACCCGGACGGCAACAAGATCGAGGTCCAGTTCGCCGCCAGCGAAGCCGCTATGGAACCGTTCGGCGGTTCTGCCAAAGCAAAACGCCGCAAGAAAAAGGGGCACGAACTCAACGCCACCGGTATTCTCCCGAAGGGGAAGTCCAAGGCCAAGACCACGAAGAAGAACAAGCGTCTCGGCGTGCCCAAGCCGATCAAGACCCCGACAAAACGTCCGGTGAATGCCTGATCCCGGACAGTGTCCGGATCGCCGATAAACTTTTTGTGGTTTGATCCAGCGCGGGGAATGGACCCATATGCGTTTCTACAGTCTTTGAAGTGTTTTTCTGAGGTGTGAGAATGCGCCATCTATCCATTTCCCGAACCATCGCCCGGAAGGCCGCAGCCGCGGCTGTTGCCTGCGTTCTGGCGTCCGGCGCCCTGCTTGGGTCCGCCCAGGCGCAGGACTACGGGGCCACCGTGGGCGAGGTCATCCCGCACCAGCTTGAAGTGCCGGACCAGACCAATCAGGTTCAGAGCTTCGTCACCCTGAAAAAGAACCGGGGCCTGATCATGCTGTTCTCGCGTTCGCTGGCCTGGTGACCCACCTGCATTCGCCAGGCGGTCGCCTGGAACGACAAGATTGATTTCGTACACGAGAACGGCCTGCAGGTTGTCTCGGTGACAAATGACGACGTTGCGACGCTCGAACGCTTTGCCAAGCGTCGCGATGTGAAGTTTCCTCTGCTCTCGGATTCCAAGGCCGAGATCATCAATGCCTTTGACCTGTTCAACGACCGCTTCCCGGTAGGCAGCCGCTATCACGGTACCGCCGTGCCACAGGTCGTGGTGGTCAATCCCGACGGTGTGGTGAACCACACCTTCTCCGGCCATGGCTACACCGCGGTCGAGGAAATTCGGGGCATTGTCGAACGGGCACTTGCAGGTTCAGCCGGCTGACACGGACCTGAACCGCGGCCGACAAGATTCTCCGGAGTTTTGCCGGCCGCTTTTTCGTTTCAGCGCCCGCTTCCCTGACAGAGATCTGCGCGAGGCATGTCTAGATTGCCACGGGCCTGCGGCCCTCGCAATGACGCTGTAAACCCGTTCAATCGTCATGCCCGCGTAGGCGGGCATCCAT
>JAYQBG010000012.1:40038-77883 GCA_038137215.1 Alphaproteobacteria bacterium
CATCCATTCACACCGATGCTCCGTCCGGGAGCCGCCTGTGACTATGGGTTCCCGCCTACGCGAGAACGACGAACCGCAGTGAGGCAATGCCGGTTTCGAACCCAACGCGTCATTCCGAGAAATATCGCAATGTCCCCCTATGGTCGGCAAAGCGTGACACACCGACGTGGATGGCCGGAACGAGTCCGGCCATGACGTAATGAGTTTTTGTTTGCCCCGACGTTATTGCGAACACAGTGAAGCAATCCAATCTGCCGCTGAACGGGGCATGTCTGGATTGCCGCGGGCCTGCGGCCCACGAAAAAGGCCGCCCGGGGGCGGCCTTGGATTCGTTGGTCTGAACGACCTCTTAGAGCGAGTAATACTCAATGACGAGGTTCGGTTCCATCTGGACCGGATAGGGCACATCGGCCAGCTTCGGGCCGCGGATGTAGGAACCCTTCAGGGCGTTGAGGTCCACATCCATGTATTCCGGCAGGTCGCGCTCGGTCGAAGCGATGGCTTCGAGCACCAGCGGCAGCTCGCGGGATTTTTCCTTCACCTCAATCACATCGCCGTCCTGCACCTGGTAGGAGGGAATGTTGACCTTTTTGCCGTTCACCCGGATATGGCCGTGATTGACGAACTGTCGGGCCGCGAAGATAGTCGGCACGAACTTCATGCGATAAACCACCGCGTCGAGGCGACGCTCGAGCAGTTCGATCAGGTTCTCGCCCGTATCCCCGCGACGACGCACAGCTTCGTCGTAGTAACGGCGGAACTGACGCTCGCCAACATCACCGTAGTACTTGCGAAGCTTCTGCTTCGCCATCAGGTGGAGGCCGTAATCAGAGGATTTCTTGCGACGGCGGCCGTGTTCGCCGGGGCCGTATTCGCGTCGGTTGATGGGGCTCTTGGCGCGCCCCCAGAGATTTTCGCCCAGACGGCGATCAATCTTGTACTTTGCGGAATGCCGCTTTGACATGTTTCGGTTCCAGTCTTGTCTTTTGTTGTCCCGATTAGCACTGCCTCTGCATGAGGCGACACGGGAGACGGTCTTTGCCGATCCACGTTCTCGGGAAGTAGCGCGCAATATAGGGATCGGCGGGTCGATGTCAAACCCGCTTTTGGCTCCCGAAGCACGGTTTTATCGCGTGTTTTCAGGTATATGGACCCATGGCGTTTGCGAATTCTCATCTCAAGGGAATCACGATCACGGTGATCGGGGTTCTGATCCTCACCCCCGATGGCGTTTTCACCTCTCTGATTGCAGCCGACACGCGCATATCGCTGTTCTGGCGCGGCCTGTTCCTGGGTCTGGCGCTCACCCTGTTCGTGGTCATCCGCCATCGCGGCGCCGCTCCGGCCATGTCCGCACAGCTGCGCAGACCGGCTTTGCTGGGGATTTCGGTGCTGTTTGGGGCCTCCTCCATCGGCTGGGTGGTCGCGATTGTCAGCACCAGCGTCGCCAACACAATCTTCATCACCGCCTGCGCGCCGCTGTTTGCCGCGATTTTTGCGCGGATCTTTCTGAAAGAGCGCGCCCCGGCGCGCCTGATCATCGCCATCCTGATCTCGCTGGCGGGGATGGGCATCATCTTTGCCGAGGGACTGGGATGCGGCGATCTGCTGGGTAATCTGGCGGCCATGGTCACCGCGCTGTCCTGGGCCGGCATGGTGGTCCTGTTCAGCCATGTGAAGATCGAGGACCCGGCGCCCGCCCTGGCACTGGGGGGCTATCTCGTGGCCGCAGTGGCTTTCGTGGCTGCGCCGACGCTTGCCATCGTGCCGCTCGACCTGGCCTGGCTGGCGATCCTCGGCTTCTTTATCCTGCCGGTGTCGTTCTTCCTGATCGGCCTGGGACCGCGCTATCTGCCGGCCCCGGAGGTCAGCCTGATCATGCTGCTGGAGGCGGTCGCCGGGCCTCTCTGGGCCTGGCTGTTCATCGCCCAGACGCCCTCACCCCAGACATTGCTGGGCGGCGGGTTGATCCTGGTGACCCTGACAGTCCATTTCGCCATCGGGTTGCGCCAGCAATATCGCTGACCCCGAGCTGCATCAGCTCTGATCGTCGAGCTCGCCCCGCGCGCGACGGGCGTTCTGGGTGTTCTGCCAGCTCCGCGTCAGGGCGCTGATCATGCCGTGGAAGGTGCGGATCTCCTGCTCGGTCATCCGCCCGCGCTGGAGCATGGCGCGGAGATTGCGCACCACCGTCTTGCGCAGCATCGGTGCGCGGAAGAAGCCGCCGGCCTCCAGCTCGCGCTCCAGCCGTTCGAACAGCTCGATCACTTCGTGCTTCTCGGCCAACCGCGTGCCTGACATCTCCAGGGTCTCGACCGGCGTGTCGTCTCCCGCCGTGAACCACTCATAGGCCACCACCAGCACCGCCTGGGCGAGGTTGAGCGAGGAATAGGCCGGGTTCAGGGGCACCGAGATTATCGTATCGGCCAGAACGATGTGATCATTGGTCAGGCCCGAGCGTTCCGGGCCGAACAGCAGTCCGACCTCGTCGCCGCGCTCGTGGGCGGCGCGCATCTCCGCCCCCGCCTGCCGGGGCGTGATCACCCGCATGGTGATTTCCCGCGGACGGGCGGTCGTGGCGTAAAGAGTGGTGATGCCCGAGACGGCCTCCTCGGTCGTCTCGAATATCTGCGCCTTGTCGAGCACCTCGGTCGCGCCCGAAGCCATGGTGACTGCCTTCTGGTTCGGCCAGCCCTGACGCGGGTTCACGATGGACATGCGGTCCAGCCCGCAATTCAGCATCGCGCGGGCGACCGCGCCGATATTCTCACCGAGTTGCGGCTCAACCAGAACAACGCGGGGGCCGCCGATCAGCGGTTCCTGGGTGCGATCCGTGCCAGCCATCAGTTTCGTTTTCCCATACCGCCAAAGAAGATCGTTGAAATTGCCGCCCCCACGAAGGCCAGTCCCATGGTGATCTGCCCCAGCCCGGTCAGTGCAAAGGCGCCGGTCATGCCGACAATATCCGCAACGGGCTGGCTGTAGAACGGAGAGGCGAACATGCCCAAAAACTGAAAGAAGGTCAGCCCCCCAACGAGCCTTCCGCGCAAGGTGACCGGCGCAACCGAGAGAAGCCAGGCATTCAAGGCCGGCATCAGCGGACCGAATCCGAACCCGGCCAGGATCATACCCAGCATCACCTGTGGAATACTCTCGGCGCTCGCCGAGAGCAGCAGCCCGATCCCCAGAAAAACGAACGACCCGGCCAGGATGACATTGTTGTCGAAGCGTACCCGCAAACGCCGGAACTGCATGGCCATGGCGGCGCCCACAACATTGAAAACCGCGATGGAAATCCCGGCAATAAACGCACCGGGAATCCCGATTTCCGGCAGCAAAAAAGCCGTCTGGGAGGGAATCACAAAGGTCGAAAGCAGGCTGAGCCAGATCAGGGCATAGATCATCCCCACCCGTACGACCGGAAACCGCGTGCCCGGAGCGAACAATCCCCTGGGCGATTCGGTCTGCAGCGTTGTCTCCGGTTCCCGGATCCCGAACAGCACCAGCGGCACCACCAACACGGCGATCAGATACATATAGAACGGCAACCGCCAGTCCGTATCGGCCAGAAACCCGGCCAGAGTGGTCCCGGCGGCCACACCCAGCACCATCACGGCAATCTGGGCACCCGCCATGCGGTTCCGGCTCTCGCCCTGATAGAAATCCCCGATCAGGGTGGTGGCCGTGGTGAGAATCATCCCGATGGCAATGCCCAGAACCGCCCGGCTGATCAGGATATCACGCAGCTCGTTCAGCCAGATCGCCGCCGTACCGCTGACCAGATAGAGCGCGAGAGCAGCCAGCAGCACGGGTTTGCGTCCGATACGATCAATCAGAAATCCGGCGAAGGGCGCTGAAAGCGCAATGAAAAGCGCGGTGATCGTCAGCACCATGCGCGTCAGCAGGGCGACATCGGGCACATCGGGATAGGCGCGCTCAATCGCCGGCAGCGCCGGGGCCACAGCCGCCATCGCAAACAGTGTCAGGCTGCTCGCAGCCAGAATCGCGACTGTGCGCAGACCGCTGTGCGCCACCGGCTCGTCCTGAGATGTGGAGGAGTTCAAACCACGCCCGCCCTTCGCGCGCAGATGAACGCCTCACCCCCGCGCCGTCAAGCCATGGGAACAGACATATTGCTGTGCCTACTGATGCAGCGTGCCATCCGGGTGAAAGGCATTGAAGGCAAAAGCGAAGGTCATGTCGTGGATCGCGTCCTGCAGCCCATTCGGGGTGCGGCGCTGGACCGTCACATAGCCGATATCACGACTTTCCTTGATGTAGGAAACATCCAGCGCCGAAAGCTGGCCCGGCTGCCAGGTGATCACAAGGTCATCGGTTTCGATACGCTTCTTGTGGCGCCGCAGGTCGAGCGACCCGGCCTGGGCGCCCACAGCGACCACATAGGCGAGCGGCGCAATCCCCTCGACCTTCGGTACACCCGGGATGAAGGGCTCATCCGACGTGTCGTAGCCGGCATAGGGGTTCACACCGTAATTGCGCGCGAAAAACGGCGGGCGTTCATGAACATCGGCGTCCGGAAACGCATCTGCGAACACGCCGAACAGCTCCACCCGGCTGGGAATGATCGCCAGCTGTTCCCCGGAATAGTTACCGACGATCCCCTCGCCCGTGAATTGCTGCCACCAGCTTTCGGTCTGGCGGTCGTACATCACAAAATCGGAAAACCGTAGATTGCCCGTGGTGCCGAAATCGAGCACCCGGTCTCCGACCCGCCGGTCGAACACGATGGCGGTATTGCAGAGCGGACAGAACGTGACCGCGATAGGGACACCCCCGAGGGTATCGTTGGCAATCTCGTGCCACATCAGCACAGAGAGCGGATAGGCGCGAGTCTCACCATTGACGGTCACCCGGATCATGGGCTCGCGCAGATCGTGGACCTGACGCGCCTTCTCCAGGCCACCGATCGTCGGCTCGCCGATGGCTGGAATCACATCCCGCCCGATGCCCCGGAGAAAATCTCCGCCAGATCGACGCTGTGGCGGGAAAAATCGGTCTGCGGCCAGTCCTTTTCCCATGTGTCGATATCGGCCTGGGCCCCCAGCGCCGTCAGCACCAGCACCACCAGTCCGAGAAACTCGGCTCGCAGATAAAACACCGTCATGACATCACTCCCTAATCACGCACCAATCTAACGTGCTGGACGTTTCGGTTCGCATGACATGCGCTTCAATTCGGTGTGAACGGATACCGCCATCTGGATTGCCGCGGGCCTTCCTCGCAATTACAAACAAGAGAAAACCTAGCTGCGCGCCCGCAACAGCTTGTAGAGGATCGCGTCGTCCAGGGCGTTGTAGGCGGCATCGATGATATTGGGAGAAATTCCCACGGTGCCCCAGCGATGCCCCGTCTCGTCTGCCGATTCGATCATCACCCGGGTCACGGCGGCGGTCGCCTGCTGCGGGGTCAGGATTCGCACCTTGAAATCGACCAGGCGCATGGTCTCCAGCGCCGGGTATTTCGGCAGCAATGCCTTGCGCATGGCGTCATCGAGTGCGTTGACCGGGCCGTTGCCCTCGGCCACCTGCATGGTCGGCGCCCCGTCGATCTCCATCTTCACCACAGCCTGGCTGATCGTGGTAACCTCGCCGCGGGCGTTGTAGCGGCGCTCGACCTCGGAGCGGAAGCTTTCCATCTTGTAGAAGGTTGGCACCTCGCCCAGAGCGCGCCGGGCGAGAAGTTCGAAGCTCGCTTCCGCCCCGTCATAGGTGTAGCCCTCGAACTCGCGCGCCTTCACATCCTCCACAAGACGGGAAATACGCGGGTCTTTGGCCTCCATATCGATCCCGGCATCGCTCAGACGCGAGAGAATATTCGACCGGCCCGCCTGATCCGAGACTACGATATGCCGGTGGTTACCAACCCGTTCCGGGTCCACATGCTCATAGGTCGCCGGGTCCTTCTGGACGGCTGAAACATGCAGACCGCCCTTATGGGTGAAGGCCCCCTCGCCGACATAGGCCGCGTGGCGGTCGGGCGTGCGATTGAGCAGTTCGTCGAGCAGGCGCGAGACCCGCGTCAGCTTGCGCATGCCGTCGTCATCGATGCCGGTCTCGTAGGCCCCGTCATATTTCAGCATCAGGTTCGGGATCAGCGTTATCAGATTGGCATTGCCGCAGCGCTCACCCAACCCGTTCAGCGAGCCCTGGACATGACGCACGCCTGTCTCGACTGCTGCCAGCGTATTGGCCACGGCGTTGCCCGTATCGTCATGGGTGTGGATGCCCAGTCGGTCGCCGGGGATGTGCTCCAGAACTTCGGACACAATTCGGCGCACATCATGGGGCAGCATGCCGCCATTGGTGTCACAGAGCACCACCCAGCGGGCGCCGTTCTCATAGGCCGCCTTCACGCAGGCCAGTGCGTAGTCCGGGTTGGCCTTGTAGCCATCGAAGAAATGCTCGGCGTCGAACAGTACTTCGTCCTTGCGGGTGGCCGCATAGGCGATGCTTTCTCCGATCATGGTGACGTTGTCCTCGCGCGGAATGCCCAGCGCCAGATCGACATGAAAATCCCAGGTCTTTCCGACCATGCAGGCGGAATCCGCCGCCGTGGACAGAATGGCATTGATCCCGGGATCGTTGGCCGCGCTGTGGTCGGGCCGCCGGGTCATGCCGAAGGCCGTAAAGCGCGCTTTCTTCAGGCCCGGAGAGGTCTCAAAGAAAGCGTCATCGACCGGGTTCGCCCCGGGCCAGCCGCCCTCCACGTAGTCCACACCCAGATCGTCGAGCGCCCGGGCAATCGCTCGCTTGTCATCGACGGAGAAATCCACACCACGGGTCTGCGCGCCGTCACGCAGGGTCGTGTCGAAGAGATAGATGCGCTCCGCCATGGTCAGACCCCCTTCGCCGTCAGATGTCGACCCTCATGCTGAGCCTGACGAAGTATGAGGGACGAACCACCTCGCCCTTCGACAGGCTCAGGGTGAGGTGTTTCGATGCAAGACCGGATAGCACTCATCGTCAGCCTTCCCGCCGCCAGGTCGTACCACCGGCGCCGTCTTCCAGCACGATACCCTGTGCGGCCAGTTCGTCGCGGATTTCATCGGCGCGTGCAAAATCGCGCGAGGCGCGGGCTGCGTTGCGTTCCTCGATCAACGCATCGATGGCCTCGTCGCCGTCACCCTGAAACCAGGCCGCGGGATCTTGCTGCAGAATTCCGAGCAACCGTCCGGCCGATTTCAGGACAGCCGCCGCGTCGCGGGTTGCGTCCGCATTGCCCTCGTTCTCTGCCGCGAAGACCGCATCGGCAGCAGCATGTACACCGGCAAGCGCAGCCGGGGTGTTGATGTCGTCACACAGACCGGCAAACACATCATCGGGGAAACCGGTTGCATCGGGGATCGGACCATCGACCAGCGCCAGCGCGCGATAGAACCGGTTCAGTTCCTGACGGGCCTCCCGCACACCGTCTTTTGTGAAATCCAGCGGCTGGCGGTAATGGGTCTTCAGGATGGCCAACCGCAACGCTTCACCGGGAAACTCCTCCAGCAGGTCCGAGACCGTGTAGAAATTGCCGAGCGACTTCGACATCTTCTCGCCCTCACTCATCAAATAGCCGTTGTGGACCCAGTAGCCGGCAAAGCCTTCGTCCGGATGGGCACAACGGGACTGGGCGATCTCGTTCTCATGATGCGGGAAGACCAGATCGACGCCGCCGCCGTGAATGTCGAAGGAGGCGCCGAGATGCTGCTCGCTCATGGCCGAACACTCCAGGTGCCAGCCCGGGCGACCGCGGCCCCAGGGGCTGTCCCAGCCCGGCTGGTCGTCCGTCGAGGGCTTCCACAGCACGAAATCGGCCGGGTCCTGTTTATAGGGTGCGACCTCGACGCGGGCGCCGGCGATCATCTCATCCCGGTTGCGGCCCGACAGATGGCCGTAATCCGGCATGGAGGGCACGCTGAAAAGTACATGACCCTCGGCCGCATAGGCGTGGTCTTTCGCGATCAGCTTCTCGATCAGGGCAATCATCTGGGGAATATGATCGGTGGCGCGCGGCTCTATATCCGGCGGCAGGCAGCCGATGGCGGCTGCAGTCACATGGAAGTTTGCCGCCGTGCGCGCGGTCAGGTCCTCGATCTTCTCGCCGTTCTCCACCGCCCGGTCGATAATCTTGTCGTCCACATCGGTGATGTTGCGCGCATAGGTAACGGCGTTATCGCCGTAGATATGGCGCAACATCCGGGCCAGCACGTCGAAGACCGCCAGCGGGCGGGCATTGCCGATATGGATATCGTCATAAACCGTCGGCCCACACACATACATGCGCACATTGGCCGGATCGATCGGAACGAAGGCTTCCTTGCGGCGTGAATAGGTGTTGTGGAGATGGAGAGTCATCGGAGTTCCCGGATTGGAGTTGCAGTACACGCGCGGAATACCCGCACCCCGAAAGGGCCTGTCAGGCGATAATTCGCCCGCGGGCGATGCAACATCGGTGGGAACAGGTTTTGCTCATGGCCGCGTGTATAGCGCCAGCGGCAAAACAAGGCAATTCCGGGGTCTGATGATGTTCTACCACGACTTCCAGCGATCATTCCGCACAGAGAACAGAAGTCAACAAAAACGATATTATTCGTGATATTCATAATATTTTTCATTTATTCATAATTCTAATAAATGTTTTACGGCAATTTATATCGGCGACATATTATCAATATTATTCATATATTCGACTTTCATATTTCTTTTTTACACTATATCCAATAAAGCACCAAATATTTGATGCCACACAAATAAGGAACGCCACATGTCCTTCGAATCATTCTCAACAGCAAAACACGAGCCTTCAAACCAGAAGGCGGGCGCTGCACCTGCAGAGAAAGCGGCGGACACAGACTCAGCCAGCAAGCCGGTTGCACCAGCAGCCAATGCGGTGCCGGACAAATCGGATTCCGCTCCCAAGACCTGACAACATCAAAGGCCGGATAGCTGAGAAGCCAATACCGCAGCAGCTTTAACCAAAACCGGTTGAAGCGCGACCACTCCTGGAAGAACGAATGCAGGGAGTCCGACCATGACCAAAATTCCCGTCGAACTGGACGAACATCGCGGCATGGCAGCACAAAAGGCCACGCTCGACCGCCGCGAACATTTGCACAAATTTCAGGCCGACCAGGCCGCTCTGCGACTTCGTCAGGAGGAACTCGAAAATTTCCTCCTGGCCAAGCCTGCAGATACCTGGCCCGAAGTCGCAGCAAAGGCGCAATACCTCATTCGGCTCTTTGCCGATATACCGGAAGCGTTGGACCCTCGCCGCAAGAAGCTCATTGCGTCCACTCTCGAAGACCTCGAGCATCTGATCAATCAAGCGAAAGAGAAGGCATGAACGACCTCCGACTGGCGAATTCTGCCGACAAGCAGGAAGAGTATGAGACCGTTGATGTTACGGTTGATCGTCAGTGCCTCAGATGTCGTTCGACATTTCTCAGCGGCTGGGTCGGCGAGCGAATCTGCAGTCGCTGCAAAACCTCAAGCACCTGGAAACGGGGACACGCAATCAATACCCACCCAACCGGCGGCAGTCGCCGCTAGCATTCGTCGGCCCAAAGCCCGTTACGCCTTGCCCCGGAATGCGTTGGTGATCGGGTAGCGGCGGTCGCGGCCGAACGAACGGCTGGTCAGCTTTACCCCCGGCGGGGCCTGGCGGCGCTTGTATTCCGAGAGTTCGAGCAAACGCCAGATGCGTTGCACCGTCTCGGGTTCGAAGCCCTTTGCCTCCAGTTCCTCGGCCCCCAGATCCTCCTCGATCAGGCCATGCAGGATCGCGTCGAGCACGTCATAGGGCGGCAGGGAATCCTCGTCCTTCTGATCCGGGCGCAGTTCGGCCGAGGGCGGCTTGGTGATCATCCGCTCGGGTATGACCTCGCCGGCCGGGCCCAGCACACCGTCGGGATAGTGTTCGTTGCGCCAGTGGCAGAGCGCAAACACATCGGATTTATAGACATCCTTGATGACCGAGTAGCCACCATTCATATCGCCATAGATCGTCGCGTAGCCGACCGACATTTCGGACTTGTTGCCGGTGGTCACCAGCATGTCGCCCGTAAAGTTGGAAATCGCCATCAACAGCGTCCCGCGTGACCGGCTCTGGATATTCTCTGCCGTCACGCCGGAGGCCGGCTCGTTGAAGACCTCGGTCAGCATTTCGTCGAACGCGCCCATGGCCGGGCCAATATTGGCGCTGTCGTAGCGCACCTCCAGCCGCTCGGCGAGTTCGCGGGCATCCTCGAGGGAGTCTTCGCTGGTGTAAGGCGAGGGCATCATCACGCAGTGGACCCGGTCACGGCCCAGCGCATCCACGGCAACCACCGCCGTGATCCCGGAATCGATGCCACCCGACAGGCCCAGCACCACGCCCGGAAAGCCGTTCTTGTTCACATAGTCGCGCAGGCCCAGCACCATCGCTTGATAGATGCGCTCCTTGCCCTCGATCCAGTCATTAATCTCGGTTTCGGCGCAGGACCAGCCGTCGTCGCCGCGGACCCATTCGGTGGCGGTCAGGTCCTCGGCGAACTGTTTGGAGGCCGCGACAAGCCGCCGGTCGGCATTCAACACAAAGGACCCGCCATCGAAGACAAGCTCGTCCTGGCCGCCGACCTGGTTCACATAAACCAGCGGCAATTCCGTCTCCGTCACCCGTGCGACGGCGTGGTTCATGCGCACATCGACCTTGTCGCGCTCATAGGGACTGCCGTTGATGATGACCAGGATTTCCGCACCGGACTCCATCAGGGTCTCGGCCACGTCCGGGGTCCACATATCCTCGCAGACCGCCAGGCCGAGACGCACGCCCCGGAAATTCACCGGGCCGGGCAATTCCCCGGCATCGAAGATGCGCTTCTCGTCGAACACGCCGTAATTGGGCAAATCCCACTTGTAGCGGAGCGTCTGAACCTTGCCATCGTCGAGCACGGCGGCGGCATTGAAACGCCGCCCTTCCTCATCGAGCCACGGCGTCCCGATGATCAGCCCCGGCCCGCCATAGGCGGTTTCCGCGGCAAGCTCCTCGACCGCCGCCATCGCGGCGCGCACAAAGGCGTTCTTCAGGATCAGGTCTTCGGGCGGATAGCCCGTGACACACAATTCGGTGCCGACCACCAGATCGGCCCCCTGCCCCGACGCCGCCAGCCGCGCGGCCCGGATTTTCGCAAGATTGCCTTCAATATCCCCGACAACGGGGTTCAGCTGGGCGAGCGTGATCTTCAGGGAATCAGTCATGGAACAGGGCGGTCAGGGTCAAAGAGCACCGGACGGTAGGCAGCACCGCGCAGGGTGTCAACGCGACAGAAAACGCACGGACGTTTTCCTCATGCAACAGATTTTGATTAAGCCCTCATCCTGAGCCTGTCGAAGGACGAGGGCGCCAACCTCATACTTCGACAAGCTCAGCATGAGGTTGTTCGTAAGGCAGGTGAACAAGGACAAATCATCCGAGTGGCAGTGCCTGAGTTACTTCCGCAGCAGGAACTCGCGGCCGACCTTGACCCGTTTCGTGCCGCCATATTCGACAATATCGGAGGTGGCGTAGGTATGCTGCCAGTCGCCGGGCAGGAAAGACCCGGTGCCGATGGCGTCGATGGGCACATCGGCTGCGGCCATCACCTTGCACTTCTCCGGGCCAAAGCCGGAGGAGGCCACGATCTTGGCCTTTTCGAACCCGCCTTCGTCGAGACGCTCGCGCAGATGCCAGAGGGCGGCCGCTGAAACACCGCCGCCGATCAGATGGCGCAGTTCCGCCTCGGTCCGGTACCCGCGGATCGCGTCGGGTGCGTGCCGCTCGAGAACCGCGTAGCTCTGGGAGGGGTCGAGATCCTCGATATAGCGCCCGCCCGGCGTGTCGAGACGCAGCGACATCTGGCCGTTGCGGACCATCTCGGGGAACCGGCGGCACACTTCGAGCGAATCGCTGATCTCGCGCCCGAAGTAGTCGACCAGCACGGTCAGGGACTCATCCGGATGGGTCTCGTGGAACATCTCCGCCGCGCGCACCGTCGAACCGGCATAGCCGATCAGCGCGTGGGGCATGGTGCCCAGCCCGCGCGGCTGGCCGAAATAATGCGCCGTGGCGTCAGTCGCGTTGCCGACAAAGCCGATCGCGCCCACCTTGCGGGCGGCCCGGGCCGAGCCGACCGAAGCGGCGTAGGCCATGAGTTCAGCCATATCCGGTCCGGAACAGTGGCGCGCATCGAAGGCCATGAAGGCCACATTGGGCAGATCCACGCACATGGCCGCCGCATTGTAGGCGGCTACGCAGGCCGCACCGAGTTTCTGCAGGAACAGCGTTTCCAGATCGACCAGTTCGTGGAAGGAGCCCGTGATGTACATCAGCGGCTCACCGGCACCGACCCAGCGGCCCTCATCGAAGCGCAGATCGATCTCGAACTTGGTGCCGCGCGCTTCGGCCACGCCATCCAGCCAGTCGAGCGCCAGCCGGGTCGCGGAGATCACCGGACGGCGCATGAACACCGCATAGGTCACCTGGGTATCGCCGAATTTGCCGACGATATCGCGGGTCTTGTTGAAATAGGTGTCGGTATAGTCCGAGATTTCGTCGGCGCGCGGGCGCAGCTCCCCCCGACGCTCCAAACCGGACTGCGGCGCGGGTGTTTCTGAGTCCCGGGATTCCATGGTGCTCATTTCGATCCCCCCGATCGTTCGAGACCGCAGTCTGGCGCGTGTTTCACCGTTCGCAAAGCCCCAAACGGCGTCGGTGGCTCAGGCGACGGAGGCCGCACGAACCTCATCGGCCAGGGCATCGTCGCGCTGACGCTTGAGACGCTCGGCGATCTGGAAGGCCAGTTCGATGGACTGGCTGGCATTCAGACGCGGATCGCAATGGGTGTGATACCGGTCACCGAGGGATTCCTCGGTGATTGCCTGGGCGCCGCCGATACACTCGGTGACATCCTGGCCGGTCATCTCGAAATGGACGCCGCCGGCATGGGTGCCTTCCGCGCGGTGCACCTCGAAGAAGGTATCCACTTCGGACAGGATCGCATCGAAGCCGCGGGTCTTGTAGCCGCTCGACGCCTTGACCGTGTTGCCATGCATGGGATCGCAGGACCAGACGACCTTGCGGCCCTCTTTCTCGACCGCGCGCACCAGCGGCGGCAGAACCTCGGCCGCCTTCTCGGCGCCCATCCGGCAGATGAGAGTGATCCGCCCGGCCTCGTTTTCCGGGTTCAGGACATCAAGCAGGCGCATCAGGTCGTCCGTGTCCAGCGAGGGCCCGCACTTCATACCGATGGGATTGCCCACACCGCTGAGGAACTCGACATGGGCGCCGTCGGGCTGACGGGTCCGGTCGCCGATCCAGAGCATATGCGCAGACGTGTCGTACCAGTTGCCGGTCAGGCTGTCCTGACGGGTCAGGGCCTGCTCATAGACGAGCAGCAGCGCCTCGTGGCTGGTGTAGAAGTCTGTCTCGCGTACCTGGGGAACGTTCTCGCTGGTCAGGCCACAGGCCGCCATGAAGCCGAGGGTTTCCTCGATGCGCGCAGCCAGCTCCTCGAATTTCTCGCCCTGTGGGCTCGACTTCACGAAGTCGAGGTTCCAGCGATGCACCTGATGCAGATCGGCAAAACCGCCCTGGGCGAATGCCCGCAGCAGGTTCAGGGTCGCGGCGGCCTGATGATAGGCGTCCAGCATCCGCGCAGGGTCCGGCTCGCGGGATTCCGGATTGAAGGCCATATCGTTGATGATATCGCCGCGATAGCTCGGCAGTGAGACGCCGTCGATCTCCTCGGTCGGCGCCGAACGTGGCTTGGCGAACTGGCCGGCCATACGGCCGACCTTCACCACCGGGCAGGCCGCCCCGAAGGTCAGAACGATCGCCATCTGCAGCAGCACCTTGAAGGTGTCGCGAATGTTGTCGGCGTGGAATTCGGCAAAGCTTTCGGCGCAATCGCCGCCCTGCAAGAGGAAAGCCTCGCCTTCGGCCACACGTCCGAGCTGCGCACGCAAGGCTCGCGCCTCGCCTGCAAAAACCAGCGGCGGCTGCTTTTTCAGGGTGGATTCCACTTCGGCGAGCGCGGCTGCATTGCCGTATTCGGGCACCTGCAGGATATCGCGGTCACGCCAGCTCTCGGGCTGCCAGTTCTTCGACATTGCTTCCTTCGGACCGGGGCCGGAGCCACCTAATCCGTCCGTTTGTTTGAGTTACATCGTAACGAAATGGGTATCGCCGTAGCGATGGGGCATGCCTATAAGCGCCCCAAACCGCGATTGCCAGCAAAAATCGCACAAATTCAAGGCGCTAGCAAACCGCCTCTGTGACAACACCCGCCCATTACGTCATGCGCGGACTTGATCCGCGCATCTCCGGCGTCGCACCGAGATTGCCGGGTCAAACCCCGCAATGACGTATTGCGCCTACTCGGCCACCTTCGCCGCCTCTTCGGGCACCGGCTCACGCATGGTGACGAACTCTTCCGCCGAGGTCGGATGAATCCCAATGGTAGAGTCGAACACGGCTTTCGTGGCCCCGGCCTTGAGCGCCACGGCGAAGCCCTGGATCATTTCGCCGGCATCGGGGCCGACCATGTGAAGCCCCACGACCCTGTCGCTGGCCTTGTCCACGATCATCTTCATGAAGGTTTGCTCATCACTGCCCGTCAGGGTGTGCTTGAGGGTGCGGAAGCTGCTCTTGAAGATCATGACATCGCCGTAGTTCTCGCGCGCCTCGTACTCCATCAGGCCCACGGTTCCCACCGGGGGCTGACTGAACACGGCGGTCGGGATGTACTCGTAATCGACCTTGCTCGGCGTGTCGCGGAAGAGCGTTTTCGACACGGCCATGCCTTCGGCCAGTGCAACGGGTGTGAGCTGATAGCGGTCGATGATATCGCCCACGGCGAAGATCGATGGGACGGTGGTGCGGAAATAGTCATCGACGACCACGGCGCCGTTTTCCTTGAGCTCGACGCCGACCTCTTCGAGCCCGAGCCCGGTCACCTTGGGACGGCGGCCAATGGCGGACATGACCGTGTCGGCCTCCAGCGAGGTGCCGTCGGACAGGTGAACGGTCAAGCCGTCATCGGTCTTCTCGACCTTCTCGAAGGACGTATTCAGCTTGATCTTGATGCCCTTCTTTTCCATCTCGCCCTGAAGATGTTCGCGAATGTCCTCATCGAAACCGCGCATGATCAGCGGGCCGCGATAGACCAGCGTTGTATCCACGCCCAGTCCGTTGAAGATGCCCGCGAACTCAACAGCAATGTAGCCACCGCCTTCGACAATGACCTTCTTCGGCAACGCGTCCAGATAGAAGGCCTCGTTGGAGGTGATCACGTGCTCACCGCCCTCATAGCCCAGATCGGTCGGCCAGCTGCCAGCCGCCACGAGGATGTTTTCGGCCGTGTAGTGCTTGCCGGCCACCTCGACCGTATGGGGGTCCACGACGGTGGCGCGCCCGTGCACGATATCGACACCCGACCCCTCGAGCAGGCGCTCGTAGATTCCGTTCAGGCGCTTGATTTCCTTGTCCTTGTTTTCGACCAGCGTACGCCAGTTGAAGGAATCCGGCTTGACCGTCCAGCCATAGGCGGCCGCATCCTGGAAATCCTCATGGAAGTGGGAGGCGTAGACGAACAGCTTCTTCGGGATGCAGCCGACATTGACACAGGTGCCGCCCATGAAGGTGTCTTCGGCCACGGCCACGCGCCCACCGGCATTGGCGGAAAACCGCGCCGCACGGACACCGCCGGAGCCGGCTCCAATGACAAAAAGGTCGTAATCATATTCGGCCACGGGGCACCTCTTTCGACGATCAACGTTGCGGAACGGCGCGTTCCGACATATTTCCTAGGCAGTACTTAGCGTGCATGTCTGCAAAAGCAAACGTTCGGAACGGAACATGGCCTTGCCAAAGGCGTCACGATTTTCCGGCATTGCCGCGGTTTTTCTGTGGTTTACGGCCTTGTACAGCCCTGCCCACGCGCAAACGTCTTCCTCGCCGCTGCTCAGCGGCCCGGTCGAGAATATGAGCGAGCGGCGCAAGATTCAGCCGCTGCCCGATGCCCAGATCAGCCCCGAGACCGCCGCGCCCGATGCCACCCCGGCCGAGCGCCCCATGCGGCCCTTCAGCGGATGGGTCGGGCCGGGGGGCTGCAAATTCGTCTATGACGGCCAGATGTGGGGCCGTGTTCAGGACGGACGGATCAGCGGCATGGCTGCCGAGGGACACAATTTCGACTGGGTGCTCGGCACAGGCGATACCTTCGCAGGCAAGTTGCGCCTGATGGCGCACCCCGAGACCGGCGCCATGATCATGCAGACTATCCGCGGGCGTATCGACGGTGACCGGCTGGTCATAGATATCGCCTTTGGCGTGCCGGGCGATCCGGACACAAGGTGCCAGGCCGAAAACGTGACCCTCTCTCTCGGCGGGGCCGCCACACGCTAGACGCGCTTGTCCCCACGCATACCACAACGCATGCTGTTGACCGTTCTGAGGGAACAGTTGCGTGACCGACATCATTATATATCTAGCCGCCGGGGTATTTTCCGGCTTCGTTTCGGGCCTGTTCGGGGTCGGCGGTGCCTTTGCGCTGGCGCCAGCCCTGATTTTCACGCTGACCTTTCAGGGTGTGGGCGATACCCATCTGATGCATCTGACCATCGCCACATCGCTGGCGACCCAGCTCGTCACTTCCATCCTCACCAGCCTTTTGCGGTACAGGGCGGGAGACCTGCAGATACCGATGTTGCTCAGGATCGCACCCTTTGTGGGCCTGGGCGCGATCATCGGGGCGAGTATCGGCGACATTCTGCCGAGCGACGTCCTGAAGCTGTTCTTCATGTCGTTCATCGGCTTTGCGATTCTTCGGACATTGCTGGTTCGCCCCACTGCGCCGGACAAATCGGGTAGTCAGGCCTCCGGTCTGCGCGGCGGGTCGTTCTGGTCTCTGAGCATTCTCTCGGGCGTATCGGGCGGACTGCTCGGACCCGGACCCGCCATCGTGCTAGCGCCGTTTCTGCGCCGGCGCGGGTTTGCCCTGCCGGTGGTGTCTGCGGCCTCGGCGGCACTGGCAGGTCTGGTCGGCGCGGTGGCCGCAGGTGGCTATATCGTCGGCGGGTTCGACGAGGTCGGCCTGCCCGCTCAAACGCTCGGCTATCTCTATCTGCCGGGCTTCGGCGCGCTGGCTCTGGGCGCTCTGGTCGGCTCACCGCTCGGCATCCGGTTCTCGCACCGGGTCAGAGACCTGCTGCAGGTTCGCCTGTTCGTGGGTTATCTGACCGCAGTTCTCATCAGTATGATCGTTCACAGCCTGTAGCCATGTGCGGATTGCATCCGCTCTGATAGGTTCACGGCAAAACTGGAATCCCGATGCTTTACGAAATCGTCCTGATCTACCTGCTGACCGGTGCGCTCGCCGGGTTCGTCTCCGGTCTGTTCGGGGTCGGCGGGGCGTTCACCATGGCCCCGGCCCTGATCATCGGCCTGCCTCTGCAGGGCGTGCCCGACCATCATGTCATGCATCTCTCTGTCGGCACGGCCCTGGCGGTGATGGCCACCACCTCGGCCTATGTGGCGATCCTGCGCTACCGGGCCGGTGACCTACAGATGCCGGTCACCTGGCGCTTTGTTCCCTATATCGTCATCGGGGCGGTCGGCGGGTCCCTGTTCGGGGACTACCTGCCCGGCGATGTCCTGAAAATCATCTTCATGGGGTTCATCGCGCTGACCATCGCCCGGGGCATTTTCTACAAGGGCCACGAAACGGTCGCAGCCGGCGGAGACCTCGACCAGGTGAAAGGCCCCGGCCTGTGGTTCCACGGCACGCTCACGGGGATCACCGGGTCCCTGCTCGGCCCGGGTCCGGCAATCGTGATCGGCCCGTATCTGCGCAAGCGCCGCTACTCCATGCCGATGATCGCCGCGACGGCCTCGGCGCTGGCCGGGCTGCTCGGTTTCTCGGCCGCAGCCGGATACGTCTATGGCGGCTTCAACGAATCCGGCCTGCCGGACTTCTCTCTGGGCTTCCTTTATGGCCCCGCCTTTGCCGGGCTTGCCATTGGCGCCCTGGTCGGCTCGCCGGGCGGCGTGCGCGTGTCCCACCACATCCCCGACGTGCTGATCCACCGCATGTTCATCGGCTATCTGGGCCTGATCCTGTTCGTGATGATCGTCTGGGGCAGCTAGGCTGCATTCGGACCACACAGTCTCCTACATGCAAAATCAAGATACCGGCAAATTTGTACCCAGCCCCAAACCACGCGGCTATTCCACCGTCACACTCTTGGCGAGATTTCGCGGCTGATCCACATCCGTCCCCTTCACCACCGCCGTGTGATAGGCGAGAAGCTGGATCGGGATCGAATAGAGCAGCGGCGCGACAAACGGGTCCACATCGGGCATCTCGACAGCGGCGAAGGCCTTGTCGGCGAGCTTCGCCACCCCGGCCCGGTCGGACATGAAGACCACCTTGCCGCCGCGCGCGATCACCTCCTCCACATTGGAGAGCGTCTTGTCGAACAGGCCGTCACTGGGGGCCAGCACGATCACCGGCACATTCTCGTCGATCAGCGCGATGGGTCCGTGTTTCATCTCGCCCGCGGCATAGCCCTCGGCGTGGATATAGGAAATTTCCTTGAGCTTCAGCGCGCCTTCCATGGCGAGCGGAAAGGCCGTTCCGCGCCCGAGATAGAGAACGTCACGGGCCCGGGCGACATCCTGGGCAATCGCACGCAACGCCTCGTCATGGTTGAGGACCTCGGTCATGCGTGAAGGAACTTCGGTCAGTGCCCCGGCCATCTCTCCGGCGCGTTTCTCATCAATCACATCACGGGCTCTGGCCGCTGCGATGGTCAGGCAAGCCAGCACGGCCAGCTGTGTGGTGAAAGCCTTGGTGGAGGCGACCCCGATCTCGGGTCCGGCGAGCGTGCGCAGCACCACATCGGATTCCCGGGCAATCGAGCTTTCCTCCACATTCACCACGGAAACAATGTGTTGCTTCTCGGCGCGGCAATGGCGCAGGGCTGCCAGGGTATCGGCCGTCTCGCCCGACTGGCTGACGAACAGCGCCACACCGCCTTCCGGCAAGGGTGCTTCGCGATAGCGGAACTCCGAGGCCACATCGATCTCGACAGGAATGCGCGCCACTGTCTCCAGCCAGTACTTGGCGACCCAGCCCGCATAGCAGGCCGTGCCGCAGGCAATCACGGTCACCCGGGGCACCGCTGCAAAATCAAACGACAGGTCAGGCAGGCTGATGGCGCGGGTCGCCGCATTGATGAAGGATTGCAACGTGTCGCCGACCACGGCGGGCTGCTCGAAAATTTCCTTCTGCATGAAATGGTCGTAATTGCCCTTGCCGATCAGGGCGCCGGACATTTCGGTCTCACGGACAACCCGCTCGACAGCCTTGCCGTCCTCATCGACGACCTCGGCGCCCGCGCGGGTGATCACCGCCCAGTCTCCTTCTTCGAGATAGGAGATGCGCTTGGTCAGCGGGGCCAGCGCCAGGGCGTCGGACCCGATGAACATCTCCCCCTCGCCATAGCCGATGGCCAGCGGGCTGCCGCGACGCGCACCAACCATCAGGTCGTGCTCACCGGCGAACACAATCGCCAGAGCAAATGCCCCATGCAGGCGCGGCAGAGTGCGCGCGACAGCTTCACGCGGGCTCGCGCCCTGATCCATTTCATGGGTCAGCAGCACGGCAATGGCTTCGGTGTCCGTGTCGCTTTCGAACCTATGCCCCTCGGCCAGCAACTCGGCGCGCAGTTCCTGAAAATTCTCGATGATGCCGTTGTGCACCACGGCCACGCGCGACGTGATATGCGGGTGAGCATTGCTCTCGTTCGGCACGCCGTGGGTGGCCCAGCGGGTGTGGCCGATCCCGGCATCGCCCGTGAGCGGGTGATTGTCGAGAACCGCGGCCAGATTGACCAGCTTGCCCTCGGCGCGGCGGCGGTCGATCGACCCGTTGACCAGCGTCGCGATCCCGGCGGAATCATAGCCACGGTATTCGAGCCGCTTCAGCCCTTCGAGCAGACGCGGAGCGGCGTCATCCGCCCCCAAAATTCCGATGATGCCGCACATACTAGTGGCAAATCCCGGGGCCAGCGATGAACTCCCATCGGCCCTCGTCCTTCGACAAGCTCAGGATGAGGCCCTCATGCTGAGCCTGACGAAGTATGAGGGTCGGCGAGAACCGAACCGGCCAACGCAGATTGCACATCGCCTTCAGTCCTTCTTCTTCAGCGCGCGGAACTTCGCGGCCCAGCCGGGCTTGTCCTCTTGCGCGGCGCGTTCGATGGACAGGCTGTCCGGCGCGACGTCTTTCGAAATTGTGCTGCCCGCCGCCACGATGGCCCCGTCACCGATCGTCACCGGCGCCACGAGGGCGGAGTTCGATCCGATGAAGGCGCCCGCGCCGATGTTTGTGCGGTACTTCCCGAAGCCGTCGTAGTTACAGGTGATGGTGCCCGCCCCGATGTTCGAACCCGCCCCGACGGAAGCATCGCCGATATAGGTCAGGTGATTGGCCTTGGCACCGGTCCCAATCTCGGTATTCTTGATCTCGACGAAATTCCCCACATGGGCGTTCTCGCCGATCTGCGCACCCGGACGCAGGCGCGCATAAGGTCCGATGATTGCGCCGCCGGCCACGTGTGCACCTTCCAGATGGCTGAAGGCCTTGATCTGCACATTGTCGGCTACCGTGACACCAGGACCGAAGAACACATTGGGCTGCACCACCACATCCTGGCCAAGGACCGTGTCATGGTGGAACCAGACCGTCGCCGGCTCGACGAGTGTGGCCCCGTTCTCCATGGCGCGCTCGCGAAGGGCGTCCTGCACCACGGCTTCGGCAACCGCCAGATCCTCGCGGGAATTCACGCCGAGGAGCTCCTCTTCCTCACCCTCGACCACGGCGGCGGGCAGGCCTTTCGCCGTGGCATGGGCGACCGTGTCGGTCAGGTAGTATTCGCCCTTGGAGTTGTTGGTGTCGAGCTGATCGAGCAACCCCTGCAGATGCCGGCCGTCGAACGCCATGACGCCGGAGTTGCAGAGATTGACCTCAAGCTGTTCGGGGGTTGCATCGCGCGCCTCGACGATGGCCGTCAGAGCGCCGCTGTCATCGGTGATCAGGCGGCCGTATTGATGGAAATGGCTGGGATGAAAGCCGAGCACCGAGACCGCCGCCCCCCCGGCACAGGCGCCCGCCGCGGCGCGCATGGTTTCCGCACGCACCAGCGGGGTATCGCCGTAGAGCACGAGTACCGTGCCCGCGAAGCCCTGAAGCTCGGCCGCCGCCACCTTGACCGCACCGCCGGTGCCGTTCCGGTCTTCCTGTACACAGGTGGTGTGCGGCGCGACAGCTTCGCTGACCTGGTCCATATCCGGCCCGATCACGACCACCACCTTCTCCGGCGAAAGTTCGGATACGGTGCCGAGCAGGTGCGCAATCATCGGGCGTCCGGCAACGGCGTGCATCACCTTCGGCATGCCGGATTTCATCCGGATTCCCTTGCCTGCAGCAAGGATCACGACGGCTATCGGAGTGTCAGTCATCAGCGGAAATCGGTTCGAAGAGGCCACAAAGATCGAGCAGAAAACTGCCACATCGGGCTGAATCGCACCAAGTCACGAATTGTTCCCGATTATTGCGGAACCACGCCGCTTACTCCGCCTCGCCGAAAACCAGCGCGCCATCCGCGTTGCGCGCCCGGACCAGATGCCCGAACCCCTTTCCCCAGGGGGTTTCAAGCTCCAGACGTACCGGGACGCGCCCGGCCTCGACACCGACATTGGCAAGCCAGACATGGACCTCCAGATTCTGCATCCGCTTCCGGTCGGGGCGGAACCCGGCGATGCGCTTGAAGGTCAGCTTGCACCCTTCGGCCTCACCGGAAAACGGCGCGAACGAACTGGTCTTGAGGGCGCGTGAACCGATGGACTGCATCTTCGCATCATAACGGCGGCGGCCGTCATAGATCGCGGTCTCGGGACGGCATTCGCCCCGGATCGCACTGGTCAGAACCAGCGCCGTCACTGCACTGGTGGGGTCAATCGCACCCGGGATTAGGTCCGGGCCGACCTTCTTCATGTCTTCTTCGCTATAGGGCGGGTTGGCGCTGACCCTGTTCGCAACACCATCCTCATAGTCGATGGCCACCTCACGTTCATTGCCGCGCCACACATTGGCAGTGCGGTACCGCTCGGGCACGATGTTGCCATCCCGCCAGGCCCCGGTGCTGGTTGCATCAAAACGCCAGTTGAACAGCGCGCCGATGATGCCGGAAGTTTCCATCTTGATGTTTGTGTCGTATCGCGGCGCGTCCGCTCCGTTTGCACCCACATCGACTTCGAAGTCCAGACGAAGCGCACGAAACCCGCCGGAATAGACATCATAGGTCAGGGCGAAACCCGCCAGGTCGCGCGCCGGTGAGGCCAGGGCCTGCTGGGTGTCATCGGCTTGTGCGCCTGTAAACGCAGCCAGGGCGGCAAAGACAAGCACTGCCTGACCAATCCCGCGCAATCTTTTCACAGCTGGCATTTTCATCGGCTCACCCTTGAACGCTATTGTGGCATATTCTTGGGATCGGAGCCTGATTCTTTCGACGGCCGTCCGGCCTGTCCGCTCCGACTGGCCGCGTAAGCCTCCCGCTGGCACCGATGAATGCAGAACGAATTCCATCGTATAAAAGTCAGATGCAAGACCCGGCCGTGTGGGCCCGCATCGCGGCGACAGACTAGTCTGAGCGGGGCATACAACGCCGCGCCCCGCCAGAGGCGAGCATGGAGAGCGGGACAGAATCATGTGTATACAGAATCATGTGTATAACGTGTCATCTGGATCACCCCTGACACCGCGCGACGATCGGGACAACACGCCTTGCCGGAAACGACCCAAGACTTTAGGCCTGTTGCACGGCCTTCCATCCTGGACCGGCTCGGCAAGGCGGCTGCCGATCCCGGGCTGGCGCGGGCCTGGGCCTATGCGCGGCTGTTTCCCGGCCGCGGGGTCGCGCGAAACATCGCGCTGAGCCGTCGTGCGGGATTGCGCAAGCCCTGCTTCGTTCTGTCCTTCGACTGTGACACCGATCTCGACAGCGCAGTCGCGCCCGCGTTGCATGCCCGCCTGCGCGCATTCGGACTGTCGCCGCTCTATGCCGTGGCCGGTGAAGTCCTGGACGCGGGCGCAGCGGCCTATCGGGACATCTCCAGGGATGGTGCGGTGTTCCTCAATCACGGGTTTCGCCGCCACGCCGCTCACGACCTCGCCACCGGCGCCGTGACCTCCACCTATTTCTACGAGGGCGACAATACCGAAGACTGGCAGCGCGACATCCGGCTGGGGCACGAAGCGGTCGGCGATATTCTGGGCCAGCATCCGGACAGCTTTCGCACCCCACATTTCGCGAGCTTCGAACGGCCGCGCGACCTCTCGAATCTGTGGGCGCTCCTGACGGATATGAAGTATCGCCATTCCAGTTCCACGCGACCGCTTTTTGCTCTGCGTCACGGACCTTTTTTCCGGCGATCGGGGATCGTCGAGTTTCCGGTCAGCGGCTGTATCAGCCAGCCCGAACAGATCCTCGACAGTTGGGGCATCTTGCGCAACGCGGGCGGCACGCCCGACAGGCTGATCTCGGAGCTCCGCGCCTATCGAAAGCTCATGGAATCCGGACAACCGGTCTTTCTCAACATCTATATGGACCCGGCGGATATTGCCGGTCAGGATGAGGTCATCGAGACTCTGGGCCGCTTTGCACCCTTCAGTGTCCCGGATTTTGCGACCGTTCTCAGCGAGGCCGGTCATGCCTGAGCGGACCCTGAAAGTCCTGTGCCTGGGATATTGCTTTCCGCCGGTGACAAGCCCGGAATCCTTCGTAACGGCCAAGACGATGGCGGCGATTCCCAACACCCATGTCGATATCATCACAGCCGCGCCCTCACTGTTTAGCCAGCCGCCCGATCACAGCCTGGATGACTATGTCGAAGCACACTTCGGCCGTATAGAGCGGATCAGCGGCACGGCGATGCGCTTGCTGGGCAAGATCGCGCACATCCCCATCCGACCGGACCGATACCTGACCCTGACCGGCCGGACCGTGAAACGCGCACGCGCATTGTCGCCAAACACCTATGATTGCCTGGTTACGCGCTCGCAATATCATTCCGTTCATGCAGCAGGGCTCAAGCTCAAGAAGCGCTTTCCAAACCTTCCCTGGATAGCCTGCTTTTCCGACCCCTGGTCCGGAAGCATCTACGAACGGAAAATTCCGGTGATGTCGGCCTGGAGCCAAAGGCTGGAACGCAAGGTTCTGTTGGGTGCGGATGCGCTGGTCTTTCCCACCGCCGAGATGCAGGACAGTTTCGCGCGCCAGAATCCGGATGTCCCGGTTGCCGAAAAGAGCCACGTGGTACCCCATGGCTTCGATCCGTCCCTCTACGGCGCCTCGGGAGAGAAGCACCCTAGCCAGGCAATCCGAATCGGCATGTTCGGCAGCTTCTATGGCCCGCGCACCCCGCGCCTGCTGTTCGACGCCATCGAGCTTGCAGCCCGCGATACATCGCTGCCCGATTTCATCGTGCAGATTTTCGGGGTCGGGGGTGACATCTTCAATATGGAGCTCGCGGCACATCCGGCCGCCCTGAAGCACGCCGTCCATGGGGGCCTGCTCCCCCACACCGATGCGCTCGCCCGCATGGCCACCTGCGACATCCTCACCACAAGCGATGCGCCGATGCCACCGCCCTCGATTTTTCTGTCCTCGAAGATGATCGACTATCTGGGCGCCTATCGTCCGGTATTCGCCATCACGCCCGAAGGGGTGACCGCCGACCTGGTGCGGCAGACGGGTGGCTGGACCGTCAGCCCCGACAACCCGGCGCAGATTGCCGAGACACTCGCACGTGCCATCCGCGAGGTTTCAACCGACAAGACGACGCCGTCCGACGATATTCGAAGTGCCTATCATATCGACCGGATCGGTGAACGCTTCCGCGCCATCCTAGACCAGACCATCGCCGCGCGGAGCCCCACCTCGTGACGCCGACGGGGACAAAGCCGCGCTGGCCGACGACCAATACATTTCTGCAGATCGCCTTGCTCATCAGTGTCGCGGGCTTTCTCGGCTACTATGACGGCATCCGGTTCATCATACCGCCGGCCCCGCTTGTTCTGGGCTTGCAGGTCATCGTCCTGCTGGCCGCCCTGGTGCTCCACCGCGCCGATCTCCTGACGTTCCGCACCGGCCTTGTGCCGCTGGTCCTTCTCGCGACCTGGGCGTGCCTGACCGTCCTTTGGGCTGACAGCCCGGAAACTGCCGGACAGAGATGGCTTCTCATTTTTGCACCCGGTCTACTGCTGGCCGCACTCGCAGCCGCTGACGCGTTTCCTGCGCGCAGTTTCGCACGGCTCAAATGGGCGCTCGTGATCATCACGATCGCTTCCTACGTGTTTTCACTCAGCATCTACATTTTCGGCGAGGTCATAGCGGTGGGTGAACTGCTACGCTTTCGGGTCGTCGATCTGGGGGGCTGGACCATCGGCGTTTTCGAAGGGGGCCGCCAGTATCTGGACCAGACGATCTATATCCACCGGTTCTCGGGCTTCACATCCAACCCCAACAGCTTTGCGCTGTTTGCCGCCCTGGCGACCATCATGCTTTGCGCCACCATCGGGCGGCCCCGCGACACGCGTGGATATGCGATGGCGGGCGTATTCATCGTCATCCTCTTCATTCTGGTGATCTCGGCCTCCCGCGCCGCGCTCGCCATGGCGCTGGCCGGGATTGTGGTTGTGACCCTGCTGCGCCTGGAGCAACGGCGTCTGGCGCAGCTCTGTGTCTTTGGGGTACTGGCACTCACCTGCCTGCTCTATCTCGCGGCCGTGCTGCAAAGTACCGGGGCGGGCGGAACGGGCGCCGAAGTCTTCGAGTTCCGCGAACGCGCGGATATCTGGCGACTGGCCTTGTCGGCCATCGGCAATGTCTGGGCGACAGGCGTCGGCTTCGGGTTGACCGAGGAAGCCGTGTTTGCCCCGCTGGGGGTGCCCTCCTCCGGCCACTCCGTTCCGCTCTCGCTGCTGCTCGAGACCGGCATTCCGGGGCTGGTGTTGCTCCTCTTGACCTGGTTCTGGCCGGTGTTCGCACTGACACGACGGGACCGGCCGCTCGACGGCACCTCCATTTCCATTGTCGCGCTGCTGATCGCGCTGTTTGTCCATCAGTCCATTGACAGTTCGGTATTCCGATATCACTGGGCGCATTTCGTCTTCGTCTATCTGATCGGCGCCAGTTCCCAATTGGCAGCGCGGCGAGAGAACGGCTAAGACTCCCCGTGAAGGGGGCCGAATGAGTTCGCAATCCGAAATCGTGCCAAGGCAGGACATGGACCGGGAGCGCTGGAACGCAGCCGCAGACCGGTTTCCCGATGCCTGGATGTGGCATCGCTGGGAAGCGATAGAAGCCTATGGCACGTGGTCAAATACCGAAGATGCGAGCTTTGCCGTTATCGAACCGAACGAGAACAGGGTGGTTGCGCTGGTTCCCATGCGCAGCGTCGCGGGGAGCTGGCCGGCCCGCGGTTTGCTGCGACACCTCGAATCGACCGGGGGTCCGGCCTACGACCCCGAACTCAGCCCACGTCAGCGGAGCCAGGCCGAACGTCACCTGCGTGACGCTCTGATAGGTCTGGCACAGCGACACGGCGCGTCCCGCGTCGATCTTTCGATGGCGCCGCTGGCCCCGGCCCGGACCCGCGATCTCGACAGCGGCGTGAACCCGCTCGCCCTGTTGGGGTGTACCGAAGCCTCGACGCAGAGCTGGGTGCTCGAGCTCGAACATCGCAGCGCGGATGAACTTTGGCACGGGCTCGAACACCGGGTCCGCAAAGCCGTCAAACGCGCGGAGCGATCGGGCATCACAAACCGCAGCGTCACCGCAGACGACAGAGACACCTTCCTGCGGCTGCACAACCAGACCGCCTCCCGCACCGGGCTTCCGGCGAAACCACAGGTGTATTTCGATACGATTTTCGAGCAGTTCCTCAATCAGGGCCTCGCCGCCGGGTTCTGTGCCCTCTCGCCCCGAGGCGATGTCATCTCGATCCATATTTTCGCGATCTACAAGAACAGCGCCCTCTACTGGGTGGTCGCCAGCGATGGTGAAGCCCTTTCGAGCGGCGCCAACGACCTGCTTCAATGGCACGCGATCAAGACCTTTGCCGCGCAAGGGCTCGCCCGATATGAGTGTGGTGAAGCATTTCCGGGGCGTACCAGCGGCAAGCTGCGCCGGATCAGCGATTTCAAGAAGGGATTCGGAGGCGATCTCGTTCCCTATTACCGCGGGACACTGACCGCTCGCCCGGTGGTCGCCGCGACCCTCGATCTGCTCCGCGCGCTCCGCAATACGCGGGCACGAGGTGAGACTTGACCCGTCTGGCCGCTCATTTCGATCGTGAAGCCGCTGACTATCCGACCGATCTCGGCGAGGATTTCGTTCAGAACCGCAAATGGGCGCTGGTGGAAAGTGCCGCACCGGCCCGCGGTGTTGCGGCCGATATCGGCTCGGCCTCCGGACGGCACGCGGTAAAACTCGCCAACCGGGATGTGGATGTGGTCGCGATCGACCCCAGTCGGGAGATGCTCACCCAACTGAGGCAACGCGGGGAAGACGCCGACCTAACGACGCACATTCTCCCCTGTGCCGCGGCGCTTCCGACCCTCCCCTTCGCGCCGAAGTCCTTCGATCTGGTCTATTGCTTTTCCACGCTTCTGCTGCTGCCCGCCGAAGAGCAGGAACGCGCGCTTCAGGATATGCGTGATCTGCTCAAGCCCGGGGCGAGCCTGATTGTCGATATTGCCGGCGCGCGATCCATCGCGATCCGCTACTGGCGCCGCTACTACCGGAAACGCGGCTTCGCCGGCGTCTTCGGTCAAACGGCGAAGAATGTCCGCGCCATGATTGCGCGTTGCGATCTCGAATTGGTGGCGATGGAGCCCTACGGCGTCCTCTCCCAGTTTCTGCTGTTCCCCGGCGCGACACGTCTTCCTGGTGCTGTCCGGCGGATCCACGGACGGAACACGGAGCCGGGATGGGATGCCTGCCTGTCACGCGGCCTGAGCGGTTTGGCCGAACGCTGGTATGTGGTGGCGCGCCGACCCGATCAGGACAATGGCGAGCCCCGCTGACATGAAGATCGGACCCTGGCGGATCGAAGCCGCGCTGCTCCAGCGCTTTCTCGCCGAATCCATCACCAAGGGATCTGCCCTGATACTGGCGTTCCTGCTGGCGCGCTGGCTGGCGGTTGAGGGTTTTGGCGCCTACTCCCAGACCCAGGCCCTGGTCGCGGTCCTGGTTCCCCTCGCCCTCCTCGGCCTCGGCTTCGCCATCGTACGACAGATTGCCGGCGCCACTACGACGCAGGATATCGCATCCCCGATCGCGACCGCTTTTTTTCTGGTGTCGCTCACCTCGATAAGTATCGGCGTCGTGCTGTGGTTTACCGCCGTTCCCCTCGCGGGGGTGTTTTCCAATCACCCGTCCGCCGTCGCCCTGATCCGTGCCGCAGCAGTACTGTTGCCCGTCGCCGGCTGGCAGACCCTGTTTCTCGAAGCCCTGCGTGCACGCCAGCGCGTGCGCGCAGCCACCGCGATCCAAATCGGGGAAGCCCTTTTCGCGCTTTCCGGAGTAGTCGCACTGCTGTGGCTAGACACTCTTACACCCGTGACCGCCATCGCCCTGATCACCGCGGTCAAAACCGTATTTCTGATCTGGGCTGTGGCAGACCTGTTTTTCTCCCAGGCCATCCGGCCCACCCAACTTGTCCTGCTCTCGCCCCGCTGCATTCGCACCGCACTCGCACTTGGTATTCCGATCATGATCGCCGGCCTGGGTGAAGTCATGATGGGTTTCGTGGACCGTCTCCTGATCGGCAGCATGGCGGGCAGTGATACGGTCGGCCGCTACGTGGCCGCGCAGACCCTGATCGCCATTCTCGCCTCCTGGGGCGCACCCTACTGGTGGCTCCTCTATCCCCGGATGGCACGCGCGCTTGCGGACAAGGCCCACGCAGAGGCCATCGCCACGGTCCATCGCCTGTTCGGTGCCTTTATCCTGTACGCCGCACCACTGGCCGCCCTGCTGGCAATCCTGGGGCCGGGGGTTCTGGCGCTGGCCATCGGCGAAGAATATCGCATGTCCCACGCCGTCATGGCGGCACTCGCGGCAGCCGTCTTCGTCAACCAGTCGGCCACTCCCTGGGAATACTCGCTCTATATATCCGGGCGTGCACTGTTCCTGATGATCGCCTCCCTATTCTGGGGCGCATGCGCTCTTGCGGCCATTGCCACGCTGGTCCCCCAGATGGGATTGCTGGGCGCCGCAATCGCAGTCACCGGCGCGCGGCTGGGGTTTGCCGTTACGGTCGTTCTCGGTGCCCGGCAGCAGGGCATGGGCGCGGTGCTCTTGCCGCCCGGGTTGGCCCTGCGCACCCTGACGGCACTTGGCGGCGGAATTCTGGCGGCCGCCATCGCGGCATTCATCACAGCGCAGGCAGAGATCGCGTGGATGTCCGCTGTACTATTTCTGGTGGCCTATGGCCTGATCGCGTTCGGTGTGCCGTCGCTTCAGGCGCGCCGCGCATCGCGCTGACGGCCAGCCAGGCGTTCCACGAGGACCGCACCGACCGCCGCCCCCGCTGCACCGTTACCCTGCATACCCCGCCAGGCGGCGACCGCTTCCGGATCGACAGGCGTTGCAAAAAATTCGCGGACCACATCCAAAAGCTGCGCCGCATCCGCCCCCACGATCCGGGTAAGCCCCAGGGCCACGGCATCCGGTCGCTCGGTCTTTTCGCGCACAATGGCCACCCGGGTTCCCATTGACGCTGCTTCTTCCTGCACACCACCGGAATCTGAAATGACCAGCCTGGCGGCACCCTGTGCCTGAAGAAATTTCGGATAGTCCAGCGGTTCGCACAGGATCACCTGGTCCACCTTGTCGCCGAAATATTCGAACGCGGTCTGCCGGACTTTCGGGTTGGGATGAACCGGCCAGAGAACCTGTAAATCGGGTTCAACGGCCAGCAGTTTCAGTATCTGGCGACAGGTCGTTTCCAGCCGCGGGCCCAGGTTTTCGCGGCGGTGCAGCGTCACCAGCGCGAACTCCGTCCCGGGCAGCCAGCCATCATCGGCTTGGACGCGCGCCAGCACGGCTTCCTGGCTGTCGAGACCGGTATTGCCAACCACGTGAATGCGGTCCGGGTCGACCCCTTCCCGCACAAGGTTTTCCCGCGCGCACGCATAGGGGGCCAGATGCAGTCCGGACAGACGGGCGATTTCCTGACGAAACCCCTCCTCGGGCCAGGGTTCGTGAATATCGTGGGTGCGCAGACCTGCCTCGAGATGGTACACCTCGGCTCCGCTCAGATAGCCGAACTGAGCCCCGGCAAAGGCCGTCGCCGTATCGCCCTGAACGAGGACCCAGTCCGGGCCGCCATCGGCGTAGCGTTCGGTCAGACGGTTGATGATCCGTTCGACCACCTGCATGGGTGTCTGATCGCGCTTCATCAGGTTCAGATTGTCATCGACCTCAAGGTCCAGCGCATCGAGGGTCTGGATCATGATCTCCGCATGCTGGCCGGTGCAGACAACCTCGACCGGACCGATCGCCGGTGTCCCGCGCAGATACTTCACCACGGGCGCCAGCTTTACAGCCTCGGGTCGCGTACCAAAAACCACCAAACCGGTCATTGCATTATCCTGAACTCGGGGACGAAATTGTGTCTGCCGACGGTGATGTCAGCGATGTCATAAGCTCTGCCGTCGCCCGGCCCGACGCCTTCGGATCCCAAATCCGCCACGCGGCCTCTCCCGTCTCTTGCGACAGGCGCTTGCGAAGCCCGGTATCCCGGGCCAGATCGCGCAACGCCGCAGCATAGGAATCGGCCCCCCCATCGACAATGATCACGGGCAGTTCGGCATATTCCTTCGAATCCACTGCGGGATGGCGATTGACGATAACGGGCATGCCCGACAACGCGGCCTCCATAACGGATTTCGGTGTTTCACGAAAGTCGCTCTGGGTCACTAGAACATCATAGTCGGGCAGAGTCTGACAAAGTTCGCGGTTTGCCATCGCGCGGACAAATCTCACGCGTGTCTCCACATCGTGCATGCGTGCGGTCCGGGTCGCGGCGTCGTGCAACGGTCCGTCACCGACAAGAGTCAGTTCCACCTCATCCAGGGACCGCAACGCTGCAATCACCGGGCGCGGATCGCGGCCGGGCACCTGGCGGCTGATCCACAGAGCCTTCAGGGGCAAGCTGTCCCGGGTGCGTGACGGCGGGCGTGACGGCACATCCACCACATTGGGAACGACCCGTGTCTTGCGGATAAGCGCGGGCGGCAGAAAGTCTAATATCGGCGCATAGACAGCCATGAGCGCATCTGATGCGTGGAGCGCATCAGCCACTGACGCAGCCAGGCAGCGCCGCCAGAAACGATCCCGCCGCCCGAAAAAACGCGCCTGGATATCCGGGTCAGGTGTTGTGTGCAAACTCACCAGAAACGGGATTCCATCCCTTGCCGCAATCACGGAGGCCGCCACTGCGGCCAGTCCGTCACCATAGGCCCGAATGACATCCGGGCGGTCATTGCCGAAAGTTGAAATGGCTTTGCCCAGAAAGGACTTCAGCCACCCCGGGCGCAAACCCGCCGTCTTGAGAACCAGTTCCCGCCGGTTGATGTCCACGGAGTGGAATTCCGGTTGTGCCGGCGCGCAGAGCGTCTCGACGACTGTCCGGTCCGGCGCATCGGCCACGAGACTAAGGACCGTAATATCCGAAAACGCTCCCGCGGGATTGAAATACCCCTGCAGGACCTCGCCCTTGGCGGCCCATTCCGAGATGCGGTCCTCAATCACCACCAGAAGATGCATGAATTCACAGACTTTCCCGAATTGATGGCATCTGAAAACAGCCGATGCCAACTTTTTCCGCAACAGACAAACGCTCGTTTACTTATACAGACGCCATTGTGATTTGAAGCCAAAACCTTCCCACTTTCCGGGCACTGCCATCGGCGCTTGCAAGATCACAGCCTCTCCGGCACAAGGCTGTCCATGGGTGCTACGATCACATTCAGGCCGCACTCGGACGCGCCCCTGCTCTGCATCCTGGCCGTTCTGGCCCCCGTCCTCGCGGTTCTCACACCCCTCCAGATCTGGATTCCCGCCATCTGTGTCGCCGGCGCGATCCTTCTGCGCCGGCTCGTTGCGCGTGAATCCTGGCAACTGGCATGCCCGCGCGCTGCCCTGGTCATGCTCCTGATCGTGGGATGGGGCGCGGCCACAAGCTTCTGGTCCATCTTCCCGGAACGCAGCCTCGAGATTTCCCTGCGCCTGGTTCTCGTTGCAGCGGCGCTGGTCGTGCTTCTGGATGCAGCAATGAAGCTCGATCCCGCCGGACAGGCACGGGTCGGGCGCTGGCTGATACTCGGCGGCTGCGCGATGCTTGTGCTGACGCTGGGACGATTTCTGGTGATCAAGATCACCACCGAGTGGGTCTGGCAGCAGACCCTGCTCGGCAACGAACTCGCCGGTCTCAACAGGACCGCGAGCATCATCGCAATTTTCGCCTGGCCCGTCACGATGGCGATCTGGCAACACAATGGCCGGCGACTGGCCATTGTATTCGTGTTGCTCTCCGCACTGACGATCTCCCTGCTCTCACCCTTCACCCCGCAACTGGCGCTACTGCTCGGCGCGCTTGTATTCATCATCAGCCTGTTTGCACCTTTCGCGGGAAGGGCAATCGTGATTGCTGGGTTTGTCCTGTTCCTCGTATTGCTCGCCTTGCTCGACTACTTCACGCCCTGGGCCAACGCGCTCCTACTCGCGCATATCGACACGCCGAACTCCGAGATTCATCGCTTTGTGATCTGGGACTTTGCAATCAGTCACATTTTCGAACGCCCGGTCTTCGGTTGGGGGCTCGATACCTCGCGGGCAATCCCTGGCGGGGGGCAGAACGTATTCCTGTTCGCCAACCCCGACGGGACCCCCGCGACCGGCGCGGCTCTGCCTCTGCATCCTCACAACATGGTGCTGCAGATATGGCTCGAGCTTGGCTTTATCGGGTTCACGCTGGCGAGCGCCCTGGTTGCCGGAATTCTGCGCTACGCCACAAAGATCGCGCGCAATCCGGGCGCGGGCGCGGTCATTCTGGCAACTCTTGTGAGCGGGTTTGTCATTGCCCAACTCGGCTTCGGGGTATGGCAGGGCTGGTGGCTGGGCACCCTGGGTATTGCCGCAGTGCTCGCCTTGAGCATGACACGGCCGGCGCAGACCTGATGGTGTTCGGCGCTGCGGTTTATGGCAGCGGATAAACCGACCGGATGCGTCGCACGTCTTCGAGACCGGGAACATCCGCGTTTTCCAGACAGATCAGATACAGCCGGCCATCCGCGGGAACGATATCCGCATCGCCCACCAGTATGCTGTTGCGTGCCCCGGCCGCGCGCCAGGGGGAAAGATCGTGGGCAAACACCAGCGCTGTCCCCGCCGGCAAGCGGTACAGGCCTGCATATTGATGGGTGAGCGGGTGCAGCCGGCCTCGGAAATTCTCGAGCGTCACCGCGAGCGGACTCACGCTGGATTGTCCCGGACCCACGAGTTTTACAACCGGGCTATCGGCACCAGGTCGCATGAGAACCGAAGTCTCGGTGCCACAGGTTTCCGCGGCCAGGCGTTCGCTTGCCAGGCGCGCCGTGACCGACCCGACCGTGTCCGCGCCGGGTGACACACGCTCCGCCAGGGGGAACATGCCCGACACGCCGATCGCCACAATGAACACAAGCATGGCGGCCACCACCCCGTCCCGTCCGCGCGCCGTGTCCACATGATCGCTGGCGGTCATCAGCTGGGCGAGGAGGCCGATCAGCATGCCGAGGATCATCATGCCCCCCCACAGGCGCGGGTCTCCAGGAAAGACAAGTGCCGACAGAACAAACGCCGCGAGCAGTACGACCGGGGCCAGCGCGGTGCGCCTGTTCCTGAACGCCCTCGCCAACCGGGCCAGGCCAAAGGCCACGATCAAACCGTCCAGGGCGGTCGTCGCCGCATAGACTCGTGTATCGCCATCAATGGAGAGAATGGGCGACGACGCCACAACCCCCAGCATGAGCCAGCCGAGCAGGCGCACACCGGGCGGACGGCCAGGCCCGAACAGCCCGGCCAGCCCCCACAGCCAGCACAGGGCCAGCGCGATCCGTGCGGGAAGCCATGGCACGTAAGTCAGCAAACGCTGCAGGTATTCGAGGAAGCCCTGAACCAGTCCGGCAACCAGCAGGAGCGGACTCTCGAGAAACAGGTGCCACGCGGCAGCATAGATCTCGGACGTCGTGGCACCGGGCAATTGTGCGACCGCATAGGTCCAGCGCTCGCCGCCGGACACCAGACCGTAGAGCGTGTAGGACAAATTCGAGTGGGTTTCGCCGGTCGCCCCGCCCAGCATCAGGGTCATCACGATTCCGGGCACAAAGCCGGCAACCACTGCCACCAGAACGACGAGGCTGCCCGCCCAGCCGCGCCCGCCGTGCTTGCCGGTCTGAAACAGCAGCGGCCAGAGCACCAGTAGTGGCAGGACCAGAAACGCCCCTGCGCGCGCGTTCAGGGCCAGGCATAGCGCAAACGCTCCCAGCGCCAGCAACCCGCGCGACCCCCGCTCCGCCCCCGCAAACAACAGGACCAGCGCGACCGCACCCAGCAGGAACCCGATATTCTCCGTCAGGGTCGTCATCGACATGGTGGCCACGAAGGCCGACAGAATGGCGACGGCCCCCAGGGTCGGTGCGATGCCCCAGCGCCGCAGGGCGACCGACGCGACAATGAAGACACCCGCCGCGCTCATCAGGGCCTGCAAGACCAGCGCGCGCTGGAGTTCCAGCCCGGCAGCGGCCAGCAGCCCCGACAGATAGACCGTGTAGAAGGGCCGCCGCTGGCAAAAGGGCGAGAGGTCCTCTTTCCCCAGGATATCGAGCGTACAGCCGTAATAACCCGCCGCATCGTTCCAGGGGATCAGCCCGGCGATGGCGTTCGGATGGGTTCGCCCGCCGATCCACGCACCGAACAACGGCAACAGCACCGCAGCGAGCGAAACCACCAGCAACAGAACCATCTGCGCCGAAGTTCCGAGAACGCGCGGGCCGCCGCCACGCGCCGTGCCGGCCAGCAAAACCGCGACTGCCAGCGCGACGAGCGCGGCCGTCAACCAGGTTTCCGAAGAGACAAGAAGCGTTTCCATCAGTGCCAAAACTGTGCATCCCACCGCACGCAAGCGCGTTGCGCGCGTATCCGACACATTACCGCCATTCGTACGGAGTCTGCTTACAACTTGACGAACCCAGACCTGGCACTCTGTTCGGGCCCTTTCTGGCTGTCCCCGCAGCTTGTCTTCCGGCCCAGCCTGGATGCTATTCACAAGCGCCCATAGCAGTCCCAAAACTCCCAAAACACATATGGGTGCGTGCCGGCGGGTTGAAATCAACTGTGTTCACGAACAAGTGTGGGTGTGACAAAATCGTTTCATGGGCGTCAAAGCCTTTGTGAACACTGAAGGCACGAGGGTCATCCGGCGACCGCCCATGTTGCACCCACCGTCCTTTGACAAGAAACATCACCTGATCCCCGTCCGAAACGCCAACCCAACCCGGCACTCCCATGACTGACACGCGCGCGGCACCATGGCCGCATATCCTGTCCCCGTTCCGGCTGGGCACACACGATCTTCCCAACCGTTCGGTGGTTGCTCCGATGACCCGGATCAGCGCCGATGCGAACGGGGTTCCCACGGCGCAGATGGCCGAACACTACAGCGCATTCGCGCACGGCGGGTTCGGCCTGATCATTACCGAAGGCACCCATCCGGACACCGCGCAAAGCCAAGGCTATCGCGACCAGCCGGGTATTGCGACGCCCGAACAGGTTGCCGGATGGCGCAAGGTCGTCGATGCCGTCCACACCGCTGGCGGGCGCATCATCCTACAAATCATGCATGCGGGTGCTCTGGTCCAGGACAACCGGTACATCGATGAGACCATCGCTCCCTCCGCCGTTCTGCCCGCGGGCATGATGGCGGCACGCTACTATGGCGACGGCCCGTTCAGAATGCCCCGCGCCATGACGGGCGAGGAAATTTCGGAGGTCATTACATCCTTTGGTCGTGCCGCAGCCAATGCCATGGAAGCAGGGTTCGACGGCGTAGAAATCCATGGCGCGAACGGCTACCTACCCGTCCAGTTTCTCACACCGCAAACCAACACGCGCAACGACGAGTATGGCGGCAGGCTGGAAAACCGGCTGCGCTTCCATCGAGAAATCATGCGCGCTGTCGTCGCCGGTGTGGCTGGTCGGGGCATCTCGGGTATGCGCCTGAGCCAGAGTCGGTCGAATGACTTTACCCACAAGTGGGAGGGCCGTGCGGACGATGCCCGGACTATCTTCACCGCCATGGCAGAGGACGGTGCCGATTTCCTGCATATCAGCACTCACACCGGGTTCGAGGAAGAGTTCGGGAGCGGCCATACGCTGGCAGGCCTCGCAAAGGCCTTCACCGACATCCCGGTCATCGCCTGCGGTAAGCTCGAAGATTCTGCGAAGGCGGAGGAGATGCTGGCCGAGGGTGAGGCCGACCTTATTGCCATCGCCCGCGGCGCCATCGGTGACCCCTCCTGGCCGAGCAAACTGGCCCACGGGGAGACGCCGTTACCATTCGATCCGGACATGATCAGTCCCTTCGCGACGCTGGATGCGACGAAAAAATGGCGGAGGGAAAACGGGTATCGTTCGGGCGCTAAGCCAGACTGACCGTTCTCCCCATCCACCCTGTCACCCACACCGGCCCGGATGCTCGCTTCTTTGTTCAACCTCCTCAATTCCGTCCGCCCATGCATGCCCCTGGCTGCTCCTGGCTGCCCCAGATCACCTGGGATTCAGCACGAGCCGACGCCATTCCCGCCAGCAAAACCGCACCCGCCGGCGCGACAGGCGCGCATCCGACGCATTGTCGCCATTCGTGCAGAGTCCGCTTGAAACTTGACGAACCCGGACCTGGCACCCTATTAGAGTCGCTGTCCTTTTGGGACGGGCGCGTAGCTCAGCGGGAGAGCACTGCCTTCACACGGCAGGGGTCACAGGTTCAATCCCTGTCGCGCCCACCATTTTCGAATGCGACGCAACTGCCTTAGTTACAACGACTTACCGCTAATTAAGCGGCAAAGTCACGACCGGGTTACCAGCACCAAAACCGTTCTTGTTCCAATCCTGTGCCACAGGAGATGGAATTGGCGACGTTTATGAAGCGCAATGGCCGCTATACGGCGCGTGTCAGGCGCGGCGGAAACCCAACGCAGACAAAAACATTCGAAAGGCTAACGGACGCTCGGCGATGGGCAATCAAGACCGAGCATCTGATAGACGCCGGGAATGTTATCACCCAAGACTGCACACTCAATCAGCTGCTCACACGCTATGCGGCGGAAGTGACCCCTCATAAGCGAGGTGCAAAAGTCGAAACCTATCGGCTTGGCGTCATACAGCGGCATTCAATCTGTGACCTTTGGCTATCAAAGCTAAACTCTTCCCATATCGCGCGATATCGAGACGAACGACTATTGAATGCTGCCCCAGCAACAGTGGCTCGTGAGCTATCGATCATCAGCCATGCCATCTGCATTGCGATGTCGGAGTGGGGCTTCAACCTCCCCGGTAACCCAGCAGCCAATCTCAGAAAGCCGCGGCAGCCGAAAGGCCGAACCCGAAGGCTGGAGGCCGATGAAGAGGCCCGGCTGATGATGTCCTGTAAGGC
>JAYQBG010000013.1:0-34579 GCA_038137215.1 Alphaproteobacteria bacterium
AGCGGATGATGCACTAACCTTTAAAACAGACCAGTCAGTGGGGGCGGGTCAGGCGGCACTAATGACAGGCGGCACCCCCCCCGAGGGAGAGGCGGCCCCGTCGCGTTCACTCGAATGGAACGGTGTCAGAAAGACATCATTATCAGAACAAACGCAGTCTGTGCCGCGAACATCCGTGCGACCTATTTGCGACCTATTTGCGACCTACAACTAACAACGGCTTAGCCGTTACCAGCTAAGCCGTTGTTTTTATTGGTGGAGCCGGACGGAATCGAACCGACGACCTCTACAATGCCATTGTAGCGCTCTCCCAACTGAGCTACGGCCCCAAAACTGTTTTCGCGGCGGGCGGGGTTGGGCCCCGGCCCGGTGCGGACGGCGGCAACATAATTATCCCCGCTCCCAACGCAAGTGAAATCTCAGCCTTTTTGTCCCGCGCCTGCGCAGCACGGGATTTCAGGCCGCCCGGTCAATCGTCGTCGCTGGTGCTCTTCTTGGGAATGGGCACGACCGTGTCATCGTCATCATCTTCGTCGTCATCGGGCAACAGATCGTCAACATCGTCGTCATCGTCATCGACATCGACATCCTCGACCAGGGCTGCGATTTCGTCATCGTCATCCTCGCCGCTGTCCTTCGCCTTCTTGGCATCGTCATTGGCGGCCTTGGCGGCGGCCGCGGCCTCTTCGGCGCGCGCGCGGCGCGGCTTGAAGATCGTCTCCGGGTCAAAGACCGTCTCGCAGGTCGGGCAGATGATCGGCTGCTTGAGCATGTCGTAGAAACGGGTGCCACAGGCCAGGCACGCGCGCTTTACGCCCCATTCGGGTTTCGCCACAGATTATTCCTCCGGTGAATTCGTACCGATGTATAACGGGCCCGCCGTTTGCCACGAACGGCACGGCCTGTCAAAACCAAATCGCCCCCCGGCAAAATGATTCAACTTCGCCGTGGCGTCTGCGGGTGATTCCGCCCGAGGATTTGTGCTAAGCCAACGCCGCCAATATGACCGCGACCATGACACCACCTGAGACCACATCCCCCGAGGCCCGGCGCCGCCCGGCGACCGCGCGCCGCACAGGTCCGCTCTCGGGCGCCATGGATGTGCCGGGCGACAAGTCGATTTCCCACCGGGCGCTGATGCTCGGCGCGCTGGCGGTCGGGACGACCCGTATCGAGGGCCTGCTGGAGGGGGAAGACGTTCACGCCACCGCCGGTGCCCTGCGGGCCATGGGGGTGAGCGTCACCCGGGACGGGCCGGGCGCCTGGCAAGTGGACGGCGTCGGCGTGGCCGGGCTGCACGCGCCGGACAACGTGCTCGATCTGGGCAATTCCGGCACTTCGGCGCGGCTGCTCTGCGGCCTGCTGGCCGGGCACGGCTTCACCGCGATCCTGACCGGGGATGACTCCCTGCGCAAACGCCCCATGAACCGGGTGATCGAACCGCTCACCCGGATGGGGGTGCAGGTGGAAAGCCGCGAGGGCGGACGAATGCCGTTGTCGTTCACCGGCGCGGACACCCTGCTGCCGGTTGAGTACGTCCTGCCGGTCCCCTCGGCCCAGGTGAAGTCGGCGGTGCTGCTGGCGGGCCTGCACGCGCCGGGCAAGACCACCGTGGTCGAGAGCATCGCAACCCGCGACCACACCGAGCGGATGCTCAAACACATGGGCGCGGAGATCGGGATCACAGAAACGCCCGAGGGCCGCGCGATCACCATCACCGGCCAGACCGAGTTGTCGCCCGCCGCGGTGCAGGTCCCCGCCGATCCGAGCTCGGCGGCGTTTCCTGCGATTGCGGCGGCGATCCTACCCGGCTCGGATACTTCTTTGGACGGCATTGGCATGAACCCGGCCCGCGCGGGCGTGTTTGTCTGCCTGCAGGAGATGGGCGCCGATATCGCATTCCGGAACGAACGGGACGAAGGCGGCGAGCCGGTGGCCGATCTCGTCGTCAAAGGCGGTGCGCTCAAAGGTATCCGCGTGCCCGCCGAACGCGCGGCCTCCATGATCGACGAGTATCCGATTCTTGCCGTGGCCGCGGCCTGCGCGACGGGCACCACCGTCTTCGAGGGCGTGGGCGAGTTGCGGGTCAAGGAAAGCGATCGGCTGGCCGCCATCGAGACCGGCCTGCGGGCCTGCAGCGTCACCGTCTCGACCACGGATGACAGCATCACCATCGAGGGCTGCGGCGGCCCGCCACCGGGCGGGGCGACCATCGCCACCCATCTCGACCACCGGATCGCCATGAGTTTCCTGGTCATGGGGCTGGCCAGCGAGAACCCGGTCACAATCGACGATATCCGCCCGTCCGAAACCAGTTTCCCGGGCTTTGCCGCCGCCATGCGCGCGCTCGGCGCCCGAATTGAAGAAGACAGCACCGCATGAGTATCCCCAAATGACGATACCGAAACTGATCACCGTCGACGGGCCGGCCGGTGCGGGCAAGGGCACGCTGGCGCGCCGGCTCGCCGAACATTTCGGTTACGCCCATCTGGACACCGGAAAGCTCTACCGCGCCGTCGGGCTGGGCACGCTGGCGGCCGGCGGCGATCCGGCCGACCCCGGTGATGCCGTGACCGCGGCGAAAGCCCTCGATGCGGCCCTGATTACCCATGGCGCGCTGGAAAACCCGGAACTGGCCGGCGATACGGCGGCCGGCGCGGCCTCGAAAGTGGCGGCGATTCCCGAGGTCCGGCAGGTATTGCTCGCCTTTCAGCAGCACTTCGCAGCCAACCCCCCGCCGGGCGCCGCAGGCTCGGTGCTCGACGGGCGGGACACCGGCACGGTTGTCTGCCCGGATGCGCCAGTGAAATTCTTCATCACCGCGAGCGCCGAAGTGCGCGCCCAGCGCCGTCATAAAGAGTTGCTGGAGCGGGGGGAAACAAGTATACACCCCCGCGTCCTGGCAGATATGAAGGAACGGGACGTGCGCGACAGCACCCGGGCCATAGCGCCCCTGAAGGCCGCCGACGACGCACGAACCATCGATACCTCGGAACTGGATGCCGACGCAGTGTTTGCGGCCGCCCTCGAGTATATCGGCGAATATATCGCTTCCGTTTCCTGAACGGATCGCCAGACCCCGCGTTTACCGCATTGTTTTCATGGCCGGATGAACCGGACAGGCATGCGGTTCGACGTTCAAGACCACCGGAAAAAACCGGTCGGCATACAAAGTACCGATTGAAAGGACGTATCGTCATATGACCGATACCGCACAGGCGCCCGAAGGTGCCGATTTCAGCGAAGTTTTCGCTGACCTGCTCGAAGAGAGCCTTCAGGAAAATTCATCGCTCGAACGCACCGTCGTCAAAGGCACGGTTGTTTCGGTCGATAGCGACCACGCGCTGATCGATGTCGGACTCAAGTCCGAAGGCCGTGTCGCACTCAAGGAATTCGCGCCTCCGGGACAGCCCGCCGAAATCGCCGTGGGCGACAAGGTGGAAGTCTTCGTCGAGCGCTATGAAGACGTGAACGGTGAGGTCGTTCTCTCCCGCGAAAAGGCCCGCCGCGAGGAAGCCTGGGAGAAGCTCGAGGGAGCCTTCGAGAAGACCGAACGGGTCACCGGCACCATCTTCGGTCGGGTCAAGGGCGGTTTCACCGTCGATCTTTCGGGCGCCGTGGCCTTCCTGCCGGGCAGCCAGGTCGATATCCGCCCCGTGCGCGACGTCTCGCCGCTGATGGGCACCCCGCAACCCTTCATGATCCTCAAGATGGACCGCTCGCGCGGCAACATCGTGGTCTCGCGCCGCGCCGTTCTCGAAGAGACCCGCGCCGCCGAACGCACCGAACTGGTGGCCAACCTCAAGGAAGGCCAGGTTCTTCAGGGCGTGGTCAAGAACATCACCGATTACGGCGCCTTCGTCGATCTCGGCGGTGTCGATGGCCTGTTGCACGTCACGGATATTTCGTGGCGCCGCATCAACCACCCGTCCGAAGCTCTGCAGGTTGGCCAGACCGTGCAGGTGCAGGTCGTCCGCTTCAACCCGGAAACCCAGCGTATCTCGCTCGGCATGAAGCAGCTTGAGGCGGATCCTTGGGATGATGTGGAACTGAAGTATCCGGTCAGCGCCCGCTTCACCGGCCGCGTGACCAACATCACCGATTACGGCGCCTTCGTGGAGCTGGAGCCGGGCATCGAAGGCCTGGTCCATGTCTCCGAGATGAGCTGGACCAAGAAGAACGTTCATCCGGGCAAGATCGTGTCGACGAGCCAGGAAGTGGACATCATGGTCCTCGACGTCGATCCGACCAAGCGGCGGATTTCGCTGGGCCTCAAGCAGACCCAGGAAAATCCGTGGGACGAGTTCTCCGTCAAGTTCCCGCAGGGCACCGAGATCGAGGGCGAGGTTCGCAACATCACCGAGTTCGGCCTGTTCGTCGGCCTGCCGGGCGATATCGACGGCATGGTCCATCTCTCCGACATCTCTTGGGAGAAGTCGGGCGAGGAAGCCCTGGAAGAGTTCAACAAGGGCGACATGGTCAAGGTGAAGATCCTCGAGGTCGACACCGACAAAGAGCGTATCTCGCTGGGCATCAAGCAGCTCACTGACGATCCGTTCGCCGGCTCGCTGGGCAGCATCCGCAAGGGTGACGTCATCACTTCCACCGTCTCGGAAGTGAACGATGGCGGCATCGAGGTCACCACCTCAGGCGGCCTGACCGCGTTCATCCGCCGTTCCGACCTGTCGCGTGACCGGTCCGAACAGCGTCCGGATCGTTTCGCCGTCGGCGAGAAGGTCGATGCGATGGTGACCAATATCGACATGTCGAGCCGTCGCTTGTCCCTGTCGATCAAGTCCAAGGAAGTCTCGGAAGAGAAGTCGGCCATGGCGCAGTTCGGCTCGTCCGACAGCGGTGCTTCGCTGGGTGACATTCTGGGCGCGGCTATTCGCGAGAAGCAGGCCGAAACCCAGGACATGATCGGTGACGGCTCGTCCGGCGCCGAGGACGCACCGGCGGAAGCCGAGGCGGCGCCTGCGGAGGAGACTCCGGCTGAAGAGACTCCGGCTGAAGAGGCACCTGCTGAAGAGGCCCCCGCCGCAGACGCGAGCGCCGAAGACGGTGAGGCCGACAAGGCCTGATGCCGCGCGGTTGAGCACGCATCATGTCCTATGATCCTGACGCCCTGCTGGACCGCAGACGCCTAAAACGGCGCCTGCGGATCTGGCAGGGTGTTACGATTCTGGCGGTGGTCGCCGGCGTTCTGGTTTTTCTTCAGAGCATCGGAAACCTGGTGCGCGGCGACTACATCGCCCGCATTTACGTGGACGACATCATCCTGCGTGACGATGCGCGCAGTGACGTCCTCGAGAATCTTGCTGCAGACGACAATGTGCGCGGCGTGATTATCCATATCGACAGTCCCGGCGGCAGCGTCGTCGGCGGCGAAGACCTCTACAAGAACATCCTGAATATCGGCGACAACAAACCGGTCGTCGCCGTCATGGGCACGGTCGCCACCTCGGCGGCCTATATGGCAAGTATCGCAGCCAGCCATGTCCTGGCGCGCGAAGGGACGGTCACCGGTTCCATCGGCGTGATCATGCAAACCGCGAATATCAACCGGCTTCTCGATGATATCGGGGTCGAACCCGTCACCATCAAGTCCTCGGAGCTGAAGGCCACGCCATCGCCCTTCGAGCCGCTGACCGAAGAAGCGCGTGAAGCCTCCCGCGCGGTGGTCCTGGACATGTACGAATTCTTCGTCGATCTCGTGATCGCCCGCCGCCCGATCCCGGAGACGGCGGTGCGCGCACTCGCAGACGGGCGCGTGTTCTCGGGCCGGCAGGCAGTGGAGAACGGCCTGATCGATGGGATCGGCAACGAATCCGACGCGCTCGACTGGATGCAGGCCGAACGCGATGTCCCGCGGAGGCTGCCCGTCAAGACGGTTCGCGACCATCGCGAGGACGAATCCCTGCTGGAAGAGCTCACGGGACTATCGGGAAAATCGTTGTTTTCCAATGCACTAACACTTGACGGTCTGGTTTCGCTTTGGCAACCTGCCGAGCGCTGAACGAACGGGTTTGGCGAGGCCCTCTTGGGGGAGGGTGAATTTTCGGGACAACCTGTCCCGGGGGGTATCCATGACCAAGTCAGAGCTGATCCAGAGCCTCGCGGACCGCAACCCGCATCTCCTGCAGCGTGATGCCGAACGCATCGTGACAACCATTCTGGACGAAATTACAGCAGCGCTTGCCCGGGGCGACCGGGTGGAACTGCGTGGTTTCGGTGCTTTTTCCGTCAAACAGCGCGGGGCCCGCACCGGGCGCAATCCGCGGACCGGCGAAGCTGTCAGCGTCGATGCCAAGGTGGTCCCCTATTTCAAGACCGGCAAGGAACTGCGCGAGCGCCTGAACGAGAACTGAGCGGATCACACGACCTGATTCGCATCGAATTTTGGTGTAACCTCTCTTCCGAAAGCCGTTTTCCGCCGCGCACAGTCGCGGTGCGTCAATGATCGACCCCCGATGGCAAACCCCAAGGTGTTCCTGTGACCCGTCTCCGATGGCTGATTACCCTTCCCTTTGCGATCGTGCTGGTGGTCTTTGCCGTGAACAATCGTGGCTTCGCCGAGGTTGATCTCTGGCCGCTCGGTCTCGTCGTGTCATGGCCGCTTTTCGTCTTTGTTTTTCTGGGAGTCGGCGCCGGCCTTCTGCTCGGCTGGTTTTTTGCGTGGATCTCGGCGGCACCGGCACGCAAACTTGCGCGCGAACGCCGGGCGCGCCTGCGCGAACTCGAACACAAGGTTGAGACGATGCAAACGCGCCTCGATGAAGACGAAGGCGCAAGGATCGCCCGGCCTCCGGCCCTCCCGGAATAGGTCTCCCTTGCGTTCCATCGACGCCGCAACGGTCAACGCCCATCTCGATCCGGCGCGTTTGGTCACCCGCCTGAAAGAGGCCTTCCGCGGCGAGACGAACGTGCCCCTGCGGCACCATCACAACATCCCGGGCGCGCCCGAAAACCAGGACGCCACCCTGCTCTTGATGCCGGCCTGGTCCGGCGAGACCCCGCCCGGATATATCGGCATCAAATCGGTCACCGTGCATCCCGACAATCCGGGCCGTGGGCTGGACTCGGTCCAGGGCGTCTATCTGCTGCTCGATGGCGCAACCGGGACGCCTGTGGCGCTGATCGACGGCCCGGCGCTCACCGCGCGGCGCACCGCGGCAGCCTCGGCCCTGGCCGCCAGCTTTCTTGCCCGCACCGATGCGCAGCGGCTTCTGCTCATCGGCACCGGACGCCTGGCCCCCGAACTGGTGCGGGCCCATGCAGCAGTGCACCCGATCCGCCAGGTGGAGATCTGGGGCCGCAACTCGGTCCGGTCGAAGGCGCTGGCAGATGAACTCACCAGCGACAGCCTTGAGGTTTCAGCCGTGACCGACCTGGAGGCCGCGGTGCAGGCCGCCGATATCGTGAGTTGCGCGACCACCAGCCACGATCCGGTTTTCGAGGGCGCCTGGCTCCCGCCCGGCTACCATGTCGATCTCGTCGGCGGATTCCGGCCCGATATGCGGGAAGCCGATGATACCGCGATCGCGCGGGACACGGGGGACGCGAATCTGCCGAAGAGATTACCTTGTTCAAATCCGTCGGGACGGCCATTGAGGATCTGGCCGCCGCTGAACTTCTGATGGCAGAACTGGCCCCATGACCATTGACGCAACACAAATCCACAAATGGCTGACCGAAGAGGCTCTGCCGCTCTGGTCCCGGGCGGGCCTCGATCAAGACGCTGGCGGCTTTGTCGACAAGCTGACCCTGGAGGGCCGACCCATCCTGGAGGTGCCCAAGCGCACAAGGGTCCAGGCCCGGCAAATCTATGTCTATAGCCATGCCCATCTGCTTGGCTGGGAACCCGCAACCGACGGACCCACGGCGCTGGAGGCGGCGACCTCCGGCTTTGAATTCCTGACCCGGCAGTTCTGGGGCGAGGATGGCGGGTTCGTATTTTCAGTGCAGCGCAACGGCGCCCATGCCGATGCCAGGATCGAATCCTACGAGCAGGCCTTCGCCATGTTCGCCTTCGCCTGGTACTTCCGGGCCACCGGCGACGAAACCGCTGTCGAATGGGCCGAGCGCACCCTTGCGGCTCTGGACGACACGCTGGGCGATCTCGAACATGGCGGCTATTTCGAAAATCCCGCGCATGACCTGCCCCGGCGCCAGAACCCCCATATGCACATGCTCGAAGCCCTGCTCGCCTGGCATCAGGCGACGGGCGAAGACATCTGGCTCCGCCGCGCACAGGACGTCATTGCGCTCTTCCGGTCGCGTTTCTTCGATGCCGAGACCGGCACCCTGGGCGAGTTCTTCGATGCTGAATGGGGCCGTGCGGAGGGCACGATGGGGAACATCATCGAACCCGGCCATCATTTCGAGTGGACCTGGCTGCTCTACAAATACGCCCAGGCCAGCGGCGACGATGTTACGCGCGAGGCCTATGCCCTTTATCGCTTTGCCGAAACTCATGGCGTGGACCGGAATCCCGGCCCGGCCTCCGGTGTGGCGTTCGATTCGGTGCTGCGCCACGGCACCTCGCTCGACGAGAACAAGCGGCTCTGGGTCCAGACCGAAGCAATCAAGGCCCAGGTCGCCCGCATGGAATTCGCCAATGACGATGAGGCCGCAATGCGGCTCGAGGAACTGCTCGAGCGCATGTTCGAGCTCTACTTCGCCGTGGGCAACGGCAACTGGCAGGACCATCTGGACGTCAACGGCAAGCCCATTGCCGAAACGGCCCCGGCTTCGAGCTTCTATCACGTGTTCCTGGCGCTGAGCGAAGTGCTGCGGGTGCGCGACCGGGTTGTCAGCCTGGGCTGATTCCGCCGACCCCGTTCGTGACGGTTTGCCTGCGCCGCGCGCTCTGCTAGAAGCAGACCCGCCATGACCGACACACCAAATCTTTCCGCGAACCCCGTTTTTGTCGCCCTTGATACACCCGACCTCGATCAGGCGCTGGCCTGGGCCGGGGCCGTGCGTGGCCATGTGGGCGGCGTCAAAACCGGTCTGGAGTTTTTCTCCGCCAATGGCGCGGATGGTGTGAAGGCCATCGTCGATCTCGGTCTGCCGGTGTTTCTCGATCTCAAGTTCCACGACATCCCCAACACCGTGGCCGGCGCGGTCCGCGCCGTCGCCGGGTTGGGCGCTTCAGTCGTCAATGTGCACGCATCCGGCGGCCCGGCGATGCTGGAAGCCGCCCGCGAGGCGGCAGAGACGGCCGGCGGGGCCCAACGCTCACTGGTCATCGCCGTGACCGTGCTCACGAGCATGGACAACGATGATCTGACCGCGGTCGGGCAGACGCCCCCGGCCACGGATCAGGTGGTCCGCCTGGCGCAACTCTCGCAGAACCACGGCATGGACGGCGTGGTGTGTTCGTCGGCCGAGATCGAGCCGATCCGTGACGCCTGCGGCGCTGATTTCAAACTGATCGTGCCGGGCATTCGTCCGGACTGGGCGACCAGCGGCGACCAGAAGCGGATCACGACGCCACGCCAGGCCCGCGATCGTGGCGCCGACATGCTGGTGATCGGCCGTCCGATCACCGGCGCCGACGACCCGGCTGCAGCAGCAATGCGCATCGCGGAGGAACTGGGCACCGGGTCATGACGGTCGAGGCCAAGATCTGCGGCATCAACGGTGCAACCGCCATGCGGACTGCCGTGGCGGCCGGCGCAAGCTTTGTCGGGCTGGTTTTCTATCCGCCAAGTCCGCGCGCGGTGGGGCCGGAGGAAGCTGCGGAACTGGCAGCGCTGGTCCCGGACGGCGTGACGAAGGTCGGTCTCTTTGTCGATCCCGACGATGACCTGATCGACACCGTACTCGCGGCTGCGCCACTGGACATGCTGCAACTGCATGGCAGCGAAACTCCCGAACGCTGCGCCGGGTTGCGCGAACGCACCAAGCTGCCGGTCATGAAGGCCATCAAGGTTGCCGATGCCGGCGACATTGAAACCGCGAAAGACTATCTCGGCTCGGTTGACTGGCTGATGTTCGATGCCAAGGCACCCGACACAATGAAAGGTGCCCTGCCCGGCGGAAATGCGCTGTCCTTCGACTGGACCCTGTTGTCGGGACGGACCTGGCCGGTGCCATGGATGCTGGCCGGCGGCATCAACCCGGACAACGTGGTGAGCGCCGTGCGGGCATCCGGGGCCAGTGTTGTGGATGTGTCATCCGGGGTCGAATCCGAACCCGGGCGCAAGGACTCTGCGAAGATCGAGGCCTTCCTCGATGCTGTGAAAAACCTTTGACCACACCTGTTAGGTGCGTGCAGCCTGATGTATAACCTCGCCTGAATATCATGAGCGCAGAACCCAACAGCTACCAGACCGGTCCCGACGAATTCGGGCATTTCGGCATCTTCGGTGGACGCTATGTCGCCGAAACGCTGATGCCCCTAATTCTCGAGGTCGAGAAGGCCTACGAGGCGGCGAAGGCCGATCCTTCGTTCCAGGCCGAACTCGACCATTTCCTGGCTCACTATGTCGGCCGCCCCAGTCCCCTGTATTTCGCGGAACGGCTGACCGAGCAGTTCGGCGGCGCCAAAATCTATTTCAAGCGCGACGAGCTGAACCATACCGGCGCTCACAAGATCAACAACTGCATGGGCCAGATCCTGCTGGCGCGGCGGATGGGCAAGAAGCGCATCATCGCGGAAACCGGCGCGGGGCAGCATGGTGTGGCAACAGCCACGGTCTGCGCCCGGTTCGGGCTGGAATGCGTCGTGTATATGGGCGCCACGGATATCGAGCGACAGGCGCCCAACGTGTTCCGCATGAAGCTGCTCGGTGCCAAGGTCGTACCGGTCACCAGCGGCACCGCGACCCTCAAGGATGCGATGAACGATGCCCTGCGCGACTGGGTCTCGAATGTCGAGGACACCTATTATCTGATCGGCACCGTGGCCGGTCCGCACCCATATCCGGCCATGGTTCGCGACTTCCAGTCGGTGATCGGCCAGGAAACACGTGAACAGATGCAGGCTGCCGAAGGGCGCCTGCCGGATTCGCTGGTCGCCTGTATCGGCGGCGGCTCGAACGCCATGGGCCTGTTCTATCCCTTCCTCGACGACCCGGATGTGCGCATCATCGGCGTTGAAGCCGCGGGCTACGGAATCAAGAGCGGTGAACACGCCGCTTCCCTGAACGGCGGACAACCCGGCGTACTGCACGGCAACCGGACCTATCTGCTGCAGGATGACGACGGACAGATCCTCGACGCCCATTCGATTTCGGCCGGGCTGGACTATCCGGGTATCGGCCCCGAGCACGCCTGGCTCAACGACAGCGGCCGGGTCGAGTATGTCTCGGTCACCGATGCCGAAGCGCTCGAATCCTTCCAGCTCTGCTCGCGCCTCGAGGGTATTATTCCGGCACTCGAGCCCTCCCACGCGCTGGCCCATGTGGAGAAGATCGCACCGGACCTGCCTGCCGATCATCTGATGGTGACGAATATGTGCGGGCGCGGCGACAAGGATGTCTTCGCCGTCGCGGAAGCTCTGGGCGTCGAGCTATGAACCGGGGCACCACCAGCGGTCGTATCGAGGCGCGCTTCGCCGCACTGCGCGAAGAGGGCCGGGCCGGACTTGTGACCTATGTCATGGCCGCCGACCCGGATTACGGAACGAGCCTGGAAATCCTGAAAGGGCTGCCCGAAGCTGGTGCGGATATCATCGAACTCGGCGTGATGTATTCCGACCCCATGGCCGACGGCCCCGCGATTCAAGCAGCAGGAATCCGGGCCAAGGCAGCGGGTGCGCGGGTGACCAAAACCCTCGACATGGTGCGCAGCTTTCGCGGCGCTGACGACACCACACCGATTATCCTGATGGGCTACTACAACCCGATCTATATCTACGGTGTCGAAAAATTCCTGAGCAACGCACGCGCGGCCGGCGTGGACGGCCTGATCGTGGTGGATTTGCCGCCCGAGGAAGATTCCGAACTTTGCCTTCCGGCGCTGGAAGCGGGAATGCACTTCATTCGTCTCGCCACGCCGACCACCGATGACGCGCGCCTGCCGGCGGTTCTCGCCAACACCTCGGGCTTTGTCTATTACGTGTCGGTCGCCGGGATCACCGGCACCAAATCGGCTGCGACGGACACCACCCATGCCGCCGTGTCACGCCTGAAACGCCATACCGATCTGCCGGTCGCTGTCGGGTTCGGGATCAAGACCCCGGAACAGGCGGGCGAGGTTGCGCAAGTCGCCGATGCGGCCGTGGTCGGATCCGCCATCGTGCAAACCATCGCCGATAATCTCGACGCCGACGGCAAGGCCGGTCCCGGTCTTGTCGAGGCTGTCCTGAATTTTACCCGCGACCTGGCAGGCGGTGTCCGGAATGCGTCCCGTCAGGCGGCCGAATAGCGTGCGCACGGGATCCATATGAGCTGGCTCAGCGAATTCGTCCGTCCCAAAATCCGCGCATTGGTCGGTGGCAATGATATCCCCGACAACCTCTGGCACAAATGCCCCTCCTGCGAACAGATGCTGTTCTACCGTGAACTGGAAGAGCACCTGCATGTCTGCCACGCCTGCGGTCATCATCTGCGGGTCAGTGCCAAGCAGCGTCTTGAGGTGCTGTTCGACGACGGGGCCTTTACCCAGGTCGATCTGCCCGCCGTCACGCCCGACCCGCTGAAGTTCCGTGACAGCCGCCGCTACACCGACCGCCTGAAGGATGCCCAGTCCAAATCAGGTGCGCGCGAAGCCATCCTTGTCGGCCACGGGACCATCGGCGGCCAGGCCGCCGTGGTGGCGGCGTTCGATTTCTCATTCATGGGTGGCTCCATGGGGCAGGCGGTTGGCGCCGGACTGCTGACGGCCGCGGATACGGCGCTGGCACGGAACGCGGCCCTGATCGTGGTTCCGGCTTCCGGCGGCGCACGCATGCAGGAAGGCATGCTGAGCCTTGTGCAGATGCCGCGCACGGTGATTGCCGTGGACCGCGTTCGAGAAGCCGGCCTGCCTTATATTGTTCTTCTGACCGACCCCACCACGGGCGGTGTGTCGGCCTCCTTCGCCATGCTGGGGGACATCCAGATCGCCGAACCGGGGGCCACCATCGGCTTCGCCGGCAAGCGGGTGATCCAGGACACCGTTCGCGAGGAACTGCCGGACGGGTTCCAGACCGCGGAATATCTGCGCGACCACGGGATGGTGGATATGGTTGTGAACCGCGACAAACTGGCCGCCACCATCGCGCAGTTGCTCTCTCTGTTGCGCAAGGACGGCATGCCGGACCCCGCCGCACCGATTGCGATACCGGCCCCACACGAACCGGACCGTCCTGCCCGCGATGCCGAGTAAAGACGGGCCCGCCGCCGCCCGGGCCATCGACGACATTCTCGCGCGTTTCGTAAGGTACCATCCGGACCGGATCGACCTGTCGCTCGACCGCATGTACCGCCTGCTCGCCGATCTTGACGACCCCCACCAGAAGCTGCCGCCAGTCATTCATGTGGCGGGCACGAACGGCAAGGGCTCGACCGTTGCGTTTCTGCGGGCCGCGCTGGAGGCCTCGGGCCAGGTGGTCAGCGCCTATACCTCACCGCACCTGATCCGCTTTGCCGAGCGCTACCGGATTGCCGGTGGGATCCCTGATGATGCGACGCTCCTGGCCCTGTTCGAAGAGATCGAGGACCGTAACGCGGGCAAACCCATCACCGAGTTCGAGATCACGACGGCGGCAGCCTTCCTGGCCTTTTCCCGCGCATCCGCGGATGTCGTCCTTCTGGAGGTCGGCCTGGGCGGCCGCTTCGATGCGACGAACGTGGTGGAACGGCCCCTCACCACGATCATCACGCGGATCGCGATGGACCATATCGACTTTCTGGGCGACACGATCCCGGAAATCGCCCGAGAGAAAGCCGGTATCCAGAAACCCGGTGTACCGTCGATCATCGGCCCGCAACCCGACGCGGCGCTGGCGGTGATCTCGGCCCATGGCGAAGCGATTGGTGCGCCGCTCTATTGCGTGGGAAGGGAGTGGTCGGGTGAGGCCGACCCGGAAACCGGCGGATTTACCTATCGGCGTGGCCCGACAGAGTGGTCCATGCCCGAACCGGGCCTACCCGGGCAGCATCAGATCGACAACGCCGCCACGGCAACGGCTTGCCTGGATATCTGCAACCTGCCCGGCCTGACCCAGACAAACATCGCGGAAGGCCTTGCGCATATCGACTGGCCCGGCCGTCTGCAGAAGCTGGCGCCCGGCGCCCTCACCGCGATTCTTCCCGAAGACTGGGACATCTGGATCGATGCGGGTCACAACCCGTCGGGCGCGCAGGCGGCCGCGCAGATGTTTCGAACCCGCGATGCAGCCGACGGACGGCCCCTGCATCTGATCCTGGCCATGGCGCGCGACAAGGATGTTCCGGGCTTTCTGGCACCCTTCCGGGAGGTGGCGACCAGCGTGACGGCGATCCCCGTCCCCGGGGAGCCACGAATTCACGATCCAGCAGATCTCGCCGCCTTCTTCGCACCGGCCGGCCTGACCGGAACGGCGGCGGTTTCTCTGAAATCGGCGCTCACAACACTGGCGTGCCAACCTGCCCCGGGGCGTATCCTGATCACCGGCTCGCACCTGGCCGCAGGTGCCGCATTGTCCGCCAACGGGTTGGACCGGACAGGGTCGCCCGCATTATCCTAGAGCGACTGCTCACGAGACCGATCCGGCGCGGATCGGGAAAGGCAATGTGAAGATGGCCACGCCGGTGCTTGAAGACCTGCTGGAACGCGGTGACCGCGTCCCCAATTTTTTCCTGCCCGACCAGCGCGACGTGGTGATCAACCTCGCCGACAAGGCACGCGGCGGGCCCCTCTTCGTGTTGCTGTTCCCGACCCAGAAGGATCCGGGCGCCATGGCCGAGTTCCAGGCGATGGTTGAAGCAGCGCCGGCCATGCTGGATGCCGGCGCCCATCTCTTCGCCATCTGCGCCGATCCGATCCCGCTGGTTCAGAAACTGGCCGAAGCCCACAGACCGGATTTCTTTGTGCTGTCCGATACAGACAAGAAAACGGCCAGCCGCTTCGGGGCGCGGGGCAAACTGATCGGGTTCGTATGTGACGGGAATCAACGGGTCATGTCTGTCCTCAAACCCGGCGACACGCCCATTGCGAGACGGGCCGCTGACGAAATCGCATCGATGGAGAAGGCCACCCCGACCCCGGCGGCCCTGCATCCCCCCATTCTCGTCCTACCGGATGTCTTCTCACCGGATTTCTGCAAATGGCTGATCGAACAGTTCGAAACCCGTGGCAATGAGCCGTCCGGCACATTGCGCATGAGCGAAGGCCAGATGGTGCACGACACCAGCGGCCAGAACAAACGCCGCCGGGATCATCACGTGGTGGACAAGGATTTGCTCGATGCCATCGGAAGCCGGATCGAACGGCGTGTACTGCCGGAAATACAGCGCGCCTTTCACTGTCCGATCCGCTTTGTCGAAGAGTTCAAGATCGTGCGCTATGACGCGGATGTCGGCGGTTTTTTCAGGCCCCACCGGGACAACACCTCGGTCGGCACAGCCCATCGACGCTTTGCAATGACCCTGAACCTCAACACCGAGGATCACGAGGGCGGCGAGTTGCGCTTTCCCGAATACGGACAGGCGAGCTATCGCCCCCGCACCGGAGAAGCCGCGATCTTCTCGTGCAACCTGCTGCATGAAGCAACCGACGTCACCAAAGGCAAGCGCTATGTCCTGCTGTCCTTCATGTATAACGAGACCGGGCGCCAGATCATGGAAAAGATGCGCCAGGCCCGGGCCTGACGGGATTGGCCGCCGTTACAGGCCTCAAAAAACCCCGCCGGTTGGCGGGGTTTTCGTTTTCGGGTGAACCCGTTTCCTAGAGAACGGAATCGACCCAGTCATAGATCTGGCTCTTCGGCAGGCTTCCGACCTTCATGGAGGCCACCTGACCGTCCTTGAACAGCAACAGCGTCGGGATACCACGGACACCGTATTTGGACGGGGTCATGGGATTGTCGTCGATGTTGAGCTTGGCAACCACGATATCGCCATCCTTATCGTCGGACAGCTCCTCGAGCGTCGGTCCGATCTGCTTGCAGGGGCCACACCATTCCGCCCAGAAATCGACGAGCACGGGCTTGTCGGACTGCAGAACGTCGGTTTCAAAGGAATCGTCGGTAATCGCTTTGGACGGCATGTTCAGCCTCTTTTCGTTGCTTGGTTCGGGTGCGGTGACCCGCACGCATGTCTTGTTCCCGACCGAACCTAGGTTTGCATTCCGGTCACGTCAAGAATACCCCCACGATCAGGACCTATGCGTGTGTCACACCTGCGTGTGAAGGCCGGGAAGATGAGTGTCCAGCAGCGAATCGGGCAACGCCATCAGCCGGGGCGCATCGGTCCAGAGCAGAAAGGCGCGCACCGCGTGATCCGGCCAGGCATCGCGAATCACGTGGCGATAGGTCGCCATCTGCCGCAGATAGACCGGGGTGACATCCTCGGCACGGTCGGGGGGCGGGCGGTTCGACTTGTAGTCAACGATCGAGACCACACCGTCAGCGATCACCAGCCGGTCAATCTGTCCCGAGATCACATGTACCGTACCGTCCGGTCGCGCCATCGTTCCCGTGATGGCAACCTCGGCAACGCTGTCTTCCCGGAACAGATGCGCAAACTCGTCTGACTCAACCACGCCAAGCACCTCCTCCAGAATTTCCTGCTGGCGCCGGGCATCGAACCCGAAAACTGGGCGCGCCAGGTATCGCGTGGCCGCCCCGGCGCGTTGCTCCGGGGCAAGACCGGGCAGCCACTGCAACAATCGGTGCAGTGCATTGCCGCGGGCGAACCGCGCTCCGTCATCGACCCGGTCGATGGGCGCGCGGACCGGCGGGGCATCACCGGGATCGGAGGGTGCCAGCGGGCGGGGCGGGCTCGGCTCATCGGGGGCGGGGCTGCCTATCCAGTCCGGCAGGCCCCCGGGGTCGGGTGCAGGCAGCGCGTCCGACCCGGTCACCGGGCCGCGCTGCTCGGCCTCCAGCCGCAACACCACGGGCTCGGCAATACCGGCAGGCCTCGGGAAGGCCGCCTCAACCGGTTGCGCAATCTTGTCCATCGCCTCATGCGCCAGCTGGTACCAGGAGCCCTCGCCAGGTGCGTTCCAGCCGCAGATATACAGCCGTTCCTCCGCGCGGGTCATCGCCACATAGAGCAGCCGGCGATACTCCTCATCGAGGCGCTCGCGCACCAGTTTACGCAGAGATTCGGTGGTTTCGTCGGCATCTTCGACCCGCGGCAACCAGACAAAAAAAGGACTGTCTCTGTTCTTGTGCCAGAGAATGGTGGGCATGCTACGCGGGCGCCGGGTGGTGTCAGGCAGGAATACAATGGGTGATTCCAGCCCCTTGGCACCATGAACCGTCATCACCCGGACCGCACCGCCGGTCTGATCGAGGTCGCGCTTGACCTCTGCCTGTCCGGCCGAGACCCAGTGCAGAAATGTCTGCAACGAAGGCGCATGGGATTGTTCAAAGGACAGGGCGAGGGACAGAAACTCGTCCAGTGCATCGGCTGAATCCGGCCCGAGCCGGGAGAAGATACGCGCGCGGCCGCCGCGCGAAAGAATGCCTGCAAACAGTTCGTAGGGCCGCTCGATATCCACCCGGTTCAGCAGATCGGTGAGATAGTCCGCGGCCCTGCCAAATGCCTCGCATTCGGCCCGGCGCGCGAGGAGCGTCTGCCACAGAGACCGTTCGCCCCGGTCATAGGCCAGCGCAAACAACGTCTCCTCGTCAAACCCGAGCAGCGGGCTTTTCAGGATCGTCGCGAGAGTTAGATCATCATCGGGCAGGAGCAGAAACTCGCCCAGGGCGAGCAGGTCCATGACCGCGATCTGCTCGGTCAGCACCATCCGGTCCACGCCCGCCACCGCAACCTGGCGCGCTTTCAGGGCCCGCACCAGCGCTTCCACGAATGCGCCCCGCTGGCGCACCAGGATCAGGATGTCGTCTTCGCGTATCGGCCGGCCCTTACTCACCAGCAGCTCTCCGCGCTCCAGCCAGTCTGCAATCTGCCCTGCGATGAGCTCGGCCAGGGTCTCCATCGCGCCCGGAACAGAGATCGGCTCCACCGGCGGTTTCCACGGCTCCGGCTCTGCGGCCTTCTCCGTCACAATGGCCGGCCAAATCTCGACAAGCCCGGCATCGTCCTCACGCAGCGGCGTGTGCTGCAGGTCGGTGCCCTCACCCACCACGCCTGCGCGGGCGTGGTCGGGCTCGAAGACCTTGTCCACCGCCTGCAGCACCGGACGGGCAGACCGGAACGAGAAGTTCAGCTCCACATCCGACCAGTTGCGTCGGGAGAAATCGGCCTTTTCCTTAAGATAAGCGCGCATCTCCTCGAACCGGCGGGGCTCGGCACCCTGGAAACTGTAGATGGACTGTTTGACATCGCCCACGGCAAAGACGCTGCGCGCGGGTAAGCCGAGGCTCTCGGTGGCTTCGTCACGGGCGCTCAGACCGGCGAAGAATTCATCGACCAGCGCCCCGACCACATCCCATTGCTCGGGATTGGTGTCCTGCGCCTCGTCGATCAGAACGTGATCGATGCCGCCATCGAGTTTGAACAGGACCCAGGCCGCGCCCCCGTCACCACGCAGCAAGTTCCGCGTTTTCGAGATCAGATCATCATAGTCGAGCCGCCCCCGGGCGGCCTTGCGCGCTTCATAACACCCAATCAGCGTGGCGGCGACTTGCATCAATGCCGTGTTGGCCGCCAGCAGACCGGCCTTGCGCAGTTTGTCACGCACCGCGAGCAGTCGCTCGGCTTCCTCGGTCAGGATATCGAACGCCTCCGGCATATCCTTCAGCACCGGCTTGGTCACAAGCCGCTTGCGGACCGTCCCCGTGCTGGCGGCGATATAGATATCGGCATAACTCTCGAAAGCGACGGCGCGCCCCGCAGGATCATCAGCGAGCCATACTCCGATAGCAGTTGCCCGCTCCTGATCGCTCTTGGAGCCGCCCGCCAAGGCCCCGACAACGCGTCGCAAGGCATCCGCATCAAAGGATGCATCCGAACAGGCCGTATGCAGGACGTCCGCTTCATCCAGATCCGGTGCAACCCCCAGAAACAGTGCCAAGCGGTCCGCGGCGGCCTGCACGCTGCCCGCATCGTGCAGCAATTCGGCGAACTGTCCGCGTGCCCGGGCGACATCGCCGAGCAGTTCGGGAAACCGCATTTCGTGAATGCGGGCGGTCACCGCCGCCATGGCCCTGTGGAGCGGTGAGGCTTCGTCGCTCGCCGCGGCCAGAAGGTCAGCCTTCGCACCCTCGAGAGCCTCCTCGGCATCACGGTCTTCCATCACCTGGAAATGCGGCACTACGCCGGCTTCCAGCGGAAAGCGCCGCAGCACCGACTGGCAGAAGGAATGGATCGTCATGATCTTCATACCGCCGGGTGCTTCGAGGACCCGCGCAAACAGACATCGCGCCTGAATCATTGCCTCGGGCGACGGGGCGACACCGAACAGATCCTCCAGATAGCCATGCAGGACGTCGTCCTCCGCCACCGTCCAGGCACCCAACTCGCAGTTGATGCGGCGCGACATCTCCGCCGCAGCCGCCTTAGTGAAGGTCAGGCAGAGGATTCGTTCGATGCGCACCCCGGCCATCAGCAGGCGCAACACACGATCGCGCAGCACCCGGGTCTTGCCGGCACCCGCAGAGGCCGACACCCAGGCGTTCGCCTGTGCATCCGCCCCCGTCCGCTGGCGGTCCACGACACGGGCCAGCTGAACCGGATCGAAGTTGGCCTGGCTCATGTGCCCTCACCCCCGTCGGTGTCTCCGGCCATCGACCATTCCTTCACCCGGGCCAGGTGTTCGTAATCGGAATACTTGGGCGCCTTGTCCGGGCGTGGACGTGCTTCATAGGGCGTGGCCGGATCATCGAAGCGTTTGACCAGTTCCACCAGTCCGGCATAGGCCTCCGCCGCGAGCGCCGCCGGATCGTCAGCGACATGGCGTATGGCCCCCGGCTCGCGCCCGCCCGACAGTCGCCAGAAGGCGAGCTCGTGCACATCACCGGCCGCCACACCGTCGAAGCCGCCCTGTGAGACCATCGCCGCTTCGAGCGGCAGCTGCGGCGCAAAGCCGGCCGCCACTTCCTTCATCGTGGGCGGCGCGCCGGTCTTGAAATCGATCACGGCAAAACCGCCATCGCGCAGTTCGTCGATACGGTCAGCCCGGGCCACGAGCCGGAAGGGCCCCGCCGGCAGATCGAGCGTGATGCTGCCTCCGACTTCGGCATGAATTTTCGCAATCCGGCGCCGGCGTTCGACCTCAACCGGAATGAACCAGTCCGCAATCCGCAGGAAGCGTGGCCACCAGAAGGTCCAGATTGCGGGCATGCTGCGATATTCACCGAGCAACTCTTCCCCGATTCCGACCAGTCGTGCATGGGCGTCTTCCGGCAGCTCACCCGTGCCGCATTCCGCCAGAAAGGCGTCGAAAACATTGTGAATCAGCGATCCGTATTCCGCAGCATCGACAGCCTGATCAATCGGTGCGAGTGCCTGCAACCCCAGGATATGACGCGCGTAGATCGAATAGGGATCGCGCATCCAGGTTTCGATCTGCGTCACCGACAAGCGCCTTGGGCGCGCGGCAACGGGCGGCGTGGGACGGGGCCGAACCGATTCCGGGGCTTGTACAGATGTGCGGTCCGGGCCGTCGAGAGCACGCCACCACGCCAGGCAGTCCTCGCCCTTCTTGCCCAGGGGCACGTCCGGCTCAATTCCAAGTGCCTCAATTGCGACGTCCAGCCGGGTCAGCCAGCGCGCGGGTATCGTGGGGGCCCCCTCGGTCCGCTCCGAGCGGGACAGGACGACCGTTTCGGCGCAAAACCCCTGTACGAAGTCATGCGCGCTCAGGCCAATTCTGCGCTCGGGCGACGGCAGGCCGAAATCTGCCCGCATCGGGCGGCCCATCCAGGGATCGACATTGGCATCGGCAGGCCAGCTGCCCTCGTTCAGCCCGCCCATAATCATCACATCAAACCGCTGAAGCCGGGCCTCCAGCGGGCCGAGTATCGACAGTCTCGGATGGGCGCCGAAGCGCGGGCGCACGACGGTACCCGCCAGAAGCGTTTCAAACAGTGCCGCATAGTGGCCCGGTGCAATAGGGTCGAGCGCATCGCCGAATTCCGCCAGTTCGGCCACAAATCCCGCCAACGCTTCTCCGGCATCACCGGCCCAAAGACGCAACGCCCCGGAGTCCGACGCGCTTTCCGCCAGAGCTTCGGCAAACCCGATATGCGCCCGCACCAGATCGGACACGGATGCGGTTGGCGCGTCGAACAGTCCCGTCAGCGCTTCACTTGATGTTTCCAGCATTCCGATACCCGACAGTATCTCCGGCCAGAGCGCGTGATGCCGTTCCGCAACCTCGTCCCGTTCCTTGTCCCGATAGGCTTCGGCCGCCGCGCGCAGCCCCACAAAACCGGCCGGCGGACGCGGACCACGCAGGACGAGACGTTCAAGCGTTCGTGTCAGCGCGCGCCATGTCGCCGTATCGGTTCCGCCGGAAGCCAGGGGATGTTTGAGGGCCGCCAGAACCGAGACCGGGCCGGCCCGGTCATGCACAACCTGAAGCACCGACCGCAGGAAACTGCCCGGAACCGTATCGGCCAGGGGCACACCCGCACTGTCGTCGATCTGGACACCCCAGCGCCCCAGCGCGGCGCTGACCCGGCGGGCCAGGGCACGGTCGGGCGTCACCAGGGCCGCGGTCCGGCCCGGAGTTTCCAGAACCTCACGCAACACCAGCGCAATCGCTCCGGCTTCCTCATGAGGTTCCCGGGCATCGATTCGCGTAAGCCCGTGCAGGGCTTCCGCCCCGATCATGCCCCGTTCCTGCCGCCACGAATCCGTTGTTGCCGCCGGGCGCAAGGCTTCGGAGATCAGACGTGCGCGCGCCGGGCCGGAGGGTGAAGCGGCGTGCATGGCCGGCCATTCGCGGACCTGCGCGCGCGTGCTGTCGAGACGCGCGAGCAATTGGCGCAATCCGAACTGCGGGTGACTGGCATCCAGATTGTTCCAGGCGGTGTCGTCAAGCACACGATCGAGGCCGGGCAACACCACATAGCCTGCGGGCAGGCCAGCGACCACGGCCAACAAGTCTGCCGTGGCCGGGATACTGCCGGTACTGCCGGCCGCAATGACCGGGTGCTCGGGGGGTGTCTCGGCCCATGCCGCCGCACGCGCGGCGAGCAAATGATTGCGGCGGTCCGCCGGATCCATCGCGCCATCGGCATCCAGGCGCGCCGGCCAGACATCGGTCAGCAGCTTCAGGAACTCCAGCGTCTGTTGCCAGTGCCGGGCATAATCATCGGGCACCAGCCCGGCCAGCGCCGCGAAATCAAGCCGTTCGGTCTGCACCTGGTCCAGAAGCTTCGTGAGCTCTCCGGCCAGATCCGCCGCCTGATCGATTGGCAGGGGTTCCCCTTCATTCAGCAGACGGTTTCGCAGCTCCTGCGCCAGAAGGAGCCGGCGCCGCAGTTCCGGCATGGCCGGCGGCACCTCCCGGGCATCGCCCAGGCTGTCATCGATACCTTCGGTAAACTGAAGCTCATCCTCGTCTATATCACCGATCGGAACCATGTGCGGCAGGACCAGCGCGCGCCCCTCCGAAAGCCGCAGAAACGAATCCTGCAAGGCACGGCAGGCGCGCCGGGTGGGCAGAAGCACGGTCATGCGCGAAAGGGCGAGCGGGTCGTCGGCAGGGTCCGCCGCGGCGAAAAGCTGCGCGCCGAGATCCTCGAGGAATGGGCGATGTGAAGGGATCGAATAGAGACCCGGCCGGGGTAGGTGTTGCGGCATCACGACAGGTCCAGAAGGTCGAGCCGGTCGGCCCAATAGCCCATCCCGATCAGCCGGGCCGCGCGCCCGTCCGATGTCTCGAGCAGATGCACTTCCAGCCGGTCCTTTGGCATCGTATCTCCGAGAATTTCGGGCCACTCGACCAGGGTGGCACCGGTATGGCACGCCTCGTCCAGTCCAAGCTCGAAACTTTCCTCCGCCGAAGCCAGCCGGTAGAGATCAAAATGCGCCACCGCCACCGGTGTGATCTCGTAGTGCTGCACCAGTGTGAAACTCGGGCTCGGCACGGGACCAGCCTCCCCGAGAGCCCGCAACAGACCGCGGGCCAGGGTTGTCTTGCCGGCGCCAAGATCACCCATCAAAGCGATGAAATCTCCTCGCTGCAATCGTCCTGCCAGCGCGCGGCCCAGATGTTCTGTCGCCGCCGCGTCGGGAAGAGTCAGCCGGCGTTCCACACGGTCATGCGTCATGTTCGTGTTCTGGCCCGGGGTTGGCGCGCGGGGTTGCCGGCAAGCGGCAGATTATGGCCGTGCCTTCATTGGGCGCCGAGGTCAGCTCGACATCTCCGCCATGCAGTTCGACAAAGCTCTTGACCAGACTGAGGCCCAGGCCCGCGCCGACGCCGGACTGGCGACCGCGCAGACGTTTACCGCGTTCAAACTTCTCAAGAACGCGCTCGTGTTCGTCTTCGTGTATCCCCACGCCGGGAACTGTCGCCAGAATCGAATCCAGGCGTTCTTTGTCCGATTCGATGGCGGCAAGCCTGCGCGCGCGGCCGGCACAGCAGAGCGCAAACCCGAACACGGCAGATGCACCGGCCACCCCGGGAATAATCAGAATGAGAAATTCGGTGGTCACAAGCTGCCGTTTCGTCCCGTCACGAGATGTGCGGAGCGGACCGGCGACAGGCTCCGTCACCGGTCCGGCCCGAATGGCACAACTCTAGAACTTTGCCTGCGCCGAATGAACCACGCAGTTGCGCAGCGAAATCCCCGCCGGCGTCTAGTAGCGGTAGGCTTCGGTCTTGAAGGGGCCTTCAGCCGGAAGACCGAGATAGTCGGCCTGCTTTTCCGTCAGTTTGGTCAGCGAAGCGCCCACTTTCGAGAGATGCAGCATCGCAACCTTCTCGTCGAGATGCTTGGGCAGCACATAGACATCTTTCCCGTAGGCCCCGGTGTTGTTCCAGAGTTCGATCTGAGCCAGCACCTGATTGGCAAAGGACATGCTCATCACAAAACTCGGATGGCCGGTCGCATTTCCGAGATTCACAAGCCGCCCTTCGGACAGCAGAATCATACGCTTGCCGTCGGGGAACTCGATCTCGTCCACCTGCGGCTTGATGTTCTGCCACTTGTAGTTCTTCAGCGCCCCGACCTGAATCTCGGAATCGAAATGACCGATATTGCAGACGATGGCCCGGTCCTTCATGTCCCGCATGTGATCCACCGTGATCACATCCACATTACCCGTCGCCGTCACGAAGATATCGCCGCGCGGGGCGGCCTCTTCCATGGTGACGACCTCATAACCTTCCATCGCGGCCTGCAGCGCGCAGATCGGATCGATTTCGGTCACCAGCACACGGCAGCCCGCATTCTGGAGCGATTCCGCAGAACCCTTGCCCACTTCGCCATAACCGGCCACGACGGCAATCTTGCCCGACATCATGACATCGGTGCCGCGGCGGATGCCGTCCACCAGGCTTTCACGGCAGCCATACAGATTGTCGAACTTCGACTTGGTGACGGAGTCATTCACGTTGATGGCCGGGAACAGCAGCGTACCCTTCTGCGCCATCTCGTAGAGGCGATGCACGCCGGTCGTCGTCTCTTCAGTGACACCCTTCAGGCTTTCGGCCACCTTGGAATACCAGCCCGGCTGTTCGGCCAGACGCTTCTTGATCGAGGCATAGGCCGCCTCTTCTTCCTCGTTCTCGGGATTGTCGAGCACGGAAGGATCCGTTTCGGCCTGCTTGCCCAGATGAATCAGCAATGTGGCATCGCCGCCATCATCGAGAATCATGTTGGGAACACCGCCATCCGCCCAGTCGAAAATCCGGTGGGCGTAGTCCCAGTACTCCTCCAGGGTTTCCCCCTTCACCGCAAAGACCGGCGTGCCCTTTGCCGCAATGGCGGCGGCCGCGTGATCCTGGGTCGAGTAGATGTTACATGAGGCCCAGCGGACTTCCGCGCCCAGGGCTTCGAGTGTCTCGATGAGAACGGCGGTCTGGATGGTCATGTGCAGCGAACCGGCAATCCGCGCGCCCTTGAGCGGCTGCGCGGGACCGTATTCCTCGCGAATGGCCATCAGGCCCGGCATCTCGACTTCAGCGAGATCCAGTTCCTTGCGGCCCCATTCGGCAAGCGAGATATCTGCGACAATATAATCACCGGCAGCGGCGGCAGTATCGGATGCGGATGACATCAACGTTCTCCAATTGAATTCCTTGTGCAAGGGCGGCGTATAGCAGACGCCCATGGGTGCGACAACCGAGCCATTGAGATGACACCTGCCGCCGATCGGCACCTGCCTGTTGCCGTTGAGCAACAGCCTCTCCAAAAGCGCCGGACTCACCGTTTCGACACCCGTCTGTAACAGCTATGTAATCACCAGAACGTACATAGCCCCACAGTTAACGCGCTGAAATCATGAGGATTTGCCGCCACACCACGAACATCGCTTTGGAGGTTATTCGGTTATGTTCAAACAAGTTCTTCTCGGGGGCACAGCCCTCATGGGTGTCGCAGCACTTGCGATGCCGGCCCATGCCGGGTCCGTCGGCTCCAAGGATACGATGAGCGTCACTCTGGGCGGCGAATTGCGGTTCCATGTCGGCTTTGCCGATCAGGACGTCTCGGCAGGCCGCGGACGCGGTTACGCCTTCAGCGTCGATGAGTCGGAAATCAAGATCGGTGCCAAGAACACCGCCGATAACGGAGTCGAATACGGTATCAGCATCGAACTCAACGCCGCCGCCTCGGACAACAGCGCCGCCGACGAAGCCTATGTCTTCATCGAGAGCGACTGGGGCCGCATCGAAATGGGCGACCAGGATGATGCGTCCGACCGTATGGCCGTACATGCCTACAACATTCTTGTCGGCAGAGCCGGTGCCGATGGCGATGCCACCGACTACATCCAGTTCGGCGGCAGCACGATCTCCTCGCCGGGCTTCGATTCGACCAGCGATGACACCAAGCTGACCTATTTCTCGCCGCGCTTTGGCGGTTTCCAGGTGGGCGCCTCCCTGACCCCGGACTCGGGCGTTACGTCGGGTACGGGTGGCCTACTCGACACCGACAATGACGGTGACTTCGACAACGTCATCGGCCTTGGCGCCAACTGGGAAGGCAAGTTCGACGAGGTCGAAATCCTTGTTGGTGTTGTCGGCGAGTTCGGCGACAGCGAAACGGCCACCGGTGCCGATACCGAAGGGGAAATCGAGTCGGTCGGCGTCGGCGCGAACATCACCTTCGCCGGCTTCGGCATCGGCGCGTTCTACGCCGATCTCGCAGAAAAGGGCATCGCGCAGGCCAACCGGACGGCTGGCCAGGATGCGGGGTCCTACTATGATCTTGGCGCGTCCTATTCCACCGGACTCTGGGGCGTCAGCCTCGGCTACTTCTCCAGCACGGTCAGCAACACCACCGGCCGTGCGGACAGCGATGTCGAAATGTTCTCTCTCGATGTTGCGTATGATGTGGCTCCGGGCTGGGAACTGACCGGCAGTCTGCATCTGGCCGAGGCCGACAACATCAACGGTGCGGTTGTCTCTCAGAACAAAGACGCCACGGCGCTGATCATCAACAACACCTTCAAGTTCTGATCGACCGAAGGTCACAATCCACGACATTGCGCGGCGCCTCTTCCTGGGGCGCCGCGTTTGTTTTGGCCGGATGCACAAATATGCGTCAGGTTTGCCCAAATGTTTAGCAAAGCATTAATAATATTGCGGTATTTCTGCAACATGTTTGAAAAAACGTGGGGGCCCGAGGGACAGATTGATTGCAGACCCAACCCGTCTGACTAGGATGGAACCGTTCCTCTTGCTTACAAAATTAAGAAATCTCGCAAAACAGTGGAGGACGCAGACGTCTGGGGCTGGATCTGATTGGGATCCGATGAGGCCGCCCATGTGTCTTGAGTTTTTTTCACGCAATCCGCGTGACACCACTTGTTGGAGATTATCCGAATGACAAAGAAAAATTTTCTGCTGGGCACGAGTGCGCTCGCAACAGCAGTTCTGATCGGTTCAGCCGCCCAGGCTGGCACGGTCGGATCCAAGGACGCCCTCAGCGTCACCCTTGGCGGCGAACTCCGGTTCTATATGGGCATGGCCGACCAGGACGTGTCTGCGGGCCGCGGCCGTGGTTACAGCTTCAATGTCGATGAGTCTGAAATTCACATCGGCGCCTCGAACACCGCCGAAAATGGTCTGACCTACGGCGTGAACATCGAGCTGAACGCCGGTGCTGCCGACGGTTCGGCTGCAGACGAAGCCTATGCCTTCATTGACAGCGATGTCTGGGGCCGTATCGAGATGGGCGACAATGACGACGCCACCGACCGTATGTATGTCGAGAGCGATGACGCCCTTGTGGGTAGTGGTGGCCCCGACGGCGATGCCGGTGACTTCTTCAACTTCGGCGGCGCCATTGGCGCCACGGGCAACACCATCACCGATGACGCCACCAAGCTGATCTACTTCACCCCGCGCTTCGGCGGTTTCCAGGCCGGCGCCTCGCTGACCCCGGACACCGGCATCAACTCGGGCACGGGCGGTCTGCTCGACACCGACAATGACGGTGACTTCGAGAACGTGATCGGCCTCGGTGTGAACTGGGAAGGCAAGTTTGACGAAGTCGGGATCGTGCTCAGCGCGACCGGCGAATTCGGTGACAGCGAAACCGCGGCCGGTGCCGAAGACGGCGATGTGGAAACCATCTCCGTGGGCGGCAAGATCGACCTCGCAGGCTTCGCACTCGGTGCGGGCTATGTGGACTTCGGCGAAGCCGGCATTACCCAGGCCAACCAGAATGCCGGTGCAGATGCCGGTTCCTACTGGACGGTCGGCGGTTCCTATGCTGCCGGTCCATACGGGGTGAGCGTGGCTTGGTTCGACAGCACGCGTTCCAACACCACCGGGATCGCAGACACCGATGTGCAGATGCTGTCTCTGGACGCATCCTACACGGTCGCAGCTGGCTGGGACCTGGCCGCCGCCCTGCACTTCATCGAAGCCGACAACATCAACGGCAACGCTGCGGGCACCAACAATGAAGGCACTGTCTTCCTGGTCAGCAACCAGTTCAACTTCTAAGTCCGACCTGGTTCGCACGAAAATCCGGCGTCTGCTCCATCGAGCGGGCGCCGTTTTTTTATGGCGCTTCTATTCCTCGCCGAAGCGGTCCTCGACAAGCGCCACAAGCGCCGCCACGGCGGCTTCTGCCTGGGGACCCCGGGCCCGGATCGCAATCGTCGACCCCGGCCCCGCCGCCAGCATCATCAGCCCCATGATCGAAGTTGCGGAAACTTCCGATCCGTCCTTCTCCACCAGGATTTCGGCGTCGAATTCCTCCGCCAGCTTGACGAAGCGCGCTGATGCGCGCGCATGCAGGCCACGCTGATTCTCGATTTGGGCCGATTTCCGGGTCGCGGTCTGCTCGCTCAACAGGTTCAGCCCGTCTGTTCGTTCAACAGCGCAGAGGCCACATTGATGTATTTCCGGCCGGCCTCCTGGGCATCGGTCACCAGATCGGCAAGCGGCGTGGTCCCCCGGGCCTGGGCCAGGCGAATCAGCATGGGCAGGTTCACGCCGGCAATCACCTCGACCGGGACATCCGCCCCCGGCGCCCCCATGATCGAGATCGCCAGGTTGGACGGCGTCCCGCCGAACATATCGGTCAGCACCACCACGCCCTCGGCAGAGCCAACCCGCTCGATCGCGGCCAGGATATCTGTTCGGCGAACCTCCATATCGTCATCCGCACCGATGGAGATCGCCTCGACCTTCTCCTGCGGTCCGACAACATGTTCGAGCGCGGCCAGAAATTCGGTGGCGAGATGCCCATGTGTGACCAGCACCAGTCCGATCATGGCGTATCCTCTGTGGTTTCCGTTTCGAATGAGATTTCGCGGTGGCGGACATCGACCTGGGTGGCGCGCTCGGCCACCCAGTCCCGCAGCTTCTCGGCCACGAAAACGGACCGGTGTTGACCGCCGGTACAGCCAATCGCGATGGTCAGATAGCTTTTGCCTTCCTCGTTGAACCGGGGCAGCAACAACGCCAGCAAGTCGGTGAGCCGCTCGAAGAAGGCATCAAAATCCGGGTCCGCCATGACATAGGCACCCACTTCCGCGTCCCGTCCCGTGCGGGCGCGCAAGGTCGGTTCGTAATGGGGATTGCGCAGGAACCGCACATCGATCACCAGATCCGCATCCCGCGGCACACCGTGCCGGTAGGAGAAGGACGTCACCAGCACCTTGGCCTCGCCCACCGGCGCGCCGACAAGCCGGTCCCGGAGCAAGCGGCCGAATTCGTGAATATTGGTCATGCTGGTATCGATCACGATGTCCGCGCCATCCCGCAGGGGCGACAACAGACGGCGTTCGGCAACGATCCCGTCAGCCAGGGGGCGGTCACCGGCCAGCGGATGGACCCGTCTTGTCTCCGTATAGCGCCGGGCGATCACGTCATTGGCACAATCGAGAAAGATCAGATCGATCCGGTTGGGCACCTGTGTGCGCAGCGCCTCGATCTCCTGCGCAAAGGCATCGGCGGCAAAGTCGCGCGTGCGCACATCGACCCCGATCGCCAGGCCACGCCCATCGGCAGGCCCCTGCTGGATAAGGCTCGGCATCAGCCGGATCGGCAGATTGTCGACCGCCTCACACCCCATATCCTCCAGCGCGTTCAGTGCCGTGGACCGTCCCGCACCGGACAGGCCGGTCACAACCAGCACGCGGCCTGCCAGGGAAGAGGGTGCGGGGCGATCCGTCGTGCCGGTTTCGCTTAACGTCGACATTGCTTTGTACCGCTCAAAAGTTTCACGCGACTATACCGTGCCACGCAGCCTCAAGGCCAAGGCGAACCTTTATCGGTGCAGACGGTTCAAACGGTGCGATGCGCACCAACGGTAGATCGACGTCCAGCAGGCGTTCATACGCGGGCTCCGGCATCCTTGGCACGTCATCGGGCACAGTAAGGTCGCAGACCAGCCCGAGCGGCACATCGGCCATGAAAGCCATCTCCATGATCCCCAACCCCCGCACTTCGAGTCGCCCGGCCAGAGTATCGGGCGGCGATGCGTTTACTTGCCCGTCCAGAAGGTTCAGTTCGACCTGATCGTCGGCAACCAGCCGCGCGCCCGCCTCAATCAGCCGCAGCGCCAGATCGGATTTGCCCGCCCCGGACGGGCCGCGCAGCAGGACGCTGCGCCAGGCATCTCCGTCGGGCAAGCCGACAGCGGTTCCATGGACGCGGCTCATGGGGCCACAAAGTGTGCAAGTTCTGTCATGGGACAATTCTGCCCGAGGCCCTGCCGGGATACCATGTCGTTTGCACCAGCGTGTCTGTTTTTCCCGTCCGGAACAGGGGTTCGGCGCCACACCCGTGATATAACTTTGGCCAAAGGTCCGCTGGGGCGACCAATGGCGGGCCGGGGAATGAATTCTTGGGAGAGATCAGTTTATGAGCGAGCAAAAAAAGACCCTGGGACTGGCCGTGATCGGCTGCGGCACCATCGGACGCATCCGTGCGGAATTCGCGCGCGACTATCCGGGGATCGGCTGGATCGGACTGTGCGACATCAAGGAGGACCTGCTGGACCGGCTGGCCGACGATGTGGACGCTGATTTCAAAACCTCCAGTTTCGAGGAACTGATCGCGCGACCGGAGGTCGATGCGGTGATCATCGCCACCGACGAAAACCACCACGGCGCCCCGACCATCGCGGCAGCCAATGCCGGACACGCCCTGTTCATCGAGAAGCCGCTGGCCACCGATGCACGGGAATCCAAACAGGTACTCGATGCCATCGAGGCCAACAATGTCGATGCGGTGATCGGCTACACCCAGCGATTCCGCCGTCGGTTCCTGACCGTCAAGGAACGCCTCCAGACCGGCCAGATCGGTGAGGTCACCGGCGTCGTGACCCGCGCCCTGATGAACCGGATGGTCCCGATCGCCACGGTGCAGCGTACCAATCAGCGACAGAACCTGACGCCCATGGTGGTCTCGGGCACCCACGCGCTCGACATGTGTATGTGGCTCATGGAAGGCAAGGCGCCGGTCTCGGTCTATGCCCAGTCCAATGACAAGGCATTGTCTCAGTACGGGACCAAGGATTCGACCTTCGGCATCTTCACCATGGATGACGGGACGATGTTCTCCATGAATATTTCCTGGGCCGCGCCGGTTGTCTGGCCGGGTGCCGTCTATGGACTCGAAATCGGGATCATCGGCGACAAGGGCGTAATCGATATCGAGGACACCCATCGCGATCTGGTGATAGCCAGCGAGATTCCCCAGGGGGCCGGATACGCCCCCGACGGGTTCACGCCAGAGTTTCAGCGCCACGTGGATTTCATGACCAGCTACCCTCCGGGCGATATCTATAACGGGCAGCTCTGGGGGCCGATGCGCGAGGAAACCGTCTCCTGGTATCAACGGCTCTATACCGGGATGGAAACACCCCATGCCACGGCCCGGGACGGCCATCGCAACCTGATCATGACCATGGCGATGGACCTGTCCTCACGGACCGGTGAGCGCCTCGACATGCCGGTCGATCTCAACGCATTCTACGAATAGACGCGTGACAGCAGGGCATCGCAGGAGGAACAACCATGCCGGAAACATATCCCTGGACCCATATGCTGGAACGGGCGCGGACCAACGGCTTGCTCGGCAAGCAGCTGTTTGTAGTCTTCACCACCCCGAATGACGGGATGGAACCGATTCAGGACAACATCAAGGAGCATCTCGCCTATCAGCGGATGCTCGAAGACACCGGCGTCATGTTTGCTGCCGGGCCGATGGCCGATGACAGCGGTGAGAACTGGGCCGGCGCGGGCATGGTGGTGGTTCGCGCAGAGTCCCTGGAGGAAGCCGAGGCCATCGCCGCAGCCGATCCGATGCATGCAGCCGGCGCACGAAGCTACAAGGTTCGGCCCTGGCTGGTGAACGAGGGAACGCTGACGGTCAAGGTCAGTTTCGCATCGGGCATGCGTGAGGTTCTCTGACATCCGGTCTCGTATCCCCGGCCCGCGCGACCCCGGTTCACGAGACCGCAACGGGCCCGGATTGACGCTCGGACAGGCGACCACGTATTAAATTCTCCACGCGGCGCAGTCCGCCTGCGCGGCGAAGGGAAGCGGAACGGTCCATGGCCTCAAAGCCCAACACCAGAAGCCGGAATTCGTCAAAGGCGAAAACATCCGCGCGCCTCAAACGCGAACCGGGCCGGCCGCTCTACGCCCAGGTCGAGGAAATAATCCGCAAGCGGCTGATCGAGAACTACTGGAAACCGGGAGATGCGCTGCCGAGCGAGTTCGAACTCGCCGAAGAGCTTTCCGTGAGCCAGGGCACCGTGCGCAAGGCACTGAACGACATGGTGGCCGAGAACCTGCTTGAGCGCCGCCAGGGCCGCGGCACCTTTGTCTCGGAATACACCGAGCGTCGCACGCTGTTTCTCTACTTCAATCTGAAAAGCCGCGATGGCGAGCAGTCCATGCCCAGCAGCCGGACCCTGGCCTGCGAGCAGCGCCCGGCCACCGAGAAGGAACGCAATCGCCTCGATCTCGAACCGGGTGCCGGGGTCGTGGCCATGCACCGCGTCCGCGAACTGCGCGGTGAACCCGTGATCGTCGAACGCCTGACCCTGCCGCGGGACCTGTTCCCGGGCCTGGGGGGCGACCAGAAACTTCCCGAGAATCTCTATCGGTTCTATCAGGGCGAATACGGGATCACGATCGCCAAGGCATCGGAATCCGTCGCAGCCGTGGCCGCTGGGGCACTGGAGGCCCAGCTCCTGGGCATCATGCCCGATGCACCACTTCTGGAGATTGACCGGGTGGCGGTGACCATCGACGGACGCCCCGTCGAATGGCGCGTCAGCCACTGCAACACATCCGACTACACCTATGTGGCCGAACGGGGATAGTCCCGCGGCTCTGAAGGAGAAACACCATGTCCAAACCCGCCATCGGGGTGATCGGCCTCGGCAATATGGGCCGCGGCATCGCCAGCAACTTCGCCAAGGCCGGCCACGAAACCGCAGTCTGGGATATCAGTCCCGAGGCCCGCGACAATCTCGCTCAGCTTGACAACATCACGGTGGCAACACCGGGCGAGATGGCGGCCGTAGGCGCGATGATGGTCTATGTGGTCCCGGCCACACCGGAGATCGAGGCTTCCTTCGAAGGGCCGGACGGCGTTCTGGCGCAGGCGGCCCCGGGCACGATTGTTTTCGATCTGACCACATCCTTCCCCGACGACACCAAACGCCTGGCAGCGCGAGCAGCAGAAGCCGGTCTCCAGTATCTCGACGCGGCGATGAGCGGGGGTGCAACCGGCGCCGATGCAGGCACCCTGACGCTGATGATCGGCGGCGACGAAGCCACCTTCGAGGCCTGCCGTGCGCGCCTCGAAGCGATCGCCGACAACATGTACTTCCTCGGCGATGTGGGTGCCGGACACGCCATGAAGCTGATCCACAACATGGTCACGCACTCGATTTTCCTGACCACCTGCGAAGCCGGGCGCATGGCCGAACGCGCTGGTCTGAAACTCTCGGACATGATCGATGTGTTCAACACGTCCAATGCACGCTCCTATTCGAGCGAAGCCCGCTTCCCGCGCCATATTCTCAGCGAGAAATGGGACGCACGCTCCCGGGTCTATAACCTGAACAAGGATCTCGGCATGGCCGTGCGTATGGCTGAGGGGCTGGGCATGGATGCGCGCTATGCCAAGGAGACCAGCGCCTTCCTCAACAAGGCCATCGAGCGCGGCATGGCCGAAGACGACTACTCCCTGCTTTACAAGGTTTTCGACGACATCCGCGAGGACGGGTAGGCGAGCCGGGCCCATGCCCCGGAGAACCGGGCAAAAACCCCGACAACAATGCGCTCCGGCGCGCTCGCCGCTCTATGACCTGCTTCCCTGAGGGCCTGCCCGTGTAAAGCACGCCCGAGGCGTTCATAGTGCTGTAGATCGATTGAGCCATCGGGCAGGCGTTGGATATTGCCGGTTTCGGTCATGGTGTGCTCCCGTGTTGAATGACAGGTGCACGCTAGGCCGAAGGTCTGATCCCCGCTTGAAGGTTTGCTTGAGTTCATCTTGAGATTTTCTGGATTTTCGTTTTGAGGACACCGGCGCTTTGACCTACCAGTTTTCAGGCTACACGCTCGATCCGGAACGCTACGAACTCACACATGCAGACACGGTCATACCGACCGAGCCGCAGGTCTTCGCCTTTCTTGTGTTCCTGATCGAAAATCGAGACCGGGTGGTATCCAAGGACGAGCTGATCGAGTCCGTCTAGAACGGCCGCATTGTCTCGGATGCCACGCTGAGCAGCCGGATCAGCGCGGCACGTCAGGCCGTCGGGGATTCCGGCGCGGAACAAGCGGTCATCCGAACCGTGTCACGACGCGGCTTCCAGTTCATCGCCCCACTGGACACCCGTCCCAAGACGCCGGTCAGGTTGGATGGACCGGGC
>JAYQBG010000013.1:34679-49100 GCA_038137215.1 Alphaproteobacteria bacterium
CCTCACCGGACAACGCCGTGCAGATGCGTGAAGCCATTGATGGCCTTGATGTGACTGACAGGCTGTCAGAAATCCGGACACCTACATTAATCCTACATTCCGAACGCGAACTCGTAACGCCGGTGAGCGAATCCCGGTTCATGGCCGCACGTATCAAAACGCCCAATTTGTCTCGCTCGACAGTTCCAACCAGTTCGTGATGAGCCACGAGAGCGCGTGGACGCGCGCCATCACCGAGGTGCAGAGTTTTCTGCAGAGCTAGTCGCGCGGCAGGTACTCGAACAGCTCATCGCGGAAACGGGACATGGTTTTTTCGGTTACGGGGCGAACCGCTTCGACGAAGGCGGCCCGTTCCTCCTCGGTGAGTTCGATCAGCTCGTTCTGAGATGGATCGAGGCGTGATCTGATCTCGTCATCCTCGCCCGCCGCAAAACCGCGCTGCGCCGGGGTGGCGACGGCGAGCGCGTCCTGCACCGCGCCGCGCACATCCTCGGGCCAGGCATCCCAGGTCTCCTTGTGGGCCAGCACCACACAGGGACCGAAGAAATGTCCGCTCATGGTGATCCAGCGATGGTGCTCATTGATCCCGAAATTGAACGTATTCGTCAGCGGATTTTCCTGGGCGTCCACGGTACCGTCGGCGCAGGCGCCGGGCAGTTCGGCCACATCCAGCGGCACCGGCACGAACCCCATGGCCGCGAAGCTGTCCTGCTGAAGCTGACTGAACAGGGTCCGGATTTTCAGGCCGTCGCAATCCGCCGGGGTGCGGATCGGACGGACGCCGTTGGAGAAGTGGCGGAAACCGTTGTCCCACCAGGCCACAATCCGGAAATCCGCCGCCTCGGCCATCTTGTCCATCACCATCTGGCCCAGCGGTCCGTCGAGCATGGCATAGGCCTGCGCCCGGTCGCGGATCAGGAACGGCAGATCAAAGAGCGCGATCTCCGGCACCTTGTCGGCCAGGTAGCTCGACGAAAAGTAGCACAGCGTCGTCTCGCCGCTGGCCACCATGGTCAGAAGGTCGGCGGCCTTGCGGCCATGCTCGGTGACATTGAGTACATGCTCGAAGCCCACACGGTCGCCCAGCGCGCCTTCCAGATGTTCGTCGAAGACCTGCACCGCGCGGTTGTGGACCGAGCGCGGTCCCTGATAACCGCTGAACTTGATATCGAACTCTGCCATCTGAAAAAATCCTACTCTGCGGCCTTGGCCTGATACTCGTCGAGCGCATCCTCGGCATTCCACCAGCAGGAGCGCATATAGGCGACGTAATCCTCGGGGTCGAGTTCCGTGGATTTCTTGAAACGGTTCATGTTGTCCGTATCCTCGATATCCAGATCCATCGCATCGTTGAATCGGTTCCAGAAATTGAAGAAGCCCGACACCATGGTGATCTCGAGCACCTGAGTGTCGTTGAAGTGTTTCTTCAGCTCCGTCAGAGCGGTCTTGTCACGATGATAGTGCCGCTCGGTGAGGCATTCGGCCCAGGCGATCGCGGCCTTGTCGGCCTCGGAGAACAGGTCGGAATTCCTGTAGTCGCCCTCCAGCGCCAGTGTCTGTTCTTCGGTCAAGCCGAGGGCCTTGCCCAGCGTGGTGTTGTGGCCGATGCAATAGGCGCAGCCATTGAGCATCGAGGTCTTCACGATTACCAGCATCTTGGTCCAGACATCCAGCTCACCGGTGATCTCGTGCCGCAGGGCGGCAATGAAGAAGCCCATCAGCGGCTGCATCAGTTTCGGCGCAGCGGCCGCCAGACGCGTTGAATTGGAGACCCGGCCCAGAAGCGCACGTGAACCGTCGAAGATCGCCTTCTGCTCGGGCGTGGCGTCCTCATCACTGATCAGGGGCAGGTTTGCCATGCTGTTTCCTCCTTATGCGACCGGCGGCCAGATGCGCTCACCCACCGTGGGGGAGCCCGGCGTGTGTTGGGTGTAGCGGACCACGCGACCGGTCCAGTTCTTCTCATCCAGCGCGAGCGCTTCATGGGGTAGTTCGAAGCCCTCCATGCGGGCCTGCAGGGATGTGAACTCATACATCACCGAATACTTGGCCCAGCCTGCGACCGAGACCATCACCCGTGTGGCGATACAGCCTTTCATCCGGGCCATATGCGGCAGGCGGTACTGGGCGTACCAGGCCCCCACATCGAACTGGTTTGCCAGATCGCCGACCCGGAAACTGCCCATCTGGATGGCCGGCCCGGGCGTGGTCCCCCGGCGGGCGTTGGTCGATATCCGGACCGTCGGTGCGCGCAAAGACCGAAAAGATCGCCGGACGCACACCTTCGCGCAGATCGAGCATCCTGCGGGCTTCCCCGGACAGCGCTGCCTGCTCGTTCATCACGCCGGGAGCCAGAAGCGTCGCCGGTTCCGGCGCACCCACCAGCATCAGGAACTGGGTGCCGGTACCCAGATCCCGGGTGTCTTTGGTTTCGGGAAAGGTGTCGCGGACCTTCTGCATATCCGGCCCGCCGCCATCGCTGCGATAGTGGGCCGTCCCGGCAATCCCCGGTTTCGCCTGCAGGCCCGGCAGATAGTCACCGTGCAGCCAGTCGAGATATTTCTCGCGTCCGTCTTCGGGCAGATCGTACCAGGTCGCCCAGATGCCATTGTCCATGGTCTCCGTTCCCTCTGTTTCGTCCGCCCCGGTTTGGCAGGGAAAAGCCCGGTGCCACCGATCAGCAGTATTTACGAAACGCAGCGCCTATTCAGCGGCCATCGTCCCGGATGTGTCATTGCGCGGCAGCAAGACTGGCTCGCCGCGTTCGGCGGACAAATCGGCCGCCGCATAGACGTCCATGACCAACCGTGCTTCGGCGGGCTGCACCATGACCGGGCGGTCCAGCGCGACCGCCTCGATGAAGTGGTCCGTCTCGGCCTTCATGGGTCCGGCGAAGACGTGATCGACCGGCTCTCCGGGCATGGTGGACATGGGATACTGGATCGCATCCTTGACCGTGTTGATCTGCACATCCTTGTGCGTGTCATCGATGGTCAGCGCGCCATCGGTGCCCACAACCTCGATCCAGCACTGGGAATAATTCTTGTAGCCCAGCGGCAAAATCCAGCCGGCGCCGACCGTGATCGTTGTCCCGTCATCGAGCGTGACCATGATCCACTGATGGTCCGGCGTATCGCTGTCGCGTGCGAAGAGCTTGCCCGATTGCTGGGAATAGACCCGCACCGGCTTGCGCGGCTTCAGGCACCAGAGCAGAAAATCGAGATCGTGGGTGGCTTCCATCGCCGCCGGCGACATTTTGGTCCGGCCGGTAATCTTGTCACCCAGTTCGCGGGTCACGTTGCGGCTGACCAGGCAGGTCACCGGTTCGCCGATGGTGCCGTCCTTGATGGCCTTGTGGACGAAGGCGAATTTCGGCTTGAAACGCTGAGAATACCCCACCGTGAATTTCAGGTTCTTCTTCTCGGCAAGCGAAATGACCTCGTCGGCCTCTTCCATAGTCGAGGCCACCGGCTTCTCGACAAAGACGTGCTTACCTGCCTCCAGGCAATCCCGGATCATCGGATAATGGGTGGATTCCGGGGTCGCGGAAATAAACATCGCATCGACATCATCGTTGCGGAGAATCTCGTGATAATCGTCGGTCGTGAAATGCGGGTTCGTCTCGCCCGTGACGACGGCCAGTCGCTCGGCGTCGATTTCCGCAAGATGCAGCTGGTTCACCAGGGGATGAATGGCGCACGCATTGGCACGGATACCCCCGCACCAGCCCGGGCCGATAACGCCGACATTGATCTGTTTGACCTGTTCCATCTCTACTCCCACTCTTTCTCGGTTCGTCACGGGATGTCCCGCATTGTTTTTCGGGTCTGCTCAAGCCGGTCTTATATAAGACGGGGCCAACCTATGAGCTAGTGATCATCAGCGCAATACGTTTGTCCAGACCTCTCCGGGGCGAACCATAGCCCGGTCCTACCGGCGCTGTCGCGCCTGATGATGGCGTGCTAAGGCGTCACACAACCCACCGTCTCCAGCCGGGACCTGTCCGTGATTTCAGAATTCGCCGCCATCCTGATTCCGATCTTCGTGACCGTGGCCATTGGCTATGGCTGGGAACGGATGGGTGTGGATTTCCCGACAGAGTTTGTCACCCGGTCCACAGTCTATGTGCTGACGCCCTGCCTCGTCTTCTCGACGATGACAGGTCTGGGCATTTCGTTGCAGGCCTATGGAGAGGTCGCCCTGGCGACGCTGCTGGTGCTACTGAGCGTCGCCACGATCGGAGCCATCGGGCTGAAACTCCGGGGACTGCCGCTGCGGGCCTTCCTGCCCCCGATTCTGATCCCCAATTCCGGCAATCTCGGTTTGCCGCTGGCGCTTTTCGCGTTCGGCGAAGCGGGACTGGCGCTGGCGATTGCCAGCTACACGATCTACGCGCTGGTGCAATACACCGTCTGCCAGTTGATTGCCGCGGGCAAGCTCTCACTGATGATCGTCGTCCGGCAGCCGTTGATCTATGCCGCGGCTATTTCACTCATTTTCCTGTTCGCCGACGCAACGCCGCCCCAATGGGCCCTGAATACGACGCAGCTGATCGGCGCAGCCGCTATACCACTGAACATTCTGGCCCTGGGTGTCGCGCTTGCACGCCTACAAGTGTCGAGCCTGAAAAACGGTCTTTATGTCTCGGCGCTGCGGATCGGGATGGGCCTGATGGTTGCGCTCGTGGTGACCAGCTTTCTCGACCTTGATCAGGTGACCCGGGGCGTGGTGATCCTGCAATCCGCCGGACCGGCCGCGCTGTTCTCCTATCTCTGGGCCCAGCTCTACAACAACAGTGCCGAAGAGGTGGCCGGAGTCATCATGATTTCAACCGTCATCTCGCTGCTGACACTGCCCTTGCTGCTGCTGATCGCGCTGTAGCGCAGACGCCCCCGCTAGACAGCCGGGAACCGGACCAGAAACCGCGCACCGGCGATTCGGCCGTCAGCATCGCGCCGATTTTCCGCCCATAGTTCTCCGCCTGCCGCCTCGACGATTTGGCGGGAGATCGAGAGTCCCAGGCCGGAATGGGTGCCCAGCCGTTCGGCCTTGCCATCCGGTCCCGTGGTGGGCCGGTCCGAATAGAAGCGCCGGAAGATGGACTCGAGATTCGGCTCCGGGATACCGGGTCCCTCATCATCCACGCTGACCACGATCGTATCGCCATCGCGATGCTGCGCGCGTCGGGCCGACACCACGATCCGTCCGCCCGGCGGGCTAAAGGACTGTGCATTGGAGATGATGTTGCGAAACACCTGACCCAGGCGGTCCTCGAAGGCGCAGACTGTGAAATCAGCGCCGGGTTCGATATCCATGACGATGTTCACATCCGATGTCGCAGCCTGAATATCGACCAGCGCCCCCAGCATATCGCGCAGATCCACATTGGCCGGCGGATCGCGGCTGAGCTCCGCATCCAGGCGTGAGGCGTCGGAAATGTCACTGATCAAACGGTCGAGACGTCCCACATCGTCGAGGATGATCGACATCAGCTTCTTCTGCTGGGCAGGGTCTTCCACCCGCGAGACCGTCTCGACGGCACTGCGCAGCGAAGTCAGCGGATTCTTGATTTCGTGGGAGACATCGGCAGCAAAGCGTTCGATGGCGTCCATACGCTGCCACAGCGCTTCCGTCATGGCCCGGAGATCACGTCCCAGTTCTCCAATTTCGTCCCGGCGGCCGGCGAAGTCCGGGATCACCGTGTGCCGTCCGGCACCCGAGCGCACCTGTTCGGCCGCCGCAGCCAGACGTTTCAACGGGCGCGCGATGGTCGCGGCCAGATAGATGGAGAGCAGGACCGTCACCGCGAGCGCCACACCGAACACCTTCAGGATGTCGATCCGGATCGCGCGCATGGCGTTTTCGATCTCGCCGCTACCATGCGAGAGCATCAGCGCGCCGACCACCTGACGATAACGTTGCACCGGTACGGACACGGAAATCACCATGCCCCCGGTTTCGTGACGCCGCACCACGGCATCGGGGCGCCCGGCCAGCGCACGGATGGTCTCCCGGTAGTCGCTCGCCCGCTGCGGGGAGCGTTCCTGATAGATCGGCAATTCCCCCTGATTGGGTGACCAGTTGAGGAGGGCGTTGACCGGCTCTGTCAGCCAGGACAGCGGTACAATCCCGTCGGTCGGGGGGAGCTCCTGGACTTGCACCACGCCGCGTGGCGTCACCAGCGCCTGGGTGTCGGTGACCAGCGAGCCGCTTTCGGAAAACAGGCGTGCCCGGGTCTGGGTCGGCTCGGTCAGGCGGCGCAGCATCAGGCTGGCGCGCACCGGATCGACGAGTTGCCCGACCCCCGGCGCAATCACGACAGCGCCCGCGCCAACGGCGGCGGCGAAGACCTCTGCCTGGACGCGAAGCGCCTCGATCTCCGCATCGATCAGGCTCTCCTGATAGCGGTCGAGCGCAAAAAATCCGCCAACCGGCACGGCGAGTACGAGAAGGTTGATCGCCAGAATCCGCCGGGTCAGCGAACTGGACGGCCGCCGGCGCAGCAGCCAGGAGACGACGGCATTGTGTGACCTTCCGGCCGTCCCGCGCGAGCCAGCTTCGCGCGCAGACATGCCGCTATCATCGCGCCGGTCACGATCCATGACCGGTTCGCGATGCGCGGAGCCTGTGTGGCGAAGATCCATCGTCGTCCATCCCCCGGAGACGTCTCAAGCGGCAGGCTTGGGCCTGCGCAAATTCGGTTCAGCCTTCCTTGTAGCGGTAACCGATCCCGTAAAGGGTCTCGATCTGGCTGAAATTGTCGTCGATGTCCCGGAACTTCTTGCGCAACCGCTTGATATGGCTATCGATGGTGCGGTCATCGACATAGATATTTTCGCCATAGGCGGCATCCATCAGCTGGTCGCGGCTTTTGACATGTCCGGGGCGCTGCGCGAGCGCTTCGAGAATCAGGAACTCCGTCACGGTCAGCGTCACCTCATCCTCACGCCAGGTGCACATGTGGCGCACGGGATCGAGCACCAGATCACCCCGCCGGACAATGGTGTCGTTGTCCCCGTCCTGGGACACCTGTTCGGCTTCCGCGCGCCGCAGGATTGCACGAATACGCTCGATCAGCAGGCGCTGGGAAAAGGGTTTGGTGATGTAGTCATCCGCACCCATGCGCAGACCCAGCACCTCGTCGATCTCGTCATCCTTGGAGGTGAGAAAGATCACCGGCATGCGCGAGGACTTGCGCAGCTTGCCGAGCAACTCCATCCCGTCCATGCGCGGCATCTTGATGTCCAGCACCGCCAGGTCCACCGGCGTCTCGGTCAGTCCGCTGAGCGCTTCATCGCCATCCGCATAAGTGTTGACGTGATAGCCCTCGGCCTCAAGTGCCATTGTGACCGAAGTCAGGATGTTTCGGTCATCATCGACCAGTGCGATTGTCTGAGCCATGTTCGGGTCCCCTATTTGTGATCGAACGAACGTTCCGGCGTCGATTGGCGCCAATGACCACTTTCAGATTTCATTATGGCGCATTTACGATGGTATTTGTGCTTCAAATCCCGCAGTTCCAAGGGGTTTCCATTTCCGAAGCCATCTTGTCGCCACAAACGAAAACGTGAGCGCATGCGACGGAGGGACGCATTGTCGCGCGGGCGGCAACACACCTAACTCCCGATCATGAACAAAAAGCTCTCTCTTGGCGTGGTCGCGCTCGTGGTCGTGGTGTTCGTCTTCGGTGCCTGGCTCAACCTGAAACAGGATGTCCCGCCCGAAACCGCAACGGCCGGCGGCATGGTGATCAACGCCGATATCGGCGGCCCCTTCGAACTGACCGATCACACCGGCGCGCCCTTCGGCACCAGGGAACTGGCCGGGGACTACGCGCTGCTCTATTTCGGGTACACCTTCTGCCCGGATGTCTGCCCGACAGAGCTCGGACAGATCGCCGAAGCGATCGATCTTCTCGAAGAGGACGGAGACCGGGTGCGGCCGGTGATGATCACGATCGATCCCACGCGGGATACCCCCGAGGTTCTTTCGGAATACGCACCCCTGTTTCACGAACGCCTGGTGGGCCTGACCGGAACCGAGGACCAGATCCGGGACGTGGCCGGCGACTATCGTGTGTTCTATCGAAAATTCGAGGACCCGAGCTACACCTACTACCTGGTGGACCACACCTCGTTCGTGTATCTCCTCGCCCCGTCCGGAGGCATCGCGTCCATGTTCCGATACGGCACACCGCCCGAAGATATGGCCGCGGCGATCCGGCAACACATGAACGCACAGGAGCAAGGCTGACATGATCGCGAGAAGATTACTGACCGTGCTGGCGACCGCCCTGTTGCTTTTCGGCCATGGTACGCCCGCCCAGGCACATGAAGAGAAGTTCGATGAACTGGTAATTTCACACCCCTGGTCGCGCGCCACGGCTACCAATCAGAAGGTTGGGGCAGTGTTCCTGGAAGTGCAGACCAAAACCGGGCGCCCGGACCGCCTGATTGGCGCCAGCACGCCGGACGCGGAGACTGTGGAAATCCATGACCATATCCGTGACGGGGACATGATGCGGATGCGGCGCATCGACGGCGTGGACATCCCGGCCGAAGGTTCGGCCGTGCTGCAACCCGGCGGCCAGCACCTCATGCTGATCGGGCTCAAAGTGCCGTTGTTCGAAGAGACTGTGTTTCCCATGACACTGGTCTTCGAAAAGGCGGGATCGGTCGAGATCGAGGTGATCGTTGAGGCCGCCGGTGCAGGCAAGGCGAAAGCCGGTGGAGATCATCAACGCCATCAGATGACGAAATAGCTTACCGACCCCCTTGCGGGCTGCGACCGGTCCGGTAATCTCCGCGCACCATGACGATTGACGACAGAGACAAACCAAGCGGCGTTCTTACACGTCGGCTTATGCGCCGCGCCGGCACCGCGACCCTTTCGACACTCGATATCGAAACCGGGGGCACTCCCTATGGGAGCCTGGTTCTGACCGCCTGCACCCATGAGGCCAGCCCTCTGGTGCTGCTTTCGGATCTGGCACGACACACACGAAACTTCAAAGCCGACCCCCGCGTGTCGATGCTGTTTGCAAAACCGGGAACCGATGCGATCAGCCTGTCACGCGCCACCCTGATCGGCACGATGGAAGTCTGCGACAGCGACGTCCTGCGCGAACGTTTTCTGCGGCGTCACGGCCGGTCGCGCGATCATATGGCGTTTGCGGATTTCCATCTCTACCGGCTCGTGCCCGAGAGTGTGCATTTCATCGGCGGGTTCGGACGGATTGAAACCCTGGATGCATCAGAGGTTCTGCTGGAAGCAGGCACATACGACGCGCTGGCCGAAGCGGAATCCGAAATTGTGGCGCATATGAACGACGACCATCGTGAGGCGATCCGCGCCTATGCCCACGGACACGCCGATCGACCGGGTGTGGACTGGAGCATGACGAATATCGATCCGGAAGGGATCGATCTCGCGCGCAACGATGCCGTCGCACGTGTCGATTTCAACTCGATGGTTACCGATGCGGAATCCGCGCGCGCCGAACTGGTGCGTCTTGCCAAAGAGGCCCGGCACGAAATCTAGGTCGCGGGCGCCGGCAGGTCCGGGACACCGGGCCGTCCGTGTGATGCCCCGGAGCAGATGAGCCACCCGGACCACAATGTTATTGCGAATGATTTTCATTCACATATAATCCGTGTTTCCCCTCCGAACCCGGATTGCCGATCCATGACCCACACAACACCGTCCAGCCCGCCCCATCTCCGGCACTCAGACCTGACCTATATCGAACGACTTCTGGTGCACGCCCAACGCCGGTGGGTCGCGGACCAGACGTCCTGGACGCATCTGGTTCTGGAATTCAGCCGGGCCTGCGGACCACGCCGCGCCACATGCATTTGCGAGGCCCTCGAAGCCACGTTCGAGACCCTGGGACGTCATGCACGCCGACAGATCCGCCTGTACCCCTTGTTATGCAGCCGGATCAGCCCTGATGAGATCTGCCTGCTCAATCTGCTGGCCGCGCATCAATCACGCGACACCACGCATGTGGGTGCCCTGATCGACTGGCTTGTACCCGAACATGCCGCCGGGGCGTTGCGGGCCCATATCGACATCGTCACGCGGGCGCTCGCCCAGTGCGACTATCTGCTCGCGGTCCGGCACGCGGACACCCGACCGCGTTCAGCGGCGCAGGCATCAATTCGTGCGGTTCTTTGAATGATTGGGAATTGCCGGAACCGGCAGGTCCGCTGTTGGCCGATGGTGGCCGCTGGTCGCAAGACCTCAGCTTTGCTCGATCAGCTCGACCGTCACAGCAAGCGGGCCCTTGTCACCGGATCGCGTCGTGACCCGCACGCGCGCTTCGGCATCGAGCATCCGCAACCCGGACTGCGCAACAACCCGGCCAGAGACGAAAATGTCCTGGCCCGCATCATCGGGCATAATGAAGCCATAGCCCTTGTTGGGATCGAAGAATTTGACCACCCCTTCGATCGCCGGGGCATCGGGATCACTGGCAGGCAACTCGGCTACATTTCCACCGGTCACGCGATGAATCACCGAGACCATGGGGCCGCGCGGGCCTTGCTCGATTTCGCATTCCAGTTCGGCACCGTCCTGAAGATCTTTCTGGCCGGCCGCCTCGAGCACCGAGACATGCACGAACGCGTCGCCCAGACCATTTGACGGCTGGACGAACCCATAGCCTTTTATGGGGTTAAACCATTTGACGGTGGCGGAAATGCATTCCCCGCTGCCGCCGCCAGATGCCTCTGTGTCACTCATCACTGGCAAATCCTGACGCACTGGGCGCCACGGTGCCAATGAAAGTTCCGGCCTTGCCTGAACGCGACCCCGACACCGCGGTGCACTCTTCGGGAAAAGTCTAGCACAGGAAATAGGCAGAAACGCGAGTCAGAAAACGGCGCTGATGGTGCGCCGCAGCAATCATTCGGTGCAGACCTCGCCCGAAGCATCGCGGGTATTTCGCATTGAGGCGCCCCGGAACCGCGCATCGCGCACACGTGCGCCAGTCAGATTCGCCTCGTCGAGCAGGGCCTGCGCAAGTTCCGCGCCGCGCAAGTCCACCTGTTGGAGATTGGCCCCCACGAGCTGTGTGGGCAGCCGGCGCTTCTCATCGATGATCAGCGGGCCCATGTTGCAGTCGCGAAGTGCCGCGCCGGACAGGTTGGCGCCCGTCAGGTTCGCGCCGCGCAAATCGGCGCCTTCGAGATTAGCCAAGCGCATATCCGCGTTCTCGAGTTGCGCGCCCTGCAGCTTCACACCCCGCATTCCAGCCCGTAGAATGTTGCACCCGCCCCTCGCAGAGCCGCCAGGTTCAGCTGTGCCAGCTTCTTGCTCGGGCGCAGATCGACCCCCGACAGGTTTGCAGGTTCGCCCTCGGCACCATCGCTCTCGACAAACCAGATATGGGCCTCGATCTGGTCGAACGCCGGCGGCTCGAGTTCGTGCATCGGGGTCCCCATGGGCTCGTCCCTCAAGACATCTTCCAGGGTCGTCTGGTGCAGAATAGCCATGTCCATATTGGCCCCGGTCAGGACAGTGCCCGTAAAACCGGTCTCTGTCAGACCGGCAGCCCGCTCAGGCTGCTGCGGCGTCCTCTGCCTGTTTGTTCAGGGTTTCAAACTCGCTGGGCCAGTGATCGGCCAGCCAGCGCAGATAATCCCCCATCTTGACCGGGTCGAGGTGCAGGGACGACTGGATCTTGTCGATCTCGGGCTGCTCTTCCAGGGCGATATCCAGAGAATCGTTGATCCGGTTGATCATGTTGAACATGCCGCAAAGCATGGTGATCTCAATGATCTCACCCTCGCTGAAATTGGCGCGCAGCCGGCTATAGGCGTCCTCGTTCTTCTGAGCGGTGTTGCGGGTCATGTTTTCCGCCCACAAGATTGCTGCCTTTTCACGCTCGGTAAACAAATCCGAGGACAGGTAGTCATCCGACGACATGGCAATCACCTGGTCGTAGGTGATGCCGGCGGCCTGCCCCAACGAGGTGTTGTGCGCGTAACAGTACTCACATTCGTTCACATGGCTGGTCTTGATCACCACCATTTCCTTGATCTTGCCGCTGATGCGTGTGCCCGGCCATTCGCGCTGGGCCGCGGCATTGATCGGCAAGAACAGCATCGCCAGGAACGGCGCGTTGGAAATGCTGCGATAGAAATGCGGGACGCGTCCGAGCAGCGCGGTGACAGCGCCGTAGAATTCTTCGAACTCGCCGTCGATGGATTCCGGCTCGATTTTCTGTATGCGTGACTGTTGGCGTGACACGTGTCGTTCTCCCGAATGATTTCTTGGCACCATCCTAGCGGCAGGTCACTTGCAAACAACCGAGATTGTGAACCGGGATCTCAGCGCGCAAAAACCTTCTGGAGAAGTTCGGTGCTTCGCTTTGCGAGATTCTAACGGATCGCCTTCTCCTCCTCTGCCAGATAGAGAAAGATGCCCTGCAACCCGCGTTCGAGCACGTGATCGGACAGGTCTGCCTTCACATCCGGGACGAAGGGCACATTGCGATAGCGGCTGACCACCGCATCGTAGGATTGTATTGCCCCGACGTCAGAGAGACTTCGGTCAAAAATCGGGCGTAGCCGCGTCTTCAGCTCCGGCGTCATGGTGCGTTCGAAAAAGCGAATGGCCGCGTCATCCGGGTCGTTATAGATCTCGCGCACATCGTCCATTGTCATTTGGTCCACGGCATTCCAGAAAACCGCCTTTGCCTCCGGCGCTGCCGCCTCGGCGGCGCGATTCAACCTGAGTTCGAGATCATCGACCATCCCCGACAGACCGATCCGCGACAGAGTGGACTGCACCATCTTCAGTCTGTCGGGCAGCGGCACATGGATGCGGGGATCTGCATTGTACCCGTTGACCGCACCAACCTGCCCGACAACCGTTTCGACTCCCACCTTCAGCGCCTCGCGCAACCCCGCACCGATCTGGGAGTCGCTCAAGCCCACAGCGGATGGGGCAGAAGATGATGCCCCGCCCGGGAGCTGACGCAACAAATCGCCACCGCGCTTGAAGAAGTCCGATTGGGCAGCCGCCGTCTGTGAAACTGCAATTCCGCCGGTGGTTACCAAAAAACGGTGACCACGGGACATCTTGAATTCGGTTCGCATCGCTTCACTCCTGAATATAATTTTCAGAGCCTACATGAGAGATGCGCCGCTGACATCGCCAAGGGTTCCCGGCAAATGGTAGAAGGGCGCATCCGATCCAATTTAGATTGCCCGAAATCGCCATGAACCGAGCCGCCCTTCTGATCCTTGCCACCCTGACCGGACTGGGCGGTGCCTATGCCGTCTGGCTCAGCCTTGATGCCGGCGATGCCACCCTTACCGAAATCGCTTGGCGCCTCGTATCGGCCGTCATCGCCCTGGGCGCCATGGTGATCACCTGGGAGGCCGCATTCCGGGCGCCCGCCGCACGGGCCCAGCGTCTGAAGCGGACCGCGCTGACAATCCTGCTGATCGGGGTGATCGGTCTGGGCGCCAATGCGCTGATCGGCGCGCTGGCCAAGACCCCCGACGGGCCCCTTTTCGTATTGTCCCTGCTTTTGATCCTGCAGGCTTTCCTGACAATCGGATACGCCGGCCGCACCGAGTGAACCAACCCGGGCCACAGACATGACCGGGAACCTGCGCGGCATTCTCTGGATGGCCGCCACGGGCGTCCTCTTCGTCGCGGTGACCGGAATCGTGCGCCATCTCGGCACCGATATGAGCCCGGTCCAGGCGGCGTTCATTCGCTACCTCTTCGGCCTGATCCTGATGATTCCGGTATTTGCCCGGATGGGCAGCCTGATGCGCGAACCCTCCATCCTCGGGCTGCACGCCGTCCGGGGCGTGATCCACGGCATCGGTGTGATGCTGTGGTTTTTCGCCATGGCCCGAATCCCCATTGCAGAGGTCACGGCGCTTGGCTTCACGGCACCAATTTTCACCACGGTCGGTGCAGCCCTGTTTCTGGGCGAACGACTGCGCCTGTATCGGATCGGGGCCGTGTTGATCGGTTTCGGCGGCGCGCTGGTGGTGCTGCAACCCGGCTTTCAGGCGATCAATATCGGATCCATCGCCCAGCTCACGGCAGCTCCGCTATTCGCTTGTTCGTTCCTGATCGCCAAGCGGCTGACGAATGTGGAATCGAGCACGGCCATCGTCGCCTATCTCTCCATCTTCGTGACCCTGACCCTGCTGCCTCCGGCGATTTATCAATGGCGCGAGCCGACCTATGTCGAGCTGGCCTGGCTGCTGGCGACCGCCATCTGTGCGACGGCCGGTCACTACACCCTGACCCAGGCTTTCCGATCGGCGGACATTACGGTCACCCAGCCGATCCAGTTTCTCCAGTTGGTCTGGGCGACCATACTGGGCCTGTTGGTCTTCGGCGAAGAGCCGGAAATCTGGACCTGGGTCGGCGGCGGGATGATCGTCGCCA
>JAYQBG010000013.1:49164-76350 GCA_038137215.1 Alphaproteobacteria bacterium
CCGGCGGCGCAAGGAAGCCGCGCCGAAGGCCTAGTGGAACACCACGGCCGCAGCCGCCAGAACCAGCATGCCCAGGGCGCACAGACCGACAAGCACCAGCACGAGGGCCAGAACGAAGCCGCTCAAAACCGGTTTCTGCTCGACAGTGTCCTGTTCTTCCGTTGCCCTGACTTCCTCGCCTGCATGCACCCCTGTCTGCATAACGCAACTCATGCGTGCACCGCCAGAAGTTCTCGCCGCACAGAACGGTTCAGCATCCCGTCAGACCCATGTATGCTTGTGCCGAATCAATGACGCGCGGAGCCTGCCTTGAATTTCGTCTTCGATGTCGGTTTTTTTGCCGCAGCATTCGTGCCGACATTTCTCGTCAGCCGGATCGTGTTTCGCCTGTCCAAGCGCTGGGAAGGCCAATGGCAGCGGCTTGTCCCGGCCAATCTGGCTTCGGGCATAATCTGTATCATTGTCTTTCTGGTGTCCGGCTACTGGTTTGCCGGTGGGTTCGACTTTCCATGGCTCTATGGCGTCGTGAACTTTGCCGGCGCCCAGGCGATCTGGCTCGCGGTGGACATCTATTCCGACTGGATCAACAAGCGCCTGACAGTTCGTGACGAACACGCCTGACAGCGCACTGAAACACCACCACACGACCAGACCTGACACAGAGGACATAATGGGCAGCGAAGGAACCGGCGCGGGCAACGCGGATATCGATATCGGATCGTTCTGGCAGGCCGTCGGTGCCAGGGCGGTCGCCGCCACCATTGTCACGGCACGCGGCAGCGCAGGACCTGCAGGCTTTCTGGGCCTGTCGGCGACCCATGTCTGCGCCGCACCGCCGACCATGCTGGTCTCCATCGATGCCAAGACCTCGGCGCTGAGTGCGATCCGGGATTCAGAGCATTTCGCCATCAACTACCTTCCGCGCGGCACGGAAGACGTGGTCGACCTGTTCTCCGGCAAGTCCGAGAAGAAAGGCCGCGACCGGTTCGAGGCAGACCGCTGGGGCTACCTGGCGACGGGCGCGCCTACCTTCAAGGGCGCGGTCGGGGTGATGGATTGCAAGCTCGAGGAAACCATCGAACGCCACGGGACGATCCTGGCCCTCGGACGGGTGGTGGCCATTGCCGGCGATGCGGAAGCCGATCCGCTGGTCTATTTCCGCGGCGGCTACCTGTAGAGCGTTACTTCCAGAGCGTTACTCCGCCGCCTGATCGGCGTTCGCGAAGAAGCGGTTCTCCGGTCGCGGCAGACCCAGGTTCTCCCGAAGAGTGGACCCTTCGTATTCACGGCGCAGCAAACCGCGGCGCTGGAGTTCGGGCGCGACCCGGTCCACAAACAAATCCAGCCCTTCGGGCAGGAAGGGGAACATGATCGTGAAGCCGTCGCTTGCGCGGGTCTCGATCCACTCCTCCATCTCGTCCGCAATGGTTTCGGCCGTGCCCACCAGCGCGAGACCGGAGTAGCCGCCCATACGCTGGGCAAGTTCGCGCACGGTCAGGTTCTCCTGTCCGGCCAGGCGGATCGCACGTTCGCGCCCGCTCTTGGAGGCATTGGTATCGGGAATGTCGGGCAGCGGCCCGTCGAGATCGAACTTCGAGGCATCGGTGCCCAGCGAGATCGACAGGGAGGCAATCGCGCTGTCGAGATGGACCTTCGAATCCAGCAGCGCCCGTTTCTCACGCGCCTCCTCCACCGTATCTCCAACCACGACCAGGCAGGCGGGAAGAATCTTGAGGTGGTCGGGATTACGCCCGAGCTTTGCCATGCGCCCCTTGACGTCGGCATAGAATTCCCTGCCGTCCTCCAGGGTGCGCTGAGCAGCAAAAATCGCATCGGCGGTTTCTGCGGCAAGCTGCCGCCCGGCATCCGACCCGCCGGCCTGTACGATCAGCGGCCAGCCCTGGACCGGGCGCGCGATGTGCAATGGGCCGTGGACTGAAAAGAACTCACCCTTGTGGTCGAGGGTGTGCAGTTTCTCGGGATCGAAGAAGACGCCGGACTCCACGTCGCGGATGAACGCATCGTCGGCCCAGCTGTCCCAGAGGCCCGTGACCACGTCATAGAATTCACGCGCCCGCGCATACCGCTCCGCGTGATCGAGGTGTTCATCCAGACCAAAATTCTTCGCCGCATCCGGATTGGAGGTGGTGACGATGTTCCAGCCCGCACGGCCATCGGAGATATGATCGAGCGAGGCGAACCGCCGCGCAACATGAAATGGCTCATCGAAGGAGGTGGAGCCGGTGGCAATCAGGCCCAAATGTTCCGTCGCCATGGACAGCGCCGAGAGCAGTGTAAACGGTTCGAAGGACGTCGCCGTTGCGCTCCGCTTGAGGGCATCCATCGGCATGTTCAGAAGCGCCAGATGATCGGCCATGAAGAAGGCGTCAAAGCGCGCTTCCTCCAAGCGCTGCGCGTACTTCACGATCGCCTTGAAATTGAAGTTCGCATCAGGCGTGCCGCCCGGATAGCGCCAGGCACCGGTGTGGATGCTGATCGGGCGCATGAACGCCGCAAGATGAAGCTGCCGTGTGTCGGTCATTTTGGTCGTGCCCCGATATCTATCCTGTCTCTATCAGATAGGGTGCTCTGGGAGCAGGTCAAAAACCCCTATGCCCGCTCATCCCCTAAATGGGTCCGAAATCCGGCGGCGGGACCCGCCGTCGCGAAGCCGCCTCATAAGCCGAGGCGATCCGCAGCAGCGAATCTTCGGTGCCGGGTTCCGACCGAAAAACCAGCGAGAACGGCAGACCCGGCGCCTCGATCTGGGTCGCCGTCCGGGACGGCGCGGACACGTATTTCGTGCCGTTATCGCTCAGTTCATAAACCGGATCATAGGCCGTGGTGACATAGCCCGCCGGCACCAGCATCTCCGTCAATCCGGCGTTCGGGCCATACAGACTTTCGGGCCGCAAATTGTTCGGCGTGTCGTATTGCAGCGGCCCACCGATGATTCCCGGCGGCCAGGGGGTGTGCAGGCGCACAAAGGCATCGAGCCTGTTTTCGATCAGCACCATCATATCGACCCGGCGCAGTAACTCGCGCAGCATGATGCGCTCGTTCACGCCCTGTCGCCCGTCCAGCGCATTGCGCGGGTCAGCGGTCTCTTCCCAGTTCTTGAAGGCCGCACGCTGATCGTCGCCCCAGAATTTCGAGCGCGCGTTCAGCGCTTCCCAGTTGTCGAGCGCCTCGTGGAACCCGGCAGCCTTCCAGTCCGCGGCCCGACGCATGAGGTACTGGCTGATATGGAAGCGGAAGGTGGTCGCGAGCTGCTGATGCTGGATCGTGGCGATATCGAAATTCGATGGCGGCTCGATCGTGCCTTCCGCCAGACCGACGCAATAATCGATGGGGTCCATAGTCCCGCTGCCAAAGGTCTTGCCCGGCTGGAATTCCGTCGGCCGGATCGTGTCCGCAAATTCCCTGAACAAGGGCGTGCCATCGGCGCGCAGGCGAAACAGAACATCCGGCATGAAGACCGGCAGAAGCTTGGCGAGCGCCCGCCGGAAATCCGGCGTCATCTGTTCAAGCTCGGGATCGGGGGTCCAGAGCAGATCGCCCGACTCCACAAGCGTCGCACCCAGCATCCCACCCAGCACGTCCTTGATTTCAACCGTGGCGGCATCGACGATCGGTTTCTCGGTCAGAGAATCCTTGGGATAGACCATAGATTCCCGAACCACCCCGAGCCGCACGTCCTTCAGCGCACCCTCCCGGACATCGTGAGAGAGATGCGACGCATAGGGTGTATCGAGCACCGACGACCGGGGCACGGTCGTGTAGGGATCACGCGGATCGTAATAGCCGTTCTCGGGATCCTTCAGGGCATCGAGAATCTTCGCGCAGTCCGGGAGAGACCGCGCATGAATTCCCGACCGGTCGCAATAGATATCCGCGCCAATGGCCCCGCCGTCAAAACCGATCATCGATTTGTGGGGCAGGATCAGGGCAACCGCATTGTGGTTCGAGGGGCCGCGGCACGAGGCGCGGGTTTCTTCCCCGAGGCTCGCCATCACCAGATTGGTGCTGACCGAGAGGGCCGAGCCGGAGCTCGACCCCAGCGAGGCCGCCCGGGTGGTGTCGTAGGGGTTGGACGGATTGCCACCCCAGGTCGCGCGCTGATAGCCCAGCGTCGAGGGCAGCACCTTGTCCGGCGTGTGACGTCCGCCCGGATCGCCAGCACGGCCGTTGTATTCGGTGTTGACCGCCTTGGCGAGGATGATCGCACCCTTCTTGCGGAGCTGCTCGACCAGCACGTGATCACGCGCCGGAAAATCGTTGTCATAGGCGGCATCCGCACCGCCGGTGGACCGCATGTCCTTGGTGTCGAACGGATCCTTGAACGAGAAGGTCACGCCGTACATGGGCATCGCGTCGAGATCGGGATCGCTGCCATATTCCGCATCCAGTTCGGCCGCGCGCTCGAGCGCATCGGGGAACTGGCGGAACATTTCACAAACCGGCGGCGCACCGGCGGGCAGCGGACCCTCGGAGGGGTGCTTGTCGTATTCACCCCAGCAGGTCACGGAACGCTCGCCGCGAATATTGAGGGTGGACAAAGCGTTGACCTGACCGGCCCTGGGGATGCCTGCAATCATGCCGAATTGCTGCTCGACGTCCGGTTTGGAAGCCGTCGCCTCCATCCGTCCGAATTCGAGCGGCGGACCCTTGTACTTGTCGAGATCGGGCAGGATGTCCGACACCGGGATGGTCTCGGTCGGAAATTTCAGGGGCGCACCGGCGCGCACAACACCCGGGGCTTCCGGGACGGGCAAACCGTCCTCGGTGACCAGCATACTCGAGACCCCGTTATAGGCGCGGGCCCGGTCGATATATTGCTGCACGACCTCCACGAGGGTCGTCTCCCCCGCGCGAATCGCTTCATGCAGGTCATCAATCGACGCCTCCACCACATCGAATGTTCCGGATTCTTTCGTCATGCCAACGCCCTCGGTTGTGTCGGATTTACACTATCGCGATGATGTCTGGGGCGGCCACAAAAATCCAGAGGCAGAGCACTATCGGGGCTGGTCGGCATCCAGATCGCCCCGGGTCCGATACAGGTTGCCGAGATTGAACCAGCCATCCAGGAGCTCGGGCTCCAGCGTCAGCGCAGTCCTGTATGCCGCTTCGGCTTTTGCCAAACGGCCCAGCGCTGCAAGCGCGAGACCGTGATTCACATGATCGATGGCCAATGCGCCCGGTGACTTGAGCACCCGCAGAAAAAGCCGGGCCGCCTCTGTGTGGTCGCCATCGGCAAATCGCAGAATACCGAGCAACCGGGCCGCATCGACAGCCACCCCGCTCTGGTGCGGAATTTTGCGGAGCAATGATTGCGCGCCAGCCGAATCCCCCGCATTTGCGCGCGCGTGCGCATCGGCGAGAAGCCGTTCGGGGGACGTGGAAGAACCGGAAGCAGCGGGCATGGATGACGCGAAGGTGTGAACGACGCGTCACAGTACCGGGATTTACCGGCTCATGCGATCCTCACGAAGCTGCTGTTCTGGAGCGGCCCACCGCTCGATGGACCGACCGTTCTAGGCCTTGGCCAGCGCCTGATCCAGATCGGCGATGATATCGTCAACATGCTCGATTCCGATCGACAGGCGCACATATCCGGGCGTCACACCGGCCTGCAGCAACTCCTCGGCATCGAGCTGGCTGTGCGTGGTCGAAGCCGGATGGATCGCCAGTGACCGGGCATCACCGATATTGGCCACGTGATAGAGCAGTTCGAGCGAATCGATAAACTTCTTGCCCGCCTCCAGGCCGCCCTTCACTTCCATACCCATCAGCGCGCCATAGCCACCGTTGAGATAGGCGTCAGCCCGGCGGCGGGACTCTCCCTCCATCAGACTGGGATGAATGACACGTTCAACCTTGTCATGACCGTCCAGGAACTGCGCCACCTTGTCCGCATTCTCACAGTGCCGTTCCATGCGCAGCGGCAGCGTCTCCAGCCCCTGGATGAACTGAAAGGCGTTCTGGGGCGACATGGCCGCGCCGATATCGCGCAACAGGGTCACCCGCGCCTTAATGATATAGGCAATCGGCCCGAGCGGCTTGACCGCTTCGGTCCAGACCGCACCGTGATAGCTCGGGTCCGGCTCGTTGAGCAGCGGGAAACGGTCGGCATGGGCCTCCCAATCGAAGTTGCCGCCATCGATCAGCATGCCGCCGATGGAGGTGCCGTGACCGCCGATATACTTGGTGGTCGAGTACATGACGATGGCCGCGCCATGGTCGAGCGGACGGCAGAGCAACGGCGCAGCCGTGTTGTCCACGATCAGCGGCACGCCCAGCTCACGCCCGATGGCGGCAACCTCGGCGATCGGGAAGACCTGCAACTTCGGGTTCGGCAGAGTCTCGGCATAGTAGGCGCGGGTGTTTTCGTCGGTGGCCGCACGGAAGGCTTCCGGATCAGCCGGATCCACGAAACGCGCCTCGATCCCCATATCCGCCATGGTGTTCTTGAACAGGTTCCATGTGCCGCCATAGATGTCGGTCGAGCAGACAAAGTTGTCGCCCGCCCGCGCAATATTGAGCACCGAGAACATGGATGCGGACTGTCCCGAGGACAGGCCAAGCGCGGCCACGCCGCCCTCAATCGCCGCAAGGCGTTGCTCCAGAACATCGACGGTGGGATTCATGATCCGGGTGTAGATGTTACCCAGCTCGGACAGTGCAAACAGGTTGCCCGCATGTTCGGTATCGCGGAACTGATAGCTCGTGGTCTGATGGATCGGCACGGCCACCGATCCGGTCGTCGGGTCGGCGCGGTGACCCGCATGCAGGGCAAGGGTCTCGGGATGTTTCGTGCTCATGTCCAGGTTCCTGATCTTCGTCGTGTGGCAGACCGGCGCGGGCGGCCCTTTTTCACATTGATTATATGTAATAAATAATATTACACGAACAATATCGGTGTTTTTGCAATTGTCCAGTCAAACCCGTGAGGCAAACGGCACCAATCCGGCCCGAACTTCCGTCCGGTCCGGCGCAGAAGCTGCCGAAGACTGAAGCTTATTCAGCCGCCGCGCGGTCCGCGGATCCGGAATCCGGCGACACCAGACCCAAAAAATTCCCGAATGAATCCCGGGCGGCGACCAGGGGAAATTCGACTTTCCCGGCCTCCCCGAATTCCGTCACCGTGCCGCTGGCAGGATCGTCTGCTCCGAGCGTAAAGACGAACGCTCAGGCAATGCCGTTCGGTGTGGGCGCAACCGGTGCGGAAGGATCGTTTTCGCCAGCGTCGACAAGATTGCCCTCGGCATCGAACAACATCGAGACGACCCCCTCCAGAACACCACGTTCGATCATGTCCTCGACCATGGTGACGAAACGGACCCGGCAGGTATCATCGCCACGCAGGATCATGCAGCCATAATCTTCGGCCAGCCGTGCCGCCTCTATCGGATCAAAATCGCCGAAATGCATTTCCGGTGTAACCGGGACTCTGGCGAGGTCCATCCCGTCAACCCTATCCTGCGCATCAGACATGCAATCCCTCCGGATCGGTACAACTGGCAGACTTGAAGCGAAGCGCGACTTGTCCGAAAACACATCCCGCCGCGACAACCCGCATGACAGTGCTTAGCTCAGTTCGAAGGGCGCGGGTAACCGCGGCCCGAAACCATCGACGTTCGCACTACCAATCGTAACCCGGCCCCTGCCGCGCCATCCCGTCATACAGGTCGAGGCAACGATTCATCCAGGCGTGCACCGGGTCAACGGGTTCGACAAGGGCGAAGGGGCTCATCTTGCGGGCCCAGACAAAGGTGCCCATGACAATATAATCGGCATAGAGCGGGGTCTCGCCCCCCAGGTAAGGCTGATTGGAGAGCAGCTGACGCAGGGGCCCGAGCCGTTCGTGAAGTTCGGCGCGCCGGTCTTCCCGGCCAGCCTGCAGTTCCGCAATGGGTTTTCTGAACCGTTTCGCCCGGGTTTCGGCAAACCAGTCCCTGTCTTCGGGCAACAGGTGATCGTGAATGTCCTGCAGGATCATTGGCATCACGAACAGATGCAGGCGCGTGCGCCACCATTGCGCAACAAAAGCGGTCAGCGCGCGGCCGACCGGACCGCCGAACAGGGACGGCCGGTCCGGGTAGGTGTCCTCGAGATATTCCGCGATGGCCCAGCTGTCACAGACCCAGGTTTCGCCGTCCCGGATCACCGGCAGGGTCGGAAAGGATCCGTCCCCGATCTTCCCGATCCCCGTAAATGGCGTTGGCACCGTCTCGAAGGTCAGGCCCTTATGGGCCAGCGCCGGACGGATACGCCAGCAATGTCCGGAAAAGCGCCGGTCATCCGCACCCACAAGATCATAGAGAACGATCGAAGACATATATTGTGTCCGGATCAGAGCCGCCGGTAGAGCTTCACCGCCGAATAAAGCGCCGAGACGGTCGCCACGAAAAACCCACCGACCAGCACGGCGGGGGAAATGTCCCAGGCAAACTGGCGGGCCAGGTCATAGAACACATAGATGGCGAAGGTCAGGGCGAGCCCGAGCATGAAGTGCCTGCCACGCAACGCGATCAACACAAAGATGACCGCGATCACGACCTCCAGCGCAATGGAGACGAATTGAAGGTTCTCGATCATCCGCTCGCCACCTCCCATTCGTCCCCGGTCACGCGCTCTAGAGTCCGGCCTGGGTGATGAACTTGGTGTTCAGATAGGCTTCGATGGCTTCCGAGCCACCTTCAGACCCGTAGCCGGAATCCTTGACCCCGCCGAACGGCGTTTCGATCAGACCGATGCCGTGATGGTTGATCGAGACCATGCCGCTTTCGAACGCCGAACCGATGGCTTCGGCGGTCTTGGCCGATTTGGTGTAGGCATAGGCGGCGAGGCCGTAATCGAGCCGGTTGGCTTCGGCCACCACCGCATCGAAATCCGAGAAGGAGGAAATCGGTGCGACCGGCCCGAAGGGCTCCTCGTTCATGATACGCGCATCCAACGGTACATCGGTCATCACGGTCGGCTCGAAGAAGTAACCTTCGTTGCCCTTGCGCTTGCCGCCCGTGCGGATGGTTGCGCCCTTGTCCACCGCATCGGCCACGAAACCCTCGATGGCATCGACCCGGCGGTCATGGGCGAGAGGCCCCATCTTGTTGTTCGTATCCAGTCCGTTACCTACCGGGAGGTTGAAGGCAAAATCGGTGAAGCCCTCGACGAAGCGGTCATAGTGCTTTTCGTGCACCAGAAAACGTGTGGGAGAAACGCAGACCTGACCGGCATTGCGGAATTTGTTGGCCGTCAGAACTTTGAGCGCCACCTCCACATCGGCGTCCTCGAAGACAATGGCCGGGGAATGCCCGCCAAGCTCCATGGTCACCCGTTTCATATGTTCGCCCGCCAGCGCGGCCAGCTGCTTGCCCACGGCCGTGGAGCCGGTAAAGGTGATCTTCCGGATCGTCCGGTGCGGGATCAGGTACTCGGAAATTTCCGCCGGGATGCCATAGACCAGATTGACCACGCCATCGGGAAGCTCGGCATCGACGAAACATTTCACCAGCGCGGCGCAGCTTGCCGGGGTTTCTTCCGGGCCCTTGAGGATGATAGAGCACCCGGCCGCAACTGCACCCGATATCTTGCGGACGGCCTGGTTGATCGGGAAGTTCCACGGCGTGAAGGCGGCCACGGGACCGACCGGCTCCTTGACCACGAGCTGGGTCACGCCATCCATGCGCGCGGGGATCACCCGGCCATAGGTGCGGCGCGCCTCTTCAGCGAACCAGTCGATGATGTCGGCGCCGAACAGGGTTTCGATCTTGGCTTCGCCGACCGGCTTGCCCTGTTCCATGGTCATGATCGCGGCAATCTCGTCGGCGCGTTCACGCATCAGATTGGCGGCTTTGCGCATTACCTGGTAGCGCTGCATCGCCGGAACCTCTTTCCAGCCGCGGAAGGCTTTCTCTGCCGCCTCCAGTGCGGCGTCCAGGTCGGAAATCCGGGCATGGGCAACATTGCCAATGGGTTGTCCGGTCGCCGGGTTGATCACGTCGATGGTCTCACCCGCATCGGCGGCGCGCCAGGTTCCGGCGATGTGGAGTTCGGTGTTTGGATAGGCAGTGGCCATGATATTTCCCCTGAAACGGATTTTTGTGATTTCGCTCTGGGCGTACTATGCCACATCCGCCGTCACTAACAGACGGTCCGGTCAAAATTCTGTACGGGCGCACGGGGGTTGGCTTTGGCGGTCCGGATTCGCCAATCTAGGCGGATAAGGAGCTTGAACATGACGTCCGCAGCCGATCCCGGGTATCGCGCGCCCGATCACTATGAAAACCTTGACGCGGTCCTCAACACCGCCTGGCAGATGCTCGTGGACGGCGCCACAAATCGCCGCACGGTCGCCCACACCCCGACCGTTGTGACCATCCGGACAGACGGGCAGCCCCGGGCACGCACGGTGGTCCTGCGCGGCTGCGATCGCGACGCCGCCCAGCTCCGCTTTCACACCGACCGGCGTTCCCCGAAAATCGCCGAACTGCGCGCAGATCCGCGCGCCATGCTCCACATCTATGATCCCGGCGCGAAGGTGCAGCTGCAACTGGACTGCCGCGCGGAACTCCATATCGATGATGACGTCTCGAACGCCGCATGGGATGCGGCCCAGGCGATGAGCCGCATCTGCTACCAGGTGAGCACAGCGCCCGGCACCGAGATCGAAACCCCCGCCCTGGCGCAGTTCGACCCGGATACCACGAATGGTGGTGCGGACAACTTCATGGTGGTCTCCCTGAATATCGAGGCCATCGAGTGGCTTTTCCTCGATGCCCGGGGACACCGCCGCGTGCGGTTCACCCGGTCCGGTGACACCTGGGACGGCGCCTGGCTGGTCCCCTGAAAACGGCCAGAGTTCAAGCGTGAAGAAACTAACTAAAATAGAATTTTGGCCCCGAATACAGGACAAATAACACCAAAATAAAATTACGCATTTTGTGCTGTCCGGGGGCATATTTGTGATCTGACGGCGACTCAGTATTATGGTTTCCCGCCTATGCAATTACAAAAAGCGGGATTCATGCCAGTTAAAATACCAATCACACACCTTTTCATCCGGGTCGCGGCCTCCGGCTTCTATCGCGGGTTCACCAAATACGTCGCGATCACCGCCAAGATACTTGTCGGCGGCCTGATCATCTGGGCCATCGCCTTCCCCACCCAGGCTGCTGAGGTGCTGGGCGACCTCAACAGCATCATCCTGGTAGCCTTCAACTACTGGTACGTCTATGTGATGGCGTTCTTCGTCATCCTCTGTTTTGCACTGGCACTCTGGCCATCCTCCGGTAAGCTCAGACTGGGCCATGAAGAAGACCGGCCGGAATTCTCAAATTTCTCCTGATTCTCCATGGTGTTCGGCGCGGGCATCGGAATCGGCATGCTGACCTTCGCAACCGCCGAACCGATGTATCACTTCGCTGCCAATTCCAGCACCATCATGGGGCTGACCGAGGGCAGCACCGCGGGCAATGTGCGCGACGCCTATGTCTGGTCCTTCACCCATTGGGGCCTGGCCGCATGGGCCGCCTACGCCATTGTGGGCCTGGCGCTGGCTTATTTCTGCTATCGCCGTGGCCTGCCGCGTATCGTCTTCGGTGACTGGCTCTACACCGTGGCGGCCGATGGAACCCGGTCGTCCTCGACGCTGGGGATTCCGTTCGCGCTCCTGGTGATCATAGGGGCTTCCACGCTGTCCGCGCTCTCGGGCGTCGGCAAGGGGATCAAGTGGCTCTCGAACATCAATATGGGACTAAGCTTCTTCGTTCTGTTCTTCTTCCTGGTGTTCGGGTCCACCTTCTTCGGGCTCTCGGCCTTCTTTGTCGGGATCTGGGACTACCTGCTCTCCATCCCGGGCAACCTCTTCACGGTGTGGCCCGCAGACGGTACCGAACAGGGCGACGCCCTGGCCGGCTGGCAGGGTGGCTGGACCATCTTCTACTGGGCCTGGTGGATCGCGTTTGCACCGTTTGTCGGCGTGTTCCTGGCCCGCATCTCCAAGGGACGTACCATTCGTGAATATGTCTTGGGCGCGCTGATCATCCCGGCCGCCATGTGCTTCATCTGGTTTGCTCTCGTCGGCGGCACCGCCATCGACCTGGAGCTCTCGGGTGTGGCCAACGGCGCGATCGCTGGGGCCGGTCCGTCGGATCAGCTCTTCGCCGTGCTGGCAGTGATCCTGAACGAGACGCTGGCCTACCTGATGTCGGTCATCGTGGTCGTTCTGTTGCTGACCTATCTGGTCACCTCGGCCGACAGTGCGGTTCTGATCATCAACACGATCAACGCTGCGGGCGATGAAGGCCCCAAGGCGCGGCCGCATATCCTGTTCTGGGGTGCCGCCCTGTCGCTGGTCGTCGGGGGCCTGATCCTCGCCGGCGGGCTGGGGACCATCCGGACCGCGATGGTCATCGGCGCCCTGCCCTTCAGCTTCGTCATGTTGCTGATGGGCCTGTCGCTGATCCGCGCCGTCTATCGCGACGGCTTGCGGGAGAAGCACGGCCTGCCGACCACCCATGTGGAACCAACCAGCGCAGAACCGGCGGCCTCCAAAGACTGACCGGAAGACATATCGGGAAAAAGAGGGGCAGGGCGCGATGCGTCCTGCCCCTTTTTTATTGCCTCAATTTCAGGGCCGTAGACCTTGCCGTGGCAGATACAGGGTCACGTCAGCGGTTCGAGCAAGGCATCGATGCGCGCATCGGCCTTGCCCGGGTATTTCTTCGCCATGATCTCGGAGAGATTGTCAGGCACGTCACCGACGATCACCACGCCGACCATGCCCAGCCCGTAATGGGGTGTGCATTTGTAAACGTAAACCCCGGGCTCGGTGAAAGTGTAGGAGACCTCCGCGTTCAGCTTCGAGCGGAACTTTTCGACGCCCTCGGGATAGGCCCCGCGCACGAACTCGACATTGTGGCCCTTGTCGGTTGCCACCCAAGTCACCGTGTCCCCTGGCGCGATCTGCACCAGTGAAGGGGCATAGACGTTTCGCTCGTTGGTGTCCGGGTCCTTGTTCAGCATCTCCACGGTCACATCCGCCGCCATGGCCGGGACGGGCGCTGCCAGAAGGGCTGCCAGCGCAAGTATTTTGAGAAGTCGCATAGCTCTGGTCCTTTCAGAATTTAATGTCTGACCCTGTTACGAACCCCCGACCCCGACGGACCTCGGACAGAACGCCGCAGCTGCACGCACCCGCAAAAGAATGGCCCGCCCAAAAGAAAAGCCCGGCACAAGGCCGGGCCATTCCATGGGAGGAGACACAGGGGGGTCAGTTACAAACGCGCAGCCATTCCTGGCTGGAGCGGCTCACATAAACCTTTTCGCCGATCTGGCAGAGATAACGGAACATATCGAATATCCTTTCGTGTTTGGGTTGCCATCTCTACGAACCGGCATCCGGTCCGGATGCGCACTGACTGCATGGCTCCCCTGACATCAATTCAAACGCGAAATCCTGATCCGAACGCTCACCCGTCACGTAACGAGACCTGAAAACCAAGGAGACAGACATGCTTTCGATCTATCGTGCCGTCATGGATTCCGAACGGAACCCGCTGCGCCATCTCAGGCCACAACAGCGATTCCAGATCATGGTCGTATTGAGCCTGATGTGGACGTCGATCTTTTGCACCATGGCCGGTGCCTGGCTGTGGTACGGCGAACTCATTGCCGTGCACCTGCTCTTCGCACTCGGGGTTGCGCTGACCGGTGCCACCTTCCATTCAGTCCGGACGCCGGCAAGCTATCGGGACTACCCGAAGGCGGACGGGACGGCGCGCTACGACGACGTCTGGGGCGCCTGACGGAGACGTCAGGATCCGGGCCGGATCACCCGGCGCTCAGACCGGTTTTCGGGACAGGAAGCAGGCCCAGGTGATGTGCCCGGCTTCCACCGCCAGACGCCAGTCGGAAAGACTCCGGCTCACGTATTCGAAGAATTCCGCCGAGACCGCCCCATGAAGGGGGTTCAGACGCGCCTCAAGCTTCTGATAGTGGGTGCGAATATCCTCCGGTCGCTCCTCGCGATTCAGGGTCTCAAACCCGGCGCCTTCGGCCATCGCCTGATAGTCATCGGGCGTGGCCCCGGCCTCGGCACGAAGCCGGTCAAAGGCTGTCGGAACGGCTGAAAGGTCGGCACCGGCCGCTGTTAGGATATCCGAATACACGAAGACCCCACCCGGCCTCAGAACGCGGAAAATTTCCCCGAAGACCCGCACCCGGTCATGGGAGTGAATAATCGATTCCTGACATATGGCAGCATCGAACCGGTCGGCAGGGCAACGCGTCCCGACGCGATGTCGGATCCGAGCCGGTCCCGGGCCACAGCGATCTCGTTCTCGGAAATATCGATCCCCGTCACAGTGCAGCCCCGCGCGGCAAGTTTGCCAACGGTTCCGCCGACGCCATAGGCAATATCGATCACGTCCTGCCCCGCCGTGATCCCGGCAAGAGAAATCAGGTGATCCGTCATCGCCGCAGACGCATCGCCGACGCTCTCGTCGCCGCGGTCATATCGGCCGATATGAATGGCTCCCCCCCAGCATTCCCGGTAGAAGGTCATCACGTCGGACGCGTTGTAATAGTCTGCAGCGTGCTCCGGGCCCGGTTTCATAGGCGGGATACCCTCCACTGGTTTCCTCGTCCGAACCGGATGACAGGTGCCGGTCACCGGTCGGAAAACGCCGCGCGCCTGGCGGACGCACCGGTCATCAAAGTGGAAATTCGGGGGAAAATGGTGCCGCCTGCGTGACTCGAACACGCGACCCCCGCATTACGAATCCGGTTGTAGGGTGTTCATCTGGTGTCCGCCCATATCAGCAGGTCCAGAAATCGGGCGGTCGACAGTTCTTAGTGTTGCAACCGATGTTGCCGAGTAACATCGTGTTGGCTGTCAGAGTGGCTGTCACTGTGCGGACGGACCACGAAACCCTTACGAGAAACTCACCGGCGACTGATAGATCGCGAGGATAAGACACCCCTCCTCGCTGATGATCGCGTGGTCGCTCCCCGGAGGACTGATCAGCACCGTGCCGGCCGAATAGTGGCCGCGATCATCCGTCTGCCCCCCATCGAGAACGATGATGTGTTCGTAACCGGTGTGGGCGTGGCGCGGCACCATGGCGCCGACTTCGAAGCGCAACAGGCAAGCCGACGGGCCGGGCGCGCCCATAGTCCCGTAGATCTGGTAAAGCCGGACGCCATCCCGAAACGGCTGCCATTCGAGCTCATCTACCCGCGCCGCTAGTGCCATGATGTCTTCCATCACGATCGGAACCGGGTTCACGTCATCACTCATATGACCAATGCCTCCATCACCTGACCGGACGTGGCGGTCCAGCCGACGATGCCGCTCTGGGCGCGCACCATGTCCAGCGTGGCCGCCTTGAACTCGGGGAAATAACTTTCGGTGCAGTCCTCCACCAGCAGGCACTCATACCCGCGATCATTCGCCTCGCGCATGGTCGTCTGGACGCAAACTTCTGTCGTGACCCCCGTCATCAGAAGATGGCTGGCGCCGACGCTTTCCAGGGCACCGGAAAAATCTGTTCCATAGAAGGCACCCTTCCCGGGTTTGTCGATCACCGCCTCACCCGCCTCGGGCGCTAGTTCGGGAATGATCTCAACTCCCGGCTCTCCGGCTATGAGTATCCGCCCCATGGGCCCAGGGTCCCCGATACGCAACCTCGGCTCGCCGCGTTCGCGTTTGGCGGCAGGACAATCCGACAGGTCTGGCCGGTGACACTCGCGCGTGTGGATAATCGGCACGCCCACATCCCGGCACGCACTCAACAGACCCTGAAGTGCTGGCACGATCGTCCGCAGGCGCGCAACATCGTTTCCCAGAGACTCGCCAAAGCCTCCCGGTTCGACAAAGTCACGCTGCATGTCGATCACGATGAGCGCCAGACGCCCCTCCGGAAAACTGTAGTCGTATGGTCGCGCGGAGATGGCAGGCATGGTCTAGGACAAAGCCCCGAGCAGTGTTTCGGAATCGGCAACCGCACCAAACACCCCGCCCTGCATCTTCACCATCTTGATTGCGGCGAGGTGATTCCCGTGATCGGTCGCCCCGCAACAATCCTCGAGAAGCAGGCATTCGAAGCCGCGATCATTGGCCTCACGCATGGTCGTGTGCACACAGACGTCCGTCGTGATGCCGGTGAGAATCAGATTTTCAATCCCACGGGTACGCAGCATCAATTCAAGGTCCGTCGCGCAGAACGAGCCCTTCCCGGGCTTGTCGATGACCGCTTCGCCCTCATCCGGCGCAAGTTCGGGAATGATCTCCCAGCCCGGCTCGCCGCGAACCAGGATCCGCCCGCACGGCCCCGGATCGCCGATCCCGGCACCGATGCGCTGCGAACGCCAGCGCTTGTTGGGCGGCAGGTCCGACAGGTCGGGTCGGTGACCCTCCCGCGTGTGGAGGATGTGGTAACCGCCCGCTCGCATGGCACCGAGCAATTTCGAAATCGGTCCGATCGGCGCCCGGGTGAGCGACAGGTCGTAACCCATAGAATCGACATAGCCACCCTTGCCGCAGAAGTCGGTCTGCATGTCGATGACGATCAGGGCGGTATTGTCGGGGCGCATATTGCCGTTCCATGGCCAGGGATACGGGTCGGCATCGACGGACGTGCCCCTCGCCTGGTCGAGCTTTGTGGATTTCATCTGTAAACCACCGTCATGTTCCAGCTATCCGTAGACCCCGACGACGCACGGGAAGTGTTACGCCTTATCGATATGCAAGCAGCATGCCGGGCCGGATGTTCACAGAATCCACAGATATCCGGTTGCCTTCGCCGAAACGCCGTATCGCGGTGCGCGTCCATTGCCCGTGTTTTGGGCAGCCAGCCAGATTTGCCAGGCCCGGCTCGGAATGCAAGATTGAACACCGATCACTCCTCACTGTTGCGCCGGATCCCGAACGTGCCAAGACGACGCGCCACCCGACCCGCCCGCGGGCAGACCCGATCAAACTTTCTCGAGGAACGGCTCGCTGAGGAGATCATCAGCGGTCGCCTGTTGCCGGGCACACGCCTCGAAGAACAGGCCATTGCCGACCGATTCGAGACATCCCGCACGCCCGTGCGCGAGGCGTTGCGGCGACTCGAAGCCACGGGACTGATCGAAATCCGTCCGCGCCGGGGCGTCATTGTTTCGAATGTAACGCGCGAACATCTGGCCCAGATGTTCGAAGCGATGGCCGAGCTCGAAGGCGCCTACGCACGGCTCGCCGCAGAGCGAATGACCGACGTGGAGCGGGACTCATTCTCGAATCTGCACGCGAAAGGCGAAGCCCTGGCGGAGGACGGCGAACCGGATGCCTATGAGAAGCACAACCGCAAGTTCCACGCCGCGATCTATGCCGGATCGGCCAACGAGGTGCTCGAGGAATCGACGCAGGCCGTACGCGCTCGCCTCGCTCCGTTCCGCAATGCCCAGTTTCAAATCCCGGGACGAATAGCCCGATCCAATGCGGAACATTCCGAAGTGGTCGAGGCGATTCTCGCGCGTGACGGCAACCGCGCTTATGACGCGATGCGCCGCCACATGTTGACAGTCAGCGACGCTTCCGCGGTCTTCGCCACGCGAGAAAAATCCTGATTCTCAGGGCTGTATAAGAACATTATCTATTTGTTATTGTTATAATTTCTTATTTTTTGTATGCAAATTGCCGCTGGGACAGGCGTCATGCTCAAGATTTCAGCAGTCGTTTCGTCACCGGCCGACGAAACAAGCCGATTTGTGGGCCTTCCGACTGGCCCATCGATTGCAATCATTCTGTCGAGATAGCGTTCTGCGGAGGTTCGCGTGGGGGAGTTGCAGCTTTGACCGATCACGAAGCACCCGATCTGAACATCACGCGCTTGGCGCGCGACTATGCGTCAGATACCCGCAACCCGTCCGGGATCGTCGAAGAGGTTATCCGGCAGCGCAACCACCACGCGTCCAATCCGATCTGGATTCACCAAGTGCCGGACGATGGGCTGCGCACCCGCGCAAGGGAGCTAGAGACAAAGTCCGCCGCGAATCTTCCGCTCTTTGGAATCCCGTTCGCCGTAAAAGACAACATCGATGTGGCCGGGCTGCCGACCACGGCGGCATGCGAGGCATTCGCCCACACACCGGCGCGCTCTGCCCCGGTCGTCGATCTCCTGCTGGATGCAGGAGCAATTCTGGTCGGCAAGACCAACCTCGACCAGTTCGCGACCGGCCTCGTGGGTACCCGTTCGCCTTGGGGACCTTGCCGCAATGCGTTCGATGATTCCTATGTGTCCGGGGGATCGAGTTCGGGTTCCGCCGTTGCGGTTGCCCTCGGCATGGCGAGCTTCGCACTGGGAACCGACACAGCCGGGTCCGGCCGCGTGCCGGCGGCGTTCAACAATCTGGTCGGCCTCAAGCCCTCGCTCGGCCGGATCAGCACGCGCGGCGTCGTACCGGCGTGCCGGTCGCTCGATTGCGTGTCCGTCTTCGCATTGACCGCAGCGGATGCGCGCACCGTCCTCGATATCGCGGGGGCAGAAGACAGGGATCATCCGGGATCTCGGACATTCGATCTCACGACGGGCGTGATTGCCGGCGATTTCTCGTTTGCGGCCCCGGACCCGAGCCAACTCAGTTTCTTCGGCGACGACGCCTACGCGCAGTGTTTCGAGCGGGCCTGCGAACGACTGGAATCGATCGGCGGAACGCGAGTCGCCTTCGACTACGAGCCATTCGCCAAAACGGCAGAACTGCTCTACGGCGGCCCCTGGGTCGCAGAGCGATATCACGCGGCCCGTAGCCTGATGGAGGATAGTCCCCAGGCATTGCTGCCCGTGATCCGAACCATTCTCGGGGGTGCACGAAACTATGATGCGGTCGACACGTTCGACGCCTTCTACCGCCTCGAGGAGTTCGCACATCGAAGTCGAGATCTCTGGAAGCTGGCTGACGTCATGGTTCTGCCGACCGCCCCGACACACCCGACGATCGATGCCGTCGAAGCCGAGCCCATCGCGCGGAACAGCGAACTGGGCACATATACAAACTTCGTCAATCTGCTCGACCTTGCCGCGACCGCGGTGCCCTCGGCGTTCAACGAGAGAACGAACCTTCCTTTCGGGATCACGCTCATCGCGCCGGCCGGATCCGACAACGCGCTGCTCTCGCTTGCGGGCCGCTTCCATGCGGACACCGGTTTGCCACTCGGCGCGACACGCCACGCTCAGCCGCGTCGGAACGAGACAATCCCGCCCTCGGCAGCGCCCGAGCCGGACTGGATCAAGATCGCAGTGTGCGGCGCACACCTGTCAGGGCAACCCCTGAACCATCAGTTGACCGACCGGGGCGGCCGCCTCGTCCGCGAGGCATCGACGGCACCCGCGTACCGTATGTACGCGCTGGGGGGCGGCCCACCCGCCCGCCCGGGTCTCATGCGTTCGAGTTTCGGATCCACCATTCGGCTGGAAATTTGGGAAGTTCCGGCAAACCGCATCGGCGGGTTCATCACAGGAATTCCGGCGCCACTGGGCATCGGGCGGATCTCTCTCGACGACGGCTCGGACGTGCTGGGATTTCTTTGCGAAGCGAGCGCAACCGAGGACGCCATCGATATCACGGAATTCGGGGACTGGCGCCGCTACCTCGACACCATCGCAGCGTGACGCACCGGCACTAGGCTTTCACGACCCGGGGGACGCCTTCCCGTTCATCGATCTCGAGATGCGGAATCGCAGAGACGAGCTTTTGCGTGTATGCCTCGCGAGGATCGGACAACAGCGTCTCGGCGGCACCCGCCTCCACGATCCGGCCTTCATTCATCACGATGACACGGTCGCAAAGAAGCCTTACGACGTTCAGGTCGTGACTAACGAAAATATAGGTCATGCCGAGCTCGCGCCGAAGAATGTCGAGCAACTTCAGCACGACGGCCTGGACCGAAACGTCCAGCGCGGATGTCGGCTCGTCGAGAATGAGCAACTTCGGCCGCAATGCGATGGCGCGGGCGATTCCGACCCGCGCTTTCTGGCCGCCGGACAGCTGGTGTGGAAACCGCGTCAGCAAGTCGCGCGGCAAACCCACCTTGTCCGCAAGATCCTCGATCTGCTCCTTCAGGCTCGCGCGGTCCGTCTTCTCCGCAAGGCGACGTAGCGGTTCGGCGATTGCATCGAATGCGCTGAACCGCGGGTTCAGACTCTCCGTCGGATCCTGGAACACCATCTGGATCTGAGCGCGCAGCGGGTGACGCGCAAACTTGCGGGCCGGGATCTCGCCGATATTCTCTCCGTCAAAGACGATCTCGCCGGCGGTCGGATCGAGCAGGCGCGTGACCATGCTCGAGGTCGTCGACTTGCCGCAGCCCGATTCACCAACGAGCCCGACGCTTTCACCCGGCTGGATCGAGAAGTCGATGCCGTCAACGGCGCGAAACGTCGTCGGCGGTGTTTCGATGTTCGGCCGAAAAATACTGTCCAGCAGTTTCCGGCGCTCCGCCGTCGCGTGCAGCGGATACTCCTTCACCAGCCCCCTCACCTCCAGGATCGGACGGGTGCCGGATGGAAACGCCATGACCTGCTTCGAACCCGCCTCATCCTCATCCGCCGCATCAGACAGGTCCTCAAGACGCGAATCCCGGCGCGGCGTCGCCTGAATAAGTTTGCGCGTATAGGGATGGCCCGGATTTCGGAACAGGGTCTCCGTCGGGGCGCTCTCGACCACCACGCCGCGCTGCATCACGACGATGCGCTGGCAATACTGGGCGGCCAATCCAAGATCGTGGGTAATCAGGATCGCGGCCATCTCTCGCTCGGTCGTCAGATCACGGACGATGTCCATCGTCACCTTCTGGGTCGTTACATCGAGACCCGTCGTCGGCTCGTCGGCGATCAGCAGCGCGGGTTCGCAGGCCAGCGCGATGGCGATCATCACCCGTTGGCACATGCCACCCGACAGCTCGTAGGGATAGGCGTGATAGCGTTGCTCCGGGTTCAGGATCCGGACCTGGCGCAGCAGATCGATGGCCTTTTCCCTGACGTCGCGCCGGTAGACCAGCGTGTGCTCGAGCAGCACATCCTCGATCTGGTGACCGATCTTGCGGATCGGATTGAGCGCCGTGCGCGGGCTCTGGAAGATCATCGAGGCCTCGCGACCACGCAGCTCACGCAAGTCCTGTTCGCGGGCGCCGATCATCTCGAAGCCGCCGAACACTGCCGAGCCCGACGTCGCCCGCCCGGCCCGGTCAAGAATGCCCATGACTGTGTAGGCGGTGACGGACTTCCCGGACCCGCTCTCGCCGACCACGCCCACCATTTCGCGCTTTCGTACATCGAACCCGACCTGGTGCAGCGCCTCGACGATCCCGGCGCGCGTCTTGAACTCGACCGTCAGATCCTTGATCGCCAGAAGCGGAATTTCAGGTGTCTGGGCCATCGCGTCAGGTCCGCCGCTGCGGGTCGATCAGGTCGCGCAGCCCGTCGCCGAGAAGGTTGAAACAGAACACCGCGAGCATCAGCGCCGCACCCGGGAAGAGGGCGAGCCACCATTCGCCCGACACAATGAAGGTCGCGCCCTCGGCGACCATGATGCCCCATTCCGGTGCGGGCGGGCGCACCCCAAGCCCGATGAACGACAGCCCCGCGGCATTGAGGATGGCCCAGCCGAGATTAAGCGAGATCTGGACCATCATCGGCGGCAGGATGTTGGGATAGAGGTGGAAGACCAGAAGGCGCGTGTCGGAGTTGCCCGAAAGCTTGGCTGCATCCACGAAGCCCGCATTCCGGCGGACATTCACCTCAGCACGCGCCACGCGCGTGTAGAAGGGCAGATTGATGATCGCGGTCGCGTAGACGATGTTCTCGACCGTGTTGCCCAGCGCCGCGACGATCCCCATGGCGAGCACGAACAGCGGGAAGGCCATAATCGTGTCGATGGACCGTCCGACGACCCGGTCGGTCCAGCCACCGTAGTAACCGGACAGACAACCGAGAACGCTGCCGATGACGAAGGACAGCGCGACGGCCGAGAATGCGATCAGGAAATCGAGCCGGGTCGCGACGACGACGCGGCTGAAGACGTCGCGCCCGAGATTATCGGTGCCGAACCAGTGCGCCCAGGTCGGCGGCTGCAATGCATTCGCGGTGTCGCTGGCCAGCGGATCATAGGGCACGATCCAGGGTCCGAAGACGGCCATGACAACGAACATCGCGAACAGAATGAACGCGAAGAGCGTGACCGGGTTTTCGCTCACCACATAGCGGAAATGCCGCCACCAGGCCGCCGCGGCGCTTTCGCCCGTGGAGTCGGGGTATTCCGCGACCGCCATCGGTCAGCCCTCGATCCCGACGCGCGGATCAACAATGGTGTAGAGCACGTCGATCGCCAGGTTCACGAGCACGAAGAGGATGGCCATGGACAGAACGAATCCTTGAACCGCGGCGAAGTCGGAAACAACGAGTGCGTTGACTGCGTAGGACCCGATACCGGGCCAGGCGAATACCTTCTCAACGAGCACATTCGCGCCGAGCATGAACGAGAACACCATGCCGAGCGTCGTCAGGATCGGCAGCAGCGCGTTCCGGAACGCGTAGGAGAAGAGCACCTTGCTGCGCGACAACCCGCTGGCCTGCGCGGTCCGAATATAGTCGCTGCCGAGCGCCTGCAGCATCGACGCCCGGGTCATACGCGCCAGCGGCGCAAGCACGAACACCCCCATGGTGATCGCCGGCAGAACGATTTGGGCGAACGACGCACCGAAGGTGTCGAGGTCACCGGCAATGAGGCTGTCGATCAGGTAGAAGCCCGTCATATGGTCCGGGGCGATGTAGAAAATATCCAGCCGCCCGAGAGGAGACGGGACGACATCCAGGAGAAAGTAGAAGGTGTAGACGAAGAACAGGCCGGTGAAGAACACCGGCAGGGACACACCAGCCGTTACGACCACACGACAGAGATGGTCGACCCAGGAGTTCGGCCGGGTCGCCGCCAAAATCCCCAGCGGCAAAGCGGTCCCGATCGCAAAGATCAGTGCGACCAGCGTCAGCTCCAGCGACGCAGGCAACCGGGTGGCGAGTTCTTCGAGTACCGGCCGGCCCGTGCTGATGGACACGCCGAGATCGCCCCGCGCCAGGTCTCCGAGGTAGAGCCAGAACTGCTCGAACAGGCTCTTGTCGAGGCCGAGTGCGGCGCGAATTTCGGCGATGGATTTTTCGTCCGCGGCCGGCCCGGCGAAGTAGACTGCCGGGTCGCCGGGGAGCGCCCGGGTCAGCAGGAAGGTCACAACAATGATTCCGATGATCGATGGGATCGCCTGCGCAAGTCGTCTTCCGATCATGGCGAATCTGCTCATCGCGACGCGTCCTGCTGTGTCCCGGGCCCGCTACGCAGCACTCAGACCGTGTCCTTGCCGAGCGAGCGGGCATCGAGTTGGCGATGGAACCAGTACTCGTAGCCCGTCACGTTCTTCTGGGTGGCCACATCGAGGAACGGCTGATACAGCGGGATCAGCGGCACCTCGTCGAACGCGATCTCAAGCATCCGCTTGACGTTCGGCTCGTAGGCCGGATTCTCGATCGGCAGCAGAAGCGTGTTGTTCACCAGCTCCTCGACCTCGTCGTTCTTGTAGTTCATCGAGTTGAACAGATGACCGTGCTGGTAGACCCAGAAGAAGTAGTAGTCCGGGTAGTTCAGCCAGCCGCCGAAGTTCTTGAAGTGCAGCGGCAGGGATTTCTCGACCAGCGCTTTGGTGCGCCAGTTGGCGCCCGGGATCTTGTCGAGGGTCGACTTGATCCCGACCTTGCCCAGGCCTTCCTGCACGAGAAGTGCCGCCGGCTCGGCCCAGTCGGCCAGACCGAGGTTGAACGACAGCGGCACCTCGAACCCGTCCTTGTAACCGGCCTCGGCGAGCAGGTCCTTCGCCTTGTCGTAGTCGGTGTCGTAGGGATAAGGCTGCGGCCAGCTGATGTCCTTCGGGGTCAGGGATTCGCCGCCCCACATGGGCACACCCCGCTCGAACGCCGCCGCCTCGAAGATTTCCTTGTAGGGAATCGCATGGGCGACCGCCTTGCGGACGAGCTTGTTCTGGAACGGCTCGAAGTTCATGTTGAGGCCGAGTGCCGTCATGGAGTTCTCGATTGGGGCGCCCTGCACGCTTACCTCGCCGCCATCCGCCAGCTCGCGGAAATCCTTCGCCGGCAGGTCGAGCGAGATATCGGCATCGCCCTTCTCCAGCAGCGCGCGCCGGGTCGACGCGGACGGAACTTCGCGCACGATCACGCGTTCGACGCCGGGCAAGGGTCCGCTCTTCCAGTCCTCAAAGCGGCTGTAGACCACCTGCTGACCCGGATCCCAGCGCTCGAGCTTGAACGCACCGCCGCCCAGCGGGTTGCGGTGCAGATACTCGGTCGCCCACGGGTCGTCCGCTGTTGCCTCTTTCTTCGCCGCGGTCGAGTTGATGATGATCGGCACGGGCACGCCCACATCGGGGAGCGTCAGTTTCGACTTCTTAATAAAGTCGATCTTGAAGGTGTGGCTGTCGACGACGGAGAACTGCTCGGTCTTCTCCAGCGCACCGGCCTTCATCTGCACGGTCGGGAAGCCGCCGACCGAGACGGCGCGGTCGAACGACCACTTCACGTCTTCCGCCGTGACGGGTGTGCCGTCATGGAACGTCGCGTCCTTGCGGATGGCAAAGGTCATGGACATGCCATCGGCCGCGAGCTCCCAGCTCTCGGCCAGCTCGGGCACGATGTCTTGGTAGTTGTACATGGACGTGCCGTTTGCCAGCGTCTTCGTTCCGAAGCTGACGAGCCGATCGTAGAGATTGACCGCGATCGAATAGCTCGGTCGGTTGGTGCCCTTGCGATGAATGTCCATGCTGTTCGGACCGTTCGCGAGCACCACGACGATAGTGTCATCACGGCCTGCCGCACTCGCAGGCAGATGTTTGAGCATCGGAAGGACACTGGCGCCGGCCATCAGGCCGGTTGTCTTCAGGAAATCACGCCGTTTCATGGGGGAAATGCCTCCTTGTTTGAGCCGCCATAGCGCCAATGGCCGGCGGACCTTCCCGGAAGCATTGCAATCGCTTTGCCACTTTTGCGGCGGCGGCCCACCGCGCAGAGCCAAACGCCGAATTTCCGGGTGGTTCGAAGCCGGCAAACGGCTCATCGACCGGATTCGACGGGAGGCGCGCCCGGCTTAAAAACAGGCGATTGTGCCCAAAGACTAATCAGGCTGCGTCAAATTGTGTGCAATTATCTGTTTTTAGAATTTTTACAGTTATTTATTCAACTTATAAACCACTGGTAAAGCGACATATTCCGCGCGCTCATCCGGTGGCATGGATGTTGCGAAGACATGTGGGCAGACCGAACAGAGGAGCTGCTTCATGCCCGACGCATTCGACCTGGTCCTGTCCGGCGGACATCTGATCGACCCCGCAGCCGACCGCGACGGCGTTCTCGACATCGGCATTCGAGACGGCCGCATCGTCGCCGTCGAACCTGATCTGGCGCAACACAACATAGTCGAACGGATCGATGTCGGCGGAAAGCTTGTGCTGCCCGGCATGATCGATACGCATGCCCACATCTTCGAACATGTCAGCGGCCGCTTCGGCCTGAACGCGGACATGGTCGGCGTCCGCTCGGGGATCACGACCCTCGTCGACCAGGGCGGCGCGAGTTGCATGACATTCCAGGGTTTCCGGACGTTCATCGCGGAACCGGCGGACAGCCGAGTGCTGTCCTTCATCTCCGCCTATGTCGTCGGGGGGCTCGAAGGCCACTACTACCCGGCGCTCTACAGCCCCGACGGCGTCGATATCGAAGCCACGGTCAGGGTCGCGGAGGCCAACCGGGATATGGTCTGCGGCATCAAGGCGCACGCCGAGATCGGCGGCTTCGAGCGGTGGGGCATCTCGGTCATCCGCATGGCGCGCGACATGTCCCGCGCGCTGGATCTGCCGCTCTATATCCATTTTGGACAGCTCTGGCCCCGGCCCCAGGACCCGGTCGTCGCGTACACCGCCGACGACATCCTCACAGACGTGGTGCCGCTTCTCGATCCGGGCGACATCCTCGCCCATCCGTTCACTAGACACCCCGGCGGCTTCGTCGACGAGAACGGGAAGGTCCATCCGATCGTCGCCGCAGCCCTGGACCGCGGCCTCAAGATCGACATCGGCCACGGCTCCCATTTCAGCTTCGACGTGGCGCGCCGTGTGCTCGACGCCGGGATCGTGCCCGACACGCTCGGCGCGGACATGCATGGCTACAACACGTCGGTGCCCGCTCCCGCCGGGTCGCCCGACGAACATCCCGACGACGAGATGCATGCGTTCGCCGGCGACCAGTCCTTCAGTCTGAGCTGGGCCATGAGCGAGCTGCTCGCGCTCGGCCTTTCATTGGAAGAGGTCGCAACCATGGTCACGAGCAACGCCGCGCGGATGATCGGGCGCGCCGGGGAACTGGGCACGCTCGCAATCGGCACCCCGGCCGACATCACCGTTCTCGACGATCACCGGGGCTCGTTCACGTTCCGCGACAATGCCGGCGGCGAGGCGACCGGCGATCGCCTGCTGGCACCGGCGTTCTGTCTCAAGGACGGTGTGCGCTTCGACGCCGACGCGCCGATCCTGCCGGCAATGGCCGCGTAGGGCACATCGCACCAAATCCGCGGGAGTGATTAGTCCGTACGAACGATCGGAAAAATGGTGCCGCCTGCTGGACTCGAACCAGCGACCCCCGCATTACGAATGCGATGCTCTACCAACTGAGCTAAGGCGGCGTCGATTTGCGAGGCCTTACCTATGTAAGGCCACACCCCCGGTCAAGGCTTTGATTTCGTTAGCCTGTCTTCCTCGTTCCATATTCCTGATTAATAACGACCCAACTATTCTACGACACCCAGAATCGGATGTGAATCCAGTCTGTGTGGAACAGGATTGGAACAAGGTTATTGGACTTCATGTATGCGGTTCACACGTTCGCGGTCTCTGCCCAGCCGACAAATCAGATAACATGGGTATGTAGCCGCAACCGCCTACAGCAGGTCTATTAAGATCTCGACAAAGACGATAGGCCGGGGGGGCAAATTCGCGTCCGCACCAAAATATATAAAAGGTACCCCCGATAAATTTTAGGCCAGAGTAACCAGAGTTACCGTCTAGTGCCTCAGGCTCTCACACGCGACACCGTC
>JAYQBG010000014.1:0-25167 GCA_038137215.1 Alphaproteobacteria bacterium
AAACCCGCAGAATAATAGTGTTCTGAATTTCGTTCATTTTGGGGCGCATACATCAGTACCAAGAATTGGAATGCTGAAAGCTTTCATTCTGTCTCTGGCCTTGGTCACGGTCGGCCAGCCTCGCTTGCCGAGACCGTTCGGCTGACAGAGCAGTCCGGACGCTGGGTGTGTCAGCCCGACTCTCCGGGCTGGCCGCAGATACTGATCGATTTCACCGAAAAGGCTTATCGTCGCTGCGATCAAAACACCTGCGTTACCTATCCCCTTCGTGAAATTCGGTACGGCACGGACGATGACAGTGCGGCCGTGTTGGTTCGGTTCGGTGAGCAGGGTCGCCCGATCACGGGTGAGTACGGTGGTGCCTACCAGGAGCATCTGGTCAGCGCCGGCATGACGACCCGAACCACAGGAAACTGCTCGTATCGCGGTCACGGAGACATCTACGAGCCGCAAAAATGATCCGCCTGCCGCATCCGATTTTCGTACTGGGTTATGTCGTGATGCTGTCGGCTGTTGTTTTTCTGTCGGTGATCCCGGCGCCTGATCTTGACGCTCCGGAAGGATCTGACAAGGCCGCGCACCTGATTGCCTATGGCGCTGTCGCTTTTAGTGCCGGGCTCGGTTTTGCGACATGGAAAACGCGGAGCGTGGCCGGTCTTGCGGCTGTGCTGGTAGGCGTGGCCCTCGAATTAGTTCAAGCAGCCTGGTTTGACCGGAACGGCAGCGTCTGGGACGCCGTGGCCAACACACTTGGCGTGTCGCTGGGACTTGCTGGCGCTGGGCTTGTTTTGATGCTCGCCGCTCGGTTTATCGGCACTCGAAACGCCTAGTCATCCGCGCGCCAGCGACTGGCCTGCCAATCCCCGGTGATTTCACGGCCGTCGGCCAATATGTATGTCCCCCGCCCATCGGGAATGCCGTCCCTGAACTCACCGACATAGCGGTTGCCGCTCGGATAGAAGGCGGTTCCGGTCCCGTTCATCCGTCCGTTGACGACCATGCCCTCGTATCGCCCGTTGGGCGCGCCGTGCAGGAACCAGGATACCGTACCCGTTCTATGGGCCAGACCGCCCCGGCATTCCCCGGACCATGAAATGCTCTCTCCGGATCTCGGGTTGGGGTTTTGGACGACGCATCCGTTGCTCGGATCCGTAATCAGGGCATCCGCCGATATGGCGCAGGCTCCCAGCAACAAGGCGGAGAGCGGTAGTGAAAACCGTGATTTCATGATCCCAGAATGGTACGCGCCGAAATTCACGTCGATATTGTCCGACGGCGTAATCATTTGCAGTCAATTGCCGGGAACTGGCCTGAATGAACCGATCAGGTGCCCGGTTCATCGGTGTCGGAAGATGGCGGTACATCTTCAATGCATCGGTAGATCAGGAGCGCGCCCACGAGTAGGATCGCCAGAACGCCGAAGCTCGTGGCATAGGCCCTGAACGGGCTTTGCCCCTGTGCATCGGCGGGGAACGCATCGATGATCAGGCCCGTACCGACCTGCACCAGAAAAACGCCTCCCCAAACAAACATGTTGATGGCCGTGACCACACGTCCGACATAGCGGTCCGGAAAAAGACTTCGGGCATGGGCGAATATTGGCGAGGACAGCCCCGATGACAGGCCGAGCAGGATCATGGCGGCCGAGGCAATCACCAACGAGGTGTTACCGGCGATGGCGAGAACCGCAAACCACAATGCCATTGACAGCGCGCCGATGGTGACAATTCCGCGCCGGGTATCGAATATCCTGTCGAGCGGGCCGATGAAAATAGCGCTGAGCAGCCAGGACAACGAGACCAGAAAGATGATGTTGCCGCGTTCCAGCAGGCCGGCGTCGAAGGTATCGTTCAGATAGGGACCAACCCAGAGTGCGCGGAAGGTCAGAAACGATCCGACAGTCATCGCCGAAATTGCCCCCAGCGCATAGAGCTTGGGCTCGCGAAAAACAACGCCCAGACCTCGCATGATCTGAAACAGGGATTCGGTGTCTCCTGGCGGAACCGGCATATCGGGCTTCCGGTCCTTGACCGTGAGCAACACCGCAAATGTCAGAAGCAGCGCAACAGCGGCGACGGTGGCAAGCGTGGCACGCCAGCCATAGGCGTCGGTGGCTGCGGCAAAAGGCGTTGCCGAAAGCAACATCCCCGTTCCGCCGATGCCGACAGCCAGCGATGTGGCCGTGGCCAGGCGATCCCGGGGGGTCCAGCGTGAAATCAGCACGATGATGCCCATGAAGACTGGCGCAATGCCCCATCCCGTCACCAGCAAGGAGATGATCAGGCCCAGCGAGGTCGTGGAAAAGGCAAACCCGGCAACCCCGCATGCGGTCAGCAGCAGAAACGATGCAATCGTGAGACGCGGCCCGAAGCGATCCAGCAACACCCCGCTGGGCAACTGCATGATGGCGGATCCAAAGAACAAGGCCGCTGGAAGCGCGCTGAGTTGCCCGGCTGTCAGATCGAGTTCGGTCCGCAGGTCCGGCGCGATTACCGCAGGCACTGAACGCAGGAACTGGCTCAGCACGAATGCCAGACCCAGGGCGGGCACCATGGCAAGAATCAGCCGCATATGGCCTGGGGGATTGCTGTTGTGCTCGGGAGAACCCATGAACGAAAACGGACCGTCAGTGGAATGACGGTCCGGGTATCGCATGCGCAATCCGTCTCCACAAAGCACACAATCGAGGTGCTGCGAAGCGGAACGTCAGAACGGCAGGGCTATTCCTGGCGCGGTTCGGTTTCAGGCGGTGTGTCCTCGAGCGGAACTCCGGCCTCTTCGGCCTTCCGCGCCTTCTTGGCTTCGGCCTTGGCGGCCTTCTTTTCGGCCTTCTGGATCTCGCGCTGACGTTTTTCGAAGTTGTAGTTCGTCTTACGGGCCATGAACTCGGCCTCCTGTGGTGCGACCGCCCGCCGTGATATCCGGCGGGCCGGTTCGTTGACTACGCCGCGCGACGCGAGGTGTTGCGGCGGCGCGGACGTCGGCTCTTGCCCGGGCGACCGCCCTGCCCGTGGGCCTTCACATGCCCTCCGCGATTACCCTGTCGGCCTCCGCCACCCTGTCCCTGACGGTTCTGACCGCCCTGTTTGGGGCGTGCGTTGCCTTCGGGGCGTTCGCCACTTTCCACCGGAATGGTGTTTCCGATCAGCCGCTCAATGTCTTTGAGCAGTCCGGCTTCCTCGGTCGCACACAATGACAATGCGGCGCCATCAGCGCCTGCCCGTGCGGTCCGTCCGATCCGGTGCACATAGCTTTCAGCATCAACCGGCATCTCAAAGTTGATCACATGCGTCACGCCCGGGACATCGATCCCGCGTGCGGCAATGTCGGTCGCCACCAGAACACGCACCTTGCCGTCCCGGAAGGCCGACAATGCACGCTGGCGCGCACCCTGAGACTTGTTGCCGTGAATCGCATCCGCACCGATTCCGGAACGTTCGAGGCGTTCGGCCACGCGATTGGCACGGTGCTTGGTCCGCGTGAAGACAATCACACGTTCCATGGACTTGTCGCCAAGAAGATTGGTCAGGAGATCGAGCTTCTTGGCCGGTTCGACAAAGTGAATGCCCTGGCGGATGGTCTCGAGGGCCACCGCCTTGGGTGCGATGTCGACCCGGACCGGATCGTCGAGAATTTCCTCCGACAATTTCGCAATTTCGGTCGGCATCGTGGCCGAGAAAAGCTGTGTCTGCCGGTCTGTGGGAAGTTCCGAAATGATTTTCCGCACATCGCGGATGAAACCCATGTCGAGCATGCGATCGGCTTCATCAAGGACGAAGTGTTCGATCTCGTCGAGAACCACATGCCCCTGCTCCATCAGGTCGAGCAGGCGCCCTGGCGTGGCGATGATAATATCCACGCCGCGGCGGAGATTTTTCGTCTGGGCATGCTGGGAGACGCCGCCAAAGATCACCGCCTGCCGCAGGGCAAGCTGCCGACCATAGGCGTGAAACTCGTCACCGATCTGGATCGCCAGTTCACGGGTTGGCGCGAGAATAAGCGCACGGGGGTCGCGGTATTTACTACGAGCCTGAACCTTGTTGAGTTCGTGCAGGATCGGCAGCGCAAAGGCGCCGGTTTTGCCGGTGCCGGTCTGGGCGATGCCAAGAAGGTCTTCGCCATCGAGAATTTCGGGAATTGCCTGCGCCTGAATCGGCGTGGGCATGACGTGCTCGCGATTTTGCAAAGCACGGAGGATCGGCTCGGCCAGGCCGAGATCCGCAAAGGTACTGTCAGTCACTAAAAGGTAATCCTTACACGCCGGCTGCGGGGTGGAATTCTTGTTGTTGGGGCCACCCGGCCTCGGCGTTCGCCCTGTTCCGGGCGCGGCCGGTGCGGGCTGATTCTTGATTATTGTTCCCAGGATATGCGTCGCAAATAAACAACGCTTCGCGCAATCGCAGGACAATCAATGGGAGACAAATGAGCGCTTGCGAGAGATTTGTCAAGAAAATCAGAAATTTAGGTGGCCAGGGCGGCGTGGCCGGGCGCGTTATCGGAACAAAATCACCGGGATCTTGCAAAGCCGTACCATCTCGCTGGTGGTGGACCCGATGATCATGCGGCGCATGCGGGTGTGGCCGTAAGCCCCCATGACGAGCAGATCGATGTTCTGCGACTCGACCGCCTGAGAGATCACTGCTTCCGGCTGTCCGGGACGAATTTCCGCATCCACCTCAAAACTGCCCGCCTCCAGCATCGTGCGGGCATTTTCGAGATCATTCCGGTTTTCCGCCCGGTCCGCGCCAACCATCAGCAGCTTGCACTTCAGCCCGGAAAACAGCGGGCTGCGCGCCGCGTAGTCCACCGCCTTCTGGGTACTGGTGCCGCCGTCAAAGGCGATCAAGAAGCTTTCGATCGGCTTGAAGGCGCGCGAGGTGACCAATACGGGCTTGGTGCTGGATCGAACGATGCGTTCGAGGTTCGAACCCAGGTGCAGCTTGGCGAAGTCTGCGGCTTCCCCGCGTTTTCCCACGACCACGATGTCAGCATCGGTTTCGTGTTCTGCCACGGTTTCCACGATATCCTCGATCCGCAAACGCACGCTGACTTTCGTCGCACCATGCTCGAGCAGGCGTTCGCGGGCATCGTCAAGAATGGCGCGTCCGATCTTCTGAGCCAGTTGGGCACGCTGCGCATCGAGTTCGCTCAACTCGTTGAGCAAGGCTGTACGGGCGCCTAGCGTGATATTCCCGCTCAGATTCGGTTTGACTGCCGTGACTTCGCGACGTCCGAGGACATGGATGAGTTCGACTTCGGCACCGGTTTTTTGCGCGATCCAGGCCGCATGATCGCAAACGCTTTGTGAATAGATCGATCCATCGACCAGTACGACGAGCTTGTTCATCGCTTTTCCCCCTAGTGCCCGAGCAGTTGGTTGAGCGCGCCGGGCCGGTCGTGGATGGCGAGTTCATCAACAATGGTTTCACTGGCCTTGTTCAGACCGACAATGTCCACCGTGGCGCCTTCGCGGCGGAACTTCAGGACAATCATGTCCAGCGCAGCCACGCTGGAGATATCCCATATATGCGCTTGGCTCACGTCAATCACCACGCGCTCCAGGACCTCCCGGAAGTCGAAGGCGGCGTTGAATGCATCCGCAGACGCAAAGAAAACCTGACCTTCCACCACATAAGTCCGTTCCCGACCGTCATCCGACAGGCGCGATGTCACGCGGAAAATCTGCGCGATCTTGCCGGTAAAGAAAATGCCCGACAGCAGTACGCCCACCAGAACGCCGATGGCCAGGTTGTGGGTGAACACGACACAAACCACCGTGGCCAGCATCACGATGGACGAGCTGCGCGGGTGGTCCCGCAAGTTCCGGATGGACGACCAGCTGAATGTCCCGATGGACACCATGATCATGATGGCGACCAGGGCGGCCATGGGTATCTGCTTCACCCAATCGCCCAGAACGACAATCAGAAACAGCAAGACCACACCCGCAGTGAATGTCGACAGGCGTCCGCGCCCGCCCGATTTCACGTTGATCATGGATTGTCCGATCATCGCGCATCCTGCCATGCCGCCAATGAAACCTGTTGCGGTGTTCGAGAGCCCCTGCCCGATGCACTCCTGGTTCTTGTCACTGGGCGTATCGGTCAGATCGTCAACAATGGACGCGGTCATCAGAGATTCGAGGAGCCCCACCGCCGCCACCGCGGCCGAATACGGCAGAATGATCATCAGGGTTTCGAGATTGAGCGGAATGCCCGGTAGCAGGAACACCGGCAAGGTCGCCGGTAACTCCCCCATATCGCCGACGATCCGGATATCCAGACCAAATCCGATGGCAACGGCGGTCAATGCCAAGATGCAGATCAAAGGTGATGGCACGCCCCGGGTCACATAGGGAAACAGGTAAATGATCGCGAGGCCGGCAGCGACCATCACATAGGTCAGCCACGGTACACCGATCAGCTCGGGTAACTGCGCCATGAATATCAGGATCGCGAGCGCATTCACGAATCCGGTCATCACCGAGCGGGAGACGAACCGCATGACGTAGCCCAGTTTCAGGAAGCCGGCGGCGATCTGCATCACACCGGCGAGCACGGTCGCGGCCAGCAGGTATTCGAGCCCGTGATCGCGGACCAATGTGACCATGAGTACAGCGGTGGCTGCGGTCGCTGCCGAAATCATGCCGGGTCGGCCGCCGGTGAAGGCGCAAATCACCGCGATCGAAAAGGACGCGAACAGGCCGACCTTCGGATCCACCCCGGCGATGATGGAAAAGGCAATCGCCTCGGGAATGAGTGCAAGGGCCACAACCAGCCCGGACAGAAGATCGCCGCGGATATTGCCGAACCATTGTTCGCGATAGGCACTGAAAGAGATCATGTCGAAACCAAAAAGATCGTGGGCGCACACGCATTCGTTCGCGCGTGCGCTGAAAGAAGCTGGGGCTGGGGTTGGATATCCGGCGTATCTGGACCTTGCAGCCGTCCGATTTCATCCGGACCCGGTGGCGTTAGATGTTCTTAGGCGATAGCGATGCTGCAGCGCAACATCAAGAGTGCCGCACCAACGCCTCGAATCGCGATATCAACGGAACATTCAACACGATGCCGGATCGATCATTATGAATGAAGACGAACGCGCGCTTGCCGAAATGGCCCGGGAACGGGATTTCTGGAAAGCCAAGTTCGATGAGCTGCGACCGCTCACCACCCTCCTCGATCAGGCGCTCAATCAGGTCACCCGACAATTTGTCGAACCGGGTTTTGCGTATGTGGATCCCGAGCTTTGCGTTCCGCAAGCGCTGCGGGATCGGTTCACGATGAACGGACAAGCCGAAATCGTGGACTGGGTTGATTTCTATCCCGACAAGAACCGGGGCTTGCCGGCATGGCTGCCCCGTTATCACACCCAGACACCACGGTATTTCGGCCACGAGTACGTGGACGGGCTGATCAACGATGCCAGAGCCCGCGCAACCAAATACTACGGCATCGTGGATACCTGGCTTTACGAATTGCTGGACGCCTTCCCGGTCGAAGGGTAATCCGTCGCGATCATGAGCTCCCTCTTCCCGTGGTATGAGGCCATCACGACGGCATTTGGCGGAACGCCCCATACCTTCGAATCCAACTCGATCTACAGCGATCACCCCCTCATCCAGGCGATCAAACCCCAGGATTTCGAGATCGGCAGCCGGACATTCGATGCCGCAATATCGATCTCGTCGTTCGAACACAACGGTCTGGGCTTTTATGGCGATCCCATCGATCCCGACGGTGACCTGAAGGCCATGGCCAGAATGCGAAGATCGTGAAACCGGGCGGGCTGATGTATTTCTGTGTTCCGGTCGGCCGGGACAGCATTGTCTGGCCGATGCGCCGGAACTACGGCCGGATCCGCTTCCCGATGATGACCGAGGGCTGGCAGGTGCGCGATTCACGTGGCCATGACGACAGCCATTTCGACGTCCCGTTCGGCGGACACAATTCGGTCTGGGTGCTCGAGAACTCCGAATAGATCGCCTGCAGCCGGGCCTACTGGCTTTCGACGGGCGGAGTTTCGGCGACGGACTCCCGGAACATCTGCATCATCCGGTCAATCATCTGAAGCGCACGCTCGCGTTCTTCAGCATCCTGCTCTGCCGCAGCAGCGAGTTCGGCCGCTTCCCGCGCCTGGAGTTCCTCGTAGGTCGTCTCCGGTGTCCGGGCGACCGCCGTACTTGTCGAACAGACCATGGTGTCCTGTTCGAGGGTGCAGACAGAAATTTCGCCCGTCATGCGGTAGAGCCGCCAGACGCGGTTTTCCGTAGCTTTCATGAACTCGTAAACCGGCTCGGCCGTTTGTGTTTGTGCCGAAGTTCCGCTGATCGGTGCAATAGTGCCGACAAGCAAGAACATCGCCCCGGCGATCGCAGAGAATGGTCGGTTCATCATGGTTATGCCCTTTGACACGCGTGAAGACGCGACCAGTCTCGGACGATGATGTGGCGAAAGAATGGTGGGCACTGTAGGATTCGAACCTACGACCGTTCGATTAAAAGTCGAATGCTCTACCAACTGAGCTAAGTGCCCACTCAAGGCATTACAGGAATGCGGGCGGACATTAGAAATCTGCGCGCACCGGGTCAACGGGACAAACGTTCGCAGCGAAACTATTTTTCAGCATCGGCTGCGACCTGCATCTTGATGATCTTGTCGGGGTCGTCGACCGCGCCATTCTGCGCCTGATCCCCCTTCTTGATCTTGTCGACATGTTCCATGCCGTCGATCACTTCGCCCCAGACCGTGTACTGATTGTCCAGGAAGCCGGCGTCGTCGAAGACAATGAAAAACTGACTGTCGGCACTGTTCGGGCTCTGTGCGCGCGCCATGGACAGCGTGCCGCGTTTGTGGGGCTCCAGGGAGAATTCGGCGTCGAGATGCTGGCCCGAGCCGCCGCGACCGGTCCCCGTCGGATCACCGGTCTGTGCCATGAAGCCGTCGATCACCCTGTGGAACACGACGCCGTCATAGAAACCTTCGCGTACAAGCTCCTTGATTCGGGCCACATGATTGGGCGCAAGGTCGGGACGCATTTTGATCGTGACACGACCGTCTTTGAGGTCGAGGTAGAGTGTATCTTCCAAGTTGCGTTCCTTTTTGGTGGTCTGAGCTTGAGCGTTGGATGTGTCCAGACCGGTCAGGCCCGACATACCTAGAATACCCGCAGCCAATACAAGCGCGGACAGAAAAAAACGTCTGGTCATGGAATGAAACCTATTCGTTGGCAGCCTGCAAATCGAGCCGTCCATAGCGGTCATTGACACGGTCTGCGACGTTTTTCGAGACAAAACTCGTAATGTCGCCGCCCAAAGCCGCAATTTCCTTCACGAGGCGCGAGGCAATGAACTGATTGTTCTCAGACGCCATCAGAAACAGAATTTCTATGTCAGGATTGAGGCGAGCATTCATGCCGGCCATCTGAAACTCGTAGTCAAAATCCGAAACGGCACGCAAGCCACGCAGGATCACATCGGCGTTTTCAGTTTCGGCAAAATGCATCAGGAGGGAATTGAAGGGTTTGACCTCTATTTCGCCGATGCGGTCGTCATCGATGGCGGCAACCTCGTCACGCACCATTTCCACGCGCTCGTCGAGCGAAAACAAGGGGCCCTTGCCTGCATTCACGGCAACTCCGATGACCATACGATCCAGAACCCGCGCACCGCGCCGGATGACGTCCATATGCCCGTTGGTTGTCGGGTCGAATGTGCCGGGGTACACCCCGACGCGTTCAGTCTTCCCCATCATCGCCCTCCAGCGCCGTTCCCTCTTCGGAGTCCGGCGCGTCATTCCCGTTGTCCGTGTCGTTCCCGGCATCTTCACCTGCCGGGACACCCTCCGGTGCCGCCGCACCGTCATCTTCCAGGGCTTCGTCCTCGTCTTCATGGTCGCGCAAATGGGTGACGGTCACAACCCGTTCGTTATCACCCACCCGGAACAGCGTCACGCCACGCGTGGAGCGCCCGGCGATACGGACCTCATCAACCCCGGTGCGGATCAATTGGCCACCATCGGTCATCATCACCAGTCCGGTGTCTTCCTCGACCGGGAATGACGCCACAACGGCGTTGTTGGGTACATCGGCGAGAGCAATGTTGACGACGCCCTGCCCGCCACGGTTCGTGATCCGGTATTCATAGGCGGACGTCCGCTTGCCGAAACCGTTGGCCGTGACAGTCAGAATAAACTGCTCCTGGGATGACAGTTCGGCGTAGCGTTCGTCTGTCAGTTCGACGTCCTCATCGACCGTTTCGCCGGCACCCTCGTCCGCGACTCCGGCCCCGTTGGTGTCATCGGGATCCGCGCGTTCGGCCCGCGACCGCTTCAAATAGGCTTCACGTTCGGCGACCGAGAATTCCGCATGGCTCAGGATCGACATGGAGATCACCTCATCGTCATCTCCCAGGCGAATACCCCGCACACCGGTCGAGTTCCGGCCCGCAAACACACGCACATCGCCGACTTCGAAACGGATGGATTTCGCCTTGGCCGTCGCCAGCAGAACATGATCGGTGTCCTCGCAGGTCTGGACTCCGATCAGGCGGTCGCCCTCGTCCAGTTTCATGGCGATTTTGCCGTTCGCCTTCACCTGGACGAGATCGGCCAGGCTGTTGCGCCGGACATTGCCCGAAGCCGTTGCGAACATCACGAACAGGTTTTCGGCGTCTGCCTCGTTCTCGGGCAGCGGCATCATGGTGGTGATGACCTCGCCCTCTTCCAGCGGCAGCACGTTCACAAGCGCCTTGCCGCGGCCCTGAGGGGTGCCTAATGGCAGTTTGTAAACCTTTTGCTTGTAAACCATGCCCCGCGAGGAGAAGAACAGCACCGGCGTATGGGTGTTCAGCACGAAGACCGAGCTGACAAAGTCCTCGTCCCGCGCCTTCATGCCCGCACGCCCCTTCCCGCCGCGCTTCTGCGCACGATAGGTGGAAAGCGGCACACGCTGGATGTACCCGTTATGGGTCACGGTCACGACCATGTCTTCGCGCTGGATCAGGTCTTCAAGGTCCTGTTCGAACTCGCCCTCGATGATCTCCGTCCGGCGCGGATCAGCGAATTCCTCGCGCATGGCCAGAAGTTCCTCGCGCAACAGCGCATAGAGCTTGTCCCGGCTTTCGAGGATTTCCAGAAATTCCCGAATACGGTCAACCAGGTCCTGCAGGTCCTGGGCGATCTTGTCCCGCTCCAGGCCGGTCAAACGATGCAGCCGCAGTTCGAGGATCGCTTTGGCCTGTTCGGCGGAAAGCTGGTAGGTGCCGTCTTCGTCCACCTCGCGTCCCGGTTCGTCGATCAGTGCGATCAGCGGCGCCACATCACCGGCCGGCCAGCGCTTGGCACAGAGCTGTTCGCGGGCTTCTGCGGCGTCCTTGGCAGCACGGATTAGTTCGATCACAGGATCGAGGTTGGCCACGGCGACAGCCAGGCCTACCAGCGTGTGAGCCCTGTCACGTGCCCGTCCGAGTTCAAAAATCGTGCGCCGGGTGATCACCTCCTCCCGGAAGGCCACAAACGCGGCGATGATCTCCTTGACGTTGAGCAATTCGGGGCGCCCACCATTGAGCGCGAGCATATTGACGCCGAAGGATGTCTGCAGCGGCGTATATCGAAACAGTTGATTGAGTACGACCTCGGGTTCCGCGTCACGCTTGAGTTCAACAACGACCCGCACACCGTGACGGTCGCTCTCGTCACGCAGATCGGCGATGCCTTCAATAATCTTTTCCTGCGCGACCTCGGCAATCCGCTCGATCATCCGCGCCTTGTTCACCTGATAGGGAATCTCGCTGACTATGATCGCGTTGCGCCCGGCCCGCACCTCTTCAAAGGCCGTCTTTGCGCGGATGACCACCGAACCACGCCCCGTGTGGAACGCCGCGCGAATCCCGCTGGTGCCCAAGATGGTGGCGCCGGTCGGGAAGTCAGGTCCGTGCATGACCGTCATGATGTCGTCGATGCTCAGATCGGGGTTATCGAGATACAGGCAGCACGCGTCGATCACCTCCCCCAGATTGTGAGGCGGGATGTTGGTGGCCATGCCCACAGCGATGCCGCCGGCGCCGTTGACGAGCAAATTCGGGTACTGGGCCGGCAACACCACCGGTTCGCTGATGCTTTCGTCATAGTTCGGCTGGAAATCGACCGTTTCCTTGTCGATATCCTCAATCAGCGAGTGTGCCGCTTTCGACATGCGTGCTTCGGTGTAACGCATGGCAGCCGCGCGATCGCCGTCCATGGAACCGAAATTGCCCTGTCCATCCACCAGTTCCAGACGCATCGAGAAGTCCTGGGCCATACGGACCATGGCGTCATAAATCGCGGAGTCACCATGGGGATGGTACTTACCCATGACCTCGCCAACGATACGCGCGGACTTTCGATAGGGCCGGTTGTACTCGAACCCGGACTCCTTCATCGAATAGATGATCCGCCTGTGGACCGGCTTCAGGCCGTCGCGTACATCGGGCAGCGCACGCGACACAATCACGCTCATAGCGTAATCGAGATAGGAGGAACGCATTTCCTCCTCGATTGTCACCGGTTCAATGTCGAAGCCGTCCGGCGGAAGTTCCTCGGATTGATCACTCATTGTTTGTTTTCAATGTTATGGGGCCGACATTTAAGGTCGATTGTCAGCTGTCCGAGTCGGTCGAATTTCATAAAAAAACTCTACTTAAATCGGGGGATTCGAGCAAGGAAACCACCCCCCGATTTACCCGATAAAACGGCGCAAACATGTGCCCCTGACACAACAAAAAAGCCGATGTGCGCGAACACATCGGAGAGGTCAGGGAGGCATTTCAGGGACGCAATTCGGATCGGTCCTGTCGCCCGGGCAAAGTCGTTCGTACCGAGCGAGACATGCGAGAGAATGCTGGGAATCTCATCCGATATGGGCAGTCAGCCGACTAGAAGGGAATTTCGTCGTCCAGGTCGTCGGACATGCGTCCACCACCACCGCCGCCACCGGATGCCGCCATGGCCGGCTGCTGATTGCCGTAATCGGACGGACCGGAATCGTATCCGCCGCCCTCACTGCTGCCGCGGCTGTCGAGCATAACGAGCTCGCCGCGGAACCGCTGCAGGACAACTTCGGTGGTGTATTTCTCCACCCCGGACTGATCGGTCCATTTGCGGGTCTGGAGCTGGCCTTCAAGAAACACCTTCGAGCCCTTACGGAGATACTTTTCCGCGACATCGGCCAGCTTCTGATCGAAGACGACCACGCGATGCCATTCGGTCTTTTCCTGCATTTCGCCGGAGTTGCGGTCTTTCCACCGCTCCGACGTGGCGACCGAGAGATTGCACACCTTGTCGCCCGACTGCATGGCGCGAACTTCCGGATCCCGGCCCAGATTGCCGACGAGAATGACTTTATTGACGCTGCCTGCCATGGGATGTGCCTCCTGACACCTATTGATCCGATCTTCATGCGCCCGAATGGTTGACGAATCGGTGCGCAAAACCGAGCTCACACTGGCATGGGGTCATAGGCCCCACAAGCCGTATGGGCGTGAAGTTATCCCCATGATATTCACGATTTGTTCTCACCGCAACCACAGTTAGCGGTCGCGGGTTTTTGCTCGTTTTACATTCCGGGACGCAAACCTAGCCGTGCCCCAGAGAAAACGCCGGTTTGCCGTCGAAATTGTAGAGATGTTCGGTCTTGATGAAGTCGATTTCGTGCTCAATCATCCGCTGCAGCAGTTCGACGACCGATTTGGCATCGAACGCGCTGTCCGGGTTCGCCATATAGCGACAGCGCCAATGATCGGTGCAGAAGGTTTCCGGTTTGGGATCGGGCCAGACCTTAACCCCCCGGTTGGTGATCATATCCAGAGTGACCCCGAGACCTTCGCCAGCCTTCTTCATGCGATCACCAACCTGGTTCGGTTCGCTGCGCGCGTGTACGAAGATGTCGATACCGACCAATTCCTTTTTCGCCGCCGTGCGCGGTTTTGGGCTGAGAATCTCAATCGCCGTTCCATCGGGATCGTAGGTGACGGCAGTGAGTTCGCGTGGCCCCTGCCCCAGTCGCTCGATGACCGCCTCACCAAAGGCTTTCGTCCCGACCTTTTCTTTCGACACATCGGGATCGTAGAGGTCTGCCGTGTGCACGCCGTCTTCGAGCGTTCGCAGCCAGGCGTTATGAATCTTCTCGGCGACCCGCGCCTGACCGATATGAGACAACATCATGGCGCCCGCCAGCAGCAAGCCCGACGGGTTGGCGATATCCTGTTCCGCTATCGTGGGCGCTGAACCATGAATGGCTTCGAACATGGCGCCGTGTTCGCCCACATTCGAAGACGGCCCGATACCCACAGAACCGGAAATCTGCGCCGTTATATCGCTGACGATATCGCCGTACAGGTTTGACGTGACGACTACATCAAATATTTCGGGTTGATCGGCCAGCATGGCCGCACCGATATCGATGATCCAATGGTCCGTCTCGATATCCGGATACTCGGCGGCAATTTCATCAAAGACATCGTGAAACAACCCGTCGGTCAGTTTCATGATGTTGTCCTTGCTGAAACAGGAAACCTTCTTGCGCCCGTTTGCCCGCGCATAGTCGAATGCATAGCGGACAATTTTCTCGCACCCCGGACGCGAGACTAGCTTGAGACACTGATAGACCTCATCGGTCTGACGGTGTTCGATACCGGCGTACAGATCCTCTTCGTTCTCACGGACGATCACGACATCCATGCCCGGATGCTTGCTGTCCACGAACGGCGTATAGGCGACACAGGGCCGGACATTGGCGAACAGGCCCATCGATTTCCGGATGGTTACGTTCAGGCTCTTGTATCCACCGCCCTGAGGCGTGGTGATCGGGGATTTGTAGAGTGCCCTGGTCTGGCGCAACGTCTCCCATACGGATGCATCGAGCCCATTGGTATGGCCCGCGAGATAGGCCTTTTCGCCGAGCAGCACCTCATGGATATCAAGCTGTGCACCGGCGGCCTGCAGGACAGCCAGACTGGCATCCATGATTTCCGGGCCGATACCGTCACCACGTGCAACCGCAATGGGGACCGGGCGCACATCATCTGTCTTTGTGCTGCCCTGATCCGCGGCCGCTGATCCTTGGGCTTCAATATTCATCGAATTCTCCAGACTTTGCTGCACCTCTATCTAGGAATGAGGGTCTTAGTATCCAACGGGTATTCTGGGATAACTCAATACCCGATTCTCGATCACGATTTCGACTGTGACGGATTTGAAACGCGTATTCTGTCGGGTTGTCCACTGGCTTTTTCCGGATGGCGGAGCCATTTTAGAGCCTTAGTTTCGGCGCGACAAAACCGCCCCAGCCCAGATCCGTATAAGGCCGTGATGCAGAAAAAAATTGTCGTGCGCGGCGCGCGCGAACACAATCTGAAGAATGTCGATGCCTCGATGCCCCGGGATTCCCTCGTGGTTATCACGGGGTTGTCCGGCTCGGGCAAATCTTCGCTCGCCTTCGACACGATCTATGCCGAGGGGCAGCGGCGCTATGTGGAAAGCCTGTCGGCTTATGCCCGTCAGTTTCTGGAACTGATGCAGAAGCCAGACGTGGATTCCATCGAAGGGCTGTCTCCGGCGATTTCCATCGAGCAGAAGACCACCAGCCGGAACCCCCGTTCGACCGTCGGCACGGTGACCGAAATCTACGATTATCTACGCCTGCTGTTTGCGCGGGTCGGCACCCCCTACTCGCCCGAAACGGGCCTGCCCATCGAGGCCCAGTCGGTCAGTCAGATGGTGGACCGGACCATGGAGATGCCGGAGGGTACCCGGCTTTACCTGTTGGCCCCCATCGTGCGTGGCCGCAAGGGCGAATACCGCAAGGAACTCGCCGCTTTGCAGAAGCGTGGCTTCCAGCGGGTCAAGATCGACGGTGAGATGTACGAAATCCCCGACGCCCCGGCGTTGGACAAGAATTTCAAACATGACATCGCCGTGGTGGTGGACCGGATCGTGGTGCGTGAAGGCATCGAAACCCGGCTGGCGGATTCCATCGAAACGGCCCTGGAACTCGCCGACGGGATTGCCTTTGCCGAAAACGCCGATGACGGCGAACAGACGATCTTCTCAGCCAAGTTTTCCTGTCCGGTCTCCGGCTTCACCATCGAGGAGATCGAGCCCCGCCTGTTCTCGTTCAACAATCCCTTCGGTGCCTGCCCGGCCTGTGACGGTCTTGGCACCAAGGTCGTTGTCGATCCCGATCTGGTGGTGCCTGACGCGAGCAAGAGCCTCAAAGACGGCGCGATAGCCCCCTGGTCGAATTCGTCGAGCCCCTACTACGCCCAGACCCTCGAAGCGATCGCAAAACACTTCAAGGCCTCCTTCAACGACCCCTGGTCGGACCTGCCCGAGAAGGTTCGCAAGGCCGTGTTGTTCGGATCCGGGAAGACCGCAATCAAGATGAAGTACGATGACGGTCTGCGCACTTACGAGACCAAGAAGCCCTTCGAAGGCGTGGTGTTGAACCTGGAGCGCCGCTACCGCGAAACCGAAAGCTCCTGGGCGCGCGAGGAAATCGGCAAGTATCAGGTGACCTCGGTCTGTGAGGCCTGCGGCGGCGCACGCCTGAAACCGGAGGCACTCGCGGTCAGGATCAACGGCAAGCACATCAGCGAAACGACGGAAATGTCGATCGCCAATGCCGGCGCCTGGTTCCGGGAACTCGACAGCCATCTGTCGGACAAGCAGAGCGAAATTGCCCAGCGCATCCTGCGTGAGATCAATGAGCGGCTCGGCTTCCTCAACGATGTCGGGCTGGAATATCTCACCCTGAACCGGAACTCCGGCACCCTGTCGGGCGGCGAGAGCCAGCGTATTCGCCTGGCTTCCCAGATCGGCTCCGGTCTGACTGGGGTCCTCTATGTTCTTGATGAGCCGTCCATCGGGCTGCACCAGCGCGACAATGCCCGCCTGCTGGAAACCCTCAAGCGGCTGCGCGATCTGGGCAACACGGTCGTAGTCGTCGAACACGATGAGGACGCGATCCTGTCCGCTGACTACCTGATCGATATGGGGCCCGGCGCGGGCGTCCACGGCGGGACGGTAGTTGCCGAGGGCACGCCCAAGAAGGTCATGCAGCAGGTGAACAAGAGCCTGACCGCCAAATATCTCACCGGCGTCGAGCAGATCCCGATCCCCGCCGAGCGCCGGACCGGCAAGAAGGGCAAATTCCTGCGTGTGGTCGGGGCGACGTCCAACAATCTGAAGAACGTCACGGCCGAAATTCCTCTGGGCACCTTCACCTGCGTGACCGGGGTCTCCGGCTCGGGCAAGTCATCCCTGGTGATCGACACCCTCTACAACGCCGCCGCACGCCAGATCTACAACTCCCGCAAGGCGCCGGGCGCCCATGACGCGATTGAGGGCTTCGAGCATCTCGACAAGGTCATCGATATCGACCAGTCCCCCATCGGGCGGACACCGCGCTCCAATCCCGCGACCTATACCGGTGCCTTCACGCCCATTCGGGACTGGTTCACTGGCCTGCCGGAATCCAAGGCGCGGGGTTACAAGCCCGGCCGTTTCTCCTTCAACGTCAAGGGCGGGCGCTGCGAAGCCTGTCAGGGTGACGGCGTCATCAAGATTGAGATGCACTTCCTGCCCGATGTCTATGTCGAGTGCGATACCTGTCACGGCAAACGCTACAACCGCGAAACCCTGGAAATTCTCTACCGCGACAAATCCATCGCCGATGTGTTGGCGATGACCGTCGAAGAAGGCCGGGAGTTCTTCAAGGCCGTTCCCTCGATCCGCGACAAGCTGGAAACCCTCGAACGGGTCGGCTTGAGTTACGTCCAGATCGGCCAGGCGGCGACCACGCTCTCGGGTGGCGAAGCCCAGCGGGTGAAACTCGCCAAAGAACTCTCACGCCGCGCGACTGGCAAGACGCTCTATATCCTCGACGAACCCACCACCGGCCTGCACTACCATGATGTTCGGAAACTCCTCGAAGTGCTGCACGCGCTGGTGGAGGCCGGCAATACGGTGGTGGTGATCGAGCACAATCTGGAGGTCATCAAGACCGCCGACTGGATCATCGACCTCGGCCCTGAGGGCGGTGATAAGGGCGGCGAGATCGTCGCGAGCGGCACCCCGGAAGACATCTGCGCGGTTGAGCGCAGCTACACGGGCCAGTTCCTGACGCCTTACCTTCCCGCGCTGTCGAAAAAATCGAAAAAGCGGGCGTGAGCGACAAACAAACCGTCAAAGTCTTCTACAATTCTGCCTGCCCGGTTTGCCACGCGGGGATGGACGAGCAACGCGACGCATTCGAGAAATCCGGCCAGTCCGATCAGGCCAAGTTCTGCGACATGACTCACATACCGAATGCTCTTTCAGAAGATGGCCTCACTCTCGACGACGTCCGGCGGCATTTCTATGTGCGTGACGCGGACGGAACCCTGCATCGCGGTGCGGACGCGGCCGCTGTCCTCTGGCGGATGATGCCCCGCCGCCGCTGGCTGAGCTGGTTGATCTCGACCCGCCCGGTTCGCCCACTCGAAACTGTCCCGGGTTCGTGACGCGGCAACCCAGATCGGCACCTCTTTCTGCGCGGGCAACGGATGCAACCGTAATTCGGGGAAGCTGTAATGCGCACCGTCATGCGCGAAGGTCTCCCCCGACCACGCCCGGCGAATGATCTCGAAGCCCTCCTCGCGCATCGCGCTGACGTCGTCGGGATCGAGGCCATGCCCTTCGAATTCGTGGGGGAGATAGCCGCGTCCAATTCCGAAATCGAGCCGCCCGCCCGAGAGTTGATCGACAACGGCATAATCCTCGGCCACGTGGAGCGGATTGCGCAGCGGCATCAGGGAGATCGCCGGGCCTAGTCGGATATTTTCGGTCTCGCGCGCCCAGGCCGAAAGCCGAACTGCCGGATTGGGGGCCCGCGCCGCCGTAGTAGTGGAAATGATCCTCGGAAATCCAGACACGGTCCCAGCCGCTCTGGTACGCCTGCACCACAAGTTCCGACATTTCCTTGTAGAAATCGGCCAGGGATGACGACACACCCTCGCGATAGCAGGGCAACATGAACAATCCGAACTTCATAAGGAATTCCTCTTCAGCCGGTCAGACACTCCCTCCTAGCTGCCCGCCTTCAACGCGTCCCAGTAATCGACGTTGAGGTCACGCACGAAATCATCGTGAACTTCGGCGAGACAGCCCCGCAGGGTCTTGTCCCCGATCCGGGTTTGTCGATAGCACCGGTTGTAAGCTGTTTTCGCCCGATGCCGGCCGGTCTCCGATAGTTGATCGGCATGGAGAACAGCTACGGAGTTCCAGACATCCGTTCGCAATGCCGTCGGGGATTTTCCGTGACGCGGCAGAACATCAATCATCCGGGCCAGAACTTCACTGGCATGCATCGTATCGGTATCCTGATCGACGATCCCGGTGGCCGTGGCGCGCAGCGGTCCAGCACCGAGTTCGATGTCCGATGGCGTCAAGGGTTCACCAGCTGCCGAAGGTTTCGAAGGTCTGAGTGTCAACGGGTCAACCACGGGAACGGTGAGTCCTGAGACGCCTAAGGCTTCGAGAGCGTATTTCGGCGTGCTGACCCGCACCGTCGTGAAGCCCCGACCCGCGGAAAAACGCAACACATTAGACGGGTTCAACACCAGTGCCGTGCCGTCCGGGCGGCGCACCGTCACGCGCAATGCCTCCGGGTTATGGGCCGTATAGGGATATCCGGGGGTCGGCGTCGGTCGCGCCTCATGCAGGCAAATAGAGGTGAGTTCGGCCGCGCAGGTGTCTCCCGAGCAATGCAGTGGTACCGCCGAGGCCGTCTGGATCACTCCCAGCATCTGCGGGTCGGCATGAGCGGATGGCGTCCCCAGCAACATCGGAATGGTGGCCATTCCGGCCAGAACGAGTTTCCGCATCCACAGGCCCTCCCCTTGTGCGCAAACAGCCTCGCACCGGATTGTTTGTGCCGTCAAATCACTTTGCGGATAGAGATTGTCTTCCACGAACCGGCTCGCTATGTCCTGAACATGACCAGTTCCACTCTCAAACCCGTTCACGTCATTGGCGGCGGCCTGTCCGGCAGCGAAGCAGCCTGGCAGCTTGCCCGGGCCGGTGTGCCCGTCCTGCTGCATGAAATGCGCCCGGACCGGAAGACCGAGGCACACCAGACCGAAGGGCTGGCGGAACTTGTCTGCTCCAATTCCTTCCGTTCAGACGATGCCGAGAACAATGCGGTCGGCGTCCTGCATGCGGAAATGCGCCAGCTCGGCTCACTCGTCATGGCGGCAGCCGATTCGAACAAGGTGCCCGCCGGGGGCGCCCTGGCCGTGGATCGTGATGGGTTTTCCGATCAGGTCACACAAACCCTTGCCGCCCATCCGCTGATCGAGATTCACCGGGGCGAAGTCGAAGGATTGCCGCCGGAGGACTGGGACAATGTGATTGTGGCGACCGGCCCCCTGACCTCTCCGGCGCTCAGTCAGGCAGTCATCGACTTGTCCGGCGAAGACAACCTCGCTTTTTTCGATGCGATCGCGCCGATCGTCCATGCGGAAAGCATCGACATGGACAAGGCGTGGTTCCAGTCGCGCTACGACAAGCCGGGCCCCGGCGGGACCGGCAAGGACTACATCAACTGTCCCCTCGATGAAGAGCAGTTCGAGGCCTTCATCGATGCACTGATCACCGGCGAAAAGACCGCATTCAAGGACTGGGAGAAGGACACCCCCTATTTCGAAGGATGTCTGCCCATTGAGGTCATGGCCGAACGCGGTCGCCAGACCCTTCGGTTCGGCCCCATGAAGCCTGTGGGCCTGACCAACGCCCATGACGGTTCCCGACCCCACGCCGTGGTGCAGCTGCGCCAGGACAACGCACTGGGCACCTTGTTCAACATGGTCGGGTTTCAGACGAAGCTGAAATATGGGCCGCAGCAAGAGGTCTTCCGGATGATCCCGGGCCTGGAGAATGCGGAGTTTGCCCGGCTCGGCGGGATTCATCGCAACACCTTCCTGAACAGCCCCCGCCTGCTCGACAGCGCCCTGCGCCTCAAGGCGATGCTGCGTCTGCGCTTTGCCGGACAGGTCACGGGTGTGGAGGGCTATGTGGAAAGTGCCGCCATGGGATTGCTGGCCGGGCGTTTCGCGGCTGCGGAACGACGAGGCGAATCCCTCGAACTGCCGCCGGTGACTTCGGCCCATGGCGCGCTGCTCGCCCATGTGACCGGCGGTGCCGATGAGGAGACCTTTCAGCCGATGAATGTGAACTTCGGATTGTTTCCGCCCCTGGATGACGGTGCGCTGGCCGAGTTCAAACGCAAGGAGCGCAAGCTGATGCGTCGGCGCCTGATGGCGCAGCGCGCCTTGTCGGATATTGCGGCCTGGGACGGCGACACGCCGATGGCCGCGGAATGAGTGGCCATCCGGGACGAGAACCCGGTTCGTTCTGGGATGAACGCTACGCCGAGGACGATTATGTGTTCGGTCACGACCCCAATCAGTGGATGGCCGAGCATGCCGAACTGCTCCAGCCCGGAATGACGGCTCTGGTCCCCGGGGACGACGAAGGGCAGAACGGCGCCTGGCTGGCCGAACGGGGCCTGCAGGTGACGACCATCGACGCCTCACCCATTGGTGTCGAAAAGGCACAACGGCTGGCCGCGGCGCGCGGCGTGGATATTGAGGCCCTGGCTCTAGACCTTCGGGACTGGGATGCGCCGCAATCAGCCTATGATAGGGCCGTGCTCGCCTTTCTGCATGTGAATGCGAACGAACGCACCGAGGTGCATCGGATTATCGCGCAAACTCTTAAACCCGGCGGTCTGCTTTTGCTGGAAGGTTTTGCGCCTGACCATATCGGTTATGGACGGGGCGGCCCCAAGGTCCCCGACATGATGTTCACCGAAGACCGTTTGCGCGGGGATTTCGAGGATCTGCTCGATATCGAAGTTCTGGATGTGCTGAAATCGGAGCTTCCCGCAAGTGAACGGCATGGTGGTCCGGCTGTGGTGGAACGGTTGCGCGGGTGGAGGAAAACGTCATGAGCAACTCACCCCCGTTTGAGATGATTGGTCTCGATCACGTGGTTTTGCGCTGTGTCGATGTGGACGCCATGAAGGCGTTCTATTGTGACGTGATCGGCGGCACGGTGGACCGGCACAACAAGGAGTTCGACCTGTTGCAGATACGCGTTGGCGCGCATCTGGTCGATCTTGTCACGGTCGATGGCAAACTGGGACGCAAGGGCGGAGCCGCGCCGGGCGAGGAAGGTCTGAACCTCGATCATTTCGCGATCCGCATCAGGGGTTTCGACGAAGATGCAATTCGCGCGCATCTTACCGCTCACAACGTGACCATTCGCGAGGCTGGTCCCCGTTACGGGGCGGATGGGACCGGCCCGAGCATTTATATCCTCGATCCCGAGGGCAACACGGTTGAACTGAAGGGGCCGCCGGACCCGGAGGTAAACTGAATTTTTCCAAACGGACAGGAAGAACGACGATCTATATCAATGAATACCGAAACGATAGAATAGAGCTTACGGCGAGTCCGGCCTTTTCGGATCGGGAGACCGGCAAACCCACACCGGTCAGGGCCATGGAAAAGAGGAGAGACAAATGAAAACGGTGAATTTCACCCCAGAGGAAATGAAAACCCGCATCGCGCGCTTCAAGGAGCTGAAACCGCAAAGCACCAGTTATGATTCCGAAGTGGGCATCCCCGCCGAAGTCTATGAGACCATGACCGCGCGCACCCTGTATCTGCTGATGTCGCCGGAAAACCAGGGCGGTCCGATGGCTCAGGAGCCGGCCGTCATCACCCAGGACAAGATGAGCGTGATCATCGCCGAATGCCCGCCCGGAGATGGCCCCCTGCTTCACGCCCACCAGTTTACGCGCGAGACGTTCATGTGCCTGGACGGACGCTTCAAGATTCAGTGGGGGGACGAGGGCGAAAACCAGATCGAGCTCGACAAGTGGGACATGATTGCCGTGCCACCGGGCGTCGTGCGCCGGTTCGAGAATATCAGCGACCAGACAGCTCATCTGCTGGTCTGGATCAACGGCGATTCCGAAGAAGCCTTCAACGACATTGACCATCCGCAGGTTGAAGCGGATCGGTTGGCCGCTGAATTCGGCGAAAATATGCTCGAAAAACTGCGCGGAATCGGCGTCACCTTCGAAGCGGGTCAGGCTGACGGGCGCGAAGCCGCCGAGTAAGCCCGACAGTATCCATCAAAGAAAACGCCATGCCGGGCGCGCAGCCGGGCATGGCGTTTTTTCGTTCCGCGGTTGAACTAGCTGGCCGATTCAAAAATCTCGGCGACGCGCTCCCAGTTCACCAGGCTGTCAACGAACGCCTTCACATAGTCCGGGCGGGCGTTGCGGTAGTCGATGTAATAGGAATGTTCCCAGACATCGCAGCCGAGCAGAGCCGTACCGTCGCCCGTGGCGATCGGGTTCACGCCGTTGGCGGTTTTCGTGACCTTCAGCTTGCCGTCAGTGCCGAGCACCAGCCAGCACCAACCTGAACCGAACTGGGTCACGCCGGCCTGAACGAACTCGTCCTTGAAACCATCAACACTGCCAAAATCCTCGTTGATCTTCTTTTCCAGATCGCCGGGAATGGCGCCACCGCCATTGGGCTTCATCCAGTTCCAGAATTCCACATGGTTCCAGTGCTGGGCCACGTTGTTGAACAAGCCACCGGGAGCTACGTCGTTGTAGGAGGCCCTGATCACCTCTTCGATGGATTTGTCCTTGAGATCGCTTTCATCGAGCAGCTTGTTGCCGTTCGTCACGTAAGCATTGTGATGCTTGTCGTGATGGAATTCGAGGGTCTCCGCCGACATGTACGGGGCGAGACTGTCATACGCGTAGGGCAGATCGGGAAGTTCAAGGGTCATGAAAGAGCTCTTTTTGTGATGTGTACAAACATAAAACGCACCAAAAGCGATTTGGTTCTCGCCGTTGATGCTCAGCCCGATAGGGCTTACCAGAGAACTGATATCTCACAGAGGATATTCAAGCCGAAAATACCGATTATCCGGGCGTTTCAGCCGAAACATCTGATCTAGTAGCGGCCGCGCCAGGCGTTCCAGGCAAGCCGTATTGGGCGCACCGGTTCTCCCGCGGAAAATGCAAAAGGATCGAAGTCGGCTTTGCGCATATTGGCAATGTGGCGGTCGGCAAGGGTCGCAAGCAGCAGGCCCCGGCGTTGTGCAGATGGAATGTTCACGCGCACCGCACGGGCTTCGGCAAGCAAGGTCTCCGCTTTCTCGACAATACGGCGAACAGCCCGTCCGAGACCTGCCGTCGGTTTCAGGTCGAACACACGACGCTGCTCAACCTCGTACGCCGTAAGCAGCTCATCCGGGAGATAGAGCCGCCGGGATTGCGCATGAAACGCCACCGACCGGGCAAGACCAACGAGAGCCCAGGCAGTTCCGATCTGTCCGGCCGCCTTTCGCGCCGGATCAACCCCGTGCATTGCATCCAGAACCAGTTCGGAAAGTCCCCCGGACGTGGCCCGGGCATAGGAGATGAGCGCGTCGAGATCGCTGGGCGGAGAATCATCCAGATCGCTCTCGCGCGCATCGATCAGCGCCTCAAGCGCCTGGCGGTCGAGACGATTGCGATGGCATGCCGTGACCAGCGCCTCGATGACCGGATGCTCGCGGGGAGTGCCGCCATAGATGCCATCGATCGTTTCCCGCCACCATTGCAACCGGATCTGCCCCAGCAACGGTTCGCTGACGATTTCACGGGTGCGGGCTATTTCAAGATTGAAGGCATAAAGCGCCAGCGCATCGGCACGTGTTTCGGCTGGCAAGAACAGAGTCGTCAGATACCGGTCGTGATCCAGTCTCCGAACCTCGTTGAGACAGTACTCTTCGCTCTGAGTCAGGGGCATATGTGCGTATTTATTGGGGTCAAAAGGCCATGACGTACTACATATATCCGGTGCGGCGACTTTGCTATAGTCTGATTCGGATAATCACAGAGGGGGAAACAATGAAAAATCCGTTAGAATCACTGCACATGACAATTGTGATGGGGGTCGTGCTGACCGTCATCATGGTTCTCGTGGCACAGGCAATCGCGGTTTAGGCGAAGAACGGAGACATCGGTATTTTCGGCTTGAATATCCTCTGTGAGATACCAGTTCTCTGGTAGGCCCTATCGGGC
>JAYQBG010000014.1:25177-69899 GCA_038137215.1 Alphaproteobacteria bacterium
TGTGCATGGTCCGCGGGAGAACCGGGGCGCCCCCTACGGCTCGCCGGGACCGCCTGGCGCGGCCGCGACTCGCTCAGATGTTTCGGCTGAAACGCCCGGATAATCGAGATGGATATGGATTTTGCACTGCATCTCGTTCGCTGGCTTCATGTGGTCAGCGGCGTCATGTGGATCGGTCTGCTCTGGTATCTGAACTTCGTTCAGGTTCCCACGATGCCGAAGATTCCCGATGAGATGAAGCCGGCGATCGGTAAGCATATTGCGCCGGCTGTTTTGTTCTGGTTCCGCTGGAGTGCCGCTTCAACCGTTCTGTTTGGTCTGTTGCTTGCGTGGATGAGCGGTTATCTCGGCAGCGCCCTGGCAATTGGCACAACGGGCGGCGGTCTTCCGACTGCTCTGCTCGGGATTGCCATGTGGTTCGGTTTGATCATGGCCTTCAATGTCTGGTTCGTGATCTGGCCCAATCAGAAAATTGCACTCGGCATTGTCGAGGCCGACGCGGACAAGAAACCCGCATCGGCACGTCGTGCGATGCTGTTCTCACGGACCAACACATTGCTTTCGATCCCCATGCTCTACGGCATGGTCGCGTTTCAGAACCCGCCGTTCTAAACGCATCGGATCCAGAAATTTGACGCGGGGCCCTTCGGGGCCCCGTTTTTTTGCCTATGACTGATCTTCAGGCAGGACGATCAGCGCAGCGGCAACCCGCCGATCCTCGGACAACAGAAGATTGAAGGTTCGTGCCGCGGCACCGGTGTCCATCGGTTCAAGAACGATGCCCGCTGCGCGCAATGCGTTCCGCAAAGACGGCGGTACAAACTGCATACGCGCACCACATCCCAGAAGCAGGATTTCGATCCCCTTGGCCGCAGCGATCATGTCCGAGAAATGATGTTCGCCGAGCTCCTCAAAGGACGAAACCGGCCATGCCACGGTTCGCTCGGGGAGCACCAGGACCGAACTGTTGAAGACCTCTCCCGAAATGCGAAACCGGCCGGGCCCATAGGCTTCGACGACCTGATAGGCCGCCGCCTGCCCCGTTGGATCGCTCGCCACGACTATTTTTCGGGCGGGGTATCGGCTTCGGAAGCCGCGCCGTCCTCCGCCTCACCCGGCTCTTCGAGAGAGAGACTGTCGCGCCGGAGCTTCAGCCCCAGCAGGACAGGCACGGCGATAAACACCGAGGAATAGGTTCCGATCACAACGCCCCAAATCATCGCCAGCGCAAAGTCCCGGATGATCGTGCCGCCGAAAATCGCCAGCGCGATCAGTGCAATCAGGGTCGTCACACTGGTCATGAAGGTCCGCGACAAGGTGCGGTTGGCCGCCAGGTTCAGCAGCGCATCCATGTCCAGTTTCTTGTACCGGCGTAGTTCCTCACGGACACGGTCATAGATCACCACCGTATCGTTGATCGAGTAGCCCGCAATGGTCAGGATCGCAGCAACAGTCGCCAGATTGAATTCCAACTGGGTCATTGCAAAAAGACCAATTGTCGTAATGACGTCATGGGTCAGCGCGATGACGGCCCCCACACCGAATTGCCATTCGAAGCGGAACCAGATGTAGATCAGGATCGCTCCGATCGCGAGCACCACGGCCCAGATCGCGGACTCGATCAGTTCCGCACCAACTGTCGGCCCCACGAACTCGGTCCGCCGATACTCAGCCACATTGTCACCAAGCGCGTTCTTGATGACCTCGATAGCCTGAATCTGCTCCTCTTCGGCACCGTCCTGTTGCTGGACACGGATCAGGATGTCGTCCGGCGCACCGAATTCCTGAATTTGCACCTCACCAAGGCTAAGACCGCCGACATCCTGACGAAGCTGCTCGACATCTGCCGGCCCTTCGGTCTTGATCTCGATCAGAATGCCGCCGCGAAAATCGATACCGAAATTCAGGCCCTGCACCAGAAACAGTGCGATAGACGCAACGATCAGAATGGCGGACAGGGGATAGGAAAATCGCCGATATCCGACGAAATTCACGTTGGTGTTTTGCGGGACGATGTTGAGTTTGAACATGTGGCGCCCCTAGATCGACAAGGTGTGCGGACGGCTACGACGAAGCCAGACGACAACGAACAACCGCGTCAGCATGAGTGCCGTGAACATCGAGGTCAGGATCCCGATCGACAGGGTCACCGCAAAGCCCTTGATCGGCCCCGACCCGAACTGGAAGAGCAGGATTGCAGCAATCAGGGTCGTCAAATTGGAATCGATGATTGTGGTGAGCGCCCGTTTGTACCCGGCATCCACGGCCGAGATCGGCGTTCGCCCGTTCCGGGTCTCTTCCTTTATTCGTTCCAGGATCAGGACATTCGCATCCACAGCCATACCGATGGTCAGCACGATACCCGCGATGCCCGGCAGGGTAAGTGTCGCCTGCAGGACCGAAAGCAACGCCACGATCAGAGACAGGTTGAACAGCAATGCCACAGCCGCCATCACGCCGAACAGGCCGTAGCTCGCAATGATGAAGACGATCACAGCCGCCAGCCCGATCATGCTGGCGATCTTGCCTGCCTCGATTGAGTCCTGCCCCAATCCCGGACCGACGGTGCGTTCTTCCAGGATGGACAATGGTGCGGGCAGCGCGCCCGCGCGCAGCACGAGCGAGAGATCATTCACCTCCTGGACCGAGAACTGACCCGTGATGATGCCACTTCCGCCCAAAATGGGGCTGCGGATCACCGGTGCGCTCACAACCTCGCGGTCAAGCACGATGGCAAGGCGAACCCCGACATTGTTCTGGGTCAGTTCACCAAACAAACGCCCGCCGGCCGTATCGAACCGGAAAGACACGATCGGCTGCCCGTCCTGGAAGGCCGGCTGGGCATCGACGAGCCGGTCGCCACCAACCTCGACTGTCCTGCGGACCACATAAGCAATACGTCCCTCCGCTTCGGGGCCGAACAGCAGTTGTGAGCCCGGAGGAATGCGCCCATTCAGCGCATCCTGAAGGCTTGCGGATTCATCGACCAGATGAAACGTCAGCTTCGCCGTCTTGCCGATCAGACGCTTGATGCGTTCCGGATCCTTGATGCCGGGAAGTTGCACGAGAATGCGGCGTTCGCCCTGACGCTGAATGGTGGGCTCGGACACACCGGTCTCGTCAACACGGCGGCGAACGATCTCGATCGACTGCTCGAGCGCGTTGCGGATACGCTCCTGCTCGGTGTCTTCGGTCATGCTGAGCGCAAAATTGGAGTCGTTCTCGACAGTGAGTTCGAAGCCTTCCTCGATGTTGCGCAATTGGTCGCGAACGCTTTCGGAATCGGCAGGGTTGCGAAGACTGAACCGGATGGCCCCGTCCTCGACCCGAAGCCGGGTATAGCCGACACGTTCGCTGCGAAGTTCGCGGCGAACGCTGGATTCCACGGCTTCGAGCATGTCGCGGACAGCCACTTCGACCTCGACATCCAGCAGGAGCGACGCTCCCCCCTGCAGATCCAGTCCGAGGTTCATTTTCTTGGTGGGAAGGGCCCCGGATGTTGCAACTGCTTCCTCATCGAAGGACAGGAAATTGGGGACCGCATAAATCACGCCCAGCAGCGCGACAATGACCGTGACAATCATCGCCCAACGCGGATAGTTGACCATAACGTCGCGCCTTGTTGCTTGTGCTTACTTGCGTCCGCCGAACAGGCCGCCCAGCAAACCGCCCGGCTTGCCGTCATTGGCGCCCGGACCGACCACGGTCGGCCCGCCCTTGCCGCCTGGCGGCGGGTTCGAATTGGCTGCGCCGCCGGGTTCGCTCAACACGTCAGAAATCGTGCCCCTGAGGATATCCACGCGCACGCCATCGGCGATCTCGACCGTCACTTCGTCGTTCTCTTCCTTGACCTTGGTGATGGTCCCGATGATGCCGCCGCCGGTCAGCACCCGGTCGCCGCGCTTGACCATGCCGAGCATGGCACGGTGCGCCTTCATCTTCTTCTGCTGCGGACGGATCAGAAGGAAATAGAAAATGACGAAGATCAGAATGATTGGCAGGAATGATGCGAAGGCATCTCCTCCGCCACCTGCTTGCGCATAGGCCGGCGTGATAAACATGTCTCCTCCAGGGTGCGTGGCTCAAAGTTGCCGGATGATAGCGGCGCGCGGTCGAATTGCAATGTAGCTGTGGTGCGAAAATGCGTTTGAAATGCGGCATTTCGCCCGATAGGGTCCGCCCGCCTTCAACACCAGACTGGAAGTTGCCCGATGAGCGAGCCCAATCTCGTCCCTCTCCTCACACGGATTGCCGAAGCCCTTGAACGAATTGCTCCGGATTCTGCGGCCGAGAGCGATTTGTCCGCAGCCGATGCCTTTGTCTGGCATGCCGAAGGTCAGGATGGCGGATATCTGGAGCCGGTTCCGGCCGTGAACCGGGTACCGCTGACGCTCCTGCAGGGCATCGACCGGCAGGCCGATATTCTGATCGAAAACACACGGCGGTTCGCCAACGGCCTTCCCGCAAACAACGCCCTCCTTTGGGGCTCGCGCGGGACCGGGAAATCAAGTCTGGTGAAAGTCGCCCATGCCGAAATCAATGCCGAGGTCCCCGACGGGCTCCTGCTGGTCGAGATTCACCGCGAGGACATCCACACGCTCCCAGCGCTGCTAGCCATCCTTCGGGCGAGCGGACGGCAGGCAATCCTGTTCTGTGACGATCTGAGCTTCGACAACACCGACACCAGCTACAAGTCGCTGAAGGCGGTGCTGGAAGGCGGTATCGAAGGCCGTCCGGAGAATGTGGTGTTTTACGCCACTTCAAACCGGCGTCACCTTTTGCCTCGGGACATGATCGAGAACGAACGTTCGACGGCGATCAACCCCTCCGAAGCGATCGAAGAGAAAGTCTCCCTTTCGGACCGTTTCGGGCTGTGGCTGGGTTTCCACAACACCGATCAGGACACTTTCTTCGCGATGGTCGAAGCGTATTGCACCCATTTCGGGCTCGATATCGAGACCGATCAGCTTCGCGCCGAAGCCAAGGAATGGGCTGTGACCCGCGGGTCGCGCTCCGGCCGTGTGGCCTGGCAGTTCGTACAGGAGATTGCCGGCCGCCTTGGCAAGCCGATCGATCTGAGGGATTAGCAGCTAGCCGGGAAGATATCGCGACGGGTCGACCGCGCGCGTGCCCTGCCGCACTTCAAAATGGAGCTGGGGTGTATCGACACCACCCGTGGTACCGACCTTGCCGATCACCTGTCCGCGGGTGACCTTGTCCCCGCGTTCCACCAGAATCGCGTCGGTGTGCGCATAGGCGGTAATCAGTCCGCCCTCATGCTTGATCAGCAACAGATTCCCAAAACCGCGAATTTCCTGTCCCGCATAGGCCACGACACCGTTGTCCGCGGCCCGCACCGGCGCACCGCGCGGGGCTGCAATGTTGACACCGTCATTGTGCAACCCGTTTTCCTTTGCACCAAAGGACGACAGGACCCGGCCTTCGACCGGCCAGATGAACCCGGTTGAGGCCCGCGGTGGCGGCTTGGCGACGGTGACAACCGGCTTCGGCGGTTGCGGCTTGTCCAGGGGCCGGACCGTTACCGTGTCAGAGCGTGTATCCGGTGTCCCGGGACGGACCGGCGGGAGTGACGCCGTCTGCACCTGTCCCGCAGCGGTCTGCCGGGCCTGGCTGGCGTTCGCCGGCAGGCGCAGACGCTGGCCCACCTGAATGGTATAGGGCGGCTGCATGTTGTTCGTGCGCACCAGCGTGGCCATATCGACGCCGAACCGGCGGGAAATCGCATAAACCGAATCCCCGCGCTGGACCACATAGCCCTGGGACTGCGGGAGCCGCAGCCGCTGGCCCGGTATCAGTGTGTAGGGTGGGCTAAGCGAGTTCCAGTCGATCAGCGCGCGGGTGGAAACACCGTAGCGTTGCGCGATGCCATAGACGGTGTCACCGCGCTGGATCAGGTGCCCTCCGGTCTGCGGCGCGGACGCCGTGCTGTTGTCATAGCTGCGATCGACAACCGGTGCCCGTCCGCCGGGGCTGGCACAGGCTGTCAGCATCGCCGTGGCAAGAAGCAGCCAGGCGGACATGCGGCCAATCCGCGTGATATCCGCAGATCGTTTCACGATCAGGTTCCTGTTTCGGACGCAACGCCGGGCAACAACGGGACAAAGCGAACGTCCATGATGACTTCGCTTTCATACCCCTCTTCGGTGCGACGAAACCTGACCAGCTGCTGGACACGGTTCTGGCCGCCCACCGGCATCACCATGATCCCGCCCACCTTCAACTGGTCGAGCAGGGATTGCGGCGGCTCGTCGCCAGCGGCGGTCACGCTGATCCGGTCAAATGGTGCCTGTTCAGGCCATCCCTTCATGCCGTCCCCTGCCATGGAAGTCACATTCGTCAGTCCGAGCGCTTCAAACCGCTTCTGGGCTTCCGCCAGCAAAGGCCTGTGACGCTCGATCGTGTACACCCGGCGACACAAATGGGACAAAATTGCGGCGTGATAGCCAGATCCGGTCCCGACTTCCAAAAGGATCTGTCGACTGTTGAGATCCAGCGCCTGGATCATGGTGGCCACTATCAGCGGCTGGCTGAGGGTCTGGCCATAGCCGATTGGCAAGGCCGTGTCCTCATAGGCCCGGTCGATAAAGGTTTCCGGAACGAACAGTTCGCGCGGCACGCTCTCAATGGCTGACAGCACCGCGGTGTTGGTGATGCCCGCGCTTCGCAGGCCGAGCACCAGCCGGGCGCGATGAGCCGGCGTGCTCATTTCCCTGAACCTGGGGTGAGTGCCGCAGCGAGCGGTTTCATCGCCCGACGGTCCGTAAAGTCCAGATTGATCGGGGTCACAGAGATCTTGCGGGCTTCCACCGCAGCCAGATCGGTGCCCTTCTTACCCGAACTGTGGGTCGGCAAGGCACCGACCCAGAAGTAGCGGCCTCCGCGCGGATGACGGCTTTCCACCAGCGAATCTCCCATGGGACGTGATCCCTGGGATGTGACTTCGACGCCTTCGACCTCATCGGGAAGACAATCGGGGAAATTCACGTTGATGAAGGTCCGTTTCGGCCAGCTCGCCCGAAGCAGTTTGCGAATCAGATCCGGAGCATACTTTTCCGCAGTCGCCCAATGGGTGTTGCTGCGATCGAAATCAGTCTGCTGGCTGAAGGCAATCGCCGGCACGCCCAGGATGGTGGCTTCCATCGCTGCAGAACAGGTGCCCGAATAGGTGATGAATTCCCCCATGTTACTGCCCCGGTTAACCCCGGAAAGCACCAGATCGGGTCTGCGATCCTTGAGCGCGTGGTGCACCCCTACAAGCACACTGTCGGTCGGGGTGCCCTCGACGGCGTAGCGGCGGGTTGCGATCCGCCGCAACCACAGTGGATAGCGCAAGGTCAGCGAATGGCCGGCACCGCTCTGCTCTTCAAGGGGAGCGCAGGTCCAGACATCGTCGGTGATCTGTCGGGCGATCCGTTCGAGAACCTTGATGCCCGGTGCCCGCACCCCGTCATCGTTGGAAACAAGAATTCGGAGCTTGTTGAGGCGCTTGGGAAATTCATGCATCGCCGTGGATGACCTCAAGCCCGCCCATATAGGAGCGCAGCGCTTCGGGACTGGTGATGGAACCGTCGGCGTTCTGATAGTTCTCAAGGACCGCAATCAATGCTCTACCGACCGCCACCCCGGAGCCGTTGAGCGTATGAACATGTTCGGGCCCCTGCCCCTCACCCGAGGGCCGGTACCGGGCATTCATGCGGCGCGCCTGAAACGCACGGGTGTTCGAAACGCTCGATATCTCGCGATAGGTATCCTGGCCCGGCATCCAGACTTCCAGATCGTGGGTCTTGGCCGCACCAAAGCCCGTATCACCACTGCACAGGACAACCACCCTGTAGGCGATTCCGAGGCGTTTGAGAATTTCCTCCGCGCATCCGGTCATCCGTTCGAGTTCCGCCTCGGATTCGTCCGGCGAAACGATTGAAACCAGTTCAACCTTGTAGAACTGGTGCTGACGGAGCATCCCGCGTGTATCCTTCCCGGCTGCCCCGGCTTCCGCGCGGAAGCATGCCGTGTGAGCCGTGACACGATATGGAAGCTCGTCTTCATCCAGGATCTTGCCGGCGACCATGTTAGTCAAAGGCACCTCGGCGGTGGGAATCAACCAGCATCCATCGGTGGTTCGAAACAGGTCGTCCCCGAATTTGGGAAGCTGCCCCGTGCCATAGAGAACATCTTCACGCACCAGCAGCGGCGGACTGACTTCGGTGTAGCCAAAGTCTTCGGTCTGCACATCCAGCATGAAATCCGCCAGAGCGCGTTCCATGCGGGCCAGCGCACCCTTGAGGATGACAAAACGGCTGCCCGAGATTTCGCTCGCCGTTTCGAAGTCCATCAATCCGAGGGCTTCGCCGAGTTCGTAGTGCGGCTTGGCCTCGAACTCGAATGCCGGCGGCGTGCCGACCTTGCGTAGTTCGGAATTGTCATCCTCATCAGCGCCGTCCGGAACGTCATCATCAAGAACATTGGGAAGTGTCGAGAGAAGCTCGTTGAGAGCCGTCGAAGCCGTCCGCTCCTCGGCTTCGAGGGCCTCCATCTCGTCCTTCAGTCCGGAAACTTCGGCCTTGAGTGACTCCGCCTCTTTGGTGCGGCCGTCCTTCACAGCGGCGCCGATTTGCTTCGATGCCGCGTTCCGGCGCTCCTGCATCTCCTGCAAGCGCGTTTGCGCGCTGCGCCGTGCGGTGTCGAGTTCGAGCACGCGCCCGGAAACCGGGCTGTCGCCACGGCGTTGAAGGCTGCGGTCGAGGGCTTCGGGATTCTCTCGAATCCATTTCAGGTCAAACATGGTTTCTGCGCCGAATTGGGGTTCGCGCCCTTATAGGGATGCGCGCGAATCGCGTCCAGTTCAGGCCTCGCCGCTGGCTTCGGCCGCGGACCTGTCTTTCGAACGCCAGATCAGGACCGAACAATAGATCGAAACTTCGTAAAGGATAATGATCGGGATCGCGAGCGCGAGCTGACTGAGGGGATCTGGCGGCGTCAGGATCGCCGCCGCGACAAAGGCAATGACGATCGCATAACGGCGTTTCTTACGCAGACCGGCCGGTGTCACCATACCAACCCGTGCCAGCAGCGAAATCACGACCGGCAGTTCAAAACTCAACCCGAACGCAAAGATCAGGCGCATCACCAGGGACAGGTACTCGTTGACCTTCGGCTCCAGTTCGATCGGCAACTCGCCCTGCCCGACCACGAGCTGCTCAAACCCGGTGAAGAACTCCCAGGCGACCGGCATCACGAAGTAGTAGACAAACGCGCCACCACCGAAAAACAGGAACGGCGTGGCAATCAGAAAGGGCAGAAACGCCCCCTTCTCGTTCTTGTAGAGCCCCGGCGCCACGAACATCCAGACCTGGGCGGCAAAGACCGGAAAGGAAATGAAGGCGGCGGCAAAGAAAGCCACCTTGATATTCGTGAAGAACTTTTCGTGCATCGCCGTGAAGATCAGCCGGCGGTTCTCGTTGCCGGACCACACGTCCGCAAGCGGCGCGACAAGAAAGTTGAAGAAGCTGTTCGAGAAATAGAAACAGATCAGAAACACGATGACGAACGCGATCGCCGCGTACATCAGACGCTTGCGAAGTTCCGTCAGGTGTTCGATCAGCGACATCTTGCGATCGTCGAGACCGTCCGGCCCTGCATCCGGCGCCTCCTCGTCCGGCCCCTCGATCTTGTCGTTTTCCGTCTCGGTACTCACGACGAAACCTCACCCGAGGTCTTGGGAGCCGCAGCCTTGTCAGGATCGGCATCGTCCGTTGACGTGTCTTCGTCGACCGTTTCTTCCGGAGTTGCAGCAACTATGGCTTCGGCGTCCGCTTCCGCCGTTTTTGGCGGCTCCCGGTTCACGTCGTCCAGAATGCTGTTCATCTCGATGGGGTCGTCGTCCAGACCCAGAGGGTCCTTCTCGGAATCCGTCAATTTGCCCAAGGCCTTCGCCGGATCACGATAGTCCATATCCCGGAGGTCGCGTTTGACGTCATCGAGCCCGGATTCTCGCGCGATATCGTCAAGACCAGACTGGAACTCGCGCGCGGCTCCGCGAAGCTTTCGCACGACCCCCATCACTGTTCGGATCGCGTTCGGTAGCTCTTTCGGGCCAATGACGATCAACGCCACGACCATGATGAGCATGAGCTCTGGCCAACCGAGGTCAAACATATTCGCGGAATCCAATTACAGTCCGGCGCACACCGGACTTGCGCGCCCCGTTGAAATCAGCTTTTGGCCGTTTCGTCTTCGCGCGCCGTTGTTGTCGTCGTGCTTGCCGGGGCTTCTTCGATTTTTTCGGACGACGCCGAGTTCTCGTCCTTCATGTTGCTTTTGAAGGACTTGATGCCCTTTGCGACATCACCCATCAGACTGGGTATTTTACCGCGTCCGCCAAAAAGAACGAGGACGACCACAAGGACGATGACCCAATGCCAAATTGAAAACGTGCCCATTCTCAGGTGCTCCGCTGGATAGAGGTGTTATTCGAAGCGTCGAAATTTTATCCAGACTATCGCAGAAAGGTGCCTTTCCCGCAATGACTCTCACGCCGTTGTGCACGTGGTTCGACAGTATTCTCAGTTATTTAGGGAAGATGAACGTCTGGCTCTCATCCCGTGTGACGGCCACATTCTCACCGACAGATGGCAGTCTTCGGCCCGGGACGTGAATGCGCACTTCGGTGGAGGCTGCGTCGTCCAGTCGCACATCGATGAGACTGCTGCGACCGAGGAACCGGGCCGATGTCACCGTCCCATGGCCATTGCCCCCGTTATCCGTCAGGGCGAGAGCCTCCGGACGGACAAAAACATCAACAGCCGTGCCGCTGACCGTGCCGTTCGTGGAGACCGGTCCGAGCGCGGTCTGCACCGAACCGTTTTCCACGAGACCGGAAAACTTGTTCACATCCCCAAAGAACGACGCCACAAAGGCGTCCGCGGGATGTGAGTAAACCTCATCAGGCGTTCCAACCTGCGAGATGCGTCCCGCCTCCATCACGACAATCCGATCCGCCAGGAACATGGCCTCTTCCGGGTCGTGGGTAACCATGAGCGTTGCAATACCGCTGTCGCGCAGGATCTCTGCCGCCTGATCCCGGATACGATGCCGCAATGAAGTATCAAGCCCCGAGAAGGGTTCATCGAGAAGAACGACGCGGGGACGCGGTGCCAACGCGCGTGCCAGCGCCACCCGCTGTTGCTGGCCGCCGGACAATTCGTGCGGAAAGGCATTGGCATGAGAGGTCATTCCGGTGCGTTCAAGCGCTGTCGCGACCCTTGCCTCCCGTTCCTGACTGCTACACTTCTGCAATCCGAATGCGATATTGGCGCGCACCGTCAGATGCGGGAACAGCGCATAGTCCTGGAACACTAATCCGACATTGCGATATTCCGGGGGAATATTGGTCCGCTCATCTCCCATCACCCGGCCCCCGATGCTCACCCGGCCGTTCTGCAGAGGTTCCAGGCCTGCGGCCACACGCAACAGGGTCGTCTTGCCGCAGCCTGACGGGCCGACGAGGCAGACTACTTCGCCGGCGCCAACGGTCAGACTGGCATCGTAAACCGCCACCACCGGCCCAAACCGATGGCTCATATGTTCGATTGCAAGATCGTTTAACTCAGATGTCATCATTCAGTGCCGAATACACCGGTAAGGTTCTACCGGTACACCGGAACTTATTGAAAACGATTATCAACCGCAACCAGTAGCGGGATTATGTTCCTGTCTCGTCCGCCAGGTCGTCCGCCAGGTCCTCCTCGGGGTCGAGCGGTTCATCGGGTTCGGCATCGCTTTCGGATTCTCCTGTGACGGAGTCGAAGGGCAATTCGTCCTTGCCCGCCGAGGACGCGTAGATATTCACCGCGGGGCGTTGGTCGATCAGGCCCGCGGCCTTGAGTTCCTGAACACCCGGGAGGTCTTTCAGGCTCTCGATCCCGAAATGCGACAGGAACTTCTCCGTCGTCACCCAGGTCAGAGGGCGTCCGGGAGAGCTCCGCCGGCGGCCCGGCCGGATCCAGTCCACTTCCAAAAGCACGTCCATTGTGCCCTTGCTCAGGCTGACACCGCGAATTTCTTCGATTTCCGCACGCGTCACCGGTTGATGGTAGGCCACCACCGCAAGCGTTTCATGGGCGGCCCGCGACAAACGACGCTGGGCCACCCGTTCGATCTTCAGACGGTCGGCCAGGTCCGGCGCCGTGCGCAGGGTCCACTTGCCGCCGACATTGACAAGGTTCACCCCCCGTCCCGCGTAAAGCTTGTGGAGGTCCTCCAGCAGTTCGGGGACATCGGTGCCTTCGGGCAACTGCGCGGCAATCGAGGCCACATCAAGCGGTTCGGCGGCAGCAAACAAGACCGCCTCGGCAAGGCGCAGCAGATCCGTGCGTTCATCCAGTTCCAGTTCGGGATTAATCGTCAAGGCTTGCGCCCCCTGCTTGCTCTGAAGATGACGCCGAATCTTCCGGTCGGCTACGGAAATAGATCGGTCCGAAACGTTGATCCTGGCGGATTTCCGCATGACCGTCGCGCACCAGTTCCAGGCTGGCCACGAAGGTGGCGGCAATGGCCGCGCGGGTCGGCAAACCCTCCAAAAGGTCCTCGGGCAGGAAACTCGACAAGGTTGCCCAGTCCGGCGACTTCCCGAGCACGCTGCGCAGGCGGCCGAGCGCGTCATCGACCGAAAAGAGTTCGAACTGCTCAATGGTGAGCGTTTCCACCTTGCCGCGGCGCTGGAGGGAGCCATAGGCCTCAAGCATCTCAAACAGAGAGGCCTCATAGACCGATTGGGTCACCACGCGGATGCCCTCGGGGGCGCCGCGCGGGAAAACGTCCCGACCCAATAGCGGACGTGCAAACAGGGTCTCGGCTGCCTTGCGCATGGCCTCGAGGCGCTGCAACTGGAATTGCAGAGCCGCCGCCATTTCGGCCGCTGTCGGCTCCTCGCCCTCGGTTTCCTCGACAGGCAGAAGGAGACGCGACTTGAGATAGGCGAGCCAAGCTGCCATCACCAGATAGTCCGCGGCGATTTCCAGGCGAAGCCGCTTGGCCTCCTGAATGTACTGCAGATACTGTTCGGCGAGCGCCAGGACCGAAATCTTCGTCAGATCGACTTTCTGATCGCGGGCAAGCGATAGCAGCAGGTCGATCGGGCCCTCGAATCCTTCCAGGTTCACGACCAACGCATTGCTGCCGGCCGACGGCGTCTCGGTCCCTGATTGGTAATCGGGCACCGGCTGCTCAAAATTTTCGGTCGTCTCGCTCATACAAGTCCCACAACGCGAACCAGAATGCCTCGCAGGAATTCCACAGGAGTTCCCACCAGCCAACGGAAGATATTCAGGTCCAGACCCAGCGTCTGACCCGCCCAGGGAAGAATAAAGATCAGTCCGATCAGAATAAACAAACCGTAGCGCTCCAGCTTTGCCAGAGGCAGCGCCAGCCGGTAGGGCAACAACCCGACGGCGACGCGGCCGCCATCCAGCGGCGGGAGCGGCAGCATATTAAAAACAGCCAGCAACAAATTGAGATTAATGGAGTTTATCAGGTTTCGCGCAATCCATTCCCCGACCTCCGGCCCGAGAAATTGGATGAAATGCAGGCCGATCGCGGACAGGATTGCGAGCCCGATATTGATCCCCGGACCCGCCGCGGCAACCAGTACCATGTCGCGCCGCGGATGGCCGAGTCGCCCAAAATTAACCGGTACGGGTTTTGCCCAGCCGAACAGAATTCCGCCGAAGGTGATCAACAGCGCCGGCAGGATAATGGTGCCGAACCGGTCGATATGTACCAGCGAATTGAAAGTGACACGCCCGAGCTGCTTGGCCGTGTCATCCCCCAGCTTCCAGGCGGCCCAGCCATGGGCGGCTTCATGCATGGTGATCGCGATCAGGACGGGAAGCACCCAGATCGAGGCGAGATACAGGATTGCGTTGATGTCCAAGGATGCGGTCTCAGCTCTTCAGGAACTGCGAGAGCAGTTCGGCGTAGTGGTCCGCTGTATTGTTGGCAGGTGTTGGTCGCGCCGCACAAGCCCGCTGCCAGCGGTCGAGACTGGATTGATTGAGCGCACGCGCAGCCGCTGCGACCTGCATCATCTCTGCCAGATCGCCGGTGCAGTGGAGAACGGCATCACACCCGGCCTCCAGCACCTGTGCGGCGCGCCGCGCCGGCGACCCGTCAAGCGCCGACATGGCGATATCATCGCTGAACAGAAACCCGTCAAACCCGATTTCCTCACGGATCACTTCGGAAATGACCTTCGGCGATATGGTGGCCGGCGCTTCAGTGTCGATGGCCCCAAACACCACATGGGCGCTCATGCCGACCGGCAGATCGCGCAGCGCCCGAAACACGGCAAAATCATGCGCGCGCAGGGTTTCTGCATCTGTCGCAACACGGGGAAGTGTCCGGTGACTGTCAACGCGCGCCCGTCCGTGCCCGGGCAGGTGCTTGACCACCGGCAGGCAGCCTTCCTGCAACAACCCCTCTGACATTTTCCGGGCAAGCGCCGACACCACGTTCGGGCGGTCCGAATAGGCCCGCGAGCCGATTGCGCCGGTCGTCTCGGGCAGACCGAGATCGGCAACCGGCGCACAATCGACATCAATTCCCAGATCGCGGAGTTCCGCCCCGAACATCGCGCCCAGAGTTAGCGCTGCCTTCTCGGCCCGGCCACTGTCACGCAAGTACAGATTTCCCAGCGTGCGGGCATCAGGGGCGTTGTGCCAGGTCGGCGGACGCAACCGCATGACGGTGCCCCCTTCCTGATCGATCAGCACCGGCGCGTCGTCCCGTTCCACGCACTCCCGCAAATCCGCCGTCAGGCGGCGGATGGCGTCCGGAGCCTCGCAATTCCGCGCGAACAGAATGAAGCCGAGCGGATTTGCATCGCGCAGAAAGGCCTGTTCGTCGGATGACAGTTCGGTACCCGAAACGGCAAATATGGCCGCGAGCGGCGCGGTCACGGCGAGTACACGGTCAAGAAATACGGCATCTCAGGGCGCGACGATCAGACAATCCTGATTGCGGGATTTGAGCTTGCCACAGAGGCTGGACGCCGCTGCGCGATCGGCAAGCGGCCCGGCCTGAATTCGATAGAACGTACCCCGGTCCAGCGTGATCGTCTGAACATTCAGGGCAAGCGATCCGAGCAGGTCGCTGTTCTTGCTCTGCATCCGTGCCCATTCACTCTCGGCCGAGGCACGGCTGGAGACAGACGCCAGCTGGATTTTCCACCCCGGCCCTGCGGCTGCGGCCGGTGCGGGCTTGGCCTCGGGTTTCGGCGCAGGCGCCGCTGCCACCGGTGCCGGTACAGGCACGGCAGGTTCGGGCTCAACAGCCAGGGCGGGTGCCGGCGGTGGCGGAGGTACGACAGCAGCCTGCGAGTTGGGCTCGCTGTCGGCCGACGGCGTCGGTACCGGCTGGGCCGGTACGCGTTCGGGAACCGTCACAGTTTCGGGTGTGGCTTGCGGCTGTGGTGCGTCAACGACGGGGGTCTTCGGTGCTGCGGCCACTTTGGGCGCAGCCGGACGTTCGGCCGGCTCCTCGGGTGGCGGCAGAAGCCGCTCAACAGGTTCCTGGACCTGCCCCGGCGCCAGGCGATTGAAGACCAGCTTGTCCTGATGCGGAACATCGAGGCCACCAGGTTCGGCGGGCGGGCGTTTGAACGGCTCGGGGGCGGCTCGCACGACAGGTGCGGCTTCTTCGGCACCCGAACGGATACCCTGCTGGAATACGAACCAGCCCACGGCCACCACCGCCACGAGCCCGATCACCACGGCGCCGCTGGCGAACAGCTTGGCGCGCGCGCTCATCCCCGGACGGGGTTCATCGAATGCTTCGTCTGAAAACGGATCGTCAAACCGGTCGTTGGGACCAATGATTTCCGGATCGCTCATTCCCTTGCCTCACTCCCGTAACTCATCGACCGGGGTCACGCCCATCACGTCGAGCCCGGAGGCAACCACTGTCTGTACCGCGCGCACCAGCGCCATACGGGCCCGCGTCAATTCGCTGTTATCGGCAATGACGAACCGCAAGCCGGGTTCTTCGCGCGCCTTGCTCCAGAGCGCATGGAACGCCGCAGCAAGGTCATAAAGATAAAACGCCAACCGATGCGGCTCGTGAGCCTCTGCCGCGCTCTCAACCGTGCGCGTCCATGCCGCGAGCGTTCTGATCAACGCAAGCTCATCCGAGTCGGTCAACAAACTCAGATTGGCTCCAACCAGTCCGGCTGTCGTGAAATCGGCGTCGGGAAACGCATCCGCAGCCATCTTCGCCACCGAATAGCACCGCGCATGAGCGTACTGAACATAAAAAACCGGGTTGTCCCGGCTCTGTTCGCGCACCTTCACCAAGTCGAAATCCAGTGGCGCATCGTTCTTGCGGGTCAGCATGATGAACCGCACCACATCCTTGCCCACTGCATCGACGAGGTCCCGCAGGGTGACGAAGGTGCCAGACCGCTTGGACATCTTGGCCGGTTCCCCGTCCTCGAGCAGACGCACCATCTGGCAAAGCTTAACGTCCAGTTCTCCCGCTTCGCCGGTCAGTGCCTTGATGCCGGCGGCGACCCGCTTCACATAGCCCCCGTGATCGGCGCCCCAGACGTCGATCATGGTCGCAAATCCGCGACGGTACTTGTCCTGATGATATGCAAGATCGCTGGCAAAATAGGTCCATGAGCCGTCTGACTTTTTCAATGGACGGTCTGTGTCGTCGCCGTATTCCGATGCCTTGAACAGGGTTTGCGGACGCTCCTCCCAGTCATCGGGCAACTTGCCCTTGGGCGGCTCCAGCACCCCCTCATAGAGCAGGTCTTCGTTTTCCAGGGTCTCCATCACGGATTCGACCGCCCCGGCGTCCACAAGCTCACGCTCGGAGGAAAACAGATCGTGGGAAATGCCCAGTGCGCCGAGGTCGATGCGGATTAGGTCCAGCATGGCCGCGACCGAGAACTCACGCACGACCGGTAGCCATTCCGCCTCGTCCGCATCGCGCCACTTGTCGCCGTCACGGGCGGCGAGATCTTTGCCCACGGGGATCAGGTAGTCCCCGGGATAGAGGCCTTCGGGAACCTCTCCGATATCCTCGCCCAGGGCTTCGCGATAACGCAGATAGGCCGAGCGTGCGAGTACATCGACCTGCCCGCCCGCATCGTTGATGTAGTATTCGCGGGTGACGTCGAAGCCCGCCTTGGCCAGCAAAGACGCCAGCACATCGCCCACCACGGCGCCGCGCGCGTGGCCGACATGCAGCGGCCCGGTCGGGTTGGCGGAGACATATTCGACGTTCACGGCGCGGTTCCGGCCCAGTTCCCCGTTCCCGTAATCGGTGCCCGCTTCGAGAATCTCGATCAGACGCTGGATCCAGAAAGCATCGGACAATCCGAGATTGATGAACCCCGGCCCTGCAACTTCCGCCTTCTCGACGGAATCATAGGTTTTCAGACGCGCAGCAATCGTTTCGGCCAGATCACGCGGCTTCAGGCCAGCCGGCTTGGCCAGCACCATGGCGGCATTGGTCGAGAGATCGCCATGGGACGGATCGCGCGGCAGTTCGACAGACACCCGGCTGCCATCGGTGCCTTCGGGCAGCGCGCCGTTCGCGACAAGAATTTCAATTTCTTTTTCAATATTCGCCTTGAAGGCGCTGAAAACATTCATCAAACAACATCCGGATCGAACAACTTGCGGTGTAATTCAAGGGCGTAGCGGTCGGTCATGCCGGCAATATAGTCGGCGATCACATGGGCGCGTCCGTGTTCGTCCTTTTCCTGCGCCCGTGCCCGCCAGTCGGTGGGCAGCAATTCAGGTTCACGGAATAACAGATCGAACATCTCGGTGACGACGCGCCGCGCCTTGGAGGTCATGCGGTTCACGATGTGATGCCGGTACATGTTCTCGTAGAGAAAAGCCTTCACGGCTCGGTCGGCGTCTGCAATTTCTTCGGAGAACGCGGCCACCTGATGATCGAGCGCGCGCACCGCCTCCGGTGAATCGACCTCGCTCTCATCCAGCCTGCGTCGTGTCTCAGCCAGCACATCGCCCACCATGACGCCAATCATCTGGCTGATGCCCATATGAATGGTCCGCATGCGATCCGTCTGACCGTGTTCTGCCGCGACATGGGCAAAGGCCGGCCCGACCAGCGGCACATCCTTCACATCGTCCAGGTCGAACAGACCGGCCCGCAACCCGTCGTCGATGTCGTGGCTGTTGTAGGCGATATCGTCGGAAATCGCGGCGATCTGGGCTTCAGCCGAGGCAAAGGTGTCCAGTTCCAGGTCGTGCTGCGCGACATACTCGACGATGGCCGCCGGCAGCGCCCGCGCGCTGGCCGCATAGTGCCCTGTCAGCGGCCCGTTGTGTTTCACGATGCCTTCCAGGGTCTCCCAGGACAGGTTCAGTCCGTCAAAGGTGGAGTAACGTTCCTCAAGCTTGGTCAGAATGCGAAGCGTCTGGGCGTTGTGGTCAAACCCGCCAAACGGCGCCATGGCTGCATCCAGCGCGTCCTCGCCTGCGTGACCGAACGGGGTGTGGCCAAAATCATGGGCCAGTGCGAGGGCTTCGGCCAGATCCTCATTCAGACCCAGCGAACGCGCGACAGTCCGGGCGATCTGTGCCACTTCCAGCGAATGGGTCAGCCGGGTCCGGTAATAATCGCCCTCGTGATACACGAAGACCTGGGTCTTGTGCTTCAACCGGCGGAACGCGCTTGAGTGAATGATCCTGTCTCGGTCGCGCTGATAACAGCTGCGATGACCGCTTTCCTGCTCTGCATGAAACCGCCCGCGCGTGGCCAGCGGATCGCACGCATAGGGCGCCAGAACCGGGCCATACTGGTCCGGTCCGGCGGGGGTCAGTTTGAGTTCGGCAGGAGATGCTGGCATTTGGCGCAAGGTACGTGTGCGCGCTCCGAATGCAACGTATATTTGACAATTCGCAGGCTATGACTAAATACCTGAGAAAATTAAGCTAAAGTGATCCCATGAGCGAATCGCAGGCCATAGAAACCGACTCCGACGCGCCGGCCGGCGTGGGTCTGAGCGAAAGTGCCGTCAAGCAGCTCACCCGCCTGATTGAGGCGGAGGGCGGTGCCACGATGCTGCGCATCACCGTCAATGGTGGTGGCTGTTCGGGTTTTACCTACGCCTTCGATTTCGATGACACTGTCAATGACGATGACAAGACCTTCGTCACCGATGGTGTCACTGTGGTTGTCGATGAGGCCTCGCTGGAATTCATCGGCGGAGCGGTTCTGAACTACGTCGAGTCCTTGGGTGGCACCCATTTCACACTGGAAAACCCCAACGCCACCTCGTCCTGCGGCTGCGGATCGTCTTTCTCGGTATACTAGTGCCAGCGAATCTTTCGTTCTCCCAGTCCCATCTCTTCAACGCTGAGAACCAAAGCTTCCGTAGCGACCTCGCCTACAATGTTTTCCGAATTCGATTTCATTTCGTCCCCGATATCATTTTGATGACCGGCAAACTTCTGGAAGTAAGGCGAATTCCTGCCGTCTTTTTGAAGTGACGATAGTTCCTCGGTCGTCAAAAATTTCAGATATGCGCGGGCCAGGTTTCGATCCCATTCCGCCTGACGTTTGGCAGCAGCGATATTCAGGTTCTTCCGCAAGACCGGCACGACGGCAAGGCCGTGCTCTGCTGCGAGTATAGCCATCGTTTGCGTAATCTGGGTGACCTGAAATGCGATGACACGAAGGTTTCCGTTTACGCCGGTTTCTTGAACAAATTCCACAGTTGCTTCGAGCTCATGGCCCTCCTTCTCTCCGACCTGATCACCTGTTTGAGACCAAGCGAGCTGCGCCCACACAAGTACGACTGCAAACCCAAGTACGTGAAGAGAACGAAACAGCATATGTTCCTCGACCTGTTGGTAATTGCAGAATCGTACCATGCATTCGCTTGCCGCTGAATTTCTGGCATAAGGACGTCATGAAAATCGCTACCTGGAATGTGAACTCCATCAAGGCACGCCTGCCCAACGTTCTCGACTGGCTTGAGAGCGCCGCTCCCGATGTCGTGCTGTTGCAGGAGATCAAGACCGTGGATGAAAACTTCCCGGCCATGGAGATCGAAGCACTCGGCTACAACTGCGCCGTTCATGGCCAGAAGAGCTATAACGGGGTCGCCATTCTGTCCAAGCACCCGCTCGAAGACGTCACGCGCGGCCTACCGGGAAATACTGACGATGACCAGGCGCGCTACATCGAGGCCTGGGTTGATGCGGGCGGCAGTGAAGGCGTCCGCGTCGCATCGATCTATCTCCCCAACGGCAATCCTACCCCCGGCGAGAAATACGATTACAAACTCCGCTGGATGGATTGTCTGGCCGGTCACGCCACGGAACTTCTGAAGAGCGAGGAGCCGGTCGTGCTGGGCGGTGACTACAACGTCATCCCCGCCAACGAGGACTGCTACGACCCGGCCGCCTGGGCCGACGATGCGCTCTTCTTGCCCCAGACCCGGGCAAAGTTCCGGACCATCCTCAATCTCGGTTACACGGAAGCCTGGCGCTCGCTGCACAGCGAAAGCCATGTATATTCCTTCTGGGATTATCAGGCCGGGGCCTGGCAGAAGGACAACGGCATCCGCATCGACCACTTCCTGCTCTCGCCCCAGGCCACAGACCGCCTGTCGGCCTGCGAGATCGACAAGGAACCGCGCGGCAAGAAAAAGGCTTCCGATCACACCCCTGTCTGGTGCGAACTCGGTTGAGCGCTGATGGACATGACACCCGACCCTCGATTTCCCACGTCGCCAACCATGTTTGTCACCGTTTTGGCACCGCAGTTCCTTTTTACTCCTTCGTTATGCCCGCACTTGTTGCGGGTATCCACGTCCATCGGTTCTCTGGAAGTCGAAGCGTGGCACTCTGACGTGGATGGCCGGAACAAGTCCGGCCATGACGTCGGTATCGGAATGACGCGCCGCCGATCGGGTGATTGCACTCGATATTCGGGCACGAGCTGAACCATGAGCGTGATCACTCAGTTCTGGCGCTTTCTTCTGGAAGTCTATCTCGGCGACCGCGGATTTCGGGTCGCATTGGTGACCTATGCGGCCGGCTTCTGGATCTTCGGTGCCGGCGCCATCATCTTCCTGATCTGGCCCGAAAACCCGCCACCCGTTGCCGGCTTTTTCCGCAGCCTGTTTACTAATATCGGTCTGATCTTCCTGGTCTTCATGACCTATCCGGTTTTGCGTTGTTCATTCCGCAAGACCGACCCCACCCGGCCAAAGAACCTGATCTTGCGCGTCATGATTCCGACGATCGTGGGTGCGCTCGCGCCATTCTATCTGATCGGCCTGATTACGAGCTTTGTCTTCCTCGTCATTGCGCCGACGATATCCGGCTGACCTGCTATAGTCGGCTCAAAGGAGGCCCTCATGTCGCTCGCTCACGATACAACCGAATCCCCTTTCGCACGCTCGGTACGCTCTGCGCCGCATCGCGCCCTGCCGGTGATTGATGTCGGTCAGGCCCGTCAGGGCGACATGATCGCTGTCGAGGAGATCGCCAGACAGTGGTGCGATGTCTGGGAGGGCACCGGCTTCCTGTGCATCGTCAATCACGGGCTTGAGCCGGAACTGATTCAGGGTATGCACGACGCGGCGAAACGATTCCATGACCTGCCACTCGAAACCAAGATGTCGGTGAAAGTGACCCACGACCAGAAGGGTTACGTTCCGGCACGCGGGGGACTGACCACCCATTCAAAGTTCCACAATTCCAAGAAGCTCAACACAGTCGAGTGCCTTGTCCTCGCAACGGACTATCCCGAGGACGACCCCAACGTCGTGGCAGGGAAACGCTTCTATGGCCCCACGCCGTGGCTTTCCGAAGACGTACTGCCGGGCTTCAAGGCGACAGCGCAGAACTACATGGCACGGATCACCGATCTCGGAAAATCGCTGCTGCCTGTCTGGGCGCGCTCGCTGGACCTGGAGGCAGATTTCTTCGAACCGTATTTCCGCGAGAGTTACACCTATTTCCGGGTCGCGAAATATGCCCCGAAGAATGATCTCGAGGATGGGGAACTCGGTTCGAACGCACACTGTGACACCGGGTTCAACACCTTCCTGCCGCCGGCCAACGAGGAAGGGATCCAGATTCTCGACACCGACGACACCTGGTTCTTCCCGGAAGTGCCCGAGGGTGGCGTGATGGTCAATATGGGTTACTTCCTGGAACGCTGGACCAACTGGCGCTACCGCGCGACACCGCACCGGGTCGTGCCGCCCATCGAGAACGACCGCTATTCCTTCGCCTGCTTCGTCAATCCGGGTTTCGACACGCCCGGTGACTTCATCCCGACCTGTGTGGGCCCGGACAATCCGCCGAAGGAAGACCCGATGTCCTACTGGGAATATTTCGACTGGTACATGAAACGGTCCTACACCCATTACGGAAAGCTGAAGGCATCCGGCGAGAACGACGTAACCGTCAGCGAAGACGATTAAGACATCAACGTTATTCACATGCTGAGCCTGGCACAGCATGAGACCAACACCGTTCCTGCATCAAACGCAGGGCAAGGCTTCCGAACGAAGGGGAACACGACATGGCGTTTTACGAATTGCGGCAGTACCACATCCGCCGCGGCAAGATGGACGAATGGCTGAAATTCATGGAAGGCACCGTCATCCCTTTCCAGGTGTCCAAGGGCATGGTGATCTGCGGCTCGTTCCGGCACGAAACCGACAAGTCGGTCTATATCTGGCTGCGCCGGTTCAACACCGAGAGGGAACGCCAACGCCTCTACAAGGCGGTCTATGAAAGCGATCACTGGAAGAACGAGATTTCGCCTAAGGTCGGCGCCTTGATCGACCGGGAAAAGATCCAGGTTCAGCGGATCGTTCCGACCAAGAAATCGACGGTTCAGTAGTCGCGCCCGGTCATTGCGAGGTCCGCAGAGCCGCGGCAATCAAGCGCTGAGCACCTGGCTGGATTGCTTCGTCGCTCCGCGCCGCGCAATGACAGCAACTCGGTCCTCTTGAGGCCGTCTAGATCTCGATCAGCTTGTCCAGGAAGCGGTTGGGCGCATTTTACCGGTTTGGGAAATGCGCTGCCATCACGTCCGCACATCCGTCAACGGCATATGCGCACCCCGCGCCCAAGTCGCCGGGCCGGCCAACTGGAACAAAGCGTTAGACGATCCCGTCCCAGACCTCCGGGTCCTCCAGGCGTTGCTGCAGCCCCACATCAGCGATGATCTCGACATAGCGCTCGCCCATGGCGGCAAACAACAACGCCGCATTCCGGTCTTCGGTCTCCGTCAGACGCAGATCGAGGAACATCTGCCGCGCCAGCCGTGACGCCCGTTGGTGCCGGATGGATTTCGGAACCAGCGCAAACCGAATTTCAGGGATGCGGCAGATAAGCGCCAATATGGCGAAGACAACCACCTGCCCCGCATAGAACTCGATCATGGTCAGGGGCAACGCGCTCTGAAACAGCAGAAACACGCCGGAGAGCAGGAAGGTGGCCACGGCCGCCACGAGCGTGGGAATGAAGAGATAGCTCTCGGCCGATTGCGCGATGACCGTGACGAATTCGGCGCTCGTGCGGGCTTCCGCCGCTTCGATCTGCGCCTGAATGGTCTCTCGCTGTTGGTCTGTCAGCGCCGTCATGTCACCAACTCCCCGACGAACCGCCACCGCCAAAACTGCGCCCGCCACCGGAAAATTTACCGCCGCGGCTGCCGGAAAATCCTCCGCCCGATGACCAGCCACCCATGCGGCTTCCCGATCGGGAGTACCCGCGCCCGTGGCGGCCGAACGAACGGAGGCTCATGACGATCAGGATGAAGATGAAAAAGATCAGAACCGGTGGAATCGCGAACTTCTGGTCGTCTTCGGCGATGCCGGACAGGGTTTCCGCCTCGCCCCGCAGAGCCGCCAGAATGGCCCAGGTGCCATCGACAATTCCCCGCGCCCGGTCACCTGTGCGAAACGCCGGAATGATCTCGTTCTGAATGATGACACTGGCTTTGGCATCGGTCAGCGCGCCTTCCAGGCCGTATCCGACTTCGATGCGCACCTGCCGTTCATTGGGGGCAACAATCAGCAGAACGCCGTTGTCCTGCTCCGCCTGACCGATGCCCCAGGCGCGCCCCAGTTCCACCCCAAACTCCTCTATGGTCCGGCCATTGAGGCTCTGTACGGTGACCACCATCACCTGCTGACCTGTTTCGGTCTCGTGGGCCTGCAGCATTTCGACAAGATCGGCTTCCGTGCTTGTGGAGAGCAAATTGGCTTCATCGACAACGCGGGCGGTCAGTTCGGGTAGCTGGATTTGCGCTGCCACAGCCCCCGGCAACAGCAGGATCCACAGGGCAACAAAGACCCCGGCTTGAAGCTGGATAACGGGCCGCACTTAAGAACCGGAATCGAAGTTGACGTTTGGTACCTGATCCGAGTTCTCGGCGGAGACCGTGAAGGTCGCCTTCACTTCGGCCTCGGGACACAGGACAGCTGCGATCCACCGACCCAGGATTGTCCGCAGCTCCGTGTTGTAATCGCGGACGGCTGCAATGCAGTCGCGCCGCGCGACGGCGATCCGGTTTTCGGTGCCTTCCAGTTGCGATTGCAGCGCCAAAAAGTTTTGGTTCGATTTCAGATCGGGATAGCGCTCCACAACGACCAGCAGGCGCGAGAGCGCTGATGTGAGCACGCCTTGATTCTGTTCGAACATCTGCAGAGCTTCCGGGTTTTGCAGAATGTTCTCGGGGATCTGCATCTGTCCGACTTTTGCACATGCCTCGACGACGTTCTGCAGCACCTCGCGCTCCTGATCGGCAAATCCCTACACCGTTGCCACAAGGTTCGGCACGAGATCGGCGCGGCGCTGATATTGGTTTTCCACCTGGGACCAGGCCGCATTCACTTGCTCATCGACCCGGGGCACCGCGTTGATATCGCAGGCGGCCAGAACAACGACGAATCCAACAAGCAACAGCGGGTTTTTCAGCGTCTTCAGAAATCGAACCATCTTTGCAAATCCTTCAGGCCGAACCGGGGTTACATATCCCCGCCGAAGCCACCTCCGATATCTATGGCACCTTCGATCCCGCCCATGGCAGCATCTCCGCCATCTCCGGCATGTGCAGCGGGCGCGTCGGCCATCATGGCCCCACCCATCATGAAACCGGTCCAGAAAGTCAGTTCCGCGCCACGCGCATGCTGGTGCCCGCGCAGGGCCAGCATTTCGTTTTCGACGGCGACGTTCCGGTTTTCCGGAGTTTGCTGGACCATCTTGTGAACCTGATAGCGGTGCCACAGGTTCCTGATCCGCCAGGCCGTGAAAGCAATCACGGCCCCTACACCCAGAGCCGGAACCATGAACCCGACCTCCACCCGGTTGAACAACACCGCAACCAAGAGGAGCAAACCACATCCTTCGAGCAATCGCCGCAGCATCTTCGTCTTCTCCCGGTTGAACTTCAGTCTAGCCTCTACAAATCAGCATAGACATGGGTTTCGGCCTTGCCGCCCGGATGGGTGACGGCGCCATAGCGGGCGTCCCCCACGGTCTGGGTATACTTCCAGAGGGTCCCGGACTGATAGTTGGTCTCGATCGGCTTCCATTTTGCGCGCCGTGCTTCGAGTTCGGCGTCCGACAGATCGACATCCAGCGTGCCCTTCTCGCCGTCGATCGTGATCATGTCACCTTCTTCCAGCAGGCCGATGGGACCACCCACGGCGGCTTCCGGACCCACATGGCCGATGCAGAAGCCGCGCGTGCCGCCCGAAAAGCGCCCGTCGGTGATCAGCGCAACCTTGTCGCCCATACCCTGGCCGTAGAGTGCACCGGTCGTGGACAGCATCTCGCGCATGCCCGGGCCGCCCTTGGGACCTTCGTTGCGGATGACCAGTACGTCGCCTTCCTCGTATTCCCGGTTGAGGACCGCCTGGAGGCAGTCTTCCTCACGCTCGAACACGCGCGCTGGACCGGTAAAAGTGATTTTCTCGAGTCCTGCGATCTTCACGATGGCACCCTGGGGCGCCAAATTGCCCATCAGGCCAACCACGCCGCCGGTGGTGGAGAGCGGATTATCGATGGGGCGGATCACGTCCTGATCGTCCGGGAACTCCACATCGGCGTAGTTCTCGGCCAGCGTCTTGCCGGTCACGGTCATGCAGTCACCGTGCATGAAACCGCCCTTGAGCAGTTCCTTGATGACGACGCCGACGCCGCCGACCTCGAACATGTCCTTGGCGACATAGCGCCCGCCCGGTTTCAGGTCGGCGATGTAAGGCGTCTTGCGGAAGATTTCGCAGACATCCATCAGGTCGAACTCGATCCCGGCTTCCGACGCCATCGCGGGCAGATGCAGCCCAGCATTGGTCGAGCCGCCGGTCGCCGCAACGATGGCGGCTGCGTTTTCGAAGGATTTCCGGGTGACGATGTCACGCGGGCGGAGCTGGGATTTCACCAGTTCCATTACTGCCTTGCCGCTGGCCACAGCGTATTCATCGCGGTTTTCATAGACCGCAGGCGCACCGGCCGAATGGGGCAGCGCCAGGCCGATGGCCTCGGACACACAGGCCATGGTGTTGGCCGTGAACTGGCCGCCACAGGCGCCCGCCGAGGGACAAGCTGCGCATTCGAGCTCGTGCAGGTCCTCGTCGGACATCTTCCCAGCGGCGTTGGCGCCGACTCCCTCGAACACGTCGATGATGGTGACGTCATTGCCCTTGAAGTGACCCGGCAGGATCGAGCCGCCATACATGAAAACCGACGGCACGTTCAGGCGGAGCATCGCCATCATCAGGCCCGGCAGCGACTTGTCACAGCCCGCAAGGCCCACAATCGCGTCATAGGAATGGCCGCGCACGGTCAGTTCGGTCGAATCCGCGATCACCTCGCGGCTGACCAGCGAGGAGCGCATGCCGTCATGGCCCATGGCGATACCGTCGGTCACGGTGATGGTTGTGAACTCGCGCGGCGTGCCGCCGGCTTCACGGACGCCCAGCTTGGCCGCCTGGGCCTGACGCGACAGGGCGATGTTGCACGGAGCAGCCTCGTTCCAGGTGGTCACGACGCCGACGAAGGGCTGCTTGATCTCCTCTTCGGTCATGCCCATGGCGTAATAGAACGCGCGATGGGGTGCGCTGGTGTTGCCCACCGAGACATGACGGCTCGGCAGTTTCGACTTGTCCCATTCTCCGCGAGGCGTATTTCCGTCCATAACTTCTTCCCTCCCCGATATCGGCTTCTTGCATGCGTGATTGTTCGCGCGGATCATACGCCCACGGCGAACCGCTGACCAGATTGTGTCCTTATGTCGTGGTCGCCGATTCCCAGCATCCTTCGAGACCGCGCTCTGCGCCTCCTCAGGATGAGGACTGCGCAAGAGCGAGAAACCTCACCCATGATGGCCGGACTTGATCCGGCCATCCACGCGGCCATAACACGTGACCCGCTGACGTGGATGCCCGCCCCAAGTGCGGGCATGACAAGATAGGCTTGGATTAGGCCTTACTCCGCGGCGTGTTTCCCGACGTTCCAGCCCTTGTCGCCAAAGACCCGCTCGCCGATCTCCTGCATGTCGCCCTCGAGTTCGGTCGCCATGCTGTCGTTCCAGCGATTGAGAAAGCCATAGAAGGCTACCACAGCGTTGATCTCGACGATTTCGGCATCGGTGAAGTGCTAGCGCAGGCGCTCGATGTGTTCCCTGGTGACGAGGTTCGGCACGGGCGCGGCGCACTGGGCGAACTCAAGCGCAGCCCGCTCCGCGTCCGAGAACATCGGATTGGTCTCGTATTCCCAGACGGCCGCCACTTTCGCTTCATCAGTGTCGTAGCCCGGTTGCATGGCGTTCGACGCCGTGTGGGACATGCAGTACTGGCAGCGCGCGGTCTTGCTGGCGATGTTCCCGACCAGCGCCTTCAGGCCCGGCGTGACGTTGCCGTATTCCTGAAAGGTGGCCGCCGCAAGCTCCACGAAGGCTTTGAAGATCGGCGGCCGGTGCGCCATCGTCAGCTAGGCGTTGGTGACAAACCCCATCCGGTCATCGGACCGCTTGAAGTACTCTTCAAGCTCGGGCAGGTTTTCACGTTACAGCGCGGGAATGTGGGGCATGGCGGCCTCTCTGTTCGAAAAACGGACCCCAGCATACACATTCAAGTAAAGTTCTCAGCGAAACCTCGCTCGGAAGATCAAAGGGTGTGGGTAATGATACCGTCCAGCACGATCTTCAATGTCTCGATAATTGTTTTCGTTGTCTGACCACCGTGCTTGTTTTTCTTTTCAGTAACTTCGGGTGCGCCGACTTACACGTCCACAAGAGTGTCGTGCTGACCAATATCACTCACCAAGTTACCCTGCTATCTGCCAAATCTGATCTGATAACTGTCTGACTTCCGTGCACCGATTGCTTCCCACTTCAAGGTTCCCCGGAAGTATGCCTTCTTGAACTAAGTCGGCGATCCAAATAACGGAAGTTATGCACGGTGTACGGCGGCTATCATCAGTTTTATGGTCAATGTAAGCAGCTTTGATCGCTGGCCCCAGAACTTGGGCTCGCGAATTCGTATTCTGACAACCGGCAAGCATCCCGATCAAACAGAAACTCAGAAACACCTTGGGTAGTTTGCTCTTCATGGTGCCTTGTCCTCACGCCGCGCTCAGTCTCTCAAGCGCGCTTTCCAGCTTGGCCTTGGCGTCGCTCGCATCGCTGCGGCGTTCGTACTGTTCGGCCACCACGTCTTCCGGCGCCTTGGCGAGGAAGTTCTCGTTGGCGAGCTTCTTGTCGTAGCCGCTGATCTCCTCGGCCAGCTTGTCGATCTCCTTCGACAGGCGCGCCCGTTCGGCATCCAGATCGATCACATCGGCAAGCGGCAGCGCCAGCGTGGCCTCATCGAGCACCGTCTGCACAGCACCGGCGGGCAAGTCCGTATCGATCGCGACCTCGGCGATGCGGGCTAGGCTCAGAATTTGGCCTTCATTCGCCGCCAGACGCGCCTTGGTCTGATCGGATGCGCCCCGCAGGATCGCGGGAATGCGCGCGCCCGCGGGCACATTGAGTTCGCTGCGCACCGTGCGCACCTCGGTGATGAAGCGCACCGCCCAGTCGAGCTCGGCCCTGGCGCCCTCGTTGACCGGCGCGATGTCGCTGCCCGGCCAGGACGCGTGGATCAACATCCCCTGCCCGTCGCCGAAGGACTCCCAGAGTTCCTCGGTGATGAACGGCATGAACGGATGCAGGATCTTCAGGATCTGCTGCAGCACCCAGCCCGCCGTGGCACGGGTCTCGGTCTTGGCCGCTTCATCGTCGCCCTGCAGGATCGGCTTGGCAAATTCCACATACCAGTCGCAGAAGGTGTGCCAGGTGAACTGATAGATCGCGCCCGCTGCCTGATCGAATTTGTACTCCTCCAGTGCCTGATGGACGGTGCCCGCCGTCTCGGCAACGCCGCCGGCGATCCATTTGTTCAGGGTCAGGTTCACCGCGGCCGGATCGAAGTCCGCCGGGGCTGCACATTCGTTCATCTGACAGAAGCGCGCGGCATTCCAGAGCTTGGTGCCGAAGTTCCGGTAGCCCTGCACGCGTGAGGTCGCGAGCTTGATGTCGCGCCCCATGGCGGCCATGGCCGTCAGGGTGAAACGCAGGGCATCGGCGCCGTATTCGTCGATGATCTCAAGCGGGTCGATCACGTTGCCCTTCGACTTGGACATCTTCGCGCCCTTCTCATCCCGGACGAGCGCGTGGATATACACATCGGAGAACGGCACCTCGTCCATGAAGTGCAATCCCGCCATCATCATCCGGGCAACCCAGAAAAAGATGATGTCGAAACCGGTAACAAGCGTGCTGGTCGGATAGTAGCGCGCGACCTCCGGCGTCTCGTCGGGCCAGCCGAGGGTCGAGAACGGCCAGAGCGCCGAGGAAAACCAGGTGTCGAGCACATCGGGATCGCGCTCGAGGGGCTTGTCCTCGCCATAATGGGCCTTCGCCGCTTCACGAGCGGCCTCTTCGCTCTCGGCAACAAAGACTTCGCCATCCGGGCCGTACCAGGCCGGGATCTGGTGTCCCCACCAGAGCTGGCGCGAGATACACCAGGGCTGGATGTTGCGCAACCATTCGAAATAGGTTTTCGACCAGTTCTCGGGCACGAACCGTGTCTTGCCCTGTTCGACCGCCTCGACGGCGGGTTTGGCGAGCGTTTCCGCATCCACATACCACTGGTCGGTCAGCCAGGGCTCGATCACGACATCGGAGCGGTCGCCGAATGGCACGGTGTGCTTGTGGGGCTCGATCTCGGCAAGCAGACCGCGCTCTTCCATCTCGGCGACAATCGCCTTGCGGGCTTCGAAACGGTCGAGGCCGTCATACTTGGCAATCGCCGCGTCCGGGTCGCCCCATTCGCCGGTGCTGGCGCCGGAGCGGAACTCGTCGGTGTCGATGGTGACGTTCGCGGACGCATCGAGGACGTTGATGGTGTCCAGACCGCCGCGCCTGCCGACCTCGAAATCGTTGAAGTCATGGGCGGGCGTGATCTTTACCGCGCCGGAGCCCTGTTCCGGGTCAGCAAAAGTGTCGGCCACGATTTTCAGCTTGCGACCTACGATGGGCAGGATCGCATGCTTGCCGATCACATCGGTCCAGCGTTCATCATCGGGATGCACCGCCACGCCGGTATCACCCAGCATGGTTTCCGGCCGGGTTGTGGCCACGGTGATGAAACGGCCCTCTTCGCCCTCAATCGGATATTTGAAGTACCAGAGATTGCCGTCGGTCTCCTTCTGCACCACTTCCAGATCGGAAATTGCGGTGTGCAGTTTCGGGTCCCAGTTAACCAGCCGCTTGTCCTTGTAGATCAGGCCCTCGCGGTGCAGCTCGACGAACACCTTGAGGACCGCACGGGATAATCCCTCGTCCATGGTGAAGCGCTCGCGCGACCAGTCGCAGGATGCGCCAAGACGTTTGAGCTGGTTGATGATCGTCCCGCCGGATTCCTCTTTCCACTCCCAGACTTTGTCGAGAAAGTCTTCGCGCCCGATGAGGTTCTCATTACGGTCGTCCAGACGCCGTCCACGGTCGAGTACAATCCCCTGCTCGCCCAGCTGACGCTCGACCACCATCTGGGTGGCGATTCCCGCATGGTCGGTTCCCGGCTGCCAGAGCACGTCATTGCCCTGCATGCGTTTCCAGCGGCAAAGCAGATCCTGCAGCGTGTTGTTGAGAGCATGTCCCATATGAAGGCTGCCGGTGACGTTCGGCGGCGGGATCACGATGGTGTAGGTCGCATTCTCGGTGCGGCCGCACGCGAAGGCGTCCGACGCCTCCCAGCGTTCATACAACCGCCCTTCGATCTCTGCGGGCGCATAGGTTTTTTCGAGCGTCGTCATCGCCTGGAACCGGAACTATCGTTGTCTGTGGTCGTAACACAGCGTTACGCAGCACGGTTTAGCGAAGCGCAGCCAACACGGCTAGACCCCTTTCGGACCCTGACCGTACAAATTCACAAAGCGGTGGACTTACTTCTTGACCCGATCGGCGATCCGTTCGACCTCTTCGCGCACAATGCGTTCAACAATATCCGTCAGATTGGCATCGAGCCAGTCCTTGAGGACCGGACGCAGCAACTCGCGCACCAGGTCTTCGAGCGTCTTGTCTCCGTTACCGACCCGAGCTGTCGAAGCCAGTGCGGCGGTCAACCCGGCCATGGTGGCGACACTGGCCGCCTCGACAGCATCAGAGACGAGCTTGTCGTCATCCTCCGGCGCTTCGGGTTCGGGCTCGAAATCCGTCTCCGGTTCCAGCTCTGGTTCAGGTTCAGGCTCTGGTTCCGGCTCGGGTTCAGGCTCTGATTCCGGTTCAGATTCCAACTCGGGTTCAGGCTCTGGTTCGGGCTCCGGCTCATCTTCGATCGCATCGGTCAACTCCAGGATATCGTCATCGATATCCTCGACCGGTTCGGATTCCGGCTCCGCAGAAACCGCCTCTTCTCCTTCCGCAGAAGGCTCAGCGGACTCGCCGTCGGCAATCTCTTCGCCATCCTCCGAAATAATCCGGCGGATCGACGCGAGGATTTCCTCCATCGAAGGTTCTTGCTGGTCAGCACTCGAATCGCTCATGGCGCCCATAACCGCAGAAAATGGTTAACGTAAACTGAATTCAGTCTAAAAACGCGGGCGAGTCAACGCGAGCGTAAATCGTCGATAACGGTAGCATTGCAATCAGTTAGACGGTTGTTCTACTTCCGGTCGTAAAGAATGCCGCCGCCGAAGAGCTGATCCTCAACCTCGTCGAAGTTGCGTGTCGGATCATACAGATCGACCGACAATCCGAGATCGAGCGCGGTCAGGCGCCCGGTGGCGGAGAGAAGCTGATAACTTGTCACGATCAGATCACGCTGCGCCTTAACGAGACTGACCCGCACGTTCAGAAGTTCCTGTTCGGCATCGAGCAAATCGAGGACCGTTCGCGACCCGACCTGTGCTTCCTGCCGGACGCCCTCGAAAGCAATCTGCTGTGCGTCCACGCTGGCCTGCAGCGATGTGATACGCGCGCGCGCCGACTGTAGGGCCGCCCAGAACGAGCGCGCCTGTTCCTGCGCCTGACGCGCTTCCTCGGAGAATTCGAGCAAACGCTGATTGGCCAAATGCTTCGCTTCGCGGATTCGGGAATACACTTCTCCCGATTGATACAACGGTACCGACAGGTTCAGGGTCACAGACCGCTCGGAGGTATGGGTATCAGAACCCAGAACGTCCTTATTCTCTTCTGCCTCGCCATTGATCGACAGGGCCGGCAGCAATTCGCCCGCTGTCAGGTCGATGCTGTCGCGCGCGGCACGCTCTGTGAAATCGGAGGATACCACGGACGGATTGTTGGTCCGCGCCAGTTCGATGGCCTCGTCTTCCGTCGCCGGCAGTCCGCCCGGCACTTCGGGAGCTTCCAGCACGCCGGGAACCCGTCCCACCACTTCGACGTAATCCGCGATGGATGTGTCCAGATTGCCACGCGCGGTTGTTTCATCGGCAATGGCGGTCGCCAGGCGGCTATCGGCCTGGGCCGTATCGGTACGTGTGAGTTCACCGACCTCGAACCGGTCGCGTGTCGCGCTCTGTTGTTGCTGGAGAACACGCACGTTATTCTGGCGTAGTTCCAGGATCGCGCGGTCCCGTTTGACGTTCATGAAAGCCGTGACGGCCTGCAGCAGAACATCCTGCTCGCGTGTGATCAGATCGGCGCGGCCGGCTGCGACCTGATTTCGCGCCTGATCGGTTTCGGCAATCGTGCGGAAACCGCGAAACAAGTTTTGCTTGATCGAGAGCGAAACCGTTTGCGGCTGATCGGTGTTCTTGATGTCGAGCGCGTTGGAGGCAAATTCACGGTCGCGCTGGCGAATGCCGTAGGAACCGGTGACCGAAACCTCAGGACGCCAGTTCGACAATGCCTGCGGCACACTTTCATCCGTACCCCGCAAAGAGGCGCGCGCCGCTGCGATATCCGGATTGGTCTCATAGGTCAGCGACAGCGCTTCCGCGAGGGTCTCGGCCTGCGCCACAGGTATCGACAGGCCAATCGCAGCAAGCACGGCAAGAGCACTAATGCCTGACCGCAATCCCATCCGAAAAGTTCTTTTCCGCGAAGTTAACACATTGAGACCCATAGGTTTTCTCACCAACGCCCCGACAAGGCAAAAGTGCCCGAGGGTTCGCCGAATTGCAAACTCAGAATGCGAACGCCACTTCTTTCTCAAATCCCGGCAAGGGCCGCGTTCCGGCATCGAACAGAGCCCGCTTCGAAAGCCCCCCGCCGCTGCGGTGCATCAGGCAGGCACGGCCCAGAATGCCGTTCTCGGCCCCCCCCAGAACGGCAACCATACGTCCGTTCGGCGCAAGCTGACGTACGATCTCATCGGGCACTTCCTCGACAGATCCGCAGAAAAACACCACATCATAGGGCGCCTGCTCGGCGTAACCGGCAATCATCGGACCTTCGACGACCGCCACGTTATCGATCCCCAGATGGTTGATCACCATGGAGGCCTGCTCAGCCAAGCCCGCATCGCCTTCGACAGCGACCACGGGGCCTGCAAGACTGCCGATCAGCGCGGCGTCATACCCGGAGGCGGGGCCGACAACAAGAACGGAGTCTGCGGGCGTGAGTTCCAAGGCCTGCACCATGCGCGCGAGCACAACTGGTTCCATGAGGTACCGGCCTGGCGCAACTTCCAGGTCCTCATCGACATAGGCGATGCCCTGCCGGCTCTTCTCCACGAACATCTCACGCGGCAAGGCCGCCATCGCATCGAGCAAAAGGGCATCCGTGACCTTTGTGGGCCGAAGCTGCCCGTCCACCATGTTCTGGCGTACCGTTTCAAAATCGCTCATCGATCAGGGTCCTACGCGTTCGCAAAAATCACGACGACCTTATAGGCCAGCGCGCGTCACGATGACAATCGCATCGGAAACCTTTCCAAGGGGTTTCCATCTGCTGCGATTTCTGAGATATGAAGCGCCCGAATGCGACTGTCCGCATTGGGGAGGGCCCGGTGGCAGAGTGGTGATGCAGAGGACTGCAAATCCTTGTACGTCGGTTCGATTCCGGCCCGGGCCTCCAACCTTTCGCTCTTGCGAGCTAACGCACTGATCCCTTTGCAGTTGATAGGTTCGAGTTTAGCCAGCGCTGTCGCGCTTAGCTAATACGTTCTGGTCTAGTTCTAGTTTCGCAAAGCCTTGGCTTGCTAACCGGGGTCGGTTGACCTTCCGCGTATATGCCGCCGCTTGCTTCAGCGACGACCAGCCGAACATGGCCATGAGCTCGTTTTCGGTGGCACCGGCTTCCGCAGCGAATGTCGCGGCCGCCTTCCTGACGCCATGAGCCGATAGCCCTGACTCAAGGCCAGCGATGCGACAATCCTTAACGAAACGCTGGGCCAGCGATTTAACGCTTCAGGAATGTCCGCGCGACGTTGTGAGGTAAACGAGATCGCCGGTCGGCGTTGCGTCGATTACGTCGCGGAGCGGCTCGAGGATCGGGATGACGGTCGGCGCCTTGCTGTATCGCTCCCGCCCCTTTGTTTCGTGGAAATCGAGAAACCCGTCGCGCTCGTGCTGCGGCCCAAGGATTGCGGCGTCGCTGATTCTGACGCCGGTGTAGAGCAGCAAAGCGAGGCGTAGGTGCTCACGACTACCGTATCCCCAGCGGCGAAAGTATGCGGCGACGTCTTCGCGCGTCCATGTGCGATGCCCGTCGGGATTGCTGCGGAGCTGCTTCTTGACCTCAACGACGCGGCGATCCCTTGCGACGTTAACCTCGAGGTGCCCACGGCTGACCGCGTACTCCAAGAGTCCGCGAAATGCTTTAAGGCGCTGACGCGCTACCTCAGGCTTGCCACGATCCGCTTTCTCGTCAACGAGCCTGATGACATCTTGCGCGGTGAGCTTGCGATAGTCGTCTCGCGCAATTGCTGGAAGGAACTGCTCGAGCACGTTGCGTCGAGCTCGCTGCGTTGATGGATGCAGCTCGGTAAATCCGTGCCAGGCGTAATACTGCGAGGCGAGCCAACGGTACGTGTGTCGAGCCGCCTCGTCGTCGCCTGGCCTGCCCCCGTTAAGTGGTCCATGGTTTAAGTCAGAGATTGGCGCGGTTTGACGTTCCGGCCGAAGCCATTATGAGCGTAGGCCGGAACGGGATTGGTGGGTAAGATCGCCTGCGGTGCGGGCGGCCTGTAACCCAGTGAACTGTGCGGTCTGACGGCGTTGTGGTGGTGTCGCCAGCGCTCGATCAGCACTTTAGCCTCCTTCAGGGTGTAGACGATCTCCGTATTCAGCAGCTCGTCTCGTAGCTTACTGTTGAAGCTCTCGTTGTAGCCGTTCTCCCAGGGCGATCCCGGTTCGATGAACAGCGTCTTCACGCCGATCCGCCCGAACCATCCCCGCACCGCCTTGGCCGTAAACTCAGAGCCGTTGTCGGAGCGGATGTGATCAGGCGGACCATGCTGAACGAAGAGCTCGGTCAGGCAGTGGAGTACATTGTCCGAGTTCAATCTGCGATCGACGACGATGGCCAGGCACCGTCTGGTGAACTCATCGATCACGGTGAGCATGCGGAACTTCCTGCCATCTTGGGTTCTGTCCATGACGAAGTCATACGACCACACGTGATTGGGCCAGCACGGCCGCAGACGGATGCAGGATCCGTCGTTGAGCTACAGCCTGCCTCTCTTCGACTGCTTGCTTAGGACCTTCAGCCCCTCCCGCCGCCAGATGCGTTGCAACCGCTTGACGTTGACGCGCCAGCCTTCTGCTCTGAGCAGAGCGGTGATACGGCGGTAGCCTTAACGACCGTACTGGCTGGCCAGGCGGATGATCGCTGCCGTCAACGCTGCCTTATCGGCTCTGCCACGCGGTGCCTTCCTCTGGGTCGAGCGATGTTGGCCGACGGCAGCGCAGGCACGTCGCTCCGATACACCTAGCTTCTCTCGAAGATGATCCACGCAACGGCGGCGGCGGGCGGGGCTTAGTAGTTTCCCTCCAGCGCCTCTTTCAAAATTAGCTTATCCAGGGTCAGATCGGAGTCAGCCTTCCGTAGATGGCCGTTCTCCTTCTCCAGCTCCTTCAGGCGTTTGGCCTGGTCGGTGCGAGGCCCGCCATACTCTTTGCGCCAGCGGTAATAGCAGTGCTCCGAGATCCGCAGATTCCGGCACACCGGGCCCACGGACTGGCCCTGCGCCAGGGCAACCTCGGCTTCACGAAGCATTCTGATGATCTTTTCCGGGGTGTAACGTTTGCGGCTCATTCTGTCCTCCTCATAGGTCTAGAATGCGCCAAATCTCTCACTAAGTCCGGACCACTTTCAGGGGGGCACTCCAAGATCCCCGTTTTCGTTGCCTGCTGCCAATCGCAGACAACAGACACTCAGCGATTGAAGCTAACTGGGATTTATTGACTTAGCTTTCGCGAGCGATAAGGAGGCGCTGGAACCATTGGCGAGATTGGGCTTTTTGACCTCTTATCGTTGCAAAGCAATGCGCCGCGTGCCTGTCCGGAGTTTGGCGGGACGAGCTGCTCAACGGCGAACCTTCGACACGCTAGAGGGGGCGAAGGTACCTATCGAACGTTGGCGCCAATACTACAACACCGTCAGGCCGCACAGTTTGCTCGGCTACAGGTTGCCCAAGCCAGACAAAATCTTGCCGCCAATGGCCGGATCAAACTATCCTCGCTGTGAATGGACCCGTAAGCAAGGGCAGATCAATTCCTCCTCAAACTGGGTCATTATTTTTATAGACCGAAAGGGGATATGGTGGCTCGGAAATGTCTTTCGGATGAGGACCTAGTGAAGCTTTGCGTGATTGAGGACAATCTGGCCTGCGGCAGTGATGAACCGTTCGCCTGCCGTAGCCTGTTTGCCAGTGACGCAACGCACTAAATCTGATGCAAGCGGTTTTGTGGGATGGGAAAACGCAGCTGTCGGAGTTGCACAAACTAGCGAACGAGGATGCACGGTTGAAGAAGATCGTCGGGGAACGCGAATAACAAATACTAACCTTGAAGGAAAGCCTGAACCACCTCGAGAGTATATTTCTAATTATATATCTCTTGCCGAGTTCAAATAGCTATACAGATGAGAACTTTAGTATGGTAAATACATTACCCTTCCCGATTTTCCGTCAAGGTAATTGAGATGAAACCGAGAAAAATATTTAGTTTTATACCGATTTTTTTATTATTTTTCTTAGTGGTTTTGGGAATTCTAAATCCCGATCCCATTGCACGCTTCAAGCTCATGGCATTTGATCAGATGCAGCGGCTTGAGCCTAGGCCTTACCAAAAGGTACCTGTTCGGATAGTTGACATCGATGAAAAAAGCTTAGAAGCGATCGGACAGTGGCCATGGCCGCGCACAGTAATTGCTGATTTGCTATCTAAATTGTATCAAGATGGCGCAATAACTGTCGCATTTGACATACTTTTTGCAGAACCAGATCGCACCTCTCCCAATACAATATTGAAACATTGGCAACGGTTTGAGGATGTATCTGGAAATCCAGAGATCTTAGATTTTATTTCAAAATTACCCGATCACGATAAGGTACTGGCATCTACTCTGAAGCGTCTTCCCACGGTGCTTGGTATAATGTTCGACAATAGCGGTGATGTACAAAGCCGACCTGAACCGAAATGGAGTTATGCTAAGCAAGGCAAAGACCCGAGACAATTCATCCCATCTTACAGCGGCGTAGTGAAGGCCCTTGATATTCTAAGCGGCAGCACATCGGGCCTAGGCAGCATCAACTCTTCGCTAGACAGGGATGGAATTATTCGTCGTGTCCCTCTTTTCGTGCACTTAAATTCTGGCGAGAATTTCTCCAAAGAGATATTCCCAAGTCTATCAGTCGAGGCATTGAGAGTTGCGCAAAGAGCATCTACGTACCTTTTGAAGTCATCCGGAGCGAGTGGAGATAAAAGCTTTGGAGAAAACATTGGTCTTCAGCAAATCAGGGTTGGACGAATAACAGTACCGACATCGGGTAGCGGTCACCTATGGCTGCACGATACCGGGCATATTCCTGAAAGATATGTTTCAGCAGTCGATGTATTGGAGTCTCAATCTGCAGCTCAAGAAATCCAAGGTCATATTATCCTGATTGGAACCAGCGCCGCAGGCCTAAAAGATGTCCGAACGACCCCTATGGCAGCCGCTATTGCCGGGGTTGAAATTCACGCAATGGCCATCGAGCAAATGATACTGGGGCACCATCTGGAGCGTCCCGCTTGGATGCCTGGTGCCGAAATCCTTTGGCTATGTTTAATCGGCGTAATACTAGCATTATTAATCCCCCGTTACGGCGCCTACAAGTGTGCCGCAATTGCGTTATTGGGTTTAGCCGTTTCTATTTCAACATCTTGGTTTGCTTATACTGAGTATAAATTACTAGTCGACCCCTCGTATCCCTCTTTTGTAATTCTATTAATTTATATGACAGGTACTTTTATTTCTTTTATTAGAACAGAGTCCGAGAAAAAATACGTGAGAAGTGCATTCAGTCGTTATCTATCTCCAGATCTTGTTAATCAGTTATCAGAGGAACCAGACCTTTTAGTGCTTGGCGGAGAGACAAAAGACATGACTATAATGTTTTCTGATATAAGAGGTTTTACCAAAATATCAGAAAGCATGTCAGCTTCGGAGTTGACAAGTTTTATTAATGATTATCTCACTCCAATGACTGATATAATCCTCGATAATGATGGCACAATTGATAAATATATGGGGGATGCGATCATGGCATTTTGGAATGCACCGATTGATAATCCAAACCATAGAGAAGCCGCGGCTACTGCTTCCCTGGCAATGATGAAAGGACTTCGGGATTTTAACCTTAGCCTCGAAGAAAAGACTGCTTTAGATGGAATAAAGAGACCACCGATATCGATTGGAATTGGCATTAATACAGGCCCATGCTGCGTTGGAAATATGGGATCCAAACAGCGTTTTGACTATTCCGTACTAGGTGACACAGCAAATGTTGCCTCGAGGCTGGAAGGGCAGTCAAAAACTTATGGTGTGTCGATCGTTGTTGGTGAAGAGACTGCAAATTTTGCTCAAGATTTCGCCTGGTTTGAATTAGACCTGATCCGAGTAGTTGGAAAAGAAGAGCCAGTAAGAATTTTTTCTCTCTTCGGAGATAGTGGAGTTAAAACTGAAGAATGGTTTTTGGAGGCATCAAAAATACAAGAGGTTTTCTTAAATCATTATCGCAACCAACGATGGGATTCAGCGAATATAGCGCTCGAAAAACTCGAAGAGATTTCGATGATTGATTTATCTGTCCTTTCAAATCTATACCGAGAACGCATCAGAGATTATCAAACTCAGCATCTCGGCCCGCATTGGGATGGGGTATATTCAGCCACTTCTAAGTGAAATTTATGTCTTCCAAAATAACTATGAAAATTTATAAATGAGATTATCGCCGATTTTTTGGGGCTTATGATGCAATTATTATTGTTTCAATAAAGCTGAGCTTAGGGTTCCGCGCAAGGTATCAATTACGCTTATTTTTCTAATAATAATTAGAAATTGGATTAGATTTTTAAATCTAAGTTTTTTGTAATTTATATTTTGAATCGGGATTAAGCGGCACTCAACTCACTCTTATGAGTGCTCATCAGAAAAAATTATTACGTTTTTCTAATCTTTACAGAAGAGCGTCAAGGTAAAATTTTTTACTACTGGCCCTTTAGAAAAATCTGGGGGAATCCAACGGCTTTGATCGACAAGACCTCTGCACCTACCAGAGAGATTTTCGGTGGCACTCAACGAGAAATAAACGCGGTTTTCCCACGCCTCCATCTCCATTGCCGCAACGGCTAGGGAGCTGACATAACGGCCGAATAAAGCTCGTCCAATGCCGATTAACGGGACTGTGACCTGTTAGAGATACCCAAAGTACAGAAAATCATACACAGCTACCGTAACATCGTTCTGAAGGCCAAAGAAGACTTCGATGCGGGCGGTAAGCTGATCGGCCAATACCAAATATTGGACGCAGAAGACAGCCTTGCCGTTGCACTCAGCACATTGGTGACCCAGGGGCGCATACAGAAGCTAGAATCTACCTGGCGGTTATAGGTTTATTTTGGTTCGGCTGAGATCGATCGGCAGAACATCCACTATCTGGACGTGATTGGAAATGGCCAAACAAATGGCCCACCAAAAAGGATGCCGCGTGAGAGCTAAAATTAGCTCTCGCACCGTGCGGCTAAAGGGAAAGCTGCTATAATCAAGAATTCTTGACGGCCTTAATACCCTTTGAGCCGCGACCGCGCGACTTATATATCGTATAGCCTTTCGAGCCCAAGTTAAGTGATTCAATGCCTTCCGTGGAAGAGAGGATACTTACAAGTCTCTCCGCTACTTTATCCGACTTTTCTAACTTAGAATTGGCCTTTCGCCATTCGTCGAATGCCTTCTGCCCTAATTCTTCGCCTATTGATTTCTTCAAAGCGTTTAGTTTACGGATTTCACCTTTGGTCAAATCTGTCATGTCTTCCCTCTGCTAAAACCTGTTGTTGAATATGGAAGGTATATTATGACTTTGATTTTTTTTCAAATAAAAATTGATCGGTTAGGACGTTTTCCATTTTTTGATCTATAAATAAAGCTATGCTCTCGAGTTTAGTGCTATTCCTGATTTGTGTTTGTGATACTGACGGTTGCATTTTCATGGCTTGGTATCAGCGGGTGTGGTTGTACTGATTGAGACTGATGACGATCTGGGCCTGCTTTGTCGCAGTGACCATTCGGCACTGCGGACCTCTTGGCGCAGCAGCCCCACGTTCTTACGATAGCCTAGAATAACGAACTGCTTCACCAGCCTGATCAAGGGCGATCGGAGGGCGTAATCGCCTTTGTTTGCCAATAGGTAATACAGAGAATTGCAAGACAGATTAACCACCCGGCATGTCCGCCGCTCCGGCGTCGCCTGCTTCTGCCATACATGGATACAGTCTTATGGAGCTTTTTGGTCACCAGGCCGTGTGCTTTAGCTGGCTCATGGTTTCGTCCACGAGCAGCCTGTCCGGTTCGAACTCCGCGACGTTCTTCTTCAGCTGCGCTTTCTCTTTCTTCAGGCTACGCAGTTCCGAAAGCTGCCGGTTCCCCATACCAACGAACCGTCGATAGAAATAATAAGTTGCCTCGCTGATCCCCACGCCGGTAATTGCCCACTGCGGATCACTGCTACTAGAAATCTTCACCTCAAACTCCCGCAGCAACTGAAGTACACCCGTCCGCAATAATATTTTCGTACCTCATAATCCTCCGCCAGGACATTACAATGGCTTATTTTACGGAATAAAAGACCACGAAGATTTAAGGGCACGCCACGCTACGCGGTGCTTTACGCTGAAGAGTTCAAGACGAAAAGGGGAACTGTCCGCTATCAATCTGTGCTTAGGCAAGCACAACTACGCCCCAATCAAGCCCCGAACATGCAGCCGCCAGCTGCGAAAGAAGTAATGGGTCACCGCAGCGCCCTCAGAATATTTTCAAACGGTTGAATTTTTTTGACTATGGCTATAAAAAATTTTTAAAAATTTTTAATTTTATACTTAAACGAGTGAATCACTATACAAAACGAGTAACTATACAATACTATCTCTCTCTAAAAGAATTTTTTTGTTTTTTTAATACGGGCGACACGAGGTACTCCATAATCGTTTTCTTACCAGTATGGATATCGACAGTTGCCCTCATCCCCGGAGTTATCATAAGCTTATTCTCGACATCCCCCACATAATTTTTTTTCGTTCTAATGATTACCGGATAGAATGGCACACCGTTACGATCTAAAGACGTATCAGCTGCAATCTTATCTACGTATCCTTCTATCGTTCCGTAACGAATAAAATCATATGTCTCTATTTTCACTACTGCCAGTTGGCCAAGCCGAACGTAGCCAACATTCACAGGATCTAATTTTGCTTCTATTACCAACTGGTCATTCACGGGGACTATTTCATATAACACATCCCCCGGCTGAACAACGCCACCAATAGTGTTGAAATATCTCTTTTTAATTATTCCATCAATTGGGCTATCGACCTTAGATCTCTTTTCCTGCGCGAGTGCAGGTATTAATTTTTCCTCTAGTTCCGATAACGCTAATTCTACCCTTGCTAATTCCTCTGCTGCTTCTCGCCGAAACCGCAGAACCTCACCTTTAGACCGTTCTTTTGTTTCGGCTAGGCTTTGACGCGCTGCTATGAGAATTACCTCTTCCTCTTTAATCTTATTTTGAAGATTAGCTACTTCGTTTTCAGAATCAATTAACTCTATCTTAGTCACTAGCCTTTCGTTAAAAAGTTGATTAAAAATATTTTTTTTCTCTAAAGCCTTGGCAAGCTTATTTTCAAGACCCTCAAGACGCGTGCGAATTTCAACTATATCTGTCTCTTTCTGCTCAATTTGTGATTTTGATATCGTAATGATTCCATCAAGTTGAATTTTACGACTCTTGTAGTTTGCTAATTCGCTGCGCTGTATTTCTAACGGTGATGTAGCATCTTTTATTGTCTCGAATATCCCACCTGTTGCTTCGGCATTTAATCTCGCGCGTTTAATTTTAAGAGCCTCTTTTTGAATTTCTATTTGCGCTAAATTACTATCACGCCGGCCAAGCTCAATCCTTCCTAACTCATCACCCTTCGATACTCGATCTCCCTCTTTACGTAATAACGATACTATTATTCCTCCTTCTAAATGTTGTACTGCCCGCACTTGCCCTTCTGGAACCACCTCTGCTTCCGAGACCGCAACCTCATCCAGCTCCGCCCAAAAAGCCCATAAGATAAACGCGACAGCAAAAAAAATTGCATATAACGAGAGGCTGGACCAAGGTTCTACTTCTATTTCACTTTCCTTATCCATATCAGTCCACTTTGACCGGCGTTAAGCCTATCTTCGGTAAAACTTTACTACCAGGACCGTCAAGAACTATCCGACCATTATCAATGATAATTAATCGACTCGCACCGCTAAGAATATAAGGACTGTGCGTTGCAATAAACAACGGTTTTAAATCGATTGAGTTCAAAATGAAATCACGCAGTAAAATCTCAGACTTCCGATCTAGGTTCGATGTAGGCTCATCCATCAAAATGACTTCTGAAGGTCCTATTAACGATCGTATAATTGATATTTTTTGACGTTGCCCAGGAGACAAAAGGTATCCACCTTCGCCAACCTGAAATTCATAACCCTCCTCTATTCCCTGCACATCATTATGAAAACCGAGTTTCCTGCATACCTCAACCATTTCTTGCTCGTTCGTATTTGAGCTCCTTATTGTCAAGTTTTCTCTAATAGAACCATTAAAAATCACGTTATCTTGTGGCACATAACTAAAGAACTTATCCAAATACGACCTCGAAAAATATTTTATGTTAGTATCTCCGATAAATATATCACCAGAACTAGGCCGATAGAGACCCATTAAAATTTTTAAAAAAGTCGATTTGCCTGATCCATTTTTGCCAACTACACATGTGTAACCTTCGCCGCCAAGAGAAATATTGATGTTATTCAAAATATTTCTATCCGATCCTTCGAATCGAAATCCGACATTTTTGATTTCTATAATGTCCAATGTAACTGCGCAATCAAGCGATCTGGCGGGTGCTTCCTCGGCTTCACTTTCCTCAAATTCCTGAAGCCTCTCTGCGGAATAACGAAGGCGCGACAAAATACCTGTCAAATTCATCAATTGTTGAAGTGGCCCTATCGTTCGTCCGACAAGCATATTCGCGGCAACAAGTGCTCCAATGGAGAGCGTTTGATTAATTACCGCAATAGCTCCTACAACGGTGATCAGGATTGTAGTCGATGGCGTTGCAACAGCGCTCAGGTTCAGAAAAAGATCGCCGACCTTACCTCGTTTTATTGATATTTTTCTTAGATCTGCTTGCCCCGCGAAACACCTATTGATGAATATATCCTCAACACCGATGGCCCTTATAACAGATCGATTGGCCGTGAGTTGATTTAATGTTTGCCGAAAAGAGAATTGCGCCGCTTGTTCTTTTTTTTGATAATTCTTGAGATATGCGACTGAAATAAGAGCGCATAAAGAGAACGTCAAAACTGCTAAAATGAAATAGAAAAAAACAGGCTCAGCGATAACAAATACTAATAACATCGCTATGCATAAAAATGGGATTTC
>JAYQBG010000015.1:0-26004 GCA_038137215.1 Alphaproteobacteria bacterium
GGTGCGCGGCGCGGGGTGCGTTGTCGTCCAAAAAATCGACCAAAACCGGGACTTTCACTCTTGCCGGAGCGGGTCTGCGACATTAAGTACTCGGCGTTCGAGGGCGTGGAGGCGCGCTCGACAACCCTTTGGCGGCTTCCGTCGCCACGCGATAGCTAAAAGCTACGGACTGTATGGCCGTGTGACGTGTTCTGGCGCAATATGGAGCCGCTTCGGTGGCGGGCGCCAGTTCAGTACGACCGAAAAAAAGGGCGTCGCGCAGGGGAGATGGGAGAGAACGTTCAACGATGCTTGCTGCACCGCTTGCACCCTTTATTCTGGCTGTGTTCGCACCGTTCCTGCGACGCCAGGTCGGCGATTCCGTCGGCTGGGTTCTCGCCGTGCTGCCCGCCGGGCTGACACTCTACTTCGCCACGTTTCTCGGGCCGGTTGCGGACGGTCAGACCTTCGTTTTCTCGACCGAATGGATTCCCTCCCTTGGGATTGCGCTGTCCTTTTATCTGGATGGGCTGAGCCTGCTGTTTGCGCTGCTGATCAGCTTCATCGGCACCTTCATCGTTCTCTATGCAGGCGCATATCTGAAGGGTCATGTGGATCTCGGCCGGTTCCTGATGTTCCTGCTCATGTTCATGGGCTCGATGCTGGGCCTGGTCCTCTCGGACAATGTGGTCACGTTGTTTGTCTTCTGGGAGCTGACTTCGATCACCTCTTTCCTGCTCATCGGGTTCAGCCACGACAAGGCGCGCTCGCGCCGTGCGGCCCTGCAAGCGCTTGTGGTGACCGGCGGCGGCGGCCTGGCCCTGCTGGCCGGACTTCTGCTGATGGCCCAGGCCGGCGGTTCGATGGAACTCTCCACGCTGCTCTCGGACGGGGACGTGCTGCGCGACCACCCCTGGTATATGGCGATCCTGATCCTCGTACTGGCCGGCGCCTTCACGAAGTCGGCCCAGGTGCCGTTCCATTTCTGGCTGCCCAACGCCATGGAGGCACCGACCCCGGTCAGCGCCTATCTCCATTCGGCGACCATGGTGAAGGCCGGGGTCTATCTGCTGGCGCGCATGAATCCGGGGCTCGGCGGCACGGAAGTCTGGCAGATCATTCTGATGACCTTCGGCGGCCTGACCCTGCTCGCCGGGGCGATCCTGGCGCTGCGCAACACCGATCTCAAACTGATGCTCGCCCAGACCACCGTGGCGAGCCTGGGGCTGCTGGTCTTCCTGATCGGCATCGGCGAGACCTACGCCATCCAGGCGGCGATGGCCTATCTGTTCGCCCATTCCATGTTCAAGGGCGCGCTGTTCATGGTGGCAGGGTCGATCGACCACGGCACCGGCACGCGCGAGATTTCCCGCCTGTCCGGGCTGGGCCGCGCCATGCCGTTTACGGCGGTCGCGGGAGGGCTGGCGGCGCTGTCCATGTCCGGACTGCCGCCCTTCTTCGGCTTCATCGCCAAGGAGTGGGTCTACAAGGGCACGCTCGACGGCAGCCTGCCGCTGCTGCTGACGGCGGTGGCGATTACCGGCAATGCGCTGATGTTCGCGGTCGCCTTTCTCGTCGGGTTCAAGCCCTTCTTCGGCAAGCCGGGTGACACACCCCACAAGCCTCACGAAGGTTCGCTCGGCGTCTGGATCGGCGCGCTGACGCTCGCCGTGCTCAGCCTGTTCTTCGGCCTGTTCAGCGGAATTTCCGAAGCCTTCTTTGTCGGGCCCGCCGCGATTGCGGTGGCCGGACAGGCGATGGTGGTCGATCTGTATCTGTGGGGCGGATTCAAGGCGCCGGTGGTGGCCAGTATCATCACGGTGGCGCTGGGCGCGCTGTTCTTCTGGCAGGGCCGGCGTCTCAGCGCGTTGCTGGCGCGGATCATCGATTCCCTCTGGGGGCCGGACAAGGGCTACGACCAGTTCATGGATGGTCTGGTCGGACTGGCGCGCTGGGTTTCAGCGCTTCTTCAGACCGGACGGTTGCGGCGCTACATGCTTGTGACATTCCTCACGCTGGCCGCGGCTCTGGTCCTGCCGCAGCTTCTTCTCGGAAGAGGACTCGAGATCAAGACCCCGCCATTGGACATCCTCGTCTGGGTGATCGGATTGCTTGCCTTTGGCGGCACTCTGGCGATTCCGTTCACCCGCTCCCGGGTGGCGGCCATCATGCTGATGGGCGTGCTCGGACTTTCGGTCGCCTTTGTCTTCCTCCTGTTCGGAGCACCGGATCTGGCCTTCACCCAGTTGATGGTCGAGACCCTTTCGGTGGTCATTCTGGCGCTCGTGATTGCCCGTCTGCCGGTGTTTGGTGCGGACTGGCGCGGCGGCCCGCGTGCGATCCGCGATGGCATACTCGCCGTTGCGATTGGCACGGCGATGACCGCACTGCTCATCTCGATCACCAGCGCGCCGCTGGACCTAGCGCTGAGCGAATTCTTCGGCGTGCGCAGTTACCTCGAGGCTTATGGCCGCAATGTCGTCAATGTCATTCTGGTCGATTTCCGCGCACTGGATACCCTCGGCGAAATCGCGGTGGTGACCATCGCCGGTGTGTCGGTGCTGGCCTTGCTGGCCTTCCGCCATCGCACCGCGGACGATGAAGAGGGGACGACGTCATGAACTCGTTGATTCTCCGGACGGCAACACCCTTCCTCGTGGGCCTCATGTTGCTGTTTTCCATTTACGTTCTGTTGCGCGGGCACAATGAGCCGGGCGGCGGCTTCATCGGCGGCCTCATCGGGGCTTCGGCGTTTGCGATCTATGCCATCGCCGAGGGACTGGCTTCCGCCCGGCGTGCACTCGTTGTGCCCCCGATCACGGTGGCCGGGACCGGGCTGCTGCTTGCTGCGCTGAGCGGCGTGATCTCGATCTTCTTCGGGGACGCCTTCCTCACGGGCCAGTGGTGGTTCCCGGATTTCGCTCCGGATCTGAAATACCTGTCCAGCGTCGTGCTGTTCGATGTCGGGGTGTATCTGGTCGTGGTAGGCACGATTGCCAGCATTGCGTTTGCGCTGGAGGAGCGGGAGTAGATGGAAACGACCCTCGCTGTTCTTGTCGGTGCCCTGTTTGCGATCAGCGTCTATCTGCTGCTTTCGAGTTCGCTGATTCGTCTGATCCTCGGCGTCTTCGTCCTGGGCAACGCCACCCATTTGCTGATTTTTGTCACCGGGCGGCTGACCCGGGAATCGCCACCGCTGATCGATTCCGGTCTCAAGGTGGCCGAAGCCGGCATTGCCAACCCGCTGCCGCAGGCTCTGATCCTGACTGCCATCGTGATCAGTTTCTCGCTCTTTGCCTTCCTGCTCGTTCTCTCCTACCGCGCCTATCAGTCGCTGGGGGCCATCGATACGGACGAGATGCGGGTCGCAGAACCGGAATCCAGAACACCGGCCATGCGGGGTCGTGATGTCTGACTGGTCGGCATGGCTCGTGGTCTGGCCGGTCGCGATCCCGCTCATGGGCGCGGCCCTGGCCGTGGCGCTCTGGGGCCGCGAACGCACCCAGATCACCATCGGTGTGCTGGCGGTTGCGCTGCAGTTCATCGCGTCACTGGCATTGCTCCAGCATGTCTGGGTCCACGGCCCGCTGGCCATGGCCATGGGCGGATGGAGCGCGCCCTTCGGGATTGCTCTTGCCGCTGACACGCTGGGCGCGGGACTGACCGTCGTGGCCAGTGCCGTGGCCCTGGTGATCCTGGTTTACAGTGTTGCCGATACGCGGGCCGACCACTGGAAGGCGGGTCTTGTGCCACTCCTGCTGGCCCTGATGATGGGCGTGGCCGGTGCTTTCCTGACAGCGGATATCTTCAACCTCTATGTCTGGTTCGAGGTCACGCTGATTTCGTCCTTCGGGCTGATCGTCATGGGCGGCCGGCGCGAGCAACTCGACGGCGCGGTCAAATACGCATTTCTGAACCTGCTGGCGACGACGATCCTGCTGATTGCCATCGCGCTTCTCTATGGCATGACCGGAACCCTGAGCATTGCCGACCTGTCCGGCAAGGTCGCGGACCTGCCGGACGACTCGCCGGTCGAAACCGTCGCCCTTCTGTTCCTGGTCTCGCTGGGTATGAAGGCCGCGCTGTTCCCGCTACACTTCTGGCTTCCCGCGGCCTATCACACGCCGCTGCCGACCGTGTCAGCGATCTTTGCCGCCCTTCTGACCAAGGTCGGTGTTTATTCGCTGATGCGCGTCTTCATGGTCGTATTCCCCGACAGTGCCGAGATTGCGCGCGATGTCATGATCTGGGTGGCGGTCGCCACCATGATCCTCGGCGCGCTCGGGGCGCTTGCCGAGCCCGATATTCGCCGTGTCATTTCCTATACGGTTGTCAGTGGTGTCGGCGTGATGGTGGGCGGCCTGGCGATCGGAACCGAAACGGCGCTGCTGGGAACCACCTTCTACGTGATCCATTCGATCGTCATTTCGGCCGCGCTGTTCATGGCAGCCGGCATGATCGCACGTGCGGGAGGTGGAACCCGGATTGCGGATCTGGCAGGCCTGTACAAGGGGTCCCCCTTCCTGGCCGTCGCCTTTCTGATTGCGGGTCTGTCGCTGGCCGGTGTTCCGCCGCTGGCCGGGTTCTGGCCGAAAGTCTATCTGGTGCAGGCCGGTCTTGAGGTGGGCGCCTATGGAATTGTGGCCGGTGTTCTGATTTCCGGGTTCCTGACCCTGGTGCTGGTGGGACGGACCTTCGCCCTAGTTTTCTGGCGGGAGGCAACCGAAGGCGCACGGGCGATCGGGCCGGATGGCGGCCCGGTGCTGAAAGGCGGCCTGGCGGTTCTCGTGGTGGCCACATTTGTCATCGGCATATATTCGGCGCCGGTCGTGGACCTCTCCCTGCGCGCCGCGGGGAATTTGTTGACGCCCGCAGCCTATATCGAGGCGGTGCTGGGTCTGCCGCAAGAGGCAGCGAATCTTGGCGCGAGCGGAACGGAGGCAAGGCCGTGAACCTGTTTCTTGCAAATATCGTCCTCGCCCTTCTCTGGGGCGCCGTGACGACCAGTTTTTCGCCCAGCAATCTGCTCTTTGGTTTTGTGCTCGGGTTCATGAGCCTGTGGCTTGTGCGTGACAGGTTCGATGTCCGGAACTTCAGGCGCCCGTGGCGCGCATTTCGTTTGGCCGGGCTGTTTCTGCTCGAACTCGCGCTGTCTGCCTTCCGGGTGGCGCGGGATACGCTCTCGCCCAGCATGCCGTTCCGTCCGGCCATTGTCGCCATGCCGCTTGAAGTGACCGATGAGGTCGAGATCATGTTGCTCGCCAACCTGATCAGCCTGACCCCCGGCACGCTGAGTCTGGACGTATCAACCGACCGCTCCACGCTCTATATTCATGCCATGGATGTGGACGATCCTGACGAATTGCGCGCGGAAATCCGGGATGGATTTGAACGCCGTATCATAGAGGTCATGGAGTAGCTCGATGGCGGACTTCGGATCAGACTTCCTGCAGTTTTCGGTGTACATCGCCTATACCGCGATCATGATCTCGCTGGGTCTGACGGTGTTCCGCCTGCTGCGCGGACCGACCCTGGCCGATCGGGTGGTCGCGCTGGACATGCTGGCGCTGCTCGGGATCGCGTTCATCGGGATCTTTTCCATCGCGACCGAGGAATATGCCTTCCTCGATGTTGCCATCGCCCTTGCTCTGGTTGGCTTCCTCGCCACCGTGGCCTTCTCACGTTACGTGTACCGGGGCGCACTCGAGGAGCGTCGCGATCCTTCGAAGCCGGATGAGGGAGACGATTCATGATCGATCTTGTCGCCGGTGTTCTTCTGTTGATCGGTGCGAGCTTCTCGCTAATTGCCGGGATCGGTCTGATCCGGCTGCCGGATGTTTATCTCCGTATGCACGCCGCCACCAAGGCAGGCACGCTGGGGGCTGGTCTGGTTCTGGTGGCTCTGGCCCTGCACGGGCAGCAGCTGGAAGTGACCGCGCGCGCCGTTACGGGGGTGCTGTTCCTCCTGTTCACCGCGCCTGTTGCGGCCCATCTTCTCGGCCGGGCCGGCTATCTCTCCGGTGCCCCGCTCTGGTCGAAGACGCGCTTCGATGACCTGATGGACAAGTACGATGCCGATGGCCGCAAACTTGGCGGTACACCTGAAGAGGCGTTGACGAAGCCCCCGGCTGACCGCGACGCCTGAGCATGATCTTGTGAGGTGGAAGCGGTTCCGCCTCAGATCCTTCCACCGCGCGTTTCGTCGTTCCCGCGAAGGCGGGAACCCATAAACACGGGCGGCTGCCTGGCTGAAGCAAGGTGTCTATGGATGCCCGCCCTCGTCAGTGGATTTAGGCGGCAACCTCGTCGCGCGTTGTGTCGCCGAAGTTCTCCACCGCTTCCCATGTGAGGTTCCCCGTATAGCGATGGGTGAGCCGACACTGGTCGTCCATGGCAAACAAGTGCAGCCAGCGATTGTCGAACAGGTTCCGCACGTCGTCATGGCGGGCCAGGATGTCGTTCATCGCCTCGCGCGGGGCTTCAATACAGACCGACAGGCGCAGGGGATCATGGGTGTTGTCCTCGCCGTCATGGACGGACTGTATCGGCAGACCGGCCCGCAGAAGACCGCCATTGCCCTCCACGACACCGATGCCGCCCACTACATTGTGGAGCAGCTTGTTGCCCGATCCGAAAGCCCTGGGCGCCACGGTGGAGCCGTAATATTGCAGGCTGATCCAGCTGGCGACCACGACCGGGGCCGTCATGATCAGCTCCAGGACGTCAAAGCCCTTCTCCTGATCCTGCCGCCAGTCGTAGTCGTGCAGGAAGACGCGGCCCGCCAGGCTGCGGCCCGCAGTGCGTGTGCGGGGCGCTGCGACAAAGGCGCGGCATCCGGCCAGCCCCCATTCGGGACGTATCTCGGCCCAGTTGCGGGCGCGGCTGGGAATATCACCCTCCGTGCGTGCCCCGGGCAACCGCAGGGCGCGTTCGCTGCGGGCCAGCTTGCCGGTGGCGTTGAACCATTGCTGGGCCTGCGCCAGATCGGCGGCGTGATCGGTCGCGGGTGTGTCGGCATCGTAAAGTGTTACGGCGTCGGTCGTTGTGTCATGGAGGGCCGCGACGAACAGCGTATCCGGCGGAATGACGATTCCCCGTTCGCCAAGACCGGCGCGGACCGCGTCGTCATTGAGCAGTGTCGCGAGAAGGCGGGCATTCACCTCTCCTGAATATCCGCCGCAGGCCCCGCAGTGGAGCCCGCTGGCATGGGGGTTGTTCACCACATTGGCGCCGTGGCCGGCCAGGACCACCAGCCGCGCAAAATCCTCGGTCAGTGATATGGCGCGCAGCACCGTTTCAGCCGCATCGGTCCGGGCTTCGGGACCGAGCTCCGGATCGAAGCGGGGTGCGGGGTCATGGGGGACCGGCATTTCGTGGCAGCCCAGGGCGTCGTTAAGCAGTTTGCCGATATAGACCGGCCCCATGGCTTCCACGAACGCGAAGGAGGAGACGGCTGCGAGCTTGAACCGGCCCCAGGCGCGCTTGGCGCGGGCCTGGTAGCGGGCATCGCGGTCCGCCTCGGCCATTGAGATGTCACCCGATGTTGAGGTGACGGTGGGATTGAGCAAGACCGGCAGGTGCAACTCTTCCACATCCGAGGCAAATTTCCGGTGTTTGGCAGAGATCCCGAAGAAGCCGGCAAAGCCGAGTGTCCGGATTGCGGGATCGACCGCCTCGAGAGCGCGGCGAAACACCTCTGACCGCACATCGATACAGAAGGCGGCCTGCAGGGCCGGGCGTGCCTCCGCAGAGGCCGGCGCCGGTGTGGCCAGTTTGTCTGCGAGTTCGCGCTGGGCGGCCCGTTCGGCGGCCTCCTGGAGAATTTCGTTCACGATATCCGCCGGACCCGGCTCTGCCGGTGTGGCGTGCCGGGCACGAATATCGGACCATTCTTCGCCGATTCTGTCCGCGTACTGGAGATAAAGCGCTTCCTCCCAGAGGAGGCGGATTGCCAGGAAATGCCGGATCGTCAGGTCGGTTCCGCCGGCCAGTTCCGCGCACCAGCGTTCATAGCGCGCATATTGTGCCCAACCGCCCAGGGACAACAGCAACTGATGAAAGTAGCTGTCGAGGGCCGGTCCGCGCAGGCCGAGACGGGCGACCGCGTTCTGGACGGATTCCATCGCGCGCTCGGGCGCGTGGGCAACAAAGGCACCGAAACCCTTCAGGCCCATGATCTCGGGCACCAGATCATGGGTCGCGTGCGCGCAATAGGCGTTCCAGGCACTTCGTCCGCGCGGCGCAGCCCACAGGGCCTGTCCCTCGTCGAAATAGCCACTGGCCCAGGCGCCGAACCGTTCAGCCATGAGGCCCGGCCAGTCGGTCTTGCCCGCCCGCGCTGCCAGGTCGGCAATTGTGGGCAGGGTGTCGGGGGCCGGGGTTTCTTCGCGCGCCGCCTGTTTGAGGGTGTCGAGGTTTGTGGGTTTACGGGGGTGGGGGCTCGCGGCGAGGGCTCCGGCGAGGTCCGCATCGGAAATCTGTCCGCTTGCAATGCGTGCCAGGTACCACGCACGCGGCATGGTGACGGGGATGGCGCCAACACGTGCGAGCCGCGCACCTGTCTGGGCGAGAGTGTCGCCGGTCTGGCCCAGAAAGGGATTGACCGCGACGGAGTAGGCCAGCGGCCAGGCCGGTGGAATGTGCCGGGCAGCGGTGTCGGCGGCGGCCATCAGGTCCGCGAGGTCGATGGTTGTGTCGATCGTCATGATACCGATCCGCTCCGGCCTGCCATGTCTGCACCGCCTGTCCGCGCCCTATGCTCGTCCACGGACCAGCCGCCGAGCAGGCGGTCGAAGATCGCATTGGCGTAAAGCCCGTTCGACAAATGCACCCGCAGCCCGGCCGTGGACGGGTGGTAGGCCCAGAGCGGGAACATGGACTGCGCCAGCGCGACCAGTGCGAAGCTGCAAAGGGCGAGGATCAGAAGCGCCCATTCCAGCGGCCCCGGCGCCGGGGTCGCCGGAAGGGTGCCTGCAGTCAGCCATTCCGCGGCTGTCTGAAGGACGAAATAGCTGATCGAGGCTGCAACGGCGTAGAGCGCGGTGTGCCGTGTGAGGATGCGGGGAGCGGTATCGGCGAGACCCTGGGCCAGCAGATAGGCCACGCCGAAGATCAGGATGGCGCCCAAAGCGATTGCCTGCGGAGATTTCGAATCAAAGCCGTAGATCGCTCCGAAGGCCCCGGCGATGATGGCGTAGATCACCAGCGCCAGGCCGAAGGCGCGCAACACGGCCCGACCCCTGGGGACCGCCACCGGTCCCGGACGGCGAATGGCCGCCACGTTGTCCACCGCCGTGCCCGAGGCGAGGAAGGCGTGGGCCTTGTAAAGCGAGTGGGCCACGATGTGCAGCAGCGCGAGCGGAAACAGCGCCAGTCCGCATTGCATGATCATGAACCCCATCTGCGCGATGGTGGACCAGGCCAGCGATGTCTTGACCGCCGGTTGCGCGAGCATCGCCAGTCCGCCGAGAAGCGCGGTAAAGCCGCCGATGATGACCAGCACGGCCAAGACGCCCGGCGTGAGCAGCATCACATCGGAAAATCGTATCAGCAGGAATCCGCCCGCATTGATCACGCCCGCATGCAGCAAGGCCGAAACCGGGGTCGGCGTTTCCATCACTTCGGTGAGCCAGCCATGGATCGGGAACTGGGCGGATTTCAATACGGCGGCGAGCGCCAGCAGACCGGCTGCCCAGACCGCTGTGCCCGGTGCTGTGCCGGACCGCGCCGCAGCCAGGATCGCCTGGATATCGGTGGTCTGGTACCCCAGATAGAGCAGGACCGCCGCTCCGATCAGGGCGGCATCGCCGGTCCGTGCGACGATGGCCTTCTTGCGGCCGGCGCGCATCGCCTGAATCCGGTCGCTGTAGAACAGCAACAGCCTTTGCAGGCAGGCGCTCATCGCTACCCAGGCGATCACCAGCAGGATCAGGTCACCGGTCTGGACCAGCAACAGGACCGCTGCCAGGGTTGCCGACATCCAGCCGAGGAAGGCGCCGTGCCGGGGTTCGCCATCCAGATAAGAGATGGAATAGCGCAGCACCACCCAGCCGATGAAGGTGACCAGAACCAGCATGGTGGCGCTCACGGCATCCAGGCCCGAGCCCATACCCGGACGGTCCAAAATCAGCGCCAGCGCCGATACGAGTGCAACGACAATCGCCAGCAAGGCGGCGCCTTCGGTCAGCCGGAACAGCGGAACAGGCCGCTGCCCGCGCCAGAACCGGGCCAGAAGCGCGGCCACCAGCAGTACGCCGGGAGCCATCAGCGGGATCAGCGCAAACAAATCGTAGGGCATGTAAAGAGTATCCCCGGCGGAGTTTGTGAACGCCCTTAAGTGGATGATTCCATTTGTTAAGAAAAATACATTGTTTTTATAAAAACGTTCTATTTATAAGATCGATATGGCCGAACTGAACTACAACCATCTGCGCTATTTCCAGGCCGTGGCCCATGAAGGCAATCTGACCCGCGCCGCCGCCCGGCTGAACGTGTCCCAATCGGCCGTGTCCACACAGATCCGGCGTCTGGAAGAACGGCTGGGCCAGGCCCTGTTCACGCGTCAGGGCCGTGCCCTGCATCTGACCGAGGCCGGGCGGATCGCGCTGGATCATGCGGATTCGATCTTTGCGACCGGCCGGGAACTGGTGGCCACGCTTCAGGATGGTCGCGGTCGGCGCCAGGCGCTCCGCGTCGGATCGCTGGCCACGCTGTCGCGCAATTTTCAGCTCGCCTTTCTGCGGCCGCTGCTGGGGCGGATGGATGTCGAAGTGATTCTGCGCTCGGGCAGTGCGGCAGAACTTTTCAATGCGCTTGTTGCATTGCATCTGGATTTGGTGCTGACCAACCAGCCGCCACCCGCCGACGCCCTGACGCCCTTTGTCGTGCAGCGCCTAGACGAACAGAAACTCAGCCTGATCGGGGTTCCGGAGTTATGTCCGGTCGGCGTCACGCTGGCCGAACGGCTTGAAGAGGCGGCGCTGGTTTTGCCGTCGGCCGCCAGTGGCCTGCGCATGGGGTTCGATGCTCTGCTCGACCGGCTCGGGGTGACGCCGAACATTGCGGCTGAAGTCGATGACATGGCGATGATGCGGCTGCTGGCACGTGAAGGAATTGGCCTGGCGGTTCTGCCGCCCATTGTGGTGCGAGACGAGCTGGCCAGTGGCGCGCTGGTGGAGGCTGAACAATTGTCGGAGCTCACCGAAGCGTTCTATGGGGTCTCGGTCGAACGCCGTTTCCCGAACGCCTTGTTGTCGGAATTGCTGCATCAGGACGTCTAGTTTGGCAGCTGGTCCGGCAGCGCAGCGCGATGGGCCGCTGTGCAGCGATGCGGTCCGGCCGCTTGCGCGGGTAGAGTCCCCAGAGCAAAAACTTCGTCCCTGCGCCTTGTCGGCGCCATCATCCGATGCGTAGCGTAGGAAGGCTCCCATTCACTTCCGAAAGGCAATCCGCGCCATGGCACTTCACGACCGGGATACGATCCGCCACAAGATCGATGATGAACTCTACGCGTCCACCGATTTGTCCGTCGCCGTGCCCAAATACAAGTTTCCCGACAACGAGCAGAACCCGCGCCATGCTTATGCGCTGGTCCATGATGAATTGATGCTCGACGGCAATGCCCGGCAGAACCTGGCGACGTTTTGTCAAACCTGGGAGGAGCCGGAAATCCATCAGCTGATGGATGAGTGCATCGACAAGAACATCATGGACAAGGACGAGTATCCCCAGACCGCCGAGATCGAAGCGCGCTGCGTACACATGCTGGCCGATCTCTGGAATGCGCCCGATCTCAACAACGCCATCGGCTGCTCGACCACGGGGTCGGGCGAGGCGGCAATGCTCGGCGGCATGGCTATGAAGCGCCGCTGGGAAACCGCCCACCAGGCCGCCGGGAAGTGCATCGACAAGCCGAATTTGATCACCGGCCCGGTGCAGATCTGCTGGCATAAATTCGCGCGCTACTGGGATATCGAGTTGCGGGAAATTCCCATGGAGGACGGACGCTACATGATGACCCCCGAGGAGTTGATCAAGCGCTGCGATGAAAACACCATCGGTGTGGTCCCGACCCTGGGCGTGACTTTTACCGGCGCTTATGAGCCGGTCAAGCAGGTCTGCGATGCGCTCGACGCCTTTGAGTAGGAGACCGGCCTGGACATTCCCATTCATGTGGACGGGGCGAGCGGTGCGTTTCTGGCGCCGTTCTGCGCGCCGGATCTGGAATGGGATTTCCGGCTGTCGCGGGTCCGCTCGATCAACGCCTCGGGGCACAAATTCGGGCTCGCACCGCTGGGGGTCGGCTGGGTGCTGTGGCGCGAAGAATCCGATCTGCCCGAACAGATGATCTTCTGGGTCAATTATCTGGACGGCAATATGGGTGACATCGCGCTGAACCTCTCGAGCCCGGGCGGCCAGGTGATGGCCCAGTATTACAACTTCCTGCGGTTGGGCCGGGAAGGTTACGAGAAAATTCACACCGCCTGCTACGGGACCGCGCAGTTTCTCGGCGAGGCTGTGGACAAGCTGGGGCCCTTCGAGGTGATCTACAGCGGCGATATGAGCGGCGGTATTCCTGCACTCTTCTGGAAGATGAAGGACGGGGTTGATCCCGGGTTCAGCCTCTATGATTTTGCCGACCGGCTGGGCGGGCGCGGCTGGCAGGTCCCGGCTTACACGCTGCCCGCCAATTCTGAGGATCAGGCCATTCAGCGTATTCTGGTGCGCCACGGCGTGAGCCGCGATCTGGGGGCGCTGCTGGTCGGGGATATGCAGCGTACGCTCGAATATTTCGAAGCCTATCCGGTGCACACGCCGATGACGGTTGAAGAAGCCTCGGGATTCCATCATTAAATGGGGCGCTGACCTCGGGGAACGGAGCCAATCACATGGCGGAAAACGCATCCAAAGAACTGGTCACCGAAGACATTGAGATTTACCGGCATGGCGACCGGCCCATGATCATCCGTCTGATCCGGCCCGCGACTGGTGGACCCTATCCAGCGATTGTCGATCTGCACGGCGGCGGCTGGTGCAAGGGCCATCCCAGTGAATGTACGGTGCGCGGTGAAGTTTTCGCGGCGGCCGGCATCGCCTCGGCGGCGCTGGATTTCCGGCAGGCCGCCGATATGTATCCCTCCTCCCTGGAAGACGTGAACTACGCCATTCGCTGGCTCAAGGCGCATGCCGAAGAGCTGCGACTGGATGCAGACCGGATCGGTTTGCTGGGCCAGTCAAGCGGGGGACATCTCGCGATGCTGACCGCCATGCGGCCGGCCGATCCGCGCTATCTGGCGCTGCCGCTGGAAGGCGATGCGCCCGATGTGGATGCAAGCGCGCGCTGCGTGGGCGTCATGTGGCCGGTGATCAATCCGCTCTCGCGCTACCGGCGTGTCGTGTCCCTGCGTGAGGCGGGTAATCCGCCGGCCTGGGTCGGCGATCTGGAGGAGCGTCACCGCATCTACTGGGTGAACGAAGAGAATATGCAGGAGGGCAACCCGATGCTCGCGCTCGAACGCGGCGAAGGCGTCGAGCTGCTGCCCGCGATCTGGTTCCAGGGTCAGCCGGACCCGGTCCATGACTATCGCGACCCGGACTCACCGCTCGATCTCAATGAGCCGGAGCGGTTCGTGGAGAATTACCGCAAGGCCGGCGGCACCATGGATCTGGTCCATGTGGAGCAGGCCAACCGTTCGGACCCGTCCTTGCTGGGGCCGCTGGTGGAATTCTTCCGCAAGAATCTCGGCTGACGGTCGGAACGCAACTCGCTTGAACGGGAGCGGTTCTGCTTGGGTTCTGGCGCGGCGGTGATCTTGTCTCGTCATGCCCGCAAAGGCGGGCATCCATAGACACCTTGCTTTAGCAAGGCAGCCGCCCGTGTTTACGGGTTCCCGCCTTCACCGGAACGACGCAATGAGTCATGGACAGAATTGCGGCAGACTCGCCTTCATCTGATGGAATCGGACCCTAGCTGCTGGTCGGCTCTTTGTCTTTTTCCCAGGTGTCCGGGCGCAGGGCGAGCTTCGCCAGGCCTTCCATATCGGCGGCTTCCTCGGCGGGGAAATTCAGTTCGATCGTCACCCCGTTCGGGTCCCGCACGAAGACCTGATACAGGTCCTGCTTGCTGGCCTGCTGCTCCAGATAGGTAACGCCGTTCTTCTTGAACCGGTCGGTCATCTCCACGCGGTTGGCGGCGCGAAACGCCAAGTGATGGATTGGGCGACTGCCCTCGGCAATATCCTTTGGGGTCGCGTTGGGATCGGGCACCGGCTGCGGCGGGTCGTGGGGGCGCGGCGGGACGATATGGATGATGTCCCGGTCGCCCAGATAGAGCCAGGTGACCTCCACCCCGAAATCGGGATGGGGCCCGATCTCGAAACCCAGATTGTCGATATACCACTGGACGGTGGCTTCGTAGTCCTGTGCGACGACAAGGAAATGTTCGAGATGGGATATCGACATGGGCCGGGCCTCAAATTTGCTGTTTGGCATGGCGGTCCGCGCGCGCGTGACCGCCTGATCGGGCAAGTTTAGGCCAGCCGTTCGGCTTTTTCGAGGGGCTGCATCGCCGCGTTTATTCTGCCGCGCTGACGTCCTGACGGCGCTGGTCCAGATTGGCTTCGTCACCATAGACCGGGATTTCACTCAGGGTCAGGAAGGTTTCCCAGGCATTGCCGTCCGGGTCGAAGGTCCAGGCCTTGTCGGAACGGGCATAGCAGCAGCCAGTCAGGCCCTCTTCGCTGACCGGCAGTTCGGCCGATTTCAGACGGTCATAGACCGTGTGCAGTTCGGCTTCGTCCTCCACCTGAATGCCGAAATGGTCGAGGCCCGTTGCCGCGCGCCGGGTCGAGATCGCGAAATACAGCCGCGGGTCGTCGAGCATCCATTTGGCATAGTCGTCCTTGATCACGGTCGGCTCGGCCAAGAACAGGTCGCTGTAGAAGCGCACCGAGCGTTCGATGTTGTCGACGGCGAGATTGATGTGCAGGCGTATGGCTGAATCCTTTTCGCAAGGCAGGTGGGGAATTATGGCGTGATCTGACGGGGTTCTGAAAGCCGGATATCCGTGGTGATCGCATCATGATCCGACAGTGAGGTGCCGCAGGGCGTTTCGGCGGGAATGTTTCGGGAGTTTTCACAAATCAGCCCGCGGGCGAAAAACCAGTCGAGGCGGAAGCGCGGGCGGTCGGGGTCGTCGGTCCGGGGACGTTCGGTCGGCAAGGGCTGGTTGCAGGGCAGCCAGGTGTAACCGGCGCGCGCGGCGACCTCGAACAGGGGTTCTCGGGTGTGGGGCCGGATAAAGGCGTCGGGGTGTTCGCGTGCGAGCGCGCGGCGCGCGGCGGTGTCGCGCATCGCATCCTTTGTGGTCGTGCGGGTGTTGAAGTCGCCGCCGATCAGCACCGGCTGCCCGTCGGCATAGGAGTCCAGCGCGTCCACGAGCATCTTCATCTGTGCTGCCCTTTGTTCGGGGCCGGCATGGCTTTCCAGATGGGTTGTCGCCACCACAACCGAATGTCCGTCGAGCATGACCCGTGCGGCCAGCGCCATGCGGCTCCCAAAGCGGTGGTCCCCGTTGGTTCCCGATTGCCAGTCTTCGTCTTCGGGAAACCGGATCAGGATCGGATCCGACAGGGCGGTCCGGCCCAGGATCGCATTGCCGTGAAAGCCGCGCGTGTGTTCGGTGGCGTTTTCGAGTTCGATGAACTCAACGGCATAGAGATAGTCCGTGCCGAAGTGTTGCGCTGTTTCCCGTGCGGTATGGCGTTGGCCCGTACGTGCGACCCCGTTGTCCAGCTCGCAGAGAAGCGCAATATCGGCTTCGGATTGCCGGAGCAGTCCGGCGGCGTGCACCGGTGCGTGCCCGCGCTCGGCATTCCAGAAGGCGACCCGAAATGTGCTGACGGGGGTTTCGCCGGTACGCGCGCGGCCCTGTTCGATCCACTGCAAGGCGACCCCGGGGGTTGACGGATCATCCGGCAGCTTGGTGCAGATATCCCGATAGGCACGGGCCCGATTTTCGGCAGGTGTCGGTTCAATCAGCTCTGTCAGGCCGTCGGGCACCATCGGGTTAACGGGTCAGGCTGGCGCTGATATGGGGAAGATAGTGCTCAAAACCCGGCGTGTTCTGGCCCGCGACTTTCGCGCCCTCGTCCCAGCGCGGTCTCACAATCAGCAGAGCAGCTGGATTGCGTCGCTTCGCTCGCAATGACGTGTTGGGTTCGGCATCGCTGCCGTCGCACCACGGTTCGTCGTTCCCGCTCTAGCTGATCTCCGGGTTGTCCCGGTTGAGGACCTTGATCTCGCGCTGCGGGAAGGGAATCTCCACGCCCATCTCCTTCAGCTTCATCCAGATCATCAGATAGAGGTCGCCGCCGACGCGGTTCTTGCCATCGTCGATGCCTTCCATCCAGAACTCGACCAGGATCATGATGCCGGAATCGGCAAAGCCCTCGATTTCCGCATCGGGGCGCTCCTTGATGGGATAGCGCTCGCCGCTGAGCACCTGCGGGTGCTGCGCGCAGACCTCGCGGATAGCCTCGAACATCGGTTCCAGGTCGGTCTTGTAGGCGACCTCGAAATGCAGCGCGTAGCGTTGCTTGGCGTTGTTATGGGTCCAGTTGGTGAACGCGGTGGTGATGAACCGTTCGTTGGGGACCATGATGTCCTTGCCGTCGAAGGTCTCGAGCGTTGCTGAGCGCATGGTGAGCTCGCGCAGGGTGCCCGAGCGGCCGTCCTCCAGCTCGATGAAATCACCGATGGTGATGGTGCGGTCGAGCAGGATGATGATGCCCGAAATGAAGTTCGAGGCGATTTGCTGCAGGCCGAAGCCGAGGCCGACACCCAGCGCACCACCGAAGACAGCCAGCGCTGTCAGGTCGATCCCCATCACGTTGAGCAGCAGCAGGAAGATCACCACGAAGACAGCAATCTCGAAGAGCTTTGCGGCGACCTCGCGGGTGCCGGCGTCGATTTTCTCCTGGCTGCGGATCACCCGCTGGCCGGTGACGTTCGAGACCCGGGCCAGCCAGAGCAGAACCACGCCGAATACCAATGTGCGCATGATCGCATAGAGCGTGATGCGGATATTGCCGACCTCGATGGCGATGCTTTCGAGATAGGCGACCACCTCGTCGAGCACGCCGATCATGAACAGAATGGCGATGGGCACACCGATCCACTTCAGGATGCGGATCATCGCGATGCTGCTCAGGAAATGGTTCGCGACGTTGTAGGCCAGCAGGACGAGCGCGATTCCCTGGGCGCCACGCACCAGCCAGGCTTCACCCAGCAGTTCCTTGGTGAACGGTGTGGCAAAGCCCAGCGCAATGGCGCAGGCAATGGGTAGCAGCAGCACATGCATGGCGTGCAGCTTCCGGCGCATATCCAGCAGTTTTCCCGCGCTCGGCTCCTCGCGGAAGATCCGGATACGGCTGATGAAGAAGGTGGCAAAGACCCAGCCGATCAGAAGCGCGCCGACCACGATGGCGGCCTGGCTGTAGAGTGTGGGATCGGAGGCATGCGCGGCGAGGGATTGCCATCCCGTCTCCAGCTTGCGCTGGATCTGTTCGATCATGCCGTTCAGGTTCTCCATGGACTCGGATGCTCCGCGCCGTGCCGGCGGTCGTGAAATCTCTACCGGTTATACGCGAAAACACATGGTGCAGAACTATTCTTCGCGGAATGTGATACCGCGTTCCCCATAGGCGTAGATGACACCCTGGCCGAACTTGTTCCGGATCAGTTCCGTCACCTCCGGCGGCATGGAGATGTCGTTGTAGTCCTCCCGCGAGGTCCCGGTGATCACCACCAGCAGGCGCGCATCGGCGTCCGAAATATTCTCGAACTGCCGGTCCACCCCGGGCGGGACGGCGATCATGTCGTGGGGCTCCAGATCGATATGCTGTTCGGCTTCACGCCCCCAGCGGATACGGAACTTTCCGGTCAGGCACATGAAGCTCTCGACCGTATAGTGGTGGGCGTGGAGCAGCGGTTTGTCGCCGGGCGGGCAGCGCGCGATGATCACGCTGACCCCGCTGTCCCTGGCAATGGCGGGCTGCTGTGCCATGGGGCCGCCCTGGGTGGCGGGCGCCATCATCAGGTAGAGCGTCTCGGCAGCCATGATCTCATAGGCCTCGCGGGGAATCCCGATTGCCTCTGCATAATGCGCCGACTGGGACTCCTGGTCCGAAAACCGCGCGATTCTGGAGGCCATTTCGGCCTGACTCACTTCGATGGTGTCCATGTGCTCCCCCGTCTTCGGCACGTCTGCATCCCGAGCATACGGTCCAAACCGTGGCGAGGACAATGAGGCCGGAGATGCCGGTCGATTTTCCAAAAGGAAAAATGCTAGCGTCACCTCCGCTTTCAGTCGATCCGGAGGAGAAATTTAATGGCACGGCGCATCATCGATTTGAGTCTCGATATCGAAGACAACATGCCTTCCCACAAATTGTTTCAGAGTCCCGTCTATCTGCAGGCGATGACCCACGAGAACACCAAGGCGCTGGAACTGGGCACACCGGACGACCCGATCACCTTCCAGACCAACTTCATCAGCACCCTTGATCATGTGGGCACCCATGTGGATGCCTTGCGCCATTTCGACCCCAACGGCGCGTCGATCGACGAAATGCCCATCGATCGGTTCTTCGGCAAGGCGGTCTGTTTCGACCTGCGCCACATCCCCGATCTGGGGGATATCGATGTGGCCGATATGGAAAAGGCCGAGGAAGAATCCGGCGTGAAGGTGGACGGCCATATCATCCTGCTGTGTTCGGGCCTGCACAAACGCCATTACCCGGACCGGGAGGTGGTTTTGTCGAATCCGGGTATCACCGTGGCCGCGACCCAGTGGATGTACGACCGGGGCTCGCGCCTGCACGGCGTCGAAGGGCCTTCGACGGACAAGCCGTCCGACAGCCTGTTCGCCCAGCACCGCATCTGCCGCGAACTCGGCATCAGCCACATGGAGTGGCTGGTCAACCTGGAGGAATTGATCGGGCTGGGAGAGTTTGAGTTCTTCGGCGTGCCGCTGCGCTTCAAGGGCGGGTCCGGCTCGCCGATCCGCGCCTTCGCCATCGTTGACGATTGATCGGGACGGACTGGCACATGGCGCACGACCTCGACTATATGAGCGCGGCGGAGATGCGGCTGCGCATCGCGCGCAAGGATCTGTCTCCGGTGGAGCTGACCCGGCGCGCCCTGGAGCGGGCCGAAGAGACCGAGCCGCACCTCAATGCCTTCTTCGTCCTGCAGGCCGATGCGGCGCTGGAGGCCGCGCAGGCGGCCGAAGACGCCGTCATGTCGGGGGCGCGCCTGGGCGATCTGCACGGGATTCCCGTTTCGGTGAAGGATCTGATCGCCGTGGGCGGCGCACCCTTTTCGCTCGGGTCGAAGACCATGGACGGCAATGTCGCCGCCGAAGACGCCCCGGCCGTGGAGCGTGTGCGCGCCGCGGGGGCGATCGTCATCGGCAAGACCACCACCAGCGAGTTTGGCTGCAAGCCGGTGGGCGATTCTCCGCTGACCGGGATCACCCGCAATCCGTGGAACACCGGCAAGACCCCGGGCGGGTCGAGCGCCGGGGCTGCCGCTTCGGTCGCGGCAGGCGTGACGCCCTTTGCACTGGGAACCGATGGCGGCGGCTCGGTGCGTATTCCCTCGTCCTTCTGCGGGCTGGCCGGGATCAAGGGCAGTTTTGCCCGCGTGCCGGTCTGGCCGACTTCGGCGACGCCGACGCTCGCCCATGTCGGGCCGCTGGCGCGCAATGTGCGCGATGCCGCGCTGCTCTTCTCGGCGATTGCCGGATATGACACCCGCGATCCCTTCAGCATCGCCGGGCCGGTGCCCGATATGCGCGGCGCCTGTGACGAGCCGGTGGAAGGCATGCGAGTCGCCTGGAGTCCCACCCTTGGCTATGCCCGCCCCAACGACGATGTGGTCGCGGTGGTCGAGGCGGCGGTCAAAAAGTTCGAGGATGCGGGCGCCATCGTTGAGCAGGTCGATGACGTGTTCGACGCAGACCCGTCGGACCTCTGGACGGCCGAGTTCTACGCTGGGGTCGGCATCAAGCTGCGCGATTTTCTAGAAAACAAGCGCGATCTGCTCGATCCCGCTGTGGCCGATATTCTCGAGCCCGCCCTCGATCAGGAGATGCAGGACTACTACACCAAGGTCTTCACGCGCTACGCCCTGCGCGACCGGATGACGGCGCTGTTTTCGAACTACGACGTGCTGCTCTCCCCGGTGCTGCCGGTGTCCTCGCTCGATGTGGGAAAGAATATTCCCGACAGCCACGCCGACCGGAACCTTGTTTCCTGGGTCTATTACACCTACCCGTTCAACCTGACCGGCCAGCCCGCCGGGGCGGTCTGCGCCGGGTTGTCTCCCGACGGCATGCCGGTGGGCCTGCAGGCGGTGGGGCGCTATCTCGACGAGGCCGCGGTCGTCCGCGCCATGGCCTTCGTCGAACGCATGCAGCCTGCGGGCTACAATCTGTGCGGGCTCGACTAAGTCAGATTCTGGACGTTCGTCACCTTCTGGCGCGGGCTTGCCGGCATGCTAGGTGGGCATCCGCGGAAACGCCGGTAGCTCCGGGTTGAGCGGGGTCGATTCGATCATGCTGTCGGTGAACACGTTGAAGGCGGGTTTTACTTCGGCCGTCTGGTCGATGACAACGCCGCGGATGCTCAGCATGCCGGGGCGGTTGGAGTTGCGGCCGAACAGTTGCGCGCCGCAATCCGGGCAGAAGAGCTTCTCGATATTCGCGCCGCTATCGGCCTTGTGCCGGTACACCTTCGGGGTGCCGGTCACGGTGATGGCGTCCTCGGCGACGGTGATCAGGGTGGCATAGGCCGCACCGGTGGCGACCCGGCAATCGACACAGTGGCAGTTGCCCGCGCGCGCGATCTCGGCATCGCCGCTGAAGCTGATGTTGCCGCACAGGCATTTTCCGGACAATATCGGCATGGAGGGGGTCCGACTGTTCGTGGTTTCGAGACCGGGCTAGCCTAGGAGAGTGCGTTCGTGCCGTCCAGACCGGGCGGGCGCATGCCGACCATATTCGAGCGTCATGGCCGAATTTCACCCGGGCATCTCAAACCGCCGTCATGCCCGGACTTGATCCGGGCATCTCTGCCGGACTGAGCCCTCACCCTGAGCCTCCTTATCCCGAGCTTGTCGAGGGACGAAGGGCGAGGGCGGCATCCTCATACTTTGACAAGCTCAGCATGAGGATGTTGTGAGATACCCGGGTCTGACGAAAGCGGGGGCGGTTATTGCGAGGGCCGAAGGCCCGCGGCAATCCAGAGCGGGCCTGGCTGACCCCTGGATTACTTCGTCGCTGCGCGCCTCGCAATGACGCGAACTCAACCCTCTCCGCCCTTGAGGGAGGAGAGGGAGAGAAGACAGATGCGGTCGGGGGCCGCCTCAGTCGTAGAATGCGATCGTCCGGGTTTCGATGCTCTGGCGTGGGGCGGCGTCGGGCGGGCTGGTCGGGTCGTCGAAGGCCGAATGGGCGGTCCAGCGGGCGCGGCCGTCCGTCTCGGTGTCGTAGCATTTCAGCAGGATCACCTCCTCGGGCGTCATCTTCGGGAAGTAGAGCCAGCGGTGGTTCGGGTTGTAGCGGGTGCGGTGAATCTCGCCCACCCGGTCGGAATAGACCAGATCCATCAGAACCATGTCGTCGTCGTCCAGGGATTGCCACTCGCAGATGCCCAGCGGCGCTTCCTCGACCGTGCCGTGGATCGAGCGCCAGACGTTGATATAGACATAGCGCTTCTTGAGCATCGCCTCGGCCTCGTCGGGCGGCAGCAGGTCGCGCACCCGCTGGGGGCCTGATTTGTCGGTGTAGTCGTTGTGGACGATGCGGACGGGTTCGCGCAGCTTCTCGGTGCGGCGCCGGTCCTCATCGGCCACACGCAGGGTGTGGTCGAAGACCAGAACCCGGGACGCGCCGGTGGCCGCCTTCACCAGCCGCTCGACCTCCGGGTTATAGACCGTCTCGATCTGGGTCGGGTCCTGGAAGTCGGTGACGGCGCTCGCCTCGCGCGTGAAGGCCAGCCCGTTGCGGTCCAGCGTCAACTCGCCGGCAATCGCGCGCGCGTCATAGACGGGCACGGTGCGCGGGTCGGTCACCTCCTCGCGGCGGTTGGATTCGCCCATCTCGGCGATGTAGGTGACGGGGCGGACCTCGCTGTCGTCCACATAGTTCATGGTGGCTTCGACGAAGGGCAGATCGGCGGCGTTGCGGGCGGGCATGGTCATGGCGTGTTTCCTCGCGCGGGTTTGGCTCTATCAAATAGTTCCCGGGGGTCGTCTGTCGAGGGTGAATTTGGAGATGTGTTGTTCCGCGTCGCGAAGTTGGCTTTTCCGCGCCGAAATGGTTAGACGGTAGAACCATGGAAAACACAGACATTCTGATCGCGGGCGGCGGGCCGGTGGGGCTGACCATGGCGCTGGAACTGGCCCGGTTCGGCGTGCGCGCCATCCTGATCAACGACGGCGTCGAGACGGCCCTGCACCCGAAGGCGAACGCCATCAACGCGCGGACCATGGAGCATTTCCGCTGCCACGGTATCGGCCCGAGGCTGCGCGCGGCGGCCCTGCCGGGTGACCATCCCACCGATGTCTGCTACGTCACCCGGCTGACCGGGCGGGAGATTGCGCGGGTGAACATGCCCTCGAGCCGCGATGCGGTGGCCGAGGCCCGGGCGGGCGCCAGCCCGTATGACTGCGCCGAGCCGCCCCATCGCTGCAGCCAGGTCTATCTGGAGCCGATCCTGCGCGACGCGGTCGCGGCCCGGCCGGGCATCGATCTGCGGTTTGGGCACCGGCTGGAGTCCTTCCGTTAGGACGCCGGCGGCGTGATTGTGACGGTGCGCAATCTGGAAACCGACACGACCTATGACGTGACGGCGCGGCATCTGGTTGGGGCGGATGGCGGCAAGAGTTCCGTGCGCCGCCAGCTCGGCATCCGCTATGAGGGCGGCGTGCAGCGGCGGATGGTGGCCGGGGCGATGATGGCGACGCTCTTCGAAGCGCGGGACCGCACGGCGTGGCTGACCATCGACCCGGCCTGGCAGTACTGGGTCATCGCGGCGGATTTGCGCGCGCTGCTGGTCTCGGTCGATGGGGCGGACAAGTTTGTCCTGCTGACGCGGATTCCCGACGGGACGGACCCGGACGACGTGGACGATCTGGCGCTGCTCGCCACGGCGGCGGGCCGCCCGGTGGAGGCGAACATCATCCTGCGCCAGCCCTGGACGGCGGGCCATGCGCTGCTGCCGGAATCCTATGGCGGCGATGGCGTCTGGCTGGTGGGCGATGCGGCCCATCTGTTCACGCCCACCGGCGGGCTGGGCATGAACACCGGCGTCGATGACGCGGTGAACCTAGCCTGAAAGCTGGCGGGCGATGTGCAGGGCTGGGGCGGCGGGCAGCTGCTGGCGACCTATGCGGAAGACCGGCGCCCGGTGGGCGTACGCAATCTGGAGTTTGCACGGGGCTTTGCCGAATCCGTGGGCACCTTCGCGGTCGATCCGGCGATCGAGACCAACACGCCGGAAGGGGCTGCCGAGCGGGAACGGCTGGGCAATCATCTGGGCGATCACGGACGGCGGGAGTTTCTGATTCCCGGGATTGCGCTGGGTGTGAGGTATACGGGCTCGCGGCTGGTCACCGATGACGGGACGGAGGCTGTTCCCGACGACCCGCATCACTATGTGGCCACGGCGAAGCCCGGCCATCGCGCGCCCCATGTCTGGCGCGCCGACGGGACGGCGCTGTGCGACCACTTCGCGGACGGATTTACGCTGTTGCGGGCCAATGCGGTGATCGACGGGGCGCGGGGCGGCGCCTGAGAGGCCTTACAGCAATACGCCTCAGAGCGATGCGCTCGGCCGCGTTTTCACGCGTTCGAACCAGCGCCGGGCCTGGGTGGCGTCTTCCGGGAGGGTCAGCTTCAGCCAGCCGGCGAACTCCACCGTGACGAAGGCCATGATATCGGCCGCCGAGAAATCATCGCCCGCCAGGAATGCGCGCTCGGCCAGGGTGTCCTCGAGCAGTTCGAAGAAATGCCCGATCCGGCGGGTGCCGCGTTCGACCAGTTCGGGGATCTGCGCGTAATTGTGGGGGCCCGTCAGGGCGCGATCCTGCATCCCCCTGGCCTTGTTGCGCAGCGCCTCGCCGACCGCGAAAAACCCGTCCTGCTCGGCCCGCCAGACAGCGTCTGCGATCGCCGCCTTCTTGGCCGGGCCGGTTCCGAGCAGGGCCGGGTCCGGGTAGATTTCCTCCAGATAGCGCCAGCAGCCCTGGGTGGTCAGAAAGCGCGTGCCGTCGTCGGCCTCGAGCACCGGGACCGTACAGAACGGATTGATCGCGCGGAAGGCCGCACCCATCTGTTCCCGCTCGCGCAGATTGACCTCGACCGTCTCGATGGCCCCGGTCAGGCCCTTCTCGGCGATGAACATGCGCACCAGGCGCGGGCTGGGCGCGGTGGCGCAATCGTAGAATTTCATGGCGGCGGCTCTTTGAGATTTGGAACGGCGCCCAACTTACCCGGCCTTTGCCCGCGATCAAAATCAGCCTGGTCAGAACCGACCTCCCGGCGGCATGTCGGCCGTTGCCGTTCTGCTGCCGGAACGAGAACCGGCGCGCCTTCATCGAAGGAGCGTCGGCCCTGTTTCAGTGATGCGCGTGTCTGCCTATTCGGGGATCGGGAGCGGCTGGTCGTTCTCGGGAATGTTCCAGGCGCGCTGAACCGCCGGACGGTCGAGCATGGTCATGTACCAGCGGCGGACATTGGGATACTCGTTGAGGTCGATCTCCTGCCAGTTGTGGCGGGCCGCCCAGGGCCAGCAGGCCATGTCGGCAATGGAGTAGTCGTCCACGATGAATTCGCGGCCCTCGAGCCGGTCATTGAGCACGCGATAGAGGCGGCGCGCTTCGGTCTCGTAGCGTTCCTGTGCATAGGGTGCGATGCCCGGATTGTATTTGGTGAAGTGGTGGACCTGGCCGAGGATCGGTCCGAAGCCGCCCATCTGCCACATCAGCCATTCCATGGTGCGCCAATAGGCATCCTTGTCCTTGGTGTTCAGGAACTGACCGGTCTTTTCGGCGAGATAGAGCAGAATCGCGCCGGTTTCGAACAACGGGTAGTCGTTGTTGTCGGTATCGACGATCGCCGGAATCTTGTTGTTCGGCGCAATTTTCAGGAATTCGGGGTCGAACTGTTCGTCCTTGCCGATATTCACCGAATGGGTGTTGTACTCAAGACCCGTCTCTTCGAGCATGATCGCGACCTTGCGACCGTTCGGCGTGAACCACGTGTAAAATTCGATCATCGGCGACCTCTTTTCTTGTGTTCCTGAAGGGAAATTGTCGCTGGGAACCTATTGGCCATGCCGGGCAGGGTCAATCGCCGCACAATCACAAGTTTATGCGGGATTGGGAACAGGCCTGTCAGTTCACCCGCTTCCAGATGATGACCTGTTTGGTCTCTCCGTCCGGCCCCATGCCGGTGAAGACCATCCGCGTGCCTTCGTGCTCGATCTCGCGCGTCAGGGACAGCCCCGCCATATTCGGATCGAGCGCGTGTTTGAGTTCATGGGTCACGGAATCCTTTTCCAGCGACCACGAACCGGCATAGTTGAAGTAGCTGGCAAAGGCTTCCGCCCGGTCTTCGTCACTGGCCCGATCGGCCGGCAGGAACCGGCCGGCGGTGTGCACAATCGCCGACATGTGGTGGTCGGGTGTGTACATGATCATACCGCTCGCATCGCGTCCCATGGGATGGGTGCGGGTTCCGTCCGGGGCCTCGGCGTACATCTCCTCAAGCGCCCAGGCGCCGATCAAATCCTCGTCTTTGATTGCCATATCCGTCCTCGTTGTTGGTGGCGGGAGCCTAGTCGTTTTCGGTGCGGTGTTGAAGCGGATAGGACGGGCCAACCCGTTGCGGGTACCCGGCGTGTCGGGCAAAGTCCCGTGCATATGTTTTGACAGCAGAGGACTGAACCGTGGCCCATAACC